>JBBQRQ010000061.1:0-30756 GCA_038214755.1 Verrucomicrobiota bacterium
GGTCTTCGCCATCATTCACATAGAAACATTGCCTCTGGCTGTTTTTTCTGTCCAGCAATGGTTTTACGCCCCCCCAATGGTATGGCCAGATGCAACTCTAATAAGTGACCGGCCCACCCCGGTCTCTTATTTGTTTGAAGGCGGGTCACTCTCTCTATTTCTTTGTCGCGCGAAATCGTGATGGCGGAAACGGCGCCATTGAGCTCCAGGACCTTGCCGAAGGAAAGTTTCACGTTGGCAGTCGCGCCCTTGACGTTCGCGGCGGCGATCAGCACCACCGGCCGGCCATGGTCCACCTCCTCAGTCTCATGCCCGCCGGGTGGCGGCGTGGAGGCAACTCGCCGCCAGCAACAAGGAGGCGACACGTTTTCCAACCAATTGAAATTTTGACAGCATGGTTTGAGCGAACAGAATAGGGGCAATCCAACATTCCGCCATTATTTTTTTTAGTGTGCGATGACTCTTGACTTGATTAAGGCTCTTGATAATGTCGCCCCCAACGTGACCCCCAACCATCACTGCCAGTGCTGCGGTGTATTTTCTGAGCCGTCAGAAAGCGCCTCACAATAACCACTAAATATTATGTGCCATACCAATGCTGAATCAGCCGGGCGGGTTTCCATCCAAGAGTCCAACCTCTTGAAAAATCCAAGTCCTTTTGGAAAAGGGATTCCAACCACAACTCCTGCCTCCGGCAAAGTTTGCCTGAAGATGCTGCCGCTGCTGCTCCTGGTCGTCCTGTTCTCTTGGGCAGTGCCATTGAGCTACGCGCAACTCCCTTACGTGCAGGATTTCGACGTTATGGGATCCGCTGGCACGACGCTGCCGTCCGGTTGGTTCGCAGGCTATCTGGGCACCGAAAGTTCTGTGAACCGTGCGGTCATGACGCCCTACGCCGGAAACGGCTCGAATATTACCGCTATGCCGGTGGTCGTGAGCGATGGCAGCGCCCTTCCCACTCCCAATGTAGGAACGGTTTTCAACCTGGGGACGGCGGGAAGTTCCGACCGGGCCTTGGGCAACTACCCACGAACGACTCCCTCCGGCGACCAGATTATGCAAGTCGCCATCCAGAACAACACGGGCGGCTCACTGGCTGCGATACAGATGAACTATTTTGGTGAACAATGGCGCCAGTCCCAAGGGACATCTTCGAGTGGACCGGAAATGCTGAGGGTTTTGGCCAGCACGACATCTTCCACTGACGGGTTCACGTATTTCCCAAGTCTGGATTTTGTTGCCCCGAGGCAAACAACGGCCGATGCGCCGGTCGGCGGATTGGATGGCAACCTTGCGGCCAATCGGGTGTTTGTCAGCGGCACCATCACGTTTCCGACCGCAGTTCCCAACGGAGGCACATTTTATGTCCGCTGGCATGATTGGAATGACAACGGCACTTCTGACCACTTCCTGGCAATAGACAACGTCCAAATCGCCGCCGTTCCCGAGCCGGGGACGTTGTCCATGTTGGTGCTGGGCCTGGGCGCTCTCGTCGGTTGGCGGAAGCGGCTCGGTCTGTCGCGGCCCGCCCCAGGAACATAGCCTGACCCTTCTCGGGGGGCATTTTCGATCGCGTCCCCTACAGTCCAATTGGTCGTGCTGCTTGGTCAAAAGCCCATTGCCGGATGAAACAGACACCCGTCGCTCGTTCGCCCGGTGCTGCTCTTGAGGAAGCGACGGCATTAGCTCACGAAACGAGACGAACGTAAAGCGGCAAGATGCCATCGAAAACTTTCAAACTTCCGTCACGAGTTCACCGCTCAATCGAAGAGATGACCGCGATTGAAGCGCCAGATGGCTACGGTCATAACGCCCGCTGTGAAGGCCACGAGAACACCAATCGTCGGGAGGATTTCCAAGAGGGAGTTTCCAGCCCAGAGCACCTGTGCGAAGCCTTCCATGCTCCAGTAAACCAAGGTGAACTTGGCGATGGTCTGCATGAACGCAGGCATGAAGCTGATGGGGAACCACGCTCCGCCAGTCGCCGCCATCGTGAGCGTTAGGAATGTCGCAAGCCCGTTGGCGGCGGCTGCGGTGGGTGAGACGGCGGCGAGCAGCATTCCGAACGCAGTGCAAGCGGCGGCCGCCGACACGCACACGACGAGGAGATTGCCGAAATGCGCAAAAACATCGATGCCGTAGAGGACGCGGCCGGCGCAAAAGAGCGTGATGAGTTGCACCAGTCCGAGACTCACGCCCCAAAAAAATTTACTCCACAAAATTTGCGAACGGCGCACCGGAGCGGAGAGCAGGCGGGCAAAGAGACCGGCCTTTTTCTCCTCGAAGAGCGACATCGCTGAGTGGCTCAGGCTGAACATCAGGAACATCAGCGCCCAGCCCCCGACGACGCGAGTGGCGGCGGGGCTTTTCACGTTGACCCCGACCACCTGCTCACTGTCAATTTTCACAATGCGGGAAAAGAAATCTTCACCTGCCTTCGATTTCTCCGCCGGCTTTTCCGGAGCTGCGGGATCGGCGGGTTTTTCCGTTTCGCCGTCGCGCTGGCCCAGGCCGAAATCGCCAGACTCGATGCTGCGTTGAATGGCTTCCTTGTTTCCGCCGAACGTGCTGCTGACCGCTTCTGCAATGGCACCGTTGAACTGTTGAAGGCGCGAATCTCCCAGAAATTTTTTCGCGCGCGCTTGTAGAGACTGGCCGAGCAACTCGGGAACATTCGAGAAAATGGTTTTCTGCAGGAGGCCGTTGACGGTCTGCGTCTCGATCTCATTGAGCGGGTCGGAGAGGATTTTCAAACGAAGACCGATGCCCTCGGCGGGGATCAGGTCCTTTGGGATAACGACGGCGAAACGGAACTTCCGGTCGTGGATCATTGGGCGTAGGTCGGCCTCGGTCAGCAGACGTGTGGTCTTGTCCGGGTTGACGAAATTAGTGAGGACCTGGAAGGACTTCTCGGCCTTGAGGGCCTCCACCAATTTCTGCGCGGCAGGGTTGTCGCTTTCGTTGACCACGGCCAGACGGATGCCATTCGGGCCGGAGTCCTTTTGGTTGAGGCCGAAGACCAGACCGAAAATGTAAATAAGCGCAATGGGAACAAGGAAGGTGAGTGAGACCGCGGCCTTGTCCCTGCGAAAATTGGCGAAGTCCTTTTTGAAGAGTGTGAGAATCGTGCGCATGGCGGGTGTTCATTCGCGGAGCGTGCGGCCCGTGAGGTGAAGAAAAAGCGATTCCAACGTCGGGCGGGCGCTTGCGAAAAGACGGGGAGAAAGCGCGTGACCTTCAGCCAACGCGTGAAAGGAGGACATCTTGAAACCGTCATGCGCGCGGAAGCGGTGCGTCCCGTCGGCGGTGGCAAGCTCGCCGTGCGCGGCGAGTTGGGCGGCAAACGCGGCGGTCGCGGAGGTGGCAGGGAATGTAATCTCGTCGGTGAACGGAAGCTTGGTGAGTAATTCGTCGAGGGTGCCAAGGGCGTGGATTTTGCCGTGGTCAATGATGCCGATGCGCGAGCAGAGGCGAGTGGCCTCCTCCATGTAGTGCGTGGAGTAGATGATGGTCAGGCCGTCGCGGTTGCGCGCTTCGAGGAAGTCGAAGATGGCGTTGCGCGACTGCGGGTCAACGCCGACGGTCGGCTCGTCACAGAGGAGAAGCTTCGGGCGATGGAGGAGCGAGGCAACGAGGTTGAGGCGGCGCGCCATCCCGCCGGAAAAGTTTTTCACCGGATCGTGGCGGCGGTCGGCGAGTTGGACAGCTTCAAGTGCTTCGTCAATGCGGCTTGTGAGGTCGGCACCGCGGAGGCCGTAGAGTTCGCCGAAGATTTTCAGATTCTGCCCGGCATCGAGATCCTCGTAGAGCGCCACGGATTGCGGGACGAGTCCGAGCGCGGTGCGGGTGGAGGGATCGGCGGACGTGATGGCTGCGCCGTCGAGCGTCAGCGTGCCAGCATCGGGCGAGCGGAGGCCGGCCACGAGCGACATGACGGTGGACTTGCCGGCACCGTTGGGGCCAAGGAGGCCGAAGAATTCGCCGCGCGCGATGTGGAGCGAAACCGCGTCAAGCGCGGTGATCGCGCCGTAGCGTTTGGTGACGGAGCGGAGTTCAAGCATGTGGAAAGCGGGAAACGGTTTATCTAAACCTGCGTTTGGTGCTCCGCGGCTGTTGCAGGATGGGTGTTCGTCAGAACTGAGAGGAATTTGCCTCTGACGCTCCGCGCGGAGACGGAGAATTGCTTTTCGTTACTGTTCATTTCAGGCGAGACTACGCCTGCCAAACCCGTCGTCAAGGAGGCTCTTCGATTCGGAAACAATCGGGCGCATTTTGACATCACCACCAACGTAGTGGGGCAAACCTTTTGTCTGCCAGCCCCGGGGTTCGCCGGCAAGATGCCCGCTCCGACCGGCTGGAAGCCTGCCCCACTAATGATTGGAATTTAAGCCGAGAAATTTGCCAGCGCGTCTTTGTCCCGGTGCGCGCGAATACTGATTCTCCGTCAATCTGGATCAAGGAAAAATCAGTCGGTAAAATTTATTTCCATTCGTCGCCGAATTGGTGAGGTAAAGCTGGCTGCCGATAGTTGCAGGCGTGCCGCCGACCGCGGTCCAGTTGTTTGATGCCGAAAGGTTCGTCACGAATTGCAAACGGAAACCCGCTGCGTCCGTGGGCCAGGAGAGCACGACATTGCTGCTTGCGCGCTGGATGCTCAATAGCGGGCTTGTCGGCTGAATCTCATATGCGCCGATATCGCTCCCATCGCCTCCGCTCGCGTTTGTGATTGAAGCAAAATTCCAAGGCCGGCCCATGCCTCGCTGATCGGTGATAAATCCGAAACTTTTTCCTTTGTCGATGGCCGGACTGCCGGCGGACAACGCCATGGTGAAGGTCGGCCCGCCATTATCCTGCAACGGACCGAGCAGAGGATTCTGACCGATTACGTTGTTGGTCGTCGTCCCGGAGATGGTGCAACCGTTGGTGTTTTGAATCAGGTTGTAATCACTGGAGTAGAAAGTGCCGCTGCAATCGGGACCGTCGCCGGGCGCGCTGTTGCCGGAGAGAATTGTATTATCCAGTTGGGCGCTGCTCGCGTAAAGGCCGCCGCCGTAATCCGCCTGGTTGTTCGCCACCGTACTGTGGCGCACGAAAAGGAAAGTGCCGTTGTCGAAAATCCCACCGCCGAAATCAAACGGACTTCCATTGGCTGAATTGCCGGCCACGGTGCAAGTCAGCAGGGTGAGATCTAGTTCGTTGTAGATGCCGCCGCCGCTGCCACCACCCGGACCCGCCGGGCCAGTGCCCGCCGTCGCGTTATTGCCGCTAAAAGTGCAGCGAGTGAAAGTCGCCACGCCGAAAATGTAGGCCCCCCCGCCCCACCCTTGACCACCCATGCCATGATTGCCGCCAGGGTCCGTACCGCCGTCACCGCCGGTGGCGGAATTGTTGAGGAAACTACACTCGGTTGCGGTCAGGATTCCGATGTTGCAAAGACCGCCTCCCAATCCATTCCCGCCGCCTCCGGCAAAGTTGGGACCATCTCCACCTCGACCACCTTTCACTGCGTTGTTGCTGAGGATGCAGCCGGTCAGCGTGAGGGTGGCTTCGTTCATGATTCCGCCGCCACGTTGTTTAGTGCCGTCTGTCTCGGGCAAGGCAGTGCTGCCGACGAGCCGGCCATCACGGATGGACAATCCTGAAATCGTGTTCGAGCCGCCGAGGAGGTTGAAGACGCGGCCCGTGTTATTGCCACTGATAGCGAGGACCTTTGCGCCGGGACCCATTATGTTCACGCTTTTGGTAATGGCCAGCTCGCCGCTCGTAAGGGTGATTGTGTTGGTCACATTGGAGGCAAAGGAGATTACGGGATTGGTCAGCGATTCCGCGTTGAAGAGAACCTGGCGCAACGAGCCAGCGCCGGCATTGTTCGTGGTCGTGACTATCAATGAGGTGACGGCGGACGTGAGAACCGTTAAGGTCGCCACGACGCTAGTTACGGAACCAGAGGTGTTGCTGGCGACTACGGTGTAGTTGCCTGCGTGGTTGGTCTGGACGTTGGCGATGGTGTAGTTCGCAGTCGAGGCTCCGTTAAGGTTTCCACCGTTCAGACGCCATTGGTAAGTTGGCGCGGGATTGCCGCTCGCAATGGAAGAAAAGGTGACGCTGCTGCCAACGAAACGGGTTTGACTCTGTGGTTGTGTCGTAAACTTGGGTTCAGGCGTGCAAGGTCCAACGGTCGCTCCATTCGCCGTGTACCTTGCTTGCAGATAAAACGGAACCTGAATAGTGCGACCTCGGAAACACAGGGTCACGAGTTGATCCCCTTGTGCAGAAGCTTCTTGAGGCGACACCATGAACCATGCTGCCATGAGGAGCACCAACACCATGTGGATTCTCAAAAACGAACCGGCGTGCTGTTTCATCTTCGGACGTTGAGCTTTTCCCGACGAGTTGTCGAGCGTGTTTTGGGAACCGAAACGGACTAAACCTGATTGGTGCGCGGCTTTTTCTTCGCTTACTTCGTCTTATCTTTTCATCCGCCCAGTGATGACGGATCGCTCACATCGCCTTTGTTAAAATCAACGTAATCTTCCGTCAAATCGGCGGCGTAAAGAATCGCGCTGGCTTTACCGAGGTTTAAGTTGATGTGCAGATCAAATTCTTTTTGTGCAACCACTTTGCACAATGTTTTGAAAAAAGTTTTCGTTGGCTGCCCGCGTTTTAAAGAGAACAAAAGTTTTTTACTGCCGGGCGCGCTGTAGGCCACATCAATTTTTTCTTCGACAATTTTTGCGGAACAATAGCCGAGCGCCCCGATGATTCTTCCCCAATTTGGGTCACCACCGTGCCAGCTTGTTTTCACGAGGGCACTGTTGCCAACAGCCCGCGCTGCGGCGTCGGCCTCCGCAAAAGTCTTTGCGCCAGTCACGCGCACCGTCACAAAACGCGAAACGCCTTCCCCATCGCGCACGATCATTTTGGCGAGTTCGAGACAAACGTGGTTCAGCGCGGATTGGAAAATCGTGAATCGTGAAGCGTGAAGCGTGAAGCGTGAGTTCTTCGCCAAGCCGTTCGCCAAAATTAAAACCGTGTCGTTGGTGCTCATGTCACCATCGACGGTGATGCGGTTGAAACTTTGCGCGACGGCTTCGGTGAGCGCGGTTTGCAAAATTTTTTGTTCGACTGCGGCATCGGTCGTGATGAAACAAAGCATCGTCGCGTGCAAACTCTGAGGCGTAGCGGCGGGGCGCGCGCCGGTTGTGCTCATGCCGGGCTGAATCATTCCCGCGCCTTTGCAAACGCCGCCGATGCGAACGGTTTTTCCGTCGATGACAAATTCCACCGCGATTTCTTTTGGACGCGTGTCGCTGGTCATGATGGCTTCGGCGACGTGATGGGCGTTTTCTTCCGAGTCATTTAGCAATTGAGTGGCGGACAAAATTCCTCGTTTCACATTGGCCATGGGAAGGACGACGCCGATTCGCCCGGTCGATGCGACAAAAATTTTCTCAGCGGAAATTTTCTTGTAGCGGTCTGTGACCGTCGGTGAATTTTTATTTTTCAAAAGGCGGCGGCCACAGACCGCCGCTACAGCTTGTGCGACGATCTTCGTCATGGATTTTGCGTCGCGAATTCCTTGCGCACCGGTGCAGGCATTGGCATTTCCAGAATTCACCACGATGGCTTGGGCGACGCCTTTTTTGATTCGCTCCATGCAAACTTTCACCGGCGCGGCGCAAACCTGGCTCGTCGTAAACATCCCTGCCACGGTCGCGGGCGCCTCGGAAACAATCAGCGCAAGATCGCGTTTTTTTCCTTTGTTGGAACCTTTGCCAGTGCCGAGACGTTTGATGTCGCAAAAAATTCCGGCGGCGAGAAAACCTTTTGGCGCGGTAATGGAGCCAGCAATTGATTTGAACGAAATTTTCATTGGAAAAATTCTGAGGGCGAACGGAAACATTTTGGAGAATCGATGTCAACGCGGACAAGTTCGCAGGGATAATTTCCACTGGCGGTCACGTAGCGCAGGATTGCGTCCTGCTGTATCGCTGGTTTGCAACCGGCTGAACGTCGCAAATAGAGAAAGTCTTTAGTTTTCGAAAGCCTCTCGTTCTGGCGGCATCTCGCCGGTTGAAAACCAGCGATACAGCAGGATGCAATCCTGCGCTACAACTGACCAACTGACCGCCAGTTTAAATCACACCCAACCTCGAGTGTGATCGCATCTCGCGCGCTGGAGTTGGCGCGGTCTAAAAAAATTCCGTTTAATTTTCACTGACCTCCCTCGCGATTTAATTTTTTGTCCAGCCAATCGAGAGTTTTTTTCCACATCTCAGGCGAGTAGGAATGGCCCAGCCCAGGATAGACTTCGTTCTGAAAATTTTCTTCCGCGCGGTAAAGTTGATAAATCGGTTTCACCCGCGCTTCGATTTCTCGAATGCCATCCACCGGCGACCCGCGATCTTCATCGCCCGTCATAAATAAAACAGGACGTGGCGCCATCAAGGCCATCACCGCCTCCGTATCAAAATGATTCAATATCCCCGGCACAAAATAATAAATTCCATGCTTCGGCAGCGCATCATGCGCCATTAAATTGTGGTAGCGCGTCATGCATGCGACCGGCACGGCGGTTTTGATCCGGTCATCCAGCGCCATCAGCCACCAGGCGCGAGTCGCGCCCATGCTCATGCCGGTGACGCCGATGCGCCGCGCGTCCACTTCCTGTCGCGAAGCGAGATAATCAAGGGCCATCAAATCATCCCGCAAAATCATTCCCCAAAGCGTGCGACCGAACCACAAGTTGAACTTGCTCGCGCTCATCTCGCCGCTCGAACCTTTGTCATCGGGACCCGCCGGACCCTGGCCGTTGCGCTCGCCAAAACAATAAGCGTCAATCGCCATCACGACGTAACCGCGTTTTACCAGAGTGGGGCCGGGCGGCTCCGGCGTGTGTTTTGCCTGGAACAATTCTTCTTTGCCGAGGTCGTATTCGCCGCCGTGCCAGTGGCAATACAAAATCGCCGGCGATTTTTTCGCACGATTTTTTGGCAACAAAATATATCCGGGGACGCTGGCTCCGGCCCGATTGTCGAATTGAAATTTTTCCAGAATAAAATCGCCGCAGTCCTCGTGGGACAACATTTTGACCTTCGATATTTTTGGCCGGGGCGGAAGTTTTCCGAGCAGTTGGGAAAGTTCTTCACGAATTTCCGTCCGCTTTTTTTCCCACGCTAATTTTGTCCGGGGCACCACGAACTCGGGGACAGGCGGCGAATTTTCCAGCCATCGTGAGCCTTCGCTTTGATTGGTTTGAGCCATAGAAAATTTTTCTCCTGACAGCAGAACAATGGCAAATGCCACGAGTGAAACGCGAATAATTTTAAAAAATGGAATCATATTTTTTCGAGAGTATGCCGCTCAACCGATTCGCGTATCCCTTGCCGCCGCGTAGCGCAGGTTTTCCAAACCTCCTGTCTCGCCGGTTTCCAACCGGCAGAGTTTGAAACATTCCAGCATCTGTAGATTGCGGAACTGCGCTGCGAACGCTCGCGGCCCAGCAATCAAAATTACACCTTGCCAGAAGGACCTTGTCTTTTACGGCGCGACTCGTATGCGATAAAACTTGTTCGTCGCGTCCGATGACGTGTCGTAAAAAAATGACGAAGCACCGCTGGCAGAAATGATCGAGCTGATCGGTTGAAATGGCTCGGCAAGGTTCGTTGTTCCGAGAACCTCGTAACGAATTCCTTCCACGCTCTCCCACACGACCAGACGATTCCCATTGGCCAGTCGGGTAATCTTGAGCACAGACCCGGCGTCGAATGGATCGGTTCCAGAAATTAATTCGTTGGCGTCAGACGCGCCATCTCCATCGCTGTCGCCCGGACGCGCCACGCCCATTGTCCGCGTCTCGCTGCTGGTGAAAAAATTTGTGAAAACAATTTGGATCGTGTTCCAGCCGGGCGGCGGATTGGTCCAGTAATAATAAAGCGAACGCATTCCTGGGCCGCAGCCGGATGGAAGGAAAATAAAATTCGAGCGCGGCTGGAATACGCTGTTGAGATACAGGCTGAAAAAGTTCGAGTTGTTCGTCGTCAACGTCGAGGTGAAACAGGCTTGCACCAGGAAAACATCATTCGGGTTCAGCAAATAAATTTGTCCGTCCGTTCCCGGATTGCTCACGCGCACAACCGCCGCGGGCGCGAGGGTGTTCACCGTTCGCGTCAACGTCGTCACGCGATTGCTGAAAACGGTTGAAGTAAGTTCTTTTAAGCGCACGGTGATGGTGGCCGTGCCGCTGCTCGGAACCGATGAGTAGGTGAAACGAAATTCCTGCGGCAGATTTGGATATGGTTGGTTGAGGGTTGCATCGGGCGTGACTGCTGTGGCGGTTGCGAAATTCGGCACGCCATTCGATCTCCCGTTTCCTTTCCACTGTCCCGTCACGGCGTCGTCGTTGGTCGCGTCG
This sequence comes from Verrucomicrobiota bacterium, assembly GCA_038214755.1. Taxonomy (GTDB): domain Bacteria; phylum Verrucomicrobiota; class Verrucomicrobiia; order Limisphaerales; family CANJXF01; genus CANJXF01. Next base: position 10,415 of record JBBQRQ010000061.1, read on the forward strand.
GAATCATCAAGGTTGAACTCGACACCCGTCACCGTGCTGTCGGCGCGCACCACGACCGTGTAGCTCGTGTTCGAGATGCTGTTGCCGTCCGCGCCCGGAAACGCGACAACGCCATCGGGCGGTTGCGCGTCGTAGTAAAACGTCTGGAGAAACGTGTTGAACACACTCGATTTTCCAACGCGCGGCAAAAAAGTTCTCGCGCGCACGATGTGAAAACCTTCGCGCAAACCGCTGATCGTTTCGCTCGTTTTCAAATCGTTGTGCAACCACACCGCCGCCGTCGCCGGATTGAAATTCGTGATCGCCCACTGACTCAGTCCATACCACTTCGCGTCGTCCGAATCGGAGATCGGCGCAACGCCCGTTTTATGCAGCGCGACTTTGTAACGAATTTGCGCGCCGTTGATTTGGTTCGTCGCCGGAATAATTCCTTTCCACCAATCAATCGAACTTGCCGCCATATCTGCGCCGCCAAAAAACGCTTCGACAATTTTCGTCGTGCCGCGCCCCACGCCGAACGAGCCTTCTGGATTGGTGCCGTCGGTCGTGAAATAAACGAAACATTTATTGATCTGAAATTGATAGCCAACTTTCACCCAGACCTCGACCGTTTGTCCGTTCGTCGGGCTGAGCGGAAAACGCTGCGTCGCCGGTCCGCCGCTCACCGTCGTTGTCGCATTCGGATCGTGATAAACGAAATCAGCCGTTTGCGTTTTGATGGCGAGTCCGCCGCCGGAACCGTTCACCACCTGATTTGTTCCACCGACGGTGTAGTGATACGTCTCCGCTCCGAGAGAAACGATGTTGTCGCGAGTCACGTCACGCGCGGCAAATTTCTCCGGGCCGTTGCGAAATTGTTGCGCCGCTTGTTCGTAACCGAGAAAAACATCCGTGGCGTAACCTGGTCGATTATCGCGCCGATCAAAACCATTCGTCGGTCCCAGATTCATCTGGCTGTTCACGTCAACACCGCCGTCGAGTTTCACGAGAACGTTCGATGACGAAGCGTCGTTGCGAACGAGAATGTCGAACGGCGCATTGGTCACGACCGGCACATCAATCGTGTAAATGCGATTGGTAAAATTCGTTCCTCGAATCACGTTGCCGACTTGATCCACGCTGCCGCGCATTTTGAACGGATAAACCGGATTGAAACCCGTGTCGCCGTTCACGCCATCTTGACGTTGAACAACCAGCCGCTTCGCCTCGACGCCGTTTTGTTGAAACGTGATTGCGTCCTGAAAACCAGCGCGACTCGCCTCCGCCCATTGATAGCCGTATGCCACGTAACCGCCGCTGGGAATTTTCAGTTCGATCGCGCCGCCGCCGGGCGCAAGCGTTTGTCCGCCCACATAAATTTTTCGATTCATCGGATTCGGATCGTTGGCCGTGCTCTGCGCCTCCGACAAAATTTGCGTCGCCTGCCGCACCAAAAGTTTTGTGCAAGCACGATCTTTCCCAGGCGAGTCAGCCAGTTGCGACAACACCGAGCCGGGTGGAAAATCGACCACCAATCCGACACCGCGAGAATTTTGCGCCGGAAAACATTCGTAAAAAGTTCCGGCGCTGAGTTGTGTCACGCCATCGTCGAAGCTGATGTCGCCGGGGTTTCCGTAATTGTCGTTCATCGCGAACAGCACAACGGTTTGATCCTGCGGCGCGGTGTTCGTGCCTTCGCGATAATCGTAACGCTCGAGGGCAACGATGTCGGCGTCGCTCCAGCGACCGCGAGTTCCGCCGCGCGCCAATTGATGATGCAGCCAGGCAACGTCCGGCATTTTGTTGTCGCCGAATTCGCCGAGATAGGGCGCGTTGGCGACTCGCGGAAAATAATCGGGCACGCTCGATTGGTTGTAGCCGTCAGAGTAAATCACCGGCAAACCTTCTCGCAAAAAGTTGTAGGCATTTTGCAATTCGCGCCGAGTGGCGTTCGCATCGTCATGGCTTTGGGAGAACAAAACACTTGGCGCGCCGCTAAACGCGCTGGGGTAAGGCCGATAGTCGCGTTGATCCAACCCTGAGAGCGAAGCGCCGGGATTTCCTAGAATGTTGTTCAACTGAAAATGGTACGGGAAATTAATCAAACGCATTCCCCGGTCGAGATATTCCTGGAAGCCGGGCGGTTCTCCCAGGTGCTCGCCGAAGAGCAATGCGTCATTTCGCGTGGTTTCCGAATCCAGAGTGCTGTTGCGATTATTGTCTGGCTCGACGTAGCCGTTGCCGGTCACGTTGTTGCCATAGCCATGCACGTAATCGAACATCGTTTGGATCGCGCCGACATAACCGTTGGCCGACGCGCTGGTGTCGCCGAAAAATCCTGAGGGAACATGCTTGGCCGCATCGAAGCGAAACCCGTCGCACTTGGTTTCGTTCAGCATCCAGATGGCCGCGCGAATCAAATAAGCATTCACATCCTCGGCCACCGGCGAGCCGTTCGTCCCGTTGAACGGACGCCACGGTCCGGCGATGGCGGGCAGCGAGGGGTCCATGTAATACTCGCGATTGTTCGGCTGGCGAATCCGGGAAATTTTTGCGCGAACACTTCCCTCGGTCGGGCCAAAGTTGTTGTTGTTGGAGCCAGGCTCGTTCGCCAGATCGATCAAGCCAAAGAGCGGACGGTTTTGAACCTGAAATAAATTGTTGTAATCCGCGATGCTGTCCCAGTTGCGGTAAAATCCGTCGCTCGTTGTGCGCAAATGAAAATCCTCGGGGAAAAGTCCGGGATAAATATTGGTCGATGTGCCCGCGTTGTAGCCGGGCGTATCAAACCCTCGGTGGTTCATGATGTTGTCGAAATAAACGCGCATCCCAAAACGATGCGCCATTTCAACCAGCCGCAATAATTCCTCCTTGCTCCCGTAGCGAGTGCGAATCGTCCCGCGTTGATTTTTGTCTCCTAAATCAAACGGATCGAACAAATCGTATCCCACCGAAAACGCGCTACTGGCTTTGGCCGGCGGCGGCAGCCACAGACTGGTGTAACCCGCTTCGGCAATCTCCGGCATTTTTTGGATCATCTCCTCCCAGCTCACATTGAAAAGTTGGAGCATGGCCTCGCTGTGAACTTTCTGCATTCCGCTCAAAAAGATTAACGCCAACAAAACTTTCTGCGCATGACGAAAATATAATGTCCAAAAAAACTTCATCAGGATTGATTGTTTTCCGGCCTCTCCGCTGGGAAAAAACCACAATGACAAACTTTGAACCGGAACCACGCAGTTGAGAAGAGGAAAACCACAGATGGACGCGGATGGGGTGGGATGAAAAGCGGGCGAGGCTGGATTTGGTTTCCTTGGACTGCGCTGGCATGACGCCGCTTTTCCTGCACGTTACGCGATGGAGGAAGTGCTCAACATGAAGTGCCTCGCTGGCTTTTCCACCGTGCAGCCAAAGCTGGGACATGTCCCCGCAGTCCAAAATCAGCGGGAACAGTGATGGATCAAGGCGACTTCACTCGGAAAAATCGGTTGCTGGAGGTGAGGGAAGTTGTCACCACCCGGGTCAATGGCGCACCCGAAGAAGGAAAGTTGGTTACCGCAGTCCAGTTGGTTGCTGAAATCGAAGTGACTGATTCCGCCGTGTAGGTTTTATTGGTTTCCGCTTGGAAACTGAAACTGAACTGATTCCCCGACAAAATCAGGTTGGTCAGCACGATGTTATTTGTCGCCGGTGGAGCGGTGATGAAATCCACCGTCAGGACAGGCGCATTGGCCGGGTCTTCTTTCGCACCAAAATGGCGCGCGGTTTTTCCGGTTGCTTCATCCTGGCTGATCAAAAGCCAGCCGAAGTTGTTTGATGAATTTGTGACCCAGAGCTTCACGTCAGCGACGAGGTTTGTGGTGGAGGAAAAAATATAAGGACCGATCGGGCCCACAGCGACTGAGGAACTGGCGATGCCGGAAACGTCAGTTGGTCCGCTCGCTCCCGCAGTTTCCCAGGGAGTGCCGGGAGAAAGGCGGTTGTTCCACGTTACGCCCACTTCACTCCAGGTTTTTAAAACCCGGCGAAGATCGAATGTCGAACCAGGCGCATCGCCCAGACTTGGAACTTTTGTCACTTGCAATTTTAAGGTCGCGGAGATGATTTGTGATTGAAGCGGAATCGAGGAAAGATCAAATCGAAACAAAGCGCGTCGAATTTCTCCGAGGCTACTGGAGCCTAACTTACCGGAAACGACCGACGAGTCTGTTCCGAAGTTACCATCGGCGGTAAATTGACGGATTTCCGAATCGGCCACCGGCGCAAAAGTCAGCGTGACGCCCGCAACGCGAAAGGTCAGCGCCAACGTGAAAATGATCAGCCAGCAACTGGACGGCGTAATGGATGGTTTGTTTGAGAACAATAGGTTTTTCATCCGGATGTTCATAAATCAGTAAGAGAAACAATTTTAACTTTTGTTCCGGGCCATTTCTCACTCGCCTGCGGAGATGAATTTATCGGGCCGGCAGCGGATGAAAAGACAGCCTCATCTTGGCGATCAGGCGCCAGGCAATCGTGCCTGACGTTGATCGAGTTGTTGGTCATTATTTCCATCGTCGGCATTCTGGCGAGCATTCTTTTGCCGGCTTTGGCGAAATCCAAAGAGAGCGCACGGCCAATTTTTTAAAAATTATCCGCAACCACTTTAGCGAGGAGGCCGCACAAAATCATCAGAGGCATTCGGTGGAAAACCATCGGAAAATTCCATTCGGAAGCCCGGGTAGCATCTGCCTCCGGCGGGTGCGCGAACAATCCAACAATCCAACAATCCAACGATCCAACAATCCAACAATCCGACCGTGAAACATCCAAATGGGGAAGTCTCTTCGCACCCGCCGGAGGCAGATGCTACCCGTAGCGAAATTTTTTTCACGGCAACGCATTAAAATTTTGGAAAAACTTTCGCTCGGCCTTTTTCGCGCAAGAGGGCAGCCTCAACAACAATCCTGAGAAAAAAGAATCGTCTGCAAAAAATGCTTAAGACTCGAATAATTCAGCGCTGGAACGTCCGCTACGCTCTGGCCTTTTTTTTGTTCATCACATTTCCACCCGCTGTTTTTTTTCTCAGTTCCTGCTCGACCGCCCATCGCACTGCGATGGTTCCGCTCGAAATTCCCGGAGCAACCTTTGTCGGAAATAAAGTCTGCGTCGATTGTCACGCGCCGATCACGCGAAAATTTCCCGGCAGTATTCACGCGCGCGTCCATTTCGATCAGGAAAAATTACCGGGCGGAACCAGTTGCGAATCGTGTCACGGGCCAGCCAGCAAACACGTCGCGGCCGGGGGCGGACGCGGAAAATTCATCATCAATCCCGGAAAAGATCCCGCTGCCTGTTTGCAGTGCCATCTTCAAACGCACGCCGAATTTCAGTTGCCGCATCATCATCCCGTCCTCGAAAATAAAATGAATTGCGTGCAATGCCACGACCCGCACGGCTCCGACATTTTTAAACCTTCCGGCGGATTGGCTATGGCACGACAAAACGAAAACTGCGCCCAGTGCCATCGCGAGCAGACCCGGCTATTTATTTTCGAGCACGAAGCGATGCGCGAAGGCTGCGTCGTTTGTCACAACCCCCACGGCTCGATCAATCGCAAAATGCTCGTCGAGAGTGATTCAAATCTTTGTCTGAAATGCCACGCGCAAGTTCAAGGCCCCGGCGTGGCGCGCGGGGAAATTTACATCGGCAAAGTTCCGCACACCGCGCTGCTGCGTCAGGGAACGTGCTGGACGGCGGGCTGCCACAGTTCCGTTCACGGCTCCAACATTGAATCCAAAATGCGGTACTGAATGAAATTGGAACATCGAACATCGAACATCGAACACTCAACATCGAGTGAGTCGCGCCAAGAAAGATTTCATCGGAGTTCGATGTTCGATGTTCGATGTTCGATGTTGGTTTTCTCATCCTTCTTTGTTTTGTTGCCTTCAACTGCCTCCGCTGAAGTGGATGTTTCCAAACTCCCTCTATCCGCCCAAACGCAAATTGATTTCGCGCGGGACATCCAACCCATTTTTGAAAAGTCCTGCTTGCGTTGTCATGGCCCGGAAAAACCGAAAAGCCATTTCCGCCTCGACAGTCGCGAGGCGGCGTTGAAAGGCGGAGAAAATGGCGTCGATGTTTTTCCCGGCGACAGCGCGAAAAGCCCGTTGATCCATTACGTCGCCGGTCTCGTCGAAGACATGCAAATGCCGCCGCCCGGAAAAGCCGAACCGCTCACGCCAGCGCAAATCGGTTTGCTCAGAGCGTGGATCGATCAAGGCGCAAATTGGTCGAGCGTCAATGCCGGGTCGCAAATCGCATTTTCCATCGCGCCAACTTTTCGTTTCATCCATGTCGAGGGCGATAAGAAAAATTTTCGCGCAATCGAAGGACATCGCGATGGCCCGTCCGCCGGTCTGGAAAGTTTTTCGTTCAAAGAAAAAGTTTCCAAGACCACCACGATCTCCGCCGAAGGCCGCGCGCTCGCCCGGGAAAATGATTTCGCAGGGAAGTTGTCGCTCGACAAAACCGAGACAGGTTTCATTCGTGGAGGCGTCGAGCAATGGCGAAAGTATTACGACGACAGCGGAGTTTTTTACGAGCCGTTCACCCCGTCGTGGTTCGACTTGAATCGCGATCTGCACTTGGATATTGGCCGCGCCTGGATTGATTTCGGATTGGAACTGCCGCGCTGGCCGCAAATGATTTTCGGCTACGAGTATCAATGGAAAGATGGCGCGAAATCCACTTTGCAATTTGGGACCGTCAGCGAAAAAAAAATTTTCCCATCGTCCAAAGAAATCAAGGAGCGGACCCACATTTTAAAATTTGATCTGGTCCACGAATTTCTCGACTGGCGCATCGAAGACAATGCCCGCGTCGAATTTTATAATTTGCAGACCCGCCGCGAGAACGTGAATCAATTCACGTTTGGTCCGCAGCCCGACAGCCTCTCGCGCATCGAGGAAGGCGCTCGCCACACGATGGGTTTGAACACCATTCGCGCCGAGCGACAAATCGGCGACTGGCTTTTTTTGGCGGGCGGTTATTTTTATTCGAGATTTGACGGCGACGCATCCTACGACCAGTTGACGCTCGACAGCGCGGGAATTCCGGTCAATGGAGTTTTTTGGTTTAGCGACAACATCATCTTAAAAAACGAAACGCATCTGTTCAGTTTGAGCAGCGCGTTGACGGGCATCGAAGGTTTGAGCGTCTCCGCCTCGCTGCAAAATGAATGGGGCCATCAGGAAGGTTTTGGAAAAACTCATCTGGACGAAGGCGATCCGAGTGATCCGGCCTCGTTCCTTTTGCAGCCCGCGACCATCGATTCCAACTTGGACAAGGAAAAGTTTTCAGAAAACTTTGCCGTGCGGTTCACCAAAATTCCGTGGACGGTTTTGTTCGCGGACGCGCGTTGGGAAGACCAGCAAATCGGTCAATTTGAAGAACAGATCGGCGATGGCAGTCAGGCTTTTTTGCGCGACACCGATGCCCACAGTGTGCGGCAAAATTATCAAATCGGTTTCAATACCTCGCCCTGGCGCTCCGTTTCTTTTACCACGCAATACCAAAAGAAAATAAACGACAGCGACTACAACCATTTTCCGGATATTTCCATCGAAGGCGATGGCTACTCGGCATTCATCCGCGAACGGGAAATTAACACTGACGAAATTTCGGCCAGGCTCGTCGTGAAGCCAGCGAAGTGGTTGAAAACGACTTTGTCGTATCGACTGGTCGAAACGGATTATTCCACATCGACCGATCCGGTTTCCAACGGAACGAACGCGCCCATTTCTCCCGGCGGAAATATTTTCGCAGGCGACCATGACAGCCATATTTTCAGTTTGAACGCGACGGTCACGCCAATCGCGCGCCTGAATCTCTCGACCACATTTTCCTACACGAAGTCGCGAACGGTCACCGCCGCTCAGGGGAATCTGTCCATCGTTCCTTACGCCGGAGATGTTTTCAGCGTCATCGGCAGCGCCAATTTTGCTTTGAACAAAACGACGGATTTGCAGGCGGTCTATTCTTTTTCAAAAGCGAATTACGGACAACACCATTTCGGCGAGGGCATTCCATTGGGAATCGATTACACGCGACACGTCGTCGGTTTTGGCGTGGGAAAAAAATGGACGGACTATTTGAGCACGAACTTGCGCTACAATTTTTATCATTACGCGGAGCCGAGTTCGGATGACCAGAACAATTATGTAGCGCACGGAATATTCGCCACGCTGAGTTTGAAATGGCCATGACGGCGTTTTCATAACTCGTAGCCGCCGACGTGAGGAGGCGGATGTTGGCTGAAAACACGAATCCGCCTCCTCACGTCGGCGGCTACCGGTGTGGCAGAACTTACGAAAACGGTTGTAGCATTGCCCGGCATTTCGCGATGGATTAAAATCTTTTTTTCATGAATCGGTTTTTAAAACTTTTCTTGAGCGCATTTAGCCTCGCCGCAGTTTCGGCCGAAGCCGCCAATTTTACGGTGAACATGACCGGGTTCCAATTTGCCCCGAAAGATTTGCCGGTCAGCGTCGGCGACACGGTGACGTGGGTGAACCTGGACAACTCGTTCCACGACACCGTCAGTGGGATGAATCGCGTGCCGAGCGGGGTCTGGCGCAGCCAACTATTTGGAAACGGCGGGACGTTTTCGTTCACGTTCAATGTTTCTGCGGGCCGCTATACTTATTACTGCACGCCGCACGTTTTTAATTTTCAAATGGTTGGCTCCATCACCGTCGTCGCGCCGAACGCTGCGCCCTCGGTCACGGTTACGAATCCGCCAGAGGGCGCGACTTTTATCGCGGGTGAAAATGTCGTGGTGCGGGCCGATGCCTCCGATGACAATCGAGTGGCGCGAGTCGAATTTTTTGCGAACGGAAATCCAATCGGGACCGATTTCGCCGCGCCTTTCTCGACCGCGCTCACCAACGTTTCCGCCGGAAATTATTCCTTGATTGCGATTGCGTTTGACGACGCGGGACTATCTGCGACGTCGTTGGTCGTAAATATTTCTGCGCGCCAGCCGCCCAAAATTATTTCCCAGCCGCAGAGCCAAAATGTTGTCGCGGGCAGTGAGGTAACTTTTTCCGTGGCGGCAGACGGAACCCCGCCTTTGAATTTCCAATGGCAATTCAACGGCACAAATATTTCTGGCGCGACCAACGACACGTTGCAATTGCGCAACGCGCAAACGAATGACGCGGGAAATTACGCGGTGCTCGTGAGCAATGATGTTGGAGTCATTCGCAGCGCGCTAGCCGCTTTGGTGATCACTCCTTTGCCGAATCTTTTTCCCATCGTCGTCCTCGCTGCGCCAACGAATGGAGCGAGGTTCCGGCTCGGTTCGACGCAAACCATTCAAGCGAACGCAACGGATCAAGACGGCACGATTGCGCGCGTCGAATTTTTCTTGAACACAAACCTGGTCGCAACGTTGAGTAATGCGCCTTACGAAATCGCGCTGACCAATTTGACGCTGGGAAATTATTCAGCGGTCGCTCGCGCGACCGACGATGACGGCGACATCACCATTTCGGACGCCGTGAATTTCTCGGTGCTGGCGTCTCCCTCGGTGACCATCACGCAGCCGCGCGACGGCGCGAGATTCGGCAGAGGAACAAATATTTCGATCATGGCGGGAGTGAACGCGCCCGGACTGGCGGCGACGACCGTTCAATATTTTGAAACAGTGGGAAATAATTTTGTTGCGATCAGTCCGCCGTTGGCGCACGCGCCGTATGTTTTCATTTGGGGTCCGAGTTTTGTGGGAACGCACGTCGTGCTCGCCATTGTCACCGATGAATTCGGCGGAACAAATTCCTCGGCGCCCGTGAGCATCGAAGTGTTTGAACCGGGAACAAAAAATCCCACGATTGCAATTACGAATTCTCCGCGGAATTTTTCGCGGCTGACCAACTCTCCGATTTTTATCAGCGGCACCGCGAACGATGACGTTGCATTGGAACGGGTGGAATTTCAAATCAACGGCGGGCCATTTTTTCCGGCGAGCGGAACGAAGAATTGGGTGGCGCAAATCGGATTAGGCGCTGGAACGAATGTTTTCAATTTTCGCAGCGTGGATTTTGCGGGGAATTTTTCCACGAACGCGACCCGCACGTTAGTTTACGTCGTGACCAGCGTTTTGAGCGTGCAGGTTCGCGGTCTGGGAACGATCTCGCCCAATCTAAACGGGCGTCGATTGGAGATTGGGAAATTTTATCAAATGATCGCGCGTCCCGGAAGCGGACAAATTTTTGCCGGTTGGGTCGGCGGCGCGACCTCGAACAAAACGGTTCTAAATTTTCAGATGAAGTCGAATTTAGTTTTGACCGCGAATTTTATTCAGAACTCATTTCCGGCGGTGAAAGGAATTTACGCGGGAACTTTTTTTGAGACGGACAACCTGCGCCCGGAAAGTTCCGGCCAATTCAATTTGAAAGTGACGGGCAGCGGAACTTTTTCGGGAAAGTTGACGATGCAAAATAAAAGTTATCCGCTCAGCGGACAGTTGGATTATTTGGGGCGGATCAAAATGCCGGTGCTGCGCCGTCCGCTTCGACCGGTCGTGATTACGTTGAATCTGGATTTGAGCGGCGTCGCGGGAATTACCGGAGAGGTGACCGATGGCGAGTGGATTTCGGAGTTAATCGGTGGTCGCTGAAAAGTTCCGCGCAAACCACGGGAGCGCGGACAGCCTTGTCCGCGTGGAGATGGCGTGTTGAAAACGCCAGGTTTTTGTTCGGTTCGAAACGCGCGGACAATGCTGTCCGCGCTCCACTTGTTTTGGCAACACGCCGTCGAGCCGGCTTTATATTTCTTCGCACCCGCCAGAGGCCTTGTCATTACCTCGTGCCTCGCAACCCTTGGGCTAAGTGATCCCAATCCTTTCAGGATTGAAGAAAGACACGCTGAGATGTGGGTAATGACAAGGCCAGAGGCAGATGCTACCCGCCAACTCCGGCTTGTATTTGTGCTCTGTTTATTTGATTGACTGGACCTGGCCATTTCTAAAGCTTCATTGATGAAAAAAAATCGTTCGCAAAAAATACTCAGCCTAATTTTTTTCTTAATTCTCGTCTTTGCCACTCCACTTTTCGCGATAAATTATACGGTCGATGTTTTTCATTCGTTCGCGCCCGCCACTTTACAAATCAACGCGGGCGATAACGTGACCTGGATTAATCAGGACGATCAATCTTCCCACACCACGACCAGTGATACCTTTGTTTGGAACGGGACTTTGGTGAATTTTCAAGATCAGTTTACGTTTCAATTCAACAGCACCGGCACTTTTCCTTATCGCGATTCGATTGATGGATTTACCGGCACTATCACAGTCATCGCCGCCAACTCTGCGCCTTCGGTCACGATTACCAATCCGGCGGCGGGAGCAACTTTCGCAGCCCCCGCCACGGTTCTTATTCAGGCCATCGCGTCGGATACGGGCGGTAGTGTCGCGAGCGTGACTTTTTTTGTGGACGCCATTTCAATTCGCACCAACACGACGGCTCCCTACAGCGCGACGGCGTCCAATCTGGTCGCGGGCACTCATGTTTTTTCGGCGGTGGCCACGGATAATTTGGGCGCGAAGGCGACCAACTCCATCAGCGTCAACGTGACAAATTCCGTCATCAACCTGAGCGGCTTCAAACTATTGGGCGGGCAATTTCAATTCAATATCTCGGGACTCAGCACTGGAAAAACAAATTTGGTCCAGGCTTCGACGAACTTATCGAATTGGATTTCTCTTCGCACCAATGTCGCGTCCACGAATTTTTCCAGCTTTACCGACACGCAAACGCCCAGCTTCTTCCGCCGATTTTATCGCGTGACGCAGCTTCCTTGATCGAGCTTCGGCATGACGACTTTGCTTCTCGCCACGGGCAACGCACACAAAGTGGCTGAGATTCGCGCCATTCTGGGAGAGGGATTTCGCTATCTCACGCTGAATGATTTTCCGGGCGCGCCAAAGACAGTTGAGGACGCGGCGACGTTTGCGGGCAATGCGACGAAAAAAGCGGTGGAACTGGCGAATTGGCTTTCGAGAATTTCCTGGAGCGAATTTCAAAAGGCGAAGGCAATTTCGAATTTTGATTCGGGAAACTTTTTTGTGCTGGCGGACGACTCCGGTTTGGAAGTCGATGCGCTCCATGGCGCGCCAGGAATTTATTCCGCTCGCTTCGCCGCAGCTATCGTAGCCGCGCCTTGTGAGAGCGCGGACGCCTTGATTCAATTTGAAAAGTCATCCGCGCCCTCCCGAGACACAGTTGCGGGGAATTTTTCGGACGCGGCTCCGGGAAATTCTTCCGACGCAGAGAACAAAGAAAAATTGCTGCGCCTTCTGGAAAAAGTTCCGGCGGAAAAACGCACCGCCCGTTTTCGTTGCGCCATCGCGCTCACTCCCGCAGTCGCGCGCGCGCAGGAAAATAATTCGCCGGTTTGTTTCGTGAACGAAACAGAATTGCGCGCGGAAATTTTCGAAGGGGTTTGTGAAGGTCGCATCGCGTTCGCGGAGAGCGGGCGTGGTGGCTTCGGCTACGATTCGCTTTTTGTGCCGGATGGCTGGCAGAAAAGCTTTGCCGAATTGGGCGGAGCTGAAAAAAATAAAATCAGCCATCGGGGAAGAGCACTGGAGAAGTTGCGAGCGGGTTTACGCGGATAGCTTCAGCGCCGGGCGGGCGGGACTTGGCCTCGGGCTAAAACCGAAATCCGAGATCAGAAATCCGAAAGAAATCCGAAATCTGAAGGCCGAAGACGAGAGCGCTGCGAAACTGTGCGTGTGGCAAAGCACTTTTCTGGGCGCTGACGCGAAGTTAATTTCGGTATTCGGATTTCGGCCTTCTTTCGGATTTCGGGAGATTCGGATTTCGGATTTTGGAATTCAGGCTAAAAACTCAAATCTGAAATCGACAACGCGAATAAATTCAGGCTTCAATGGGGAAAACAATTTCATGAGCAAAACAATTTTACTGGTGGACGACGACAAGGATGACATTTTCTTCATGAAACGCGCTTTCGAAGAGGCCGCGCTTTTGAATCCGGTAAAAATTCTTCGCGACGGACAGGAGGCCATTGATTATCTCAGTGGCGCCGGCAAGTACGCAGACCGCATCCAATATCCGTTGCCCTTTCTCGTCCTGCTGGATTTGAAAATGCCGCGGGTAATGGGGCTGGAAGTTTTGCAATGGATTCGAGAACAGCCGCGGTTCAAGACGCTCATCGTCATCGTTTTGACTTCATCCAAAATGCAAGCCGATATCAAAACCGCCTATCGGCTCGGCGCGAATTCTTACCTGGTCAAACCGGCCTCCTCCGACAAATTGACCGCGATGATCGCCGGCATAAAACGCTATTGGCTGGATCTCAATGAGGCGTGGCCGGAAGATCCGGAAGCAAGTTCTGCCCGCGACGAGAGTCAGCCCGGCGACGAGGGTCAGTCCCCACTTGGTGACAAAAAAAATTAAAGAAGTCGCCCACGCCTTTGCGCCGGACGGATTCCTGGTTGCGGAAAAAATAATTCTCGCGATGCCCACATCAAATCCACTGGCCGAAGATTTGGACCACATTCTCGCCCACACCGAAGGACTTTGGGAAGAACTGCGCGGCCAAAAAGTTTTCATCACGGGCGCGACGGGATTTTTCGGTTGCTGGCTTTTGGAGAGTTTTGCGTGGGCCAACGAGAAATTAAGTTTGAAAGCTGAAGCCGTCGCCCTTACTCGCCATCTGGAAAGTTTTCAGAAAAAAGCGCCGCACCTTGCCAACCATTCCTCGATTCGTTTTCAGATCGGCGATGTCCGCGATTTTCAATTTTCAGAGGAGAAATTTTCTTTCGTGATCCACGCCGCGACTGAAGCCAGCGCGAAATTGAATCAGGAAAATCCATTGCTCATGCTCGACACGATTGTCGAAGGCACACGACACACTCTGGATTTCGCCGTGAAAAGCGGCGCAACGAAATTTTTGCTGACGAGTTCCGGTGCAGTCTATGGCGACCAACCCGCTGATCTGACCCATCTGCCTGAGGATTTTTCCGGCGGACCGAATCCACTCGATCCCAATTCCGCTTATGGCGAAGGCAAACGCATGGCGGAACTTTTATGCGCGACTTACCCGAAACAACACGGACTCGAAACGAAAATTGCGCGCTGCTTCGCCTTTGTCGGGCCATATCTCCCGCTCGACACGCACTTCGCCATTGGAAATTTTATCCGCGATGCGTTGCGCGGCGGCCCCATTCAAATCAAGGGCGACGGCACGCCCTTTCGCTCCTATCTTTACGCCGCAGATCTGACGATCTGGCTCTGGACAATTTTATTTCGCGGCCAAAGTTGTCGTCCCTACAATGTCGGTTCCGCGCGCGGTCTGCCGATTTCGGAAGTAGCCAACGCAGTCAACGCGGCTTTTGAAAACAAATTGAAAATTACCATTGCGCAAAAAGCCGTCGCCGGAAAACCAGTGTCGCGCTACGTCCCTTCCACAGAGCGCGCGGAACAGGAGTTGAATTTGCGCGAGAGAATTTTGTTGAACGATTCGATTCGGAAAACAGCATATTGGAACTCAAAACCTGAATGAAACGAGTTGCAGATTACATTTTCGATCATTTGGCGGCGACAGGAACAACGCATGTTTTCTTGCTCACTGGCGGTGGCGCGATGTTTCTGAACGACGCGCTCGGCAAATCAAAATTGAAATACGTTTGCTGTCATCACGAGCAAGCTTGCGCGATGGCGGCAGAGGCGTATGCGCGTGTTTCCGGAAAACTCGGAGTGGTCAGCGTTACTACCGGGCCTGGCGGCATCAACGCGCTCAACGGAGTCTTTGGCGCATTCACCGATTCGATTCCGATGCTGATTATTTCCGGCCAGGTCAAACGCGAAACCTGTTTGTCGCATTATAATTTGCCGAACCTGCGTCAGCTTGGCGATCAAGAGGTGGACATTATTCGCGTGGTGAAAGGGATTACGAAATACGCAGTGCAGGTGAACGATCCCCAAACGATTCGCCAACATTTGGAACGCGCGATTTTTCTTGCGACTTCTGGCCGACCAGGGCCGTGCTGGCTCGATATCCCAGTCGATGTGCAATCGGAGATGATTGATGAAGCGCAACTGCCCTCTTACGATTGGACCAGCGATGAGATTAAAATTGATCGGGCGGCGCTTTCCGAAAGTTGCAAAAAAATTCTCGGCAAATTACAAAATGCGAAACGCCCCGTGATCCTGGCCGGCACAGGAGTTCGTCTCGCCGGCGCGATTGATCTGTTTGAAACCGTCGCCAAAAAACTTGGCTTGCCAGTGACGACCGCGTGGACGGCGCATGATTTGATCGCAACAGACGATCCACTTTTTTGCGGACGACCGAGCAGCTTGGGCGACCGCGCGGGAAATTTCACGGTGCAAAATTCAGACGTGCTTCTTGTGCTCGGCTCGCGTTTGAACATTCGGCAGGTCAGTTATAATTGGGAAAATTTTGCGAAACGCGCCTACAAAATTCAAGTGGACGTCGATGCGGCTGAACTCGACAAGCCGACCGTCAAACCGGATTTGCCGGTCACATGTGATTTGAAAATTTTTCTGGAAGAACTCAATCGCCAAATTGATTTTGCGAAAATGGATTCCAAAAAACATTCCGTCTGGC
This sequence comes from Verrucomicrobiota bacterium, assembly GCA_038214755.1. Classification (GTDB taxonomy): domain Bacteria; phylum Verrucomicrobiota; class Verrucomicrobiia; order Limisphaerales; family CANJXF01; genus CANJXF01. Next base: position 26,033 of record JBBQRQ010000061.1, read on the forward strand.
TGGCCTGGTGCCGCGAACGTGTCGTCAAATATCCCGTTCTGACCGAAGCACAAAAGACCGCCGAGAAGCCAATCAACCCGTACCACTTCATCGACGTGTTGATTCGCCGATTAAACTCCGACGACACGATCGCCTGCGGCGACGGCGCGGCCTGCGTCGTTCCGTTTCAAGTTGGTTTCATAAAACGCGGCATGAGAATGTTCTGCAATTCAGGCGATGCTTCGATGGGCTATGACATTCCATCCTCAATTGGAGCCGCCTTCGCGGTGAAGGGGAAGCGCGTGATTTGTTTGGCGGGCGACGGGAGCGGGAATTTAAATATCCAGGAATTGCAAACCATCGCGCATCACAAATTGCCCATAAAAATTTTCATTTTGAACAACGGCGGCTATCTTTCCATCCGCTTGACGCAAGCCGGATTTTTCAAAGGAAATTTCGTAGGCGAAAGTTCGCGCAGTGGCGTGTCGTTTCCAGATTTTGTCAAAGTCGCAGTAGCTTATGGCTTGCCCGCCATGCGCATCGAGGAAAGTAATTTCGGAAAACAGCTCGATGATTTTTTGAAAATCGCTGGGCCGGCGCTCTGCGAAGTGATGCTCGATCCGAACCAGGGTTTTGAACCGAAGCTCAGTTCGCGCCAGCTTCCCGACGGAAAAATTATCAGCGCGTCGCTCGAAGACATGGCTCCGTTTTTAGAGCGCGACGAACTGGAAAAAAATCTTCTGGTGCCCTGAGGCGATAACTATGAGCGCTCCAAAAAAAGTTTTGCTTACCGGCGGCGCGCGCGGCATCGGCGCCGCCATCGCCAAAGAACTGTCGAGCCGCGGCTTTCAAATTCTCGCTCCATCGCGCTCTGAACTGGATTTGGGTAAAGCGGACTCGCTCGAAAAATTTTTGCGGCAAAATTCATTGCAGTTCGACGTGTTGGTGAACAACGCCGGCATCAACATTTTGAGATCGCTTCCGGATTTGGACGGAGCGAGCTGGAACGAAATGTTGCAGACGAATCTAACCGCGCCGCTGCGTTTGATTCAGGCCGTCGCGCCACACATGCAAAAGCAAAAATGGGGACGAATTCTCAATCTCAGTTCCATTTTTAGTTTAGTGACGAAGGAGAATCGCTCGGCTTATTCCGCAACGAAAAGCGGGTTGAACGCACTAACTCGCAGCGCTGCCGTCGAACTTGGCCCGCATGGAATTTTGGTCAACGCGCTTTGCCCTGGCTACGTTGACACGGAGTTGACGCGAAAAAATAATTCACCCGCCGAGTTGGAAAAAATTGAAGCGGCCATTCCTTTGCGGCGCATGGCGCAAGCCGATGAACTGGCTCGAATCGCGGCCTTTCTTTGCTCGGAGGAAAATAGTTATCTGACCGGACAAATGGTCGTGGTCGATGGGGGTTTTATCTGTAAATAATTTGAAATCGGCGGTCACATACGCGCCGCTACAAAATTCTATGCTGACCATCCAGAGCAAACATCACCCGTATTCCATTGAGCCATTTTCTGATCTGGCTTCCGCGCTGGCCAATGGCGGGGAGCCGGGCGTCTTTTGTCTTGCGGACCAAAGAGTTTTTGAACTTTACGAAAAAGACTTCGCGGCAATCCCATCCGGAAGAATTTTCCGAATTGAATCGAGCGAAGAACAAAAATCTTTCGAGCGACTAACTCCGATTTTTCTTTGGTTGTTAAAAAATGGATTGCGACGCGACGGCTGTTTGCTCGTGGTAGGCGGTGGAGTGATGCAGGACATCGGTTGTTTTATTGCTTCGGTTTTATTTCGCGGCGTGCGCTGGGAGTTGGTCCCGACGACTTTGCTGGCGCAGTGCGATAGTTGTATCGGCAGCAAGAGTTCCATCAATATCGAGTCCTACAAAAATCAAATCGGAACCTTTTATCCACCGCATCGGATCTGTCTGACGTATTCCGTTTTAAAAACGCTGCCATGGGATGAAATCCGTTCTGGTTTGGGCGAAGTGGTCAAACTGCACTTGCTCACGGGTGAAAAGGAGTTTTCCGATTTGATGCGCGATTTGTCGCGCGTCCGCGAGGATGAAAAAATTCTTCCTAAATGGATTGAGAGTTCGCTCAAAATTAAAAAGACCTACATCGAAGAGGATGAATTCGACAAAGGCATTCGTAACTTGCTGAACTATGGTCACACCTTCGGGCATGCCTACGAGTCCACGACGCACTTTGCCATTCCGCATGGCATCGCAGTGACCCTCGGCATGTTGACAGCGACTTACGTTTCTGTCCGGATGAATTTAGTGGAGACGGAATATTTTCGAAAACTAAATGAGGAATTACGCCCTTGGTTTCAACCGTTCGAGAAAGAATTAAAGAAAGTTGAACTCTCGGCAATTTTGAATGCAATCAAGCTCGACAAAAAAAATACTAAAGATTCGGTCAACTGCATTTTAACGCGTGGCGCAGGTAAAATGGAGAAAACTTCCGTGAACCTTGAGGCGCAGCTCAAACCTTTTGTTTCTGAATTTATCTCCATGCACTGTTCGGGAGAGATGGACTTACTTTGACTTGCCTCGGCCCATTACATAAATTGCAGCGCTGAATTTACATTTGGCCGCCAGGGATTATGAATCGCGATATTTTTGAAGACTTATTTGTTTTGGAGATGACCAACAATCATCTCGGCAGCGTGGACCGCGCGTTGAAAATTGCCGAACAGCACGCGCGTATTGTCCGCTTTAACAACGTTCGCGCCGCGATCAAGCTCCAATTCCGCGACGTGGAGAGTTTCATCCACAAAGATTTTCGCGACCGAAATGATATTCGCTACATCCGCCGCGTTACGGAAACTAAAATGTCGAAAGCGGATTATACGACGTTAGTGAATGCCATAAAAAAATTGGGCTGTATTCCGCTCGCGACGCCGTTTGATGAAAAATCCGTGGATTGGTGCGTGGAGTTTGATTTGCCCATGATCAAAATTGCCAGCGCGGACAGCAATGATTGGATGCTGCTCGAGAAAATTGCAAAGACGCGTAAACCCGTTCTCGTATCGGTCGGTGGACTTTCGCTCAAGGACATGGATGACATGGTCACCTTTTTTGAGAACCGAAACATTCCGATGGCAATCAATCATTGCGTGGCCGCTTACCCGCACGAAGACTCGGAATGCGAACTAAGCCAGATTGATTTCCTCAAGAACCGTTATCCCAACCATACCATCGGCTGGTCGAGTCATGAATGCGGCGATTGGAGTTCATCCATGATGATTGCCTATGCCAAGGGAGCGAGGACGTTCGAGCGGCACATCGACATTGAAGAAGGGGGAGCGCCCGTTGCGAAATATTCCTCATTACCCGCGCAAATCGACACATGGTTCAAGGCATTCCAGAAAGTAAAGGAAATGTGCGGCACGTCCGAGGCGCACCGGAAAATTCCTTTGGAAAAGGAAACCAGCTACTTGGATTCCTATGTGCGGGGGGTTTACGCGAAGGTCGATTTGAAAGAAGGACAGCAATTACTGGAAGAAGACATTTATCTGGCCATACCTTTGCAGAAGGGACAAATCTCCTGCCGCGAATTGATGCTGGGACGTTATGGTCACAAGATGATTGCGCCGTGTAAAAAAGATCAGCCGATTACTATCGAGATGCTCGACACGCCCTACGCAGAAAATGAGTCGTTGAAGAAAGCGATTTATCAACGGGGATTGTAACGTTTCAAACAAGTGAACCGAATGAAACTGATTCAGCATAGATTTTTCGGTTTCACGCTAATTGAATTGCTGGTGGTCATCGCGATCATAGCCCTTCTTGCCGCTTTGCTTTTGCCGGCCTTGAGCGCTGCCAGAGAGAAAGGGAAACGGGTTCAATGTTTAAATAATTTTAAGCAAATCGCGATGGCCATGCTGCTCTATGCCGACGATGATTCTCACCATCAGGCGCCAAATGCGCGCGACGCGGAATGGGAGTTTTATAGCCCCCTACAGTTTAAAAGCGGACAGCTTTGGCCTTATTTGAAATCCGAAAAAATATGGTTGTGCCCAAATACGGTCTCTAGGAGTCAGGTCGCCAACGGTGCTCCATTGGGATATCCACTTAATTGGAATTATGTTTTCAACGGCCAACCTGTTGCCTCGCAAACGAAGGGGGTGACCATTGATCCAACTCGCGTAAAATATTCCCCGACGCGCGTCTTTTGGATTTTTGAACAATCGTGGACTGACCCCTACGCCTTCGACAACACTGTGGCTCTCTACAGTTGGTTTACCCGCAATGGAATTCTTGATTCTAACGACGATACCTTAGGCGCGTATCATTCCAAAGGAGGGTTGCTTGCCTACTTCGATGGTCATGCTGGCTGGATGTTACGCGCAAAATATTTAAAACAAGTGAGCACCCCGGAAGGTTACAAGGAATTGGGGGGAGGATACATGGGGCTTTCGTGGTGAACTTTGTCTGTGTCGCGCATAGGGGAGCCGCTCTTATCGGCGATAATTCGTAAAAGGTTTCCTCTTCGGGGAATGAATTAAGGGATTACTTATCACGGATGGTCGGCCTTCGAGAGCGACTCACTTCTCAGGTTATTTCGCGCAAGCCACCAGCACCACGATCATTACCGGGCCGCCTTGGTACATCGTGACCCCGTGTTTGAGAAAGAAGAGACTCCAAAGCGATGGGATGGAGCAAGAATATTTTGGGAGAGAGGTGAGGAGCTTTGAGCGCCAGTAAATCGGCTGGGCTTTTGTAGTCCCGGGAA
>JBBQRQ010000062.1:0-29124 GCA_038214755.1 Verrucomicrobiota bacterium
AACTATTTTTTATATATTTTCACCATCACTTTTCGTTCCCGGGTCTCTCCTCCCTCCTAAAATTATCACAATAAACCCCCCGCCCCCCCCCCCCCCCCCCCGCTACAACACGCCGCTACAAATTTTCCAAACGTGAATAGCGAAGAATTCGGCTCGAACCGTTGCACAACTTCGGAGATCAACTCAATGAATGACTCGGAGTTCATCCGAGTGATTGGACCTGTTTTTGAACACTCACCTTGGATCGCAGAGAAAGCCGCGAGTCTGCGCCCATTTACGAATTTGGAAACTTTGCACCAAGCTCTTTGCAAAATTATTCTGGCGTCCGATGAACAAATACAAGTGGCGCTGATTCAGGCCCATCCCGATTTGGTTGGCCGCGCCGCGCGACAAGGCGCGTTGACTGTGGAATCAGCGCGCGAACAAAACGGCGCGGGACTGGGACAACTCAGCCGGGAAGAAATTGCGGAATTCCAAAAATTGAATGCGGCTTATCGCGCGAAATTTGGTTTTCCGTTCGTAGTTTGCGCGCGGTTAAACAAAAAGGAATCAATCCTTCGTGGGTTTGAGGCGCGTTTGAAAAATTCACGCCCATCAGAAATCAAAACTGCGCTCGAAGAAATTTTTAAAATCGCAAAGTTGCGTCTGAGAGATGTTGCGGCACGCCCGTGACCGCCGCCATTTGCATTGCGAAACTTGAAGCCGGGTAACATCTGCCTCCGGCGGGTGCGAAGACATTTTCGTTGGATGGTTGGATGGTTGGATGGTTGGATTTTCGATGTTCAGTATGAATGTTGGTTTTAATTTTCAACCAACCTCGAACATCCAATATCCCAACATCCCCACATCCAATTATCCAATTATCCAACCATCCAATCTCGGATCGCACCCGCCGGAGGCAGATGCTACCCGGAAATGTTTCCAAAAATTAATTAACCAGACTTTTCGGGGCGACAAATTGGAAGTGCGGGATGCGGAATCTCACTTCGCGTTCTCTCTCATAAATTCCAACGTAGCCGCGTCGTTTCATTTCTTCGGTGGAACCCGCCGCGCAATCACCCGGCTCGCCGATTAAAAACTTTTGCCGTAAACTTTTTTTGTCGGGACCAAGAAGATCAAGACTGGTCGCCAGGCGATTTCCCACAAAAGTGGCGTCGTTGCAGGGGGAGTCAGGACTGTTATTCATAGATTACTTTTGGTTGTGTTACTGCGTTGAGTCTAGCCAAATATAAAAAAACGGACAACTGGGCGCGTCCCTGAAAGTTGCGTCAGGGCTTGAACTTATTCCCGCCATCGCGCGCAACTTTTTAAACTTTCTCTAAAACTTCGCGAACCGCATTGAGCAATTGCTCGGACGTAAACGGTTTGGAAAGCGTGCGGTCCACACCCATCAACTCCGCCAGTGTGCGATTGTCATCTGTCTTTTTTTGAAACCCCCCAGAAATTCCGATGATTTTTATATTCGGAAACTCACGCTTCATTTCGACAATCGTTTCCAGTCCGCCTTTTTCCGGCATCAAAATATCGATGACGATCACGTCACTGGGTTTTTCTTTGTAAAGCTTTAGTCCCATTTCGCCGCCGGTCGCCTCGCGCACTTCGTGACCAGCCTGAGTCAGCATTAAATTCAACATCTCGCGAAGTTGCGCGTTGTCATCAATTATCAAAATTCCAGCCATGTTTAAGTTGTAGTCTAAGAGTCCCCTTAGGGTAAGACTTTTTTTTCAGCGGCCACAAAATGCGTTTTTACAAGTCCGCGCGCAACTCTGCGCCGCGATGAATGAGTTCAACGACGCCGGGTAACACCTGCCTCCAGCCTTGTCATTACCCACATCTCCACTGGGATTTTTTCAATCCTGAAAGGATTGGTATCACTTAGCCCAGCGTTGCGAGGCACGAGCTACCCTGGGTGACGTGAAGAAATTCTCCAACCCCAACGGGATTGTATCTCATTCGAACTAACGATGTGTTCGGGCTGCAACCCCGTCGGGGTTGATTTCTCTCTGTCCGCTTGACCCAGGGTAGCTCGTGCCTCACAACCCTGGGCTAAACGATGCAATCCCGTTGGATTGAGTAACCGCCGACGAATTGTGGGTAATGACAAGGCTCCGGCGGGTCCGAAGATGTTCACTTCGTTTTTCCGCACCCGCCGGAGGCGCGAGACGCCTGTCCTACTTTCTGCCGACAGAATGTCGGCAGCACCTTTCGGCATCGAGACCATTTGGAAAAATCAAATCACTGATGAGAAAGGTTTTGAGCGAATCTACGGCGCCACGTTGCGCTCCGTCGGAGTCGGGGCGCGTTTGAATGCGGAAGGCGCGGCGGAGTTTTGGACGGGTTCAGAGTGGAAATCCGCGCCCCGTCCATTGATCGTGAGTTGGATTCGATGAAAGTCTTTGTGAAAATATTTTCATCTGCTGTCGTTTTCATTTATCTTCCTCGGCTCTGACAGAAGATTTTTATTCTATCCGAAATCAAAACATGCTTTATTTTTTAAAAAGGTCTGCTACTTTCCGCCGCATGTATCGAACAACGCTTTATCGAATCACGCTCGGCTCGTGTTTCATTTTCACGGCGGTCGCGCCGATTTTTTCTCAGACGAACATCATCCAAGCCGTGCCTGTTTTGCCTGCCGGGCCGCCGCCCGCCGCGCCAACGGCGTCAGTGGTCGCGCTCGCTCCGGCTGTGGCCGCAGCGGCCGCATTGGTGTGGGACGCTGACGCAAAGGAGTACACCGCCAAGCCGGGCGATCTCAACGCGCCATTCATTTTCAATTTCACCAATACTTCTTCGACTCTCGTCGTCATCAGCAATGCGGTCACTTCTTGCGGTTGCACGGTGGCCAGTTTGCCGGTGCAACCGTGGCCCATCCCGCCGGGTTCCAACGGGCAAATAAATGTTTCCATGAATCTTGCGGGCAAACAGGGGCGCGTGACAAAACAGGTTACGATCAATTCATCGGAAGGCAGCAAAGCCTTGACGGTGAATGTGAACATGCCCACAACTGCGCCTGTCTCCGCCGAAAATATGAGAGGCGACCGCAATTTAAATATGGCCCTGGCCAAAGCCGACCGGCAGGCGGTTTTCAAAGGCGATTGCCGCTCGTGCCACGTCGATAAAGGCGTCGGCAAAATGGGCGCGGAACTTTTTGCGGCGGACTGTGGGATTTGCCATGACTCACCGCATCGGGCGGCGATGGTGCCGGATTTGCGCGCGCCCAAAGCTCCACGTGACCAGGATTATTGGATGAGCTGGATTACTTATGGTCGCCCCGGCTCGATGATGCCGGCCTTCGGCGAAAAAGACGGCGGGCCACTGACAAAACAGCAAGTTGATTCTCTGGTGGTTTATTTATTTCAGAATTTTCCTCAGGGAATTGTGACTCCCGCGCCTGCAGCGCCACCGGCGAATGTTCCACTGCCAACTTTGCTGCCAATTCCCGGGCCGAAGACTGGCGCAAGCCAGTAGCACTGAGCCGGAACAATGCAGTAGAAGAAGATTCCAACCACGGATGAATACGGACACCGGTGCAAAGCAAGTTTGAGCGACAAATTTAGGGCGCGAAAAAGTTAGTCTTAGAGCGCGTTTTAGAATTGTAGGAGCCGAGGTAACGAGGCTCATTTCTCGCTCCGGGGGTGCCGATTTCCCAAGAAATTTGAGCCTCGTTACTTCGGCTCCTACTTTGAAAACCAATTTTAAAACACGCTCTTAAGAAACGACAGAGTAGTTTCAGCACTGTCGGAGCACCGGGCTACTTCTGTCCCGGCGCGAGCAATTACACCGCTGAGAGGGAATGCTGAGCGAGATCAGACCAGAGATAGTCCCGGATTTCCAGATTCATCCGGTCAATCTCGGTTAGGAATCCGGCGGCGGATGTCCGGTAGTTTTCGCTGTTGGTTTCCGCCTTGCGAATTTGCGCGACCTGCCGCTCGAACTGGCGGATGCGCTCCTGGGTGATTTCAAGTTCGCGGTTGTTCTTAATCATGATTCATTACCTCCACGATGCCGCGTTTCCCGCCGTCCCGCTTGATTTGCCAGTGGGCAATCGTTGCCTCCTTGCCACCGAGCGCCGCCGCGCGACGAATCCAAAACACGCTCGCGCCGAGGAGATTCTGCGCCGCCGCGTGTTCAAACACCAAACGCGCTTCTGTTGAAACTTTGCTCACGTCAAAGGAATCCTCCCTCAGCAGAAAAATGTCAACGTCGTTGGGTTATGCTTTGGCCGTGATGAACGAACCAAAGACGATGAATCGGGCAAGATGAGTGGTGGAGTAAGCTAGCGCGTGAATTCGTTCTAACCGCCGCGCGATCACTGCCCGGTGGGGTGTTGCTGCGAAATGAGCGAGAACGACTTCAAGCGTCGCCGGGTGGATGCCTTCGGGCAAATCGCCACGCTCGTTGAACTCGGACAAGGTTTTCACGAAATTTTCTTCAACGCGCCTTGATCCACTTCATCGCCTTCTCCGCCAGTTTATCGAACGCAATTACGCTCAGCTCCAGATGCTCCTCCCTCGTGTCCTCAATTTTGTTGTGGCTGATGCCGTGGAGGCTTTGCACAAACATCATTACGGTGGGAACTCCCGCGCGCGCAACCTCGGCGGCGTCGTGCAAGGGGCCAGAAGGAAGGCGATGAGTTTGGCCGCACGTTTCGCGAATCGATTGATCGCAAAGAGAAATTAAATCCGGGTTGAACAACACGGGTTGGATTTGCCAAATCCGTTCCCACGAGACTTTCACATTTCCTTCCTCCGCAAATTTTTCGCTCGCGTTCCTTGCTTCCTGCAACATTTTCTCAAGTTCTCTGGCATCAAGATGTCGCTGATCGAGTGTGATGCGGCATTCCTCGACGACGCTGGTGACGATGCCGGGTTTGGTTGTGCATGAGCCGATGGTGCAAACGCCGGCACGCTGTCCAGTGGCAGGCAGGATGCCTGCCCCACTAATGCTGCGTTCCGCGATGCGATAAATTTCCGGACTCATTTTCGCGGCGGCGAGAAAAGCGTCTTTGCGGCGATTCATGGGCGTGCTGCCGGAATGCGCCGCCTGTCCGTGGAACGTGATGGCGTGTCGCGCAACGCCGAACGTGCCGAGCACCGCGCCGAGCGGCAAATCAAGGTCGAGCAAGACCGGGCCTTGTTCGATGTGCAATTCCAAATACGCGGCGGCGTTTTTCAATTCTTTGCCGCTGTCCTTCACACGCTCGAAATCAATTCCAATTTCTTTCAACGCATCCGGCAAAAGGATTCCATCTTTGTCTTTTAAGTTTCGCGCCTCCTCCAGATTTAAGTTTCCCGAACACGCGGAGGAGCCGAACAAACTTTTTCCGAACCGCGCGCCTTCTTCGTCGGCCCAATCCACCAGACGAGTCGTCACCGGAGGTTTGCCGGAAAATTGATTATTTATTCTCCGGAGAATTTCCACGCCAGCCATCACGTTCAAACAACCATCGAGCCAGCCTCCGTTCGGGACCGAATCCATGTGACCGCCCATGAGCAAAGATTTTTCCGATTCACCGCGTAAAGTTGTCCAAAGATTCCCAGCGGCGTCGGTGTGAATTTCCACTGGAAGTTCTTCAAGTTTTTTCCGCAACCACGCTCGGGTCTTGCTCCACATCGGCGTGAACGCAACGCGTTGCGCGCCATTTTCATCAGCGCTGAAACTGCGCAGTTCCTTGAGTTCAGCGACAGTGCGTTTGGGATTTAACGCGCTCATATCGACGAATCGTGGAGGAGGAAAAATGTTTTTTAAAGAAAACAAAAAGAAGTCGCAACTGGCGATAAGATTTCTCTCGTTGGGAAAACTACCGTGATCACACGCGGTATTTTGCTTGCCATAGCGAACTGTTCTGTCACAGCTTATTTGATATGATTTTACGTGTTATGCCACGGTTGCTGCCAGGTTTGCGCGCCGCAAAGATTGGTGCGTGGTTTTGCCTTTTTTGTCTGATCTGTGCCCGGGCTGGGGCGCAAGCGCCGTCATTGACGATTGATCGCAGCGCAGGGCCGGCGCGTATCGGCATCAACGGCAACATCGGTGCCGCCTACACGCTTGAGAATTCCACCAACCTCGCTTCCGGCGCGTGGGATTTTTTGCTGACAGCCCCCCTGACCAACTCCCTCCAGACGTGGTTCGATTCCGCCTCCATGCTTGCGCCTCGCCGCTTTTATCGCGCCCGACGGCTGGATTCATTGCCAGTTGAATACGCCGATGACTTCAGTCTGATCGATCATCTGGGCCGCTCACAATCGCTTTATTATCACTCCCTCAATCCGAACGTCCGCGCGATTGTGCTCATCTTTACGGGCAACGGTTGCGCCACGATCCGCGACATGATTCCGGCCATCAAATCCCTCACGAACCAATTCGCCCCGCAACGCGTCCTGTTCTGGCTGGTGGATTCGTATCCGCAGGACAACCGCTCGAACATTCTGGCCGAGGCCGTTTCGCTGGGCATCAGCAATGGGCCGCCCATTTTGCATGACGCTGCGCAATTGGTTGGCCGCGCCTACAATGCCTCTACCGCGTCGGAGGTCGTCGCGGTGAGCACAGCGGATTTTTCTATTTTCTATCGCGGCACTATCGATGATCGGATCGGGAGCAACACGGTCGCGACGACGCAAAGTTATCTTTCCAACGCGCTGGCGAAATTCCTGGCGGGCGGCGTGGTTTCCCCAACCGCCACGCGCCCCGCCGGCTGCACCATTCCATTCTCGCCGCGCTTCACGAATCTTTTGTATTCCACTGACATCGTGCCGCTGCTTGAAGCCAAATGCGCGCGCTGCCACAACCCGGGGAACATCGCGTCCTGGGCCATGACCAATTACGACATCGTCCGCCAATTTGCGCCGTCCATCCGCGAGGAGGTCATGGCGGGGCGAATGCCGCCGTGGAAGGCTGATCCCTATTACGGTGTGTTCACGAACGATTACTCCTTGACGCCGGATGAAGCCAGGAAACTGGTTCAATGGATTGATGCCGGTGCGGTCAAAGGCCCCGGTGAACCCGATCCGCTCGCGACCTTCTCGCCGCCGACGAATTATCCCTACGCCTGGCCGACGGAACTCGGTCCGCCCGACGCCATTCTCCGAATACCCCCGCAAAGTATTCCCGCATCCGGCGTGGTGGGTTACCGCTACCTCAATGTCACAAACACCTCCTTTTCCAGCAACGTCTGGCTGCGCGCGGCGGTGGTGCGTCCGACCAATACGCGAGTGGTCCATCATGGTTTGGTCTTCGACGGGAGCAGTTCAGGCACGGGTTTGGACGGTTTTTTTGCCGGCTACGTTCCGGGGGCCGACGCTACCGCGTTCCCGACAGGCACGGGAAAATATCTGACGAACAACCAGATTCTCCAATTTCAGATGCATTACATCACCGTCGGTACCCCTCAAACCGACCAGACGGAGATCGGCCTCTACGTCATGCCGGTTCCGCCGACGCGTCCGCTCCTGACACGGTCGGCATTCAATGTCACTTTCTCCATTCCCGGAAATGCGGGGGATTTCCAAGCCATCGCGAAGTTCCCGTCGCCGCCTATTTTCAATCCGGGATCCAACCCGACGTTGACGACCAACATTCTGGTTTACGAAATGAGTCCGCACATGCACCTGCGCGGCGGGCGCTTCAAATATGAAATCATTTATCCAGCGGGCCACGTGCCAGCCACCGAGGTGATCCTCTCGGTGCCGAGTTACGTCTTCCATTGGCAGTCCATGTTCCGTCTGGCCCAGCCAAAGTACATTCCGACCGGCTCGCGCATCCTCTGCACTGCGGCTTGGGACAACTCCGCTCAGAACGCCGACTTAATGCAGGCGTATGCGGACACTGGCTTTGACCCGAACTATTCTCCCAGCCGCACCCTGGGATTCGGGGAACAGACTTACGACGAAATGTTCATCGGTTACATCAATTACGCCGAAGTGCCGTAGCAAGGGGCATCGTCCTGATCTCGATTTTGCGTTTAGTTAATTCTAATCGCGGCAAGAGACGGATGAAGATTCCGTTACTCTTCTCAATCCAGCGATTGACGGCGGCGCGTTTAATTTTCTCGTCTGCAACTCAAACTGGCTACACCTAAAACGAGCAATACATTCCTCCGCTGAATTCAACCAATTAGTTACCTTTCCGAACTTGATCCGCCACGGATCAGTTGTGCAAGTTATGAATTCCAGCCTGACGAACTCTGGCGTTCCGTCCTCGCATCTTGAATCTGTAAAAGCACGACAGAGTTTTTCTCAAAGATGTGTCGTTGCGAGTTTTTCTATTCCTTCAAATCGTCGAAATAATTTTTTACCGCGCCTTGATAAGCGCGCGGAACCTGATCGTGGCTCAACGCGCTTTGCGCTTCGCTTTGCGCGGCGTTGACGGCTTCCTGATAACCCACCTTGCTCTGACCTTTGATGCTCACACCTTTCAACGTGATGCTCGGCATCGGGCCGCCGGGATTGATCTGTCCTTTGATTTTTGTCGGCGCAAGATTGTCGGCCAGTTCCGCTTCGCCGCGATCGGTCAAACCGCGCGGCATCATGTCCGGGCGCACTTGCCCCGAATTGTCCCAGCGCTCCGTCATCTCGGGATAATAAAGCCAGCCGGTATCATCCGTCCAGGTGCCGACGCCGCGTCCCGGTTTTCCGCCTTTGCCAAATCCAGGATTTTTGCATTGGCCCCAGCCTTGGCCGGTGCCGACGCACATCTGGGCTTTTTCTAAGGCCGCCAGCGTCGCCGCCAACGATTGCGCGTCGCCCATTTGTTGCAAAAGTTTTTCCAGTTCCTTCGCCGCGTCGGCCAGCGATTGCGACGCTCCCGGTTTTTCGCCCTGCTTCATCTGGCCGACGGCTTGGTTAAGAAAATCTTTTACCTTTCCGTATTCGCCCGCCGGGTCCACGGCTTTGGAAACCTCGTCTAATAATTTTTTAATTTGTTCCGCGGAAAGATTTGATTCCTTCAATTGCGCCACCATTTTTTCCAAAGTTTTTTGCGCGGCCTCGGCTTGTCCATTTTTCAATTGTTCGGCCAAATCTTTTCCAATCTTCGACGCCGCTTGTTGCTGAAGTTGCTGCAACGTCTTCGCCATTTGCTGCAACTTTTCCAAGTCATTCATCGCCGTGTCGAGGTCTTTCAAAAACATGTCGGTTTGATTGGCCTGTAGCGCCGCGATGGCTTCGTCGAGATTAGCCAGAGGCACGCCCATTTCTTTCGCTTGTTGCGCGAGGTTGGCGAGCGATTGGGCAAGCTGCTGTTTCGCGGCGGCGTTCTCCGGCGAATTTTTCCCCGGCATTCCGGCAGCGGCTTGCTGCGCTTTCTGCAAATCACTTTTCAATTTGTCGAGCGCGTCCGCATCGCGTGCTTTGTCCCCGAGACTTTTTTGCAATGAATCAATTTGTTTTTGCAATTCTCCGGGAACATTCCCGCTGTTGGCGCGGGCCGGTTCGCGAGCGGCGCGTTCCAGCGGTTTGAGCGCGGGATTGCGCCCAAGTTCTTTCAAGTCGGTTTTTAGTTTGTCGGTCGCGCTGGACAATTCTTTTAAAGCATCGCTACGAGTGAGAGACGCTTTGGTGAGTTGATTTCCAAGCTGCTCGATCGTCTCCAAATTTTCCCTGGTTTTTTCCAAAGCGGGCGGGCGTTGCGCGAGATTGCGCCGGGTCAAATCGCTGATTTGTTTTCCAACTTCTTTGATGACGGCTTGGTCGTTTTGTTTTTGCAGAAAATTTTTGCTGCGATATTCAGGAATAAATCCGAGACCGGCGCCCAGCGCGAGAACGAGCAGCGCCCAACGACTGGCCACCGGCAAATGCGCGGGAAGCAAGCGGCGCGGGTCGAGCGCGCGCGCGTGTTTCGCGGCGTCGGCCAACAACAAATCTTTCCAATTGCTTTGCGTCGGTGTGCCGGAAAGTTCGAGCGCGGTGCTGAGTCGTTCCTGAAGTTTTTGCTGTTCATCGATCCAACGGGCGGTTTCGAGCAGCGACATCGGACGCAACCAGCCGTGAACAAATCCGATGATCAAAAACAAAAGGGCGAGCGCCCCTGCCGCCAAAACAATTTCAAACGGGATGGGAAAAATTTTGTAGCAGCCGAGTGCCAGCAACCAGAGCAAAGCGCCCGCGAACAATCCTTGCCAAAACCCGCGCCACCCCCGCAGCCAGCGTCGCCGATTAGCCGCGCGGCCTACCGCAGCTTGGATGATTTCGAGATCGTTCATGGTTGAATTGAACATGCGCTTCCCGAAAATTTTCGCGAGTTAAATTTTGCGAATTTCGTGAACGTGGAAGCACAGAGCAAAAGTAGGACAGCGCGTCTCGCTTGTGCGGGTAAAAGGGGGAAATCAGAGTTGAGAATTCCGCCCTTCCCCAGGCAGGCGAGACGCGCTGCCCTACTTTTCAAACGCCACACCCTCTCGAGAATTTTCGCAGCAAAACAAAATTTTTATCGAGAGCGTGACGGAGACACGGAGGAAGGAGCGCCGGTTTGCAACCGGCTTAACCTCGGCGGATTGACTCAAAGCCGGTTGCAAACCGGCGCTCCGGTGTGGATGCGGAGGGCCGTCGCACTCCAAGGACGCTCGCGCGAATTTCGATGGCGCATGAATGGCGCGAAGCGTCTTGGAGTGCGCCAGTCCTCTGGCGCTCTTGTTCTGACCGCCAGTTGAAATCACACCCCACGCTCACGCGCCCCTTAAAATTTTTGGGGCAAAGGCTTTTCAAAATTTTTAAAACGGATTTAATCTTCAATCATGTTTTCCAAAAATGTTCTCGGCGCTCTTGTTATTTTTTTTATGACAACGATGGCGAAGGCTGTCAGCGAGATTCCTCCCGTGCCATTGCGCGAGTTCCGCGCCGCGTGGGTTCCGTCGGTGGGAAATATCGAATGGCCTTCTCAGCGCGGGTTGTCCACCGCAGAGCAGAAAACGGAATTGCTCGCGATTTTGGATCGCGCTCAGTTGTTAAAATTAAAT
Organism: Verrucomicrobiota bacterium; assembly: GCA_038214755.1. Lineage (GTDB taxonomy): Bacteria > Verrucomicrobiota > Verrucomicrobiia > Limisphaerales > CANJXF01 > CANJXF01. The sequence goes on from JBBQRQ010000062.1 coordinate 10,952, forward strand.
GCAATCGTGTTGCAGGTTCGCCCGGCGTGCGACGCCCTTTACTCCTCCAAAATTGAGCCGTGGTCGGAATATCTCACGGGTCAAATGGGTCAGGCGCCCAAACCGTTTTACGATCCGCTGGCCTTCGCCGTCGCCGAAGCGCACCAACGCGGTCTGGAACTTCACGCGTGGATCAACCCATTTCGCGCGCGGGTGGTCGCTGCCAAATCTTCCATCGCGCCCAATCATGTCAGCAAAAAATATCCGGGCATGATCGTCGCTTACGGAAAATATCTCTGGCTCGATCCCGGTTTGAAAGCGGCCCAGGACTATTCTCTCAGTGTCATTATGGACATCGTGCGCCGCTACGACATCGATGGCCTGCACATGGACGATTATTTTTATCCTTATGTTGAAAAAGACGAAACGAAAAAGGATGAGCCGAAGAAAAATCTGATGTTCCGGGATGACGCGAGCTATCAGAAATATCAGGTCGGCGGCGGAAAAATGTCTCGCGGTGATTGGCGGCGCGAGAATGTGAATTCCTTTATCGCGCGAACCTATCACAGCATCAAAGCGCAAAATCCCCGTGTGAAATTTGGCGTCAGCCCGTTCGGGATTTGGAAGCCGGGCCATCCTTCTTCCACGTCGATGAAGTCGGGAAATATGTATGAGGAAATTTATTGCGATTCGTTGAAGTGGTGGACCAATGGCTGGATGGATTATTTGTCGCCGCAACTTTATTGGGCGATCAATCCGCCGGATCAAAGTTTCACGGCCTTGTTAAAATGGTGGGCGGAAAAAAATGCGAAGGGCCGGAATCTTTGGCCAGGGATGAACACCGCCAACGTTGGGGGAAAATGGAAGGCGCAGGAAATCGTCGAGCAAATTAATGCGACGCGCGCGCAGCCGGGGGCGAGCGGCCACGTTCATTGGAGCATGAAAAGTTTGATGCGCAACAGCGGCGGAATTTCGGATGAGTTGAGGGCGCTTTATCAGGAACCGGCTCTGATTCCCGCCGTGCCGTGGCTCAACAATATTGTCCCCGGAAAACCCACGGTCTCGGTGAAGCGCCAGGGAAAAGATCTGAAGGCGCAGTGGAATTCAGCCGGTGAAAAACCTTTCCTCTGGGTGGTGCAGCAGCGCGCGGGCGGGAAATGGAAAACTAAAATTCTGCCCGGGGAGAAAACCTCGCTGCTGTTTACTGCCAACGAGACGGGGATTGATGAGATCGCCATTTCCGCGATCAGCCGCACTGGAATTTCCAGCGCGGCGGCGGTGTTTGAGTTTGAGAAATAATCGAGCGTGATTTTTCCAGCGCATTTCCCAGATATGTTCTCAGGAGAATTTTGGGCATTCGATCTGCGAAAAGAGGCGGCAATGGCCGATCTCCTGATCGGCATTGGAACGCTCCACATTTTCCGCGAGCCGATCGGGAGATCGGGCGTTCCGTTCTTTTGCAACAAACTGAGAGTGTGTTGCCCAAACTAATTAGGAGCGCGGACGTTCTCCTCCGCGTGAATCGGGAGGGGCGAAATCACGGGGTTTTCTCCGTTTTGAAACGCGCGGACGACAACGTCCGCTCCTTTTCATTAGGGCAACACGCGCTCGAGATGCGCCCGCATTCGCGACAGAATTGTTTTATTGCTTGTCTGCTTATTTTTTCCTTTTACTGTGCGCGTCGTAGCCGGAGATCGTCTTCGGGAAAAAAAGATTAAGCTTATGTCAGGAAAAAATTTAAAATCTCAAACCCCAACAAACTTAAAAACTCCAGCTCCACCGGCTCCTGCTAAGTCAAACATTTCCAACACTTTCACCGCCAAAAAAAATCCCACCCGCATTCTGATTGTCGATGACCATCCCCTCTTGCGGCAAGGCATCGCGCAACTGATCAATCACGAGAAAGACATGATGGTTTGCGGCGAGGCGGAAAACGGCCACAAGGCTTTGGACGCCATCGCGACGACCAAATGCGATGTAGCCATCATCGATATTTCGCTCGGCGGCAGCAGCGGGATCGAACTGTTAAAAAACATCAAAGTACGTTACCCAAAACTTCTCGTGCTCATTCTTTCGATGCATGACGAATCCGTTTACGCCCAACGCGCTCTCCGTGCCGGAGCGGCCGGTTACATCATGAAGCAGGAAGCGACCGAAAAAGTTTTGACCGCGATCCGAAAAGTTTTGAGCGGCGAAGTTTATTTGAGCGAGAAACTCGGCACGCGCATGTTGAATCAACTCGTGGGCGGGCGCAGCGCCACGTTGACCGGCTCGCCAATCGAAGAATTAAGCGACCGCGAGTTGGAAGTCTTCGGGTTGATTGGTCAGGGACATGGCACTCGCCCCATTGCGGAAAAACTTCATCTCAGCGTGAAGACCATCGAATCGCACCGTGCTCACATTAAAGAAAAATTGAATTTAAAAAACGCCACGGAATTGGTGCATCACGCCATCCAATGGGCGCAAAGCGAAAGCCTCGGCTAAAGCAATAATCAAAATTGTTTTTTCAACCCGAAGTCGCCCTCGTGGGAACTTCGGGTTTTACTTTTAAGGCGATTACCTAGTCGGTAAAACGGGTTCACCCGTATTGTTTGCGTTTCTCCCGCGCCATAATTTTTTTCCAGTAAAAATGCCAAACCAAGTCCGCAACGCGACCGTTTGGCAGCGTCGATAAAAAATTCAACCCAGGAGGCATTATGGCAAAAGCAGTTTTTTGTATAGCGACCAACGGAGCGCAGGCTGAAAATATTGTCAACAACTTGAAAACAGCCGGCTTCAGCGGCAATGACATCTCGGTTTTGTTTCCCGATAAAACAGGCACAAAAGATTTCGCGCACGAGCAAAACACCAAAGCTCCCGAAGGCGCTGCGGTGGGGGGAAGCACGGGCGGTCTGCTGGGCGGCGCGTTCGGTTGGCTGGTTGGAATCGGCGCGTTGGCCATTCCCGGCGTCGGCCCGTTCATCGCGGCGGGACCGATCATGGCGGCGTTAAGCGGCGCGGCGGTCGGTGCGGCTCTGGGCGGCATTACCGGCGCATTGGTCGGGATGGGCATTCCCGAATTTGAAGCCAAACGTTATGAGGGCAAAATTAAAGCGGGCAATATTTTGATTTCGGTTCACTCGGAAAATAGTGACGAGACCAAACGCGCCAAAGAAATTTTCGAACGGGGGGGAGCGCAGGACATCTCCAGCAGTTCGGAAGCAGGGGTAAAAGGGGAGAAAGCCGCTCAGCGAGAATCAAAAAAAGAAGGGGTGCGACAAGAGCAATGGGAAAAATATTAATTCACGTTGAGTGATGGACTGAGGCCCGATTACAAGATCGGGCCTTTTTTTTGAGTTCCAAATATCTCCTCACCCACGTCGTCTTGCGCTAGTGCTGAGTCAAACATTTTTCTGATTAGATGAGAGGCCGCTTGAAATTTAAAAATATTTTTCCGCTGTTGAAAAAGACAGCCTCAGAATGGATGGCGGATAAAGCGCCCAGACTCGGCGCGGCTCTGGCCTATTACACCATTTTCTCCATCGCTCCTCTGCTCCTCATTGCCATTACGGTTGCCGGGCTGATTTTTGCCGACGCGCAGCAACAAGTAGTCGCCCAGGTTCAGGTTCTCGTCGGAGAAAAAGGAGCCGAAGCCATTTCCGCCATGATCAAGGCCGCGCAAAAACCAGCGCAAAGCGCCTTCGCGACTCTCTTCGGATTCGCCACCTTGATCTTCGGCGCGGCAGGGGGTTTTTGTGCAATTGAAAGACGCGCTCAACACGATCTGGAACGTGCCCGAAACAAACGCCCAAGGTGGAATCGGGTCCTTCGTAAAAAAATACTTCCTCTCATTCAGCATGGTTTTGGGAATCGGTTTTCTCCTTCTCGTCTCTCTTTTGTTGGAAGCTGGGCTGGCCATGGCCGGAGAAGTCATAAAAAATTATATTCCCGGAATGGAATTCGTCGCACGAGCCGCCGCCGTTATTGTTGGCTTTAGTGTCATTACTTTTCTCTTTGCCATGCTTTTCAAATTTTTACCGGACGCAAAAGTTCGCATGGCGGGACGTTTGGCTCGGAGCGTTGCTCACCTCGGCTCTGTTCGTCATGGGAAAAATTGGTTTGGGAGTTTATCTAGGAAAGGCGGCGGCCGCCTCCGCCTATGGCGCGGCGGGATCGCTCGTGATTGTTCTACTCTGGGTCTATTACTCCTCGCAGATCCTGTTATTTGGAGCGGAATTTACGCAAGTTTACGCGCAACATCACGGCTCGCATTTTAGTCCGGCAATCCAAGAAAGAAATTTGTCAGCCAAACAAAAATTGGTGGCGGAGAGTGATAAACAACGTGAACGTCTGGCTTCTATTTTGGAGAAAAGTGTTGAACCGTTGAACCGTTGAATCGAACGTCACATCGAACGATTCACGTTTTAACGATTCAACGATTCACGTTTCAACGATTAACCGCTTTTCCATTCGTCTCCTTTTTTCCCAACGACTTCCCCGCCGCTTCCGCGGTGTTCGCCACAAACTTTTCCAAACGCGCTTTTTCCAGCGGAGTGACTTCAAGTTTCAACGCATCTTTGTAAGCCTGATTTGCCGAAGCCGGCTTGCCCTGCGCAAAATATAAATCACCGAGCTTTTCCATTAACACCGCGCTGGTTTTTGTGATCGGTTGCGATTCCAGATAAGCGACAACCTCAGCAAGCGGATAGTCTTGGGCGACGTTTAAATCCACGACGCGCAGATGGGACCACTCAATTAATTTACTTTTTCGCGCGAGCAAATCTTCATGCAACTCCTGCGGCTTTCTCGCAAATGGGCGATAAAGCGGATCGCCCACCACCGTGATTTGCCACGACAACCCGCCTTGTGACGCATAGGCCGCTTCACCAAAACTAAATCCAAAAAACATCAGCCGCGCGAAAAAAGTTCCGACATCCGGCGTCCCCATTAAATACGGTTCATCCACTGCGCCCATCGTGGCGGTCACGCCGCTGGCCAGCATCGGCCCGACCCAATTTTGATTGGTGCTGCGAACAGAAGCCGCGCTAAAAGAATGAAGATGATAACCGATCGCCCCCGGCATCCACTCGACGCTCGGTTTGGCGAACGGGCCGGAAACAGTCGCGTCATACCAGCCAGCGTAGAGAGCAATCTGGCTCATCGGAAAATCCGTGGAAAAAGTTTCAGGCTTGTCATCCACGATCACATCGAAACCAAAATGCGCGCAAACATTGGCCGCGTTGCGAATCCAATCGTCGCCCAATTTATATTCGTTGGTCACCCCGCGCAGATCGAAATAAGTCCGGCCCCAAAGTCCGTTTGTTTCCGCCGCCATCGCTTTATCCACGAGTCCGCGCGCGATGGCCGCGCTCGGCCCATCGATGCGGGCGACCATTAAAATTCCATTCGTTGGATGAAGCGTCGCGGCATTGGTCGTGCCGTAAAACGGGTTCACCGCCGGCCCGGCCAGCAGTCGTTTTGGATCATTCAACGGCAGCGTGGCGAGTTCGGAATCGACCGCTGCTTCGTTGCGGCGCAATTCGGGTTTCAATTTTTCCGCGCCCGGTTCGATCAAGCCGTTGTCGCGGGAAATTTTCAACGGCACGCCGTAACACAAAACGGTGTAACGAATTTTCGCCTCCTTCAATTTCCAATTCGGCCCGTCGTCCGTGCTTTTGGTGGAATTGAAATCCGCGCGAAAAGAAAAAAGTCCTTTGCTCTCCAGGAATTTGAGCAGTGGTTTTTCCAAATCGTTTCGATACTCCGCGCGGCTCATCGTTTCGCCGGTGGGCAAATCAAATCCAATGACTTGTTGGGCGGGAACTTTCCGGCGTTCAGCATAATGGCGCGCGACCTCTTTGGATTCCGGCAATCGCGAATTATAAACCACCACAACCGCCTCGCCGGATTCCGCCGCGCGAGAAAATAAAATTCCTCCCAGAAAAATGATAACAACCGATACAACTTTTTTCATGTATGCCGAATTTTGGTTAATCAGCACGCAAACTTAACCTGTAAACCGTCGTACGCCAGTTCGACCGTTGGCGGCAATTCCGCTTGCGCACGGTCATGGTCGTAATCATGGGTGAGGTGCGTCAGAAAAGTTTTCTCCGCGCCGATGCGCCGGGCGGTGGTCAGCGCCTCGTCCAGACACATGTGCGTCGGATGCGGTTCGCGGCGCAAGGCGTCGAGCACCGCGACTTCCACGCCACGAATTTCTTCAATCACCGCGGCGGGAACTTCTTTGCAATCGCTCAGGTAGGCGAGTCGTTTTTTTCCAGCTTGAACAAATAAATAGCCGTTCGTCTCCGTTCGTCCATGCGGCAGAGCAAACGGGAGGATCTCCAAATCTCCCAGCGCAAACCGCCCTGAAATAATTCTTGGGTCTGGAATAAAATAACCTTTCGGGATCGGTCCGCCGTGAAAGGCATAGGCAAAAACACGTTTCAAATCGGTCATGGTCGAGGCGCTGGCATACACCGGCAGCGCTTTGCCGCCGAGCAAATCGCAGATGCGCCGGCAATCGTCGAGGCCCATGATGTGGTCGGCGTGCGAGTGCGTAAAAATCACCGCGTCGAGCCAGCGAATATTTTCGCGCAACATCTGAATGCGAAACTCCGGCGTGGTATCGACGACGAATTTGATTTTATCCGTCGCCACATAAATGGACGGACGAGTGCGATGATTCTTTTTGTTGGCCAGAAATTCGGCTGGATATTCTTTGCCAATGATGGGCACGCCTTGAGAAGTCCCGGTGCCGAGAAAAGTGAATGAAAACGACATCTAAAATTGTTTAAAAAAGTTTGTCGAAGTTGGAGTGGCTGCCGATCCAAAACCAACGAAGCGTATCACCAGTGCGTAAAGCGGTTGCTCGATAATGCGGGCCGATGCGAACCGAATAAACATTATTGTGTCCGCGCAATGGTTTGAAACGCAATGGAGGGTGGTTTGGATTGTCCTGAAAGATTTTAAAATTAACGCGGGCTTGCCTCTGAACTTCCAGAGGCAATTGATGGAAAAGATCCAGAACTCTGAAAGAGCGCGATTGATCACATTCGGTTTGGATCGAGTGGTTCGTCTTTTCCTTCCGCAATCAATTCTTCCAGCTCTTTGATCTTGGCTGCGAGCTTTGGTCTTGGTCGAGGATCGCTGATGATCCGATCCCATTCCGCATCGCCGTCGAGTTCCTTTTCTTCCGTTTCTTTTTTTCCAGCAAGCGAACGGGCGAAATCCAAAAGTTCCGCTGCCTTGCGCGGCGGCAAGGATTCTGAAATCCGGGTAATTTCTTCGATGTCGCTTTTCATGGGCAGAAGATAACCAAGCATCGCGCGAGCGGCAATATGTGACTCGGAAAAAACTCTTTGCTCAACTTTCGCGCAGCCTCCAAAATCTTCGCGAAAGAAAATTTGAAATGTTGACCACGCTCCGTATCAAAAATCTCGCGCTGGTTTCTGATCTCACGTTGGAACTTCAACCCGGCTTCAACGCGATCACCGGCGAAACCGGCGCGGGCAAATCCATCATCATCGGCGCGTTAAATCTCGTTCTTGGCGAACGCGCCGACCGTTCGCTCATCCGCAACGGTTGCGAGAGTTGTTCGGTGGAAGCGGTCTTCGATGCGCAGGACCATCGCCCGCTTTATCGAATCCAACTTGTAATCAATAGTCGTGGTGCCAATTTCCATTCCGCGCCAGTCCAAAACTCCGCCGTGCCTTCCGAATTCAAACGCGCTCCGACTCCGACGGAACGCAACGTGGCGACGTAGATGCGCTCAAAACCTTTTTCATCAGTGATTCGATTTTTCCAAATAATCTCAATGCCAGTTGATAAATGTGCTGCCGACATTCGGTCGACAGAAAGTAGGGCAGGCGTCTCGCCTGTCCGGGAAAGTAGGGTGGGCGTCTCGCCTGCCCGCGAGGATGAGGGATTGGACTGAACAGGCGGGACGCCCGTCCTACTTTGAAGACTAATGGTCACGCGCTCGCGTAAATTTCTCACCACAATTTCCGCCGCTTCTTCGGGGCTGTTTTCTTTGCGGATGCGCGGATAAAAGAATTCCCACAATGGACGCCGCCAATCCAATTCCTCAGCGGTAGGATGCATCACTCCGTGCGCGCCGGGACTCTCAACGGTAGGGCGCGTCAGTCCGTGCGCGCCGCTCTTAGCGGATTGAGTCCCGGCGCGCACCGAGTGACGCGCCCTACCTTCATCGTCCGGGTCAATCATCGGCGAAAGCACATAGTCATTGTAAATCTCCTTATCCACTTTCCAGTTGATCAGTTCATACACGCAATAATTGGCCAGCTCGACGTGCGTCAGCAAAGTCTTGAGTCGTTGACCGCGCCAATATGATTTGGCGGCAAGCGTTTCAAAATCTTCTTTCCATTTGGGCGGGATCAAAAACTTGCGCGCGATTTTTAAGGTGGTTTCGTTCACGGCAAATCGTGGCGTGCCGAGATGAATGGCCGTATCCGCAATGGCGAGTGTTGCCAGAATAATGGCGGTCATGCGTAAGGCGATTTCCCATTTGTTTAACTTTGATTGTAGCGGCGCGTCTATGACCGCCGTTGAACGAGTGTCTGGCGCGACGCCAGCCACGGCACGCGGGACGCGCGCGCTCCCCTTCCGCAAATAAAACCAAAAGGCTGCCCACGCGAAAGCTGGTGCAATACAGAGTAGGAAAGGAAAATCTTTCGTCACTGGAAACTCCGGCAACGGATGTTCCGGCGTGAGTTGCGCTTTGATGTATTCGCCGACATTACGGATGACCACCGCGCGATCCGCATCGAACGCATGACTTTTGCCGGGAAGAATTTTTAATTCAGTAGAGATTCCGTTTGTTCGGAAAAATGCGGCGACTTGTTTCGCTTCGGCGACCGGAAAGATTTCATCATTCTGACCGTGAACCAATAAAACGTGAGTTTTAAGTTTTAAGTTTTCAGTTTTAAGCTCTGCGAGAGGTTGCGAGCCACCCGCGAGCCGAACATAAAGTTGTGGTTGAGTTTCAGGATGGTTCAGAAGAAATCTTAAAGTTCTCTCCGCGCCTAAGCTGAACCCCACCCAACACTCTGGATTTTGCATTCCGCGCTCCGCATTCCGCGTTCCGCGTTTGGATAGTTCCGCGTTTCCTGCTGCCCATTTCCTTACTGCCTTAAACTGTTCATCAAACGCCGCCTCATTCGTCTGATTATATTCAATCGCGACCGCCGCCATGCCGAGTTCCGCCAATTGCCGCAACTCATTCCCGCAATTGATTAAATCCCCGCCCGAACCATAAACATAATAAACAACTGGCAAAGTGCGCTGATGTTTGCGGTCTTCATGTTGAGTGACTTTGGACTTTGGACTTTGAACTTTGAACTTTTCCCGCACCGGCAACACCGCCACTCCTTTGACCTTCCCATAATGAGACGTCTTAACCGTGAACCAAATCCGCTCAAACGGATCGCGCGACTTCGCCCAAATCATCGAGCCGAAAAAAGCCAGGGAAATAAACAACCAGAAGCCCGCGTCTTTGCTTGCGAGAAATTTTCGCCAGTTCATTTGCCGCCAGCGAAGGAGATTGCTCACGGGCGGACAACAGCAGTTTCATTCGACAAAGCGGAAGCCTCCTTTTTGTGTGTTTCTCTCCGAAGCAGAATGAAAAATAAAATACTTCCAAGCCAAAGGTAGGCGGTGACGAATGCCAGCAGAAAGTTCATCACACCCGTTGAAACGCCGAAATTCCAAGCCATTGTGTCATAATACGCGCCAATCGTCTTCACTCCGAAGTAAAGCAGAGCCAATCGGTATAGAAGCAGAGTCGAGGTAAACCACAAAACAGAAATGATTTTGAAATCCGTTTCCTTAAAAAACAGGCAAACCGTGGCGACCAGAACCTCTAGCCCCGCAAGCACCCAGAAAACATGGCGCGTGGAAATACCGAACACAGGATCGACCGGCTGTAGCACGTTCTCCCCTTGATTTCCGATTATATGCAGCATCGCCATGGCAATCAGCAGCAACCCTGCGGATAAACTAAATCGTTGAATGAATCTTGAAATCATGATGCCCAAAGTTTAATTGCGCGACAGGAAGTCCGCCATTTCTTCCACTTTAGCTCCTTCGGTTGTCCTGGACCATGAGGTATGGCGGGCGTTCGGGTAAATTATAACTCGCGTGGCTATGCCGTGCCGTGCGGACTCATCCAGATAAGGTGGAATTCGCTGGCGTGCTTTAGGGTCTTTCTCTCCTATTTGAATCAGCATCGTGGATATTTTGGTTTTCAACACGTCGGGTAATCCCTCTGGACTTTGCATCACCACACCTTTCCATAAGTCCGGCCTTTCCGCGGCCAGATGGCTGATAGGATCAGTTTCCGCGCTGAATCCAAGGAGAAAAACCCGGCTAAGGTCAATGTGCGGATCTTTCGCCAACTCTTTATAGGCGGTCATCACATCAGATTCCCAGGTGTCAATTCCCTCCTCCCAACTTTTCCGGTTGATTGCCAAAAAATAATACCCAGCACAAGCTGCCATGTTTGGGTAGGGAGTCCAGCGATACGGAGTTTGGGTCAGAATCAACGGATACTTGCGTCCGGATGGAAGAGTCGTCGGTCGCCAGAGTTGACCTATTATCTCCTCATTTCCGTTACTAATCACTACTGAGCTATGGGTAATCGTCTTTGCAAAACTGAATGGCCTTTCGGTGGGCCGAACCACGCAACGCGTGTCATGGCTTGTTAAATCATGCTCCCAAATTCCCGATGGTTCAATTCCTTCGCTGCCGAAAATAAATAACCGGTCCTGCCTATCCCTGAATTCTATAACATCTCCTTCGGAAAAAATTTGCGTAAATGCAGCGGAACCGTCCGGGCTGACATACAGCGTATGTCCCCAATGATCAGCCACCTTAAAAGCATATCCTTTTCCTTGGTTCCCAGTTTAAGCTCTCCACCTCGGGAAGATTGATCTGGTTTAAAACTTCAAATGCTCCCGTTGCCGGATGGTAACTGCCAATCTGATAGCTATTGTCCTTGTTTCGTGCGCTGATGATCAGTTTTTCGTTGTCAGGAGAATAGGAGAAGCTCACCAGATCGTTGGTCTTTGGTTGCCAAAGTTTCACTGGCGCATTGGTCAACAAGCTCCACTTCCAGATTGCGCCGTCCTGCTTCCAAGCCAGCGTCGTTGGAGAAATGGCGGTGAAGTGCGTGATGGCCCTGCGAGAAAGTTTCGTCAACGCCCCGCTCTTGACCCAGCGACCATTTCCCACACGACTCACCACGTGAAGGTGGTTGCTGTTATTACGATAGGCGAATGAACTGGGGGTCAGCCAACAAAACTCCTGAACATAACCCAAAGCCGTCGGGGAGGCATTGGTCGTCCCATCGCGGGCATTGCATAACACGATCTTTTGCTTAGAGCCTTTGATCGGTTTGGCGTAGGCGCAAAACTGGTCATCCGGCGACCACACCAAAAGCGAGAGACTCCCGCTAAGAACCTGACTTTCGGCCACCTCGAAAAGTTTCTGTTTTCTTACCGTCACGAGATTCATCAAATAAACACCGACGCCTTTCTCCGTGCTTTGCGCGTACAAGAGTTGATCCCCTACATGATTGGGAATGGGATGGTTGACGATCTTGACCGCGGAAGCCAGTTCCCGGGCGATCCGATGAATATGCCCGGCCTTGGCATAGACGCCCAGCCGCCAACCGAGAACCAACAGGATAATACAGAGCGCGTAAACCAGGTTTTTCCCTCGCGATGGTTCCCATGACTTTTGCGCATTCATATTTTCATTTCGACGTTTTGGGCATGGCAAAATCCTGCGAAATACTTCGCACGGACAACCATTGCCTTTGCGGCACCCACCTCGCATGGCCATCACAGAAATTCATGTTGCCGCCATCGGCTTGATGGTTGTCATCCTTCCAATCAGGATAGTTATTTTTATCTTTCGGATCGGTTGAATCGTCCGCGTCCGTCATCAAAAGAATGTCGGATGCGCTCACCTTTCTATGCTCCCTTTCCGGCGCGGCGCGCAGAAGAGTGTGACTGGCGATTGATTGAGTTGTTTTCTTCGGCCCCTCATCGCCACTAAACAGCCCGAAGGTCTCATAGCTAAGCCCTTCTTCTTTTCTCCTTTTTGCAATGAATACCATGCCGCGAGGCACCTTTTTACCGTCCGGCTTGGCGATGGTGTTGTTCAGGTTGATAAAATGCTCGGTGCTGGGGCAGAGGAAACTTTTTACATTGGCAATTTGGGAAGGCCAGAGCCAAGTGAGATCGTCATCTCTGCTATCCCTGTCCCAGAAATCATTCTGAATCTCCATACACCAGGTTGCGCCCGTTAGGTTGCCTTCATTATCCGTTGCATACATCTGGCTGCCGAGACCAAGTTGTTTCAAGTTATTCAGGCAAGAGATACGATGCGCACGTTCCTTCGCCTTACTTAACGTGGGCAGAAGGAGCGCCGCAAGAATTCCAATAATTGCAACCACCACCAGCAATTCAATCAAAGTGAATGCTTTCTGGGATACAATAGAGGTTTCGTTTTTCATGCCAGAGTCCCACTTTGAACCTTAAACGTGGTACCTTGAACTTTATTCTGCGCCTCACTTTGAACATTAAACTTTAAACTTTGAACTCCGTGCTCGGAGCCAAGTTCAAGCAGAATCCAAAACGTCGCGCCAGTTGCCAGTTTGAATAACCCGCCGTCAAAGAAGAACCCGACCAGTAACACAATCGCCCCCGCACGACAGGTAATCCGCAGCCAGTTCTCTTCTGAACACTGAAAACTGAAAACTGAAAACTTTCCCCCTTTCGATGTTGAATGTTCAATGTTGGATGTTCGATGTTCCCTTGTTCCTCGCAACGACAAGTAGAGATACGCTACAAAACATGCCAACGCCGGAATGCCCAGGGTAGTTCCCAATGTGAAATAATCATTCATCTGAATCGCCATCCCTTCATCGACTTTCTGTGCGCGATAAAAACGATCATAGATAGGCTCCGGCTGATTCCAACCGAAGCCGAACCACGGCTTGTCGGCGATCATTTGCAACGCGCCTTCATACGCCGAAAGCCGTTTGCGCCAAGAAAAGTCATTTGCGTTTGCCACTGATAAAGCCCTTCGCGCCGTGGCATATTCCGCGTGACGAAAGTTCAACAATGCCAGCGCGCCTATTGAAACAAGGATTAGCGCGAGTGGAATCCATCGTCTCTGAATGAACCCGATGTAGCGTCGAGGCTGTGCCTCGAAAATCCTGCCAACCCGTCGAGCCACAGGCTCGAAGCTACATCTGACGAATTGATAAATCAGAAATGAAATTCCGATGAAGGCCCCGAGCCACGCCCCACGACTGTAACTTTTTACAAGCCCAACCAACATCACTCCCGCCGCCGCAAAGAAGAAAATCACTTTGATCGAAATCCAGGCGCGAGAAGCCCATATTCGATGTTCAACGTTCGATGTTGGATGTTCGATGTTCCCGCCTTCTAACTCCTGACTCCTGACTCTTGACTCCGTTCCCCAATTTTGAACCTTAAACCTCAAACCTTGAACCAGCGCGCCGAGCGCGAGCGCAATTCCAACCGCCATCAGCATCCCAAACGAATTCGGATTATCCCATACCCCAGCCGACCGCTGTTTCCCTCGATAGTGAAAATCTTGAAAAGCCTCAATACCGAGTACCGTTCCCAGAATGAATAGTGTCACAAATATTCCAATCGACTTGGCGAGCACATCCGCGCTTTTATGATGTTGCCAACCGCGCCACACTAATGCACCACTGCCAAGCGCCGCTCCACCGAGCAGCACGAGCGCTTGTGTGCTGCCCGATGCCGATGCGTAGTTAAAGGAAAATGCCAGACTTACCAGCGCAAGCATGAGCGTAAGCCAGAGGCCGGGATTAAAGCCTCGCAAAAACAATGGCTTTGCTCTATGCTGTTGCACGAGCCTGAATCCAACGAAATAGACGCCCAAGCAAACGAATACCACCCATTGCGTGGACGTATCGCGAAAAACGGCGACCAGTTCTGCCACAAAAGAGTAAAAAAACTGCGGGGCATGAGCGACTGGCGAACCGGCAACTAGGCAGAGTGCCAGCAACCCTACCACTCCTGTTAGCCACAGAGCTTCACCGAAAAATCGAGCGTTGCGTTTCACTTGACAACACGCTGTCTGCGAACAGACTTAAATTTTAGGGGCAGCTTCCGAAACTGGCGCGAGATACTGCCGATCAGCGCTCAATCTGTTCTGCCACCAATGTGTAATCAGCAGGCCGTAACTTCCGATTAGCAGATAGGCCAAGATGGCCTTCATGACATTATCTGCCGTTTGAGGCGGGATATGGAGGGCGTCCGTGAGATTGCCGAGACAACTACACGGACGGTGCCAATCCATCCACCATAAGCCGAGACGATACACCACAAAGGTGGTGGAAAGCCATGCCACTAATCCCAATGCTAGAGTTTGTCGCTTCGTAAAAAAACAGGTTAGCGCAATCGCGATTTCAACCACCCCAACCGCCCATATTAATTGACCAAATTTAACTCCGATGATAGGATCATTCACAGCTAGGAACTTGGAGTCGCCCAATCCACTCCAGATCTTCGCAGCCCCGGTTATGATCAAGATCACCCCTGCGCCCCAGGCAAACGATTTTAGAAATACATTCTTTGCTCCCTTTCCTGGATCGACTTTGCTCCCCACATTTTGTATTACCCTAGTCATGCTTTGCGCGGGTGTAATAATTACGACTCTGCGTTTCTAGGAACAGGCATCGGCCCCAGGTGCAGTGGTCCCAGGGACAACGGTCCACGTTCCGAAGGTAGGGCATCCGCAGCTACTTAGAGGTAATAGAGAAATTCCACAAGCAGAGGATTCCACCTTGCTGGTGCAACCCCCCGCTGGAGGATTGCACTTTGATAGCCCGCCAACACAATCGTGACATGAGGTGTAGGCCAATCTATTACATGATCCAGTACACGTGCCAGAGGCGGTTGTGCAGGGAGTGGGACCGGAAGGAAACGCGGTACCATTGCCGCGAGTAACACACCATTCCCAAGAACCTTCTTGAGCAACGGAAAAAAGGCTGGTCGTCACCAAGATAAAAGTGACTGCTATGCCCTTTTTCACCAGATCCAAGGTTCGATTGCTCAAAGCTAGAGGTCTGATTGAGTCATTATTATTCATACGTGTTCCTGTGTTTTGTGTTTTCATGCGTGTTCCTGTGTTTTGTGTTTTTTCAGTTTCCAGAAGAAAAGCAAAGTTGAAGTTAGGAGGAAGAATAGAACCGCAGAGCGTACAACTTTTGGATTTGCAACCTTGGTAATATGGTTCCGATTGACAAATGCTTTCTGTTTCTTTTCGTTAAAAAGACGGAGGAGCACTGGGTTTGTCGCGGCTATCCAATGAAAATTCGTTACCGAATAAGAGATCTCGTCCACTCCGGCGACCGCATCACTAAATCGATAATCCCCTATGCTGTATCTGCCAAGTGACTCCGGAAACGGACTAAAATCACCGACTTCTTCCAAGGACTCGACTATTCCTTGATATCGTTGGACTGGAAACGAGCCTTGAGGGGAGTGAGCGTACACTGACAAAGAAAACTCTTTCGGAAAAACTGATTCATTCCAATTGGTGGCTTGTCCCACCCTATATTCAGCATCTACAACTCCGTCGGTTACATTATTTAATGCCTCCTTAATTACGTCATCCTTAACCGCATGTGAAAGAAAAGAACTGGTTTTCAATGCCGAAACTGAAACCTTCGCTTGAATAAAGTCTAAAGCAGAGGGCAAGAAACCAGCTCCATCGAGCCAGGTAACGTTTGTAAGCTTGAGAGCGCAACTGAAAGGATTTTGGAAAGGCATATTCCATAACGCTGGAAGAATCGCGCCGGATCGGACCAAATTCGTATCGGTCGCCAGTGCAAGCCATATCACACGAGTAATGGGTTCTGAGTGACAGGGATAGCTGAAAGGCGTGATCACGGCAACGTTTCCATTCTTAATAGTTTCGGGGAAATCGACAGGGCTAAATTCGAGCACTGAACAAAGCTCCTTCCCATCAAATCCGCATAACTCGGTGAATCCAGTACCATATTGAACCCGCATCTGCCAAATTTTACCCCACAGTTTAACTTCGAATGGAGCCCTGAAGTTATGTTGCACTGTGCCTAGTCGATCTAACGTTTGGACGACAATAGTGCCACGAACCATAGCCTTTTCCGTCGCGGTTGCAGCTTTTGTCAGAAGCACAAAAGCAAAACTGCTCAGGAAAATTCCGACACATAATTTCATGTTTTTATAGGCTTTACTGTTCGGTCAAAAGCTTGAGCTAATTCCGCTTGCGCCAAATTCAACTTCTTTAGTTCTTTCTGAAATATCCATCCCGCCTTTTCCGGTTTTAGAACGCTCTCCCGATTTGCGTCGATACTCGGTTGACCTCTTTACTTATAATTACTCAAGGCTGACCTCTTTCCCAATTCAAATGCACGAGGGACCTGGACCACACACACCACTGACCGGCGGTTTACAAGTGGTTTTTGGGGTGCAGGTACCTGAAGGTGCATCAACACAACCTATGGTTGTACAAGTCGTTTTGGTGCAACTAGTAGGGCAGTTCCTCGTCTCCGGCTGAGTGAGCGTAAATGGTGTGCCGGGTTTTTTTCCTTCGACTGCCATAATTTGTAACGCCAGTAAAACCATGCTTGCGATCAAGCATGCCAATATTGTTTTTATTCTTTTGTTTTTCATAGCTTTAATCTGTTATCGACTTGTTTTACTTTGTTTCATCCTGCACCACCATGTGGCAAATACCATAGGCGGTACAAAAATTAATACTCCGATCAGAATTCGGGCCAAATTGGACTTGGGAGGAAATGGGTTAGACGTTCGTATTATTTGAGTAATTACTGTTACCTTGCTTTTGATGGATGGAGCATCTTTATTGAGCCAAACACCATTCGTAATAATATACGTAAGAGCGGGACGTAGAACCTCGGGCTTCGTGTTAAACTCCTTGTCGTAGCGAAAATCGTAAACTTCGGTTTGCCTAGCGATTGTTCGCGGAAGCAGTGATCCCAAGGTCGCGTTTAAAATGAAATTTGTTACCTGAAACTCTGCTTTGTAAACAAACTGAAGATCATTTTTGTCCAACGCATTCGGAAATTTCGGAATGTATTGTCTGTATTCGAATATTCTAGGAAAAATCAAACCCCCAACATTGGTTGTTTCTATAACCTGAAGCTCCCAAACCTTGTATTCATTATTATACGCCTTCGGTAAAGTCATCACTTTGTCCTTCACCAGAAACGCTGGCGAATAACCCTCTATTCTAACTGGTAGTTTAGGCTCATGCGTAGACCACTCTATTTTGCTAGTCGTTGCGTTAGTGGGAACGTATGAAAGATCATTCAATGGCAAAAAACTTCCCTGAGGAGAAAGCAAATATTCCGTAGCCGAGGATAGTAGCCATATACATTGCACCGGCTTCAGCGATTTGACGGGAAATGCCCCAGAACTTACATACCCCACTTCTTTATACCCACTATTCTTCCTTTTGTCGTCCCACGATGGCCATTGCTGTTCAAGAAAATAATTATCAATTCCATCACTCCCCGTCTCCTCGTCCCAATAGTACTCACCATCAACCGACCTTGCATTTATGCGATATGACTTATCGCGAACCTCGAGTGAAAAATTCCAGTGATCAGCAACAATCGCTTTGCCATCCTTTAAAAGTTTCCAAGTGAAATTACCCTGAGCAATATATTCGTCTGCGTAGCTTTTATCAATGTTAGTTAAATTTACTAACATTAAAAATAAAAATATAGGGATATGTTTCAGATCGGTGGACATCATAATCATCACCGCCGGGAACTTGAACGTGGTTTGGCAGGCTGAATCAGGCGGGAACGGAGCAAGACAAGAATGAAGGAGTTTGTACCCCCCCCCCGCGTTTTCTCAAATTTATTGTTCATAAATTTTCCCTGACAGAGAGCCAAAATTCTGTCGGCAAAATCTGGTGATATGAATTGACCTTATGGAAATTTCTGAATGTGTCAAACTTTCTTTTGCAAATTCGCGAATTATTTTTTGGAGGGAAGCTTCTCAACGCAGAAGTCGGAACGCGGAACGCAGAATGCGGAGAAAGAGAGGATCGAAGATGGAGGATGGAGGATAGAGGGGTTAACATCGAACATCCAACGTCCAACATTGAACATCGAA
>JBBQRQ010000063.1:0-29063 GCA_038214755.1 Verrucomicrobiota bacterium
CGACACAGCGGGCGACGTCTTGGAGCCAATTTAAGATGGGAAGTGGATTGATTTGAGAATGAAGTTCCGTTTTCACTCGAAGAATAACTTCCCGATATTCCGCGAAAATTGCGGAAGAACCCGCCAGAAAAAATCTTCTCATTGCGAGCGCTTGGAAAAACCGCCGCCCCTCCGAGCGCCAGAAGATTCCATTCACCACGACGTTGGTATCAAGAATGGCCGTTATTTTTCTTTCCACGAACTTCCTTGATGATCCGATTTACCATGTCCTCATCCTTTTTCGTGAATCTCTTTTTTGGTTCTCCGCCAGCGAGTTCGATCGCGCGCTGAAACGCAGCTTCGCTTTCCTCAACGGATTGGAAAGGGATTGCGGAAATAATTTTAGCGACAGGCTTGTTGCCCTTGGTGAGCACGACTTCGTTGCCGGCTTGAACGAGCTTCACCAGTTCAGCCAACCCGGTGAATTGTTTGACTTCAGCGGTTTTGGTCATGGGAAAAAGATAGGCGCGTTGGGCGATTGAGTCGAGCAACGTTTCGGTTCAAACCCACGTGAGCGTTGCGACCGTCGATGGTTACGACTTAATCAATGCCGACAATCCTGCTCTAAAAATACTGCGAAGAAAAAGTGGTCAACGAAGGGAAAAGGCAAAACGGAAACGGCGGAATAATGAAGCTCAGTGCCTTGCTAGCCCTCATCAATGCCTACATCCTTAGCGACTGCTTTCAATAGAATGGCATATCTGAATGCCTGCCGAGCCAAGAAAGTAAACATCATGAAACTAACTGTAATCGACAATGACGTGACCAGGACCACCTCTTTGATTAACTGGCTGTCCAACACAGGCTCGATTCTCGTGCCGCGCTTGAAGAGTACCTCCAGATCCGGAATCTTGCTCTTGAAATACGCGACCAAAACAATCTGAACCGCGACACCGACTACCACGATAAGGACTGGAAGTAGGAAAGGCCAATATGCCCAGACTGATTTCGGCGTCTCGCGAATGGCCGCTTGAATCTGCGTTCTCTGCTCAGCAGTCATACGGGTTTCAAGGGCTAACTATCAATATGCGACTGATTTTCGGATTCACTGGGGACAACCTAAATCCTTTCCCGCTTTTCCGCCCAGCCTTTTCCTTTCCCCCAATTCACAAGTGGTTTCGCGCCTGTCGCGAGACATTTTCCTCCTTCCTTGCCCGGATGTTTCCAGCTATTTCGCTTTCGTGCACTGCATAGTCACAGCCGGGCCGACTTTTGAACCGCTCGATGAAGTGCGGCGGCTAACGAATTTTTCAAGTGGCAAACTCGGCTCGCAACTGGCGGATTTTCTCGTCGCGCATGGTCATCAGGTCACGTTGCTCTACGGACATTACTCGACGTATCGCGAAAAACAATTCGCGCAAAAAATTGTGCCGTTCGAGACGACGAATGATTTGTCGGACAAATTAAAATTGCTCGCGCAAGAAAAAGTGGATGCGGTCTTCCACGCGGCGGCGGTGAGCGATTTTGGTTTTGGAAAAGTTTTTGCGCGCGACGCGAAAGGCGAGTTGCGCGAGGTGACTTCGGGGAAAATTTCCACGCGCGACGGGACGTTGCTGGCGGAACTGGTTCCGACGCCGAAAATTATTTCCAACTTGCGTCAATTTTTTCCGGCGAGCCGCATCATTGGTTGGAAATATGAAGTGGAGGGAGATCGCGAAAGAGTGATTGCCAAAGCGGAACAGCAAATTCGCGAAAACAAAACCGACGCGTGTGTGGCGAATGGAAAGGCTTACGGATTCGGATTCGGTTTGGTTTCGGCTGATGGAGGGCAAAAACACTTTTCGGATACAAGGGATTTGTTTGCGGCGCTGGAACACCTGGCAATAAGGTGAATCGGGAAGGTCGGACTGGGAATCCCGGAACATCCAAACGTTCGACCTCGATCTAAAAACGGAACGTTCCAAACTAAATTCGATGTTTAGCGTTCAGTGTTCGATGTTCTATGTTTTCACAATTTAAAACCTTACATTTCAAACTTCGTCACACGTCGCTGTCCCATCTGAAACGGAACCCATCCGATCAACCACGAGAAGAGCGCGAACCCGCACCAAATCAGGAGTGAGAACTTGCTCGAGGGCGGACGGTGCCAGCCCCACGGCGAGCCGATGGCGAGCATGGTGATGGAGCCGACGATGTAAACGAAGCTCAACACCAGACAAAAAGTTCCGCCGAAGCCGCTGACGATTTTGCTGGGATTGTCTTCTTTAAAATTCGGGTAAAGCGCTCCCAAGCCAATGGCCAAACCAGTCAAGGCGAAAGTCATCACCGCGATTATACCCGTTAGATAGATTGTTCGTTGCCACGGCAATTTCAGCATGTAACACGAGAGCAACATCAAGCCAACGGTGATGACCAACGAGCCGAGACTGGCCAGCCAAAATTTTATTCTCACGATTTTTACCAGGCCAAGCGGGGCCATGCCCACGATCCAAAGACGTTTTCCTTCGAGTGAAAATTGCGGGAAAACAAAACGTGTCGTCAACGTGGCGAGGTTCAAAGAGCAGGCCCCGAGGTTCAAATAGGAAACCAGGTGAATCCAAAATGGGTTGGTTAATTGCTGGGAAAAATGGCGGAGGTTGATGATATACATGCCGAGCAAACCGAAGAGAACGAGAGTCTGTCCCCATTGCGTGGTGTCGCGCCAGAACATGCGCGCGTCTTTGACGAGCAGGGCGCGAACGTCGGGAGAAACATCTCCGAACAATTTGAAAAAATTTTCAGCCGCGCCTTCTTCGTAGGCAAAGATCTTTTTCCCTTCCTGACGCCTGCGCAGAAATTTCCATTGGCCGAAAATGGTGGCGCGGCTTTGCACCGTGGAAAAAGCTTCGTAAAAAATTCTGCCGCTAAAATTCAACGACAAATAACCGAAGAACAAAACGTGGCTCAAAAGAACGAGCATGAAAAAACCCGCAGCGGTTATTACTCCTTCCGACCATTGCAAGACGCTATTAGAGAGCCAAAAACTAGGGAGCCATTGGTATTGGGAAAATTGAGTGCGCAAGAGCAGGCGGTCCATCAAAGCCAGTGTGTGCGTTTCGACGGAATCATCGGAAAGAGGTTCCGGTTTGAACCAAAGCGCCACGGAAACAAGGGCGGCGCCGGCGACAAAAAAACTAATCATTTGAAAAGCGCGGCGGTCCAAATAACGAGCGAGGTTGATCGCAGCCCAGGCTCCGCCCACGCCCGGCAGCACGATGAACAGCGCGATGAGAATCACAGTCACAAAATAAAAATGCCACGGCGCGTGATGGTTGAGGCCGTAGGCGGCGAGAAGCGGCGCGATCAAAAAAACGAAAGCCCATGACGCGAGCAAAATGGACTCCAGAAATTTCCAGCGGAAAATGGTTTTGGCCGGAACGGGCAGCGAGATGAGAAAGTTCGTTTCGCGATTTCGGAAAAAGTTGGTGTAACTGATGACCAGATTGCTGAAGAGCAGGAGCAAAAATAAAAATGCGAACATCAGAAAAAGGAGCCGCTCGATCAACAGCGTTCCGACGGCTGGAAACGCAGTCAAAAATCCCAAGCCGAGGCGAAACAGCCAAAAAGCAATCGCGAGATAACCGAAAATAAAAAAGCCGATGAGAGAGGAAAGCAGGCGCGATTGCCCGCGGATGGATTTTAATTTGCGCCACGATTGCAGCAAGTTGACGCGGAGCAGCAGCATTAGTGGCGCTGGGATTTTTTCGGTCGCGGCGGGCACGGGGAGAGTCTTAAGCAGGACGGGACGTTCGCAAGGGGAAAAGTTGTAGGGCAGGCTTTCGAGCCTGCCGGTTCCCGAAACTTTCCAGTTTCGAGAAAACGGCTTTCCAGTTTCGGGAAAGCGGCGCGGGATGGTTCACACGGTGGCGAGGGACTGGAAAGTCCCCCGAACCGGCAGGCTCGAAAGCCTGCCCTACGCGCCGCTACAAGGAATCAGGACTTGAGTCAATTCGCAGGCGTCGCAAAATGAAATCAATGTCACCTCACATCCTGGTCACGGGCGGCGCGGGGTTTATCGGATCGCATTTGGTGGAACGCCTTTTGAGCGACGGAAAAAGCGTGGTGGTGATCGACGATTGTTCAACGGGCACTCTGGAAAATCTGCAAGGCGTTCGAGACAATCCTCGGCTGCAAATTTTTCAGAGCAAAGTTTCTCAATGCGCGGAGTTGCCGTCGTTGTCGCGAAATGCCGAATCCATTTATCATCTCGCCGCGGCGGTCGGAGTGGAACTGGTTTTGCAATCCAACGTCGCAACGATCAAAACCAATTTGCGGGAGACGGAAACGATTCTGGAAATGGCGGGCGAATTGGGCGTGCCATTTTTGCTGGCATCGACTTCGGAAGTTTATGGAAAAAGCGCCAGGTCGGCTTTTTCCGAAGAGGATGATTTGTTGATTGGCCCGCCGCACTTGAGCCGATGGAGTTATGCCTGCTCAAAGTTGATGGACGAATTTCTGGCGCTGGCTTACGCGAAGGAAAAAAAATTGCCCGTCGTCATCGCCCGCCTTTTCAACACGGTTGGCCCGCGACAAACCGGGAGATACGGAATGGTGTTGCCTCGTTTTATTTCGGCGGCGAAACGCGGGGAGCCGCTCAGAGTTTTTGGCGATGGGAAACAGACGCGCTGTTTTTGTTACGTGCAGGACACCGTCGAGGCGCTCGTGCGGTTGCAGAATTGCCCCGAGGCGCGCGGAGAAGTTTTCAATGTCGGAGGTTCGGAAGAAATCAGCATCGGCGCGCTGGCAAAATTGGTGGTGGAAATATTGGGTTCGCCTTCACCGATCGAATTTGTGGAGTATGATCGCGCCTACCCTCCCGGTTTTGAAGACATGCTGCGGCGCAAACCGATTCTCGATAAATTAAAGCAGCGAACTGGATTCTCTCCGGCCACGTCGCTGCGAAAAATTATTGAGTTGACGGCGACTAGCGCAAAATAAAAAAGGCACCCTCACGGGTGCCTTCTGAAAGAGATCGAAATAACTTAGGGAAAAAGCAGGCGGATGCCCGTTCCAGTTACTTGCCCCGCATCCACGTTCTTGACTATTTCGCTGCGGAAACGCGCGGAACTGACTTGTTGAACGCTTCCGTCACCCAAGGCGACGTTACCCTGTTTGAGATGCATTTTATCGGTGAACTGGGTCACTGCTCCTGCCCCGGTGGTTACGTTGGTCGCGAGATTGATGTCGGCGCCAGTGGTACTTGTAGGACTGACGCCATAATCGGTAGGTGTTGCCACAGTTCCGATGTTACGATCTCCACTGAGGAGTGACTGCGGAAGATTTTCGTTCGCGGCGTAACCGATAAAGTACGAGGTTTGTAAGTTATTCGTGTATCCATACCCTGTCGTGGTATTCGTAACGAGATTTAACCCCGGCGTGCGGTCGTCGCTCGGACACACAATCACTTTCGGCGTTCCTAATTCATTCGGCATACAACCTGTCACGTGCCAGGTGTTAGCACCGGAATTCGGGGGACTCACATATTCCGAAGCGCCGCCTTCAGCATTTGCCACCTGCATCGGATAGCGATCCCCGTTATCCCCGGCCCAAATACGGAAGGACAACCCGACCTGTTTGAGATTATTGACGCAAGTGATGCGTTGGGCTTTTTGTTTGGCTTTGGCGAGCGCGGGCAGGAGCAGCCCGGCGAGAATTGCGATGATGGCGATCACGACTAACAACTCAATGAGCGTGAAAGCCAGGAGTTTTTTTGAACGAATTTTTTTCATAAGACTTAATTGTTTAATTTTTTTTGGCGCAATGAAGTGCGAACATTATTCCAAGATTTTTTGGTGTCAACTCTCCATTTAAGAAAATGTTTAGCAGGGTCAATGCCAAAGGTATTTTCCCAATGAAACCGTGCTTCGTGGGGGCGTCAGGCGCTCTTCGCGTGATTATTTTCACGCATTTTGCGTGAGGCTCGCGCACTTCCTGGGAACAGGAGGGAATCGAGAAAGCAAAGAGTGCTGCCAGTCAATCCCGTTGGGATTCGCAAAGAAGTTTTAGCCAAAGCGTCGTCATGCCGCCGCAGTCCATGGAACGTCGCAACCAACCGTGTTGATCTGTGTCCAACGGTGGTTTCTCTACTGAATACTTCCGGCTCCGTTCTCTCCATTTCCTCACGTAGAAAATTGCAGCGAAAGGCTTAAATATTTTGCGCGAACGAAACCATCCCGCGATATTCCTTCAGAATAGTTTTCAGCGCGGCGTTCAGAGCCGCCACTTGCAAATCCATCGGGGCGAGTTGCGGCGTTTCCAAAATAATTTCGAAAGGCAACGGTTCCACTTCGACCGGCGCCGCCAAAACGCCCTCGTAAACTTCGTAAACCATTCCGTCCCGCGCCGCGAATCCATCGATCAACGCATTGTTGTTTCTGGGCAGAATTCTTCCCGCTTCATGCAAGGCTGGCCGGAGCAGATTCGCCGTCAGCGTCGCGCCCCGCACGAAACCGTAAATCCCCTCGCTCGTGTCGTCGGCGTGCAACTGGATCAGCCCCCGAAAATGTTGCGTGCGCAATTCGTTTTCCAAAATTTGCACTTCGGGCGACGGCGAGAGTTTCCAGAATTCGCGATTCAAATCGCGCCCCTCGCGAGAGCAACGTGTGTTGTCCTCGAAGCCGGTCGGATTGCAAACCGGGTAGCCGTGGATTTCGAAATTTTCCCCCAGTTCAGGTTGTGCCATCAGGTCGGTCAGCAAGCGGGAGATCGCGTGCGCGCCCGCCGGTTCATCCCCGTGGATCGCGCCAAAAATCCCGATGCGAATCGGCTCATCGGCTTTCCGATCGCGAAAGGTGAATCGCGGCAGAAAATATTTCCGGCCATTCACCTCGAAGGGTCCGAGAAGTTTTGACTGCAAACCGCGGATGGCCTGGAGAGGCGCGATCAATTCATCGAGCGAGCGCATGGCGGTTTTGTTTCAAATCCTCTGGGGCGTCGAGTTTTCTTTGATGAGTGAAGCACTCCAGTTTTTCAAATCAAATTCATTTCTGCCGTTTCCATTCCCGAGGGACGTGCTTGTCTTCCCGCCAATTGGCGAAATTTTTCCTGAAAAAATCTCCCGGAACCGACCGAAAAAATTTAGGACAACCTTTTGTTGCATATGCAACAAAAGCTCGTGCGAGTCGATGGATGTCAGAGAGAAAAATTATTTCATTTCCAGGCGAGAGGGGCGACAGTCTCCGCTCGATAACTCTCCGCACCATTTATGAAAAATATTTTTTCCTTCTGTCTCTCAGCGGTTTTCGTCTTTTGTGGCATTCCAGAAAAAGGGTCTGCCGAGACCAAGCCCGTTGCCAAAAACGACGCCACCAACAGCGCGGCCGGCGACGTCGCCTGGAAAGAACTGCAAAAAGCGCTGCGACCCCCTGTCCCGCCGGCGGAGTGGCGGGACAAAAAACCCGCGGAAGAAGAGATCGAAAAGTTCCGGGAGAGTCAGCGCAGCCTGGCTGGCGCGGCCGCAGAGAAGGCGGCGGATTTCTACACGCGCTTCCCGCACCATGCCAAAGCAGGCGAGGCGCGAGACAAGGAGAGGCAGATGCTCGACGTTGCGGCCCAACTGGGCGACGCCGCCAAGGCCGCACGCCTCGACGCGCTGAACGAGGAGCGGGTGAACGATCCCAGCTTGAGTGAGGACGAGCGCTTCGAACTTCGCGTGAAAGCGGTGCAGCGCGCCGCGATGAAAAAGCAAGCCCAAGGCACCGGCGCGGTGATGGCAGAGTTGGAAAAAGGCGCTCGTTCGTTGCAAAAGGATTTTCCGAAACGCGAAGCGGTCTATGAGTTGTTGATGATGGCCGCTTCGAACAGCGAGGAGAAAAAAGCTCGCGCCATCGCCGAGGAAATTATTCAGAGTCCCGCGTCGGCCGAGACAAAAGCAGCCGCCAAAGGACTCTTAAAAAAAATGGATGCGGTGGGCAAACCATTGCCCATCGAGTTCGTGGCGTTGGACGGACGCAAAGTGAATCTTGCTCTCATGCCGGGCAAAGTTGTTTTGGTCGATTTCTGGGCGACGTGGTGCGGGCCTTGCGTGGCCGAACTGCCCAACGTGACAGCGGCTTATGAGAGATGGCATTCCAAAGGATTCGAAATCGTCGGCATCAGTTTCGATCAGGACAAGGAGGCGTTGGAAAGTTTCGTCGCCGATAAAAAAATGTCGTGGCCGCAATATTTTGACGGCAAGGGTTGGAATAATAAATTCGGCCAGGAATTTGGGATCAGCAGCATCCCGACGATGTGGCTCGTCGATAAAAAAGGAATTTTGCGCGACGTCAATGGACGCACCGACCTCGAGAAAAAAGTGGAGAAACTTTTGGCGGATTAAAACCTGAATTTTGTATTCCAGTCATAGCGCAGGTTTTGAACCTGCCGTATCGCGGGTTTGCAACCCGCTGGACATCGCGAGCGCAGAGCCGGTTGCAAACCGGCGATACGGCAGCTTGCAAAGCTGAGCTACGTCCAATTTCCAAATCCGACTTCCTGCTTTCCGTGGATTGATTCCTGGAATATTTTTCGCTTATGGATTGGGTTGAGAATTTAATTTGGCACGGCGGAAAATTTTTAGGGATTGAATGGAGTTTTTGGAAAGTGATTGGCTGGACCGGCAACGTGGTTTTCTTTTCCCGTTTTTTTGTCCAGTGGTACGCGACCGAAAAACAGAAAAAAGTCGTGGTTCCATCGAGTTTCTGGTGGTTGAGTTTGTGCGGCTCGCTCATTCTGCTGGCCTATGGGATTCGTCAGCGCGATTCGGTTTTCATTTTTGCCTATGCCTTCACCTGGATTCCCTACATTCGCAATTTGATCATCGCGCATCGCCACGCCAAAGCGCATCAAACCTGTGTGGACTGCGGTAGTGAAGCTCCGCCGGCGGCAGTGTTCTGTGCGGAATGCGGGATGAAGTTGAAGGGAGAACCCCACCGGGCGCGGGGCTGATTATTTTTTCTTTTGCGGCTCCATCGGGACGGCGGACGGAATGGGGACGGGTGGAGGTCCCGGCGTTATTTTGTATTTCACGAGAATGGGATTGAAATCCGGATGCGTGCGGCCAAAGCCGATAAGGGAGTTGACGAAATTTTTAATCTGCGGGTCCTCGATCTTTTGATAATTCTCCACCAATTGATTCACCTGCGGGCGCACCGCGTCCAAATCTTTGCGCATCGTAACCACTTGGCGAAGCAACAGAATATTCAAACTGCCCGCCAGGATCAACACGGCGAAAAGCGACGCCGCAAAAATTTTGCGCAACTGTTCGTATCGTTCCCACAAATTCCCGTTTCTGGAAGCGGGAACAAAATCCGACGGCGCTTTCGACTCGGGTTCATTCATATTATTTGGTAGCTTTAGGGCTGGCCGGCGCGGCGGGCGCGGCCTTGAGTCCGAACGATTGCAACAGAGGATCAATGGCCGGATTTTTCTTTCCATACTCCATTGCTTCGGCGGCCAGCGAGCGCACGAGCGTGCGATTATTTTCGATGGAAGCCGCTTTTCCTTGAAGGGCGCGCAACTCACCAGTTCCTCTGACGTACGTCACGACGCAAATGGCGGAGAGGATTGCGCTGACAAAAAGAAGCCCTGTTAAAATCAAAAGCAAAAGATTTTTTCCCGAAGACATGTTGGAAAATTTAGCGGCCTAATCGTGGTTGTCCACTGGAATCTACGATAGCGCATCTGGCTTTTCGCTTTCAATGGGCGCTTCTGGACGCGACCGCCAACACCCAAAGCGCGGTCTGGATAGCGCAGTTTGCCAACCTGCTGTATCACGGATTTCTAATCCGCAGACGCAGGAAGGTTTCAAGCGCTGCCGGTTGGAAACTTGCGCTACGTCCGCCGGGTCGAGATGCGCGCCTTTTCAATCGATCCGAAAGTCTGCGCTTGCCTGCCCCTTTTTTTATTTCATATTCACCGGCGATGGAGGGGGTCTTAGCTCAGTTGGTAGAGCGTCTCGTTCGCAATGAGAAGGTCAGGGGTTCGAATCCCCTAGGCTCCACCACTTTTAATTTCCAAGGGCGGTTTCTATTTCGCAGCCAGCAGCTCGTGCCGTTTGATCGACAATGACTCCGTGCTGTAGCCGTTTTCGGTATTCGGATTTCTGATTTCTTTCGGATTTCTGTTTTCGGATTCCCACCTTATTTCTGTTGCGCCAAAAATTCCACGAGATCGCGCAAATCCCGTTTCGACAAAATCTGCCCCAGACCTTCCACCATTCCCGAATTACCGCGAGTGCGCGTCTTGATATTTTCCTTGTCGATTTTTGTGATGCCATCCTCCGGCGAATTGATCACCAATTCTTTTTCATTTTCGCTTTTGAAAATGCCGGCGTAACTCGCCCCATTTTTCATCGAGACCAACACCGTTTCAAATCCCGGCGCGATTTGCGCATTCGGTTGCACCATCGACTCCAGCAAATATTCCCGCGATTTGCGCGAACCGATGCCCGTCAACACCGGCCCGATATCACCGCCTTCGTTGTTCACTTTGTGGCAGCGCACGCAGGAAGCGTCCGGTCGCTCAAAGAAGATTTTTTTTCCGGCGTCCGCATTGCCACCAAAAAGCGTCTGGCCGAAACCTGCGAGCACGTTGGAATTTTTCGATTCATACTGTTTAACTTTTTCTTTCAATTCGCCTGACGTTCTCTTGGCCACCGCCTCGACCAATTCCAATTCCGTTTCTCGCGGCAATTGACCCACCAGAAGCTGGTCGAGCAACTCAGACAAAACTTTATCAGCATCCGCGCCCGGAATGGAGGCCAGCGAAGTGATCGCGCCCTGCTTTTCCTGCGCGGAACCATTTTGCAGCACCGACCGAATCTGGGAAATCGCGGAGTCGGGGTTGAGTTGCATGGCGAGACGGTTGCCTTCTTTGCGAATCAGTTCGCTCGCGTCGGCCTGCGCGAGTTTCACTGCTTCCACGAGTGAAGATCCGTGCAATTCTCCGAGCGCTTTCAATGCTTCCAGACGAACGGCCTCGGAATCTTTTTGCGCGCGGAAAAGTTGGCCCAGCGCTTCGGTCGCGTTGGTGAAACACAATTTTCTGATCGCGTCAATCGCCGCGAGTTTCACCGGCTCTGCTCTCGGCGCGGAAATAATTTTGTCGATCACCGGCGCAAGAGCGCGCATTGCCGCTTGACCGTCGCGGCCCGCGCCGAACGGGCGATGGACTCCAACGATGCGGTCCCGCGTGCCCGGTTCTGCCCAGTTGGCTAAATCGTGCAACGCTTCGGCGGCGGCAAAACCGGGAGCACTTTCTCGCGCGGCAAACACTGCTAGCGCCGTTGCGTTCTCCGCCGCGCCCAGTCGGGATTGAGCGTTCACCACCCGCAACTGCAACGCTTGAAATTGTTTCTCGAATTTTTGCGGAAAAATTTTCTCGCTGGAAATTAGCGCGGCCAATTTCGGCATCGCTTCGCTGATGGGAACATCGTTGATCGCCCGCGCCGCTTCGACCACGAGCAGCTCGTCGCGATCATTCAGAAACTCCGAAATTTCCGGACGCTGCAAATGGCGCATCGCCAGCAGCGCCGCCATTCGCACGGCGGCGGATTCGTCTTTTGCCGCCGAACTGAGTTGCGAAATAGTGGCGCATCCGCTCAACCCAAAAACCCCGGCGTGGCGCAGATACATATCACCGTCGTTATTCTCGCGCAGCATCGCCAGGAGATATGGGACCGCGTTCTCTCGTTTTAATTTTCCCAAACTTTGCGCTGCGAAAAATTTCACGCGCGCGCTCGGATCGCGAAGCAAAGAAATCAACCCATCGAAAGATTGGCCCACTTGAATGTCACCCAAAACTTTTGCGACTTGCGCGCGAACTTCCGCGACCGCGTCGGACAACAATGGGACCAGGGCATTCACGGCGTTCACCTCGACGCGCCCGATTTGTCCGAGCGCCCAGATGGCGTGGCGTCTTGCTCTGGGATTGGCAGAACTTGTGGCGGCAAGTTTTGTTAAATCGGCGACGCTGCTTTTTCCGCGTTCGGCCAAAGCGTATTGCGCTTCGAGCCGGACCCGCATGTTCGGGTGCGACAAAAGTTTGAGCAAATCCGGCAGCGACGTTTTTTCAAAACCGTTGGCCAAAAGTTTTTTGGTTTGCTCGACAATGGGCGCGTTAATCGAATTGGTTTCACAAACGCGATAGATTCGCCCTTTGCGATTTCGCGCCCAGCCTTCGCCCCAATCGGAAAAATAAATGCAACTGTCCGGGCCAAAATCAACATCGGTGGCTTCCACGTTCCAAACGAATGGTTCGGAATTGACCAACTCAAAACTTGCGCCACTCGGTTTCACCGAAAAAGTTTCAATCCCACTTTTCGCCGTGCTGCCTTTAAATTGGCAGAGGAAAAAATGTCCGTCCCACTTCGCGGACAAGCCGGTGCCGGGATAATAAGTCAGACCCGACGGGCCATCATCGATGTTGGCAATCGGCGGGACGATGTAGGCGGCTTGCCCATCGAAATGCGGTTGCCAAAGTTGTTCCGCCATCCACGGAACAAGGTCGTAGCCGAGCGGCGGATGTTGGTAGCCGACGCGCCAGCCGCTGTCGGCGCCTTCGACGACATAGACCCAACGCTCATGATCGCCGTGATCGAAATCATTGTCGCCCGTGAACAGATTTCCGAATTCGTCGAAGGCCAGTTCCTGCGGATTGCGCAAACCGTGATGGACCATTTCCAATTTGCTGCCATCCGGCTCGCATCGGAAAACAGCGCCTTCGTCGGGGAAAAAAAGCGTGCTGCCTTCTTTCGTTTTTACGTTCGCGCCACGGTCCCCAATACTGAAATAGAGTTTTCCATCGGGACCAAAAATCAATCCATGCAAATCGTGGCCGGTGTAACTGAATCGCACTCCATAACCGTGACTGAGAATTTTACGCGAGGTGGCGTGACCTTCTTTATCCAGGCCGTCAAGTTGCCAAAGGTTGGGAATATTTGCGAACCAAATTTTTCCGCGCCGCGCCAAAACGCCGGAGGCAATTCCATCCAGCGCGCTGTTGAAACCCTCCGCGTAAACGGATGAAAAATCGGCGACGCCATCGTGATCGCGATCTTCGATGAGGCGGATGACTTCCGATTCCACCGCCAATTGTTTTGCTTCCGCGCCAAAAAACTTTTCCGTCATGCGCAACCGATCTTCCACGGTACGACAGGCGAGGTCCGCGTCCAGCATCGGCATGTAGCGACGAATATCCAGCACGCTCGTGTTGAAACGATGCGTTTCGGAAACAAAAACGCGGCCTTGTTCGTCGAGACAAAACGCGACGGGATTGGCGAGCATCGGTTCAGCAGCGAAAACGCTGGCGCGAAAACCGGAAGGCAATTGAAATTTTTTCAACGCGATTTGCGCCTCGTCGGAAGCCGGGAGCGGCTGGGTTGGCTCGGGCTTGTCCATGTTCAGGTGAAGCGGAAGTTTCAACTCGTCTTCCGCTGCGAAAACGGTTGGCGCGAAAAAACCGCAGCTAAAAATAAAAACGGCAAACGGGACAAATCTGGAATTGAACATCCGTCGATGCTATTGAGGCGGCGATTGGAATCAAACTTTTCCAACTGATGCCAACGAGGAGCGCGGACGTTCTCGTCCGCGAGTGCGAATCATTTATTCGCGTCGAACGATTTAAATTTTTAAAAGCAGCTTAGTCCCCCGTTCTTCGCCGCGCGGACGAAGAACGTCCGCGCTCCGATGGTTAAGCTTTCAAATTCTTTTCGATCCGCCCGGATTAAATCCCCGATTGCCTTGCGCATGAGCCAAGGCGAGCGCCAACGCATCAGCGGCATCGGGCGACGGCAGTTCAGTCAAATGCAACATGCGCTGCACCATTTTCGCCACGGCAAATTTCTGGGCCGCGCCGTAACCGACGATGGCTTGCTTGACTTTGCGCGGCGAGATTTCAAAAATTTCCACCCCCGCTTCGCCCACCGCCACCAACGCCGCGCCGCGCGCCGCCCCCATCGTCAACGCCGTCTGCAAATTTTGCGCAAAGAAAAGACCTTCGATGGCGCAAACGGTCGCGGAATGTTTTTGCAAAACGTCGCGCAACGTCTGAAAAATTTTGACGAGACAACGCGAGTGTTCCCAGGTCACAGGGCACGAAATAGTCCCGTGCGCCAGAGTTTGTGGAAAAGGTTTGCCGAGTCGAATCACACCGTAACCGGTGCCGCGCAAAGAAGGATCGATGCCAATAATAATTTCATGCGAACGCACTGAAAAATTATTTCCAAAAATGGGCGTGGGCAATTTGGCCGGATGCGATTTTCCGGCGACGCGATTTTTCATCTGCTCGAATTGCTGCGGAGTCACGCCCATGCGCCGAGTTTGGCAAAGCGAACAGTGGCGCAAAAGAAGAATTCGCGGCACCTCGGAACGCACGACGTATTTGGAGTGCGGGGACATGTCCCCGCTTTGACTGCACGGTAAAAAAAGAGAGCGGCTCAGCAGGTCCGAGAGTTTCCTCTCTCAGGCGAGGCGCGCGGGAAAAGCGGCGTCCTGCCGCCGCAGTCCAAGGAACTTCGCGGGCAGGGTTACGGCGAAGTTTTGTCGGGCTTGCTGACGGGAGCAGGGGCGGGTTTGGTGCTTGAATCGGGTTTCGCGGTTGAATCTGTTTTGGCCGGTTTGCTTTCACTCGGCGTGGCTGCTGGTTTTATTTCGCCGGCACCCGATTCTTTTTTTGCGGCCGCTTTATATTTGTCACTGCGATAGTCGGTGATGTAAAAGCCGCTTCCTTTAAAAATCAAACCCGCGCCCGCGCCGATCAATTTTTTGACTTTGCCTTTGCCCCATTTTTTTTGACCGCAAAGCTCTTTCGGGCAAACGCTCAACGGCTCTTCGGACATGGAGTGATGTTTTTCAAACTGATGACCGCATTTGGAACAGAGATATTCGTAGGTTGGCATAGATCGATTTTTAAAAATTTCTCAGAGTGTATCGAACTGGTTTCATAAGTCCCGTGACTCCGTAGCCGCCGACGTGAGGAGGCGGATTCCTGGTCTTTCCATCGGAATCCGCCTCCTCACGCCGGCGGCTACGACTCACCCGCCGATGCAACTCATGCTGCGTTGCGGCTGGACGAACTCAGGCTCGCCGATGTGATGACGATCTTCCTTTTTCCACACCACATTTCGCAATTCATTTTGGATCGCTTCGTCGTCGGAACCGTCGCGCAGCAGCGAGCGGAAATCATGTTCGCCCGCGCTGAAGAGACAGGTGCGAATTTTTCCATCGGCCATCAGTCGGATACGATTGCAATTCCCGCAAAATGGCTCGCTCACCGGCGCGATGATGCCGATTTCTCCTCGGCCATCGGCGAACGTCCAGCGTTTGGCCGTTTCGGATTTGTTTTGAGATTTTATCCGAAGGAGCGCGGACAGCTTGTCTGCGTTTTGAAATGGATCACGCGAACTCGCGGACAGGCTGTCCGCGCTCCTAGAAAAATGCGTTTCCAATCGCTGTAAAATTTCCTTCGCCGAAACCACCAGTTCTTTTTGCCAGGCGCGCCCGGAATCCAAGGGCATGAACTCGATAAATCTCAGCCCAAGATTTTTTTCGCGCGCAAATTCCGCCAGCGTTTCAATTTCGTGATCGTTGATTCCCCGGATAATGACCGCGTTCACTTTGACCGGATTCAGTCCGAGTTGTTGCGCCAGTTCGATGCTTTGTAAAACTTCATTCAGTCCATCGCGCCCCGTAATTTTTTTGAAATTTTCACGGTCGAGCGAATCCATGCTGAAACTGATTCGCTTCAGTCCCGCGTCGCGCAACGCCTTGGCTTTTTTTGGAAAAAGAAATCCATTGGTCGTCATGGCCAGATCGGTGATGCCGGGAATACGCGCAATTTTTCCGACGAGGATTTCGATCTGCTGACGGAGAAGCGGTTCACCTCCGGTCAAACGAATTTTTTGAATTCCCAAATCCGCGGCGATGCGCACCAGTCGTTCGATTTCTTCAAACGACAAAATTTTTTCGTGCGAAGTCCATTGTCGCGCGATGGGCGTGGGGTTGGGAAGATTGGCCCAACGGCCGCGATAAAAATTCAGAGCGGCCTCGGTTTCGGGCAGGCAATACAGGCAGCGAAAATTGCAGCGGTCGGTCACGCTCACCCGCAGGTCTCGCATGACGCGGCCATACGAATCCGTGAGGAGAGAATTCGTGGAAAGAAAATTTGGCGCGTTGAACCCTTGAACCGTAGCCGCCGCCGTGAGAAGGCGGACCTGATCTGCCAAGGGAGTTTCCGCCTCCTCACGTCGGCGGCTACGCGCTGGTTCATGGGGAGGAGATTGAATCATTTCGGCGGGGCGTTGGTCGCGGGGGGCGCGTTGGTGGCGGACTGAATTTTCACACCGCCGCTTTGCTGCAACTCCACATTCAAATTCACATTGGTGCGCGGCAGGACAGCGGGCTGCGCTGGCCTAGTCAAGGCTTCGGCGCCTTTTTGCGTGGCGGTTCCGTAAATTCCGCGACGAATCCATTCGAGTCTTCGCGCGATGGAGAGTTCATCTTTCAACCTGTTGACTTGCTCGCGCAAGACCACGAGATCGTTGAATTGTTTTTCCAAGACAGCTTTCTCGCTCTGCAACCGCTTCAATTCACGAAGCAGAAATTCGCGATCACCTTCCGAGGTCGCCAACTTTTTTTCGGTCGCAGCGATTTGTTTTTCCAAAGTGCCGAGCGACGAATTTAATTCGAGCATCCGTTTGGTCATCTCGTCATTTTGCCCCTGCAACTCGGCAATCTTCGCGTCGCGTTTGGCCATCTCGGCGGCGGCGGCTTCGGCGGCGGCTTTGGCATCGGCCTGAGTTTTGGCGAGCGTGGCGGAAACGCTGCGGAAATTATTGGAAACACTTTCCAGTTCGTGAGTGCGACCGACCAAATTGGTTTCCAGAGTCTGATTGACGGTGTTGAGTTCGTTTACTTTGGACTGAGTTTGCACAACGTCGTTGGAAAGCTTCGCGATGGCGGCCTGCGATTCCTTATTTTCGTGGACCGCCTGATTGTGGCGCACGAGCAGACCGATGCCCAGACCGACAGAAATTAAAATCAAAATGATGACGACAACTCTGACTTTCATAAGATTTAAAGATGCGGGAACAAACCTTTTTGGCAAGCCTCACTTGAACGCGGAACGCGGAATGCGGAACGCGGAAAGGGCCCCATCAAGCGACGAACAGCAACGTAGCGCCGTGCGTCTCGCCTGTGCCGCGGAAAAAGGAACAAGGCGAAGGCGAGACGCACTGCGCTACTTTGATCGACCGAACTCGCCCCGGGGAATCCGAAGTGGAACGCCGGTCTCCTGACCGGCTCGTGGAAATTTCCGACTCGATAAAATGCCGGTCAGGAGACCGGCGTTCCATTCCGCGTTCTGAGTTTCCGCGCTGAAGAAGCGCATCTTGATAAATAGACGCCTCACTCTACACTGTGCTCATGGATATTCCTCCCGAAGTGGCGGTGATGACGTTGCCCAATGCAACATTGTTTCCCCAAGCGCTTTTGCCGCTGCATATTTTCGAGCCGCGTTATCGCCGAATGCTCGCCGATGCGCTGGAATCGGATCGCATGTTTATCGTCGCGATGCAGAAACCGAATTGCTCGCGAGAAAGTCCTTCCTCGGTCGCGGGGCTTGGGCTGATTCGCGTGGCGGTGGATAATCCCGATGGGACGACGCATTTAATTTTGCAGGGAATGACGCGCGTCGAGCTGGCCGAGACCGTTCGTTACAAGCCGTATCGCGTGCAGAAAATTCGCCCGTTGCAAGCCGCACCGAAAGACAACGTGAGAGTCGATGCGCTGCTTGCCAAAGTGCGCGACCTCGTTTCGGAACGGATTGAACTAGGGTTTCCCTTTCCATTTCCGTTGAGCAGCAAATCCGGCAAGAAAAAAAGTTCGGGCGCGATGACCATCAAAGAGATCGTCCGTTACCTCGACAAATTGCACGACGCGGACCAAGTGGCGGATTTGGTTTCGTGCGCGCTGCTGGCGGGAGCGGTCGAGCGGCAAACCATTTTGGAAACGGTCGATGTCGAACCGCGCTTGAAACATTTGATTCATTTTTTAATGGCGGAAATCAAACAACACAGAAAAGATAATCTCCCATGAGCACCAACGAACCCACTGCCGATCCGATGGCCAACGCCAGTCGCGAAGAAATCACTTCCGCGCTGTTTGCCAATTTGATTATTCAACAAACCAATATGGCTTTCATGTTTCTTGGGCGCGTCCCGCATCCAGAGACCGGCGAAGTGGTGCAGGATTTTGAAAGCGCGAAATTTTTTATCGATCAATTGGAAATGATCGAAGTGAAAACCAAAGGCAACCTCGACAAACGCGAACAGGATTTGCTCAAGCAAAGTCTGACCGGTCTGCGCATGGCGTTCGTCGAGGCGATGGATGGAAAAAACGCACCGCAAAAAAAACCAATTATCACCTCGACGGGCGAGCCGGCTAAACCGGATGAATCCACCGCGCCGATTTCGCCCGCGCCCGAAACCAAAGTCGCGGCGGCTGAAAACAAACCCGCGCCGCCTGAGAATAAACCGGCGCCGGAAGATGAATCGCGGAAAAAGTTTTCGAAGAAATATTGACGGGTAGCATCTGCCTCCGGCGGGTGCGAAGACACTTCATTTCGTGTTTGTTCGATTTGAAACATCGAACATCGAAAACGAGATCGAATGATTTTTCCAGCCGCACCCGCCAGAGGCAGATGCTACCCGTCGCGGTCCAGCGTAAAATTTACGAAGGCAAAATGAATTTACGATTTACGATTTACGCGCGGCCTCTGTAGTGGGGCAGGCTTCCAGCCTGCCACTGCGGGCATCCTGCCCGCGAACTGCTGAAACGCGGGCTGGAAGCCCGCAGAGGCAGACAAGGATGTCTGCCCCACTAATTCTGCCTCACTGTATTGCCTGCAAGATTCCGATATTTCTAAACGCTAGGTTTTGTCTTTCGCTCGTAAATCGTAACTCTTAAATCGTAAATCCCTCATTTCGCGGGAGGTTTTTCAAGCGGTATCGGTAAAAGTTTTTTTTCTCTCTTTTCTTCGCCGATGATTTCCACCTTCGCTTCTTTCTTAATCTTCTCGAAA
This sequence comes from Verrucomicrobiota bacterium, assembly GCA_038214755.1. Classification (GTDB taxonomy): domain Bacteria; phylum Verrucomicrobiota; class Verrucomicrobiia; order Limisphaerales; family CANJXF01; genus CANJXF01. The sequence goes on from JBBQRQ010000063.1 coordinate 19,075, forward strand.
TATTCCGGCACCAATTTCTGCGTTTCCTGTTGGGCCAAACCTTCCTTCAAATCCGGCAGGACTTTGGCAAACTCCACTTTTTCCGGCGGAATTTTTTGGAGCAACTTGATGACGTGAAAACCGAGTCGCGTCTCCACCACGTCGCTGACTTGATTCGTCTTGAGCGAAAAGGCGGCGGTCTCAAATTCCGGCACGCCCAACTCGCCTCGCGCAAAAGGAGGCAGTTCGCCATCTTTTGCTTTTGATCCCGGGTCTTCCGAAAATTCTTTCGCCAGCTTCCCGAAATCTTCGCCCTTCGCCGCGCGCTCCTTCAATCTTTTCGCCAGTTGCTCCTGCTCTTTTTTTTTCGCGGCGGGCAAAGGTTGTCCGCTGTTTTTTTCCACAGTGGAAATTAAAATGTGCGCCACGCGAACCGTTTCCGGTCGCTCGAAACGCGCCGGATTTTCGTCATAAAACTTTTTGGCCTGTTCCTCGGTGATGTTGACGTTGGCCTTTACCTCGCGCTGGATGACGACTTCGCAAAGGGTTTGCTCGTAAGCGCGGGTGCGAAACTGTTCGGGCGAGATGCCCGTGGCTTTTAACTGTTGAACGAACATCTCTTCGTTGGGAAATTCTTTTTTCGCGTTGGCGACCAGTTTATCAGTGCCCTCGCTGGCTTTCTTTTTGTCTTCCTCGGTCGCCCGGCCCATCAACACTTTCGTAATCACCAGCCGCTGCAAAAGGTTGGATTCGACGTTCGAGCGTTCTCCCTCGGTCACCGTGTTCCCACGCGACGCCATGTTGGCTTTATAATCGATGAAGGTGTTTTCAACTTCGCTCTGTCTAATTTCAAAACCTGTGCCTTTGGCCACGACCGGGTCCGCAAAAAGAGCGTTTGGTTTGTTCGTCGCCGCCGGATTTGTCACAGCGACAACATTTGCGCCGGAGAGAAGCGTCAGGCCAAGAACACTCGCGTAGGTTAATTTCAAAATATTTTTCATTTGGTTATTTTACAATTTGACGACACGAACGTTGCTGATGTCCGGGTCTTTCTTAATTTCATCCAACAAAGAGGACGGCGGAACGCTGTCGAGGTTCAAAACGGTCAGGGCCTCCCCGCCCGCCGCGTCGCGACTCAAGCTCATGCTCGCGATGTTGACGTTGTGTTTGGCCATCAGCGTCCCAATGTAACCGACGATGCCCGGACGATCTTTATTGTTCATCATAAAGACTACGCCGTTGGGGAAAAATTCCGTGGGCTGGCTGTAGAGTCGGACGATGCGCGGATTATTCGGCGAACCAAAAAACGTTCCGCCCGCCGAAACTTTTTCGTTGCCAGCATGAACGGAGACGTGCAGCCATTCGTTGAATGTGACGGGCTCGTCGGATTTTTTTTCCTCGATGGAAATTCCCGCTGCCGCCGCCGCCGCGCGAACGTTGACGTTGTTGACATCCTTGATCGCCGCCGTTTGTAAAAAACCGAGCAAAATGGCGCGAGTGATCGGATCAATGTTCGGCAACTCTCGAGCATGTCCGCCGTAAGTGATGCGGATGCATTCAACATTGGGAGGAGAAAGTTGACTCAACAATTTGCCCAGTTTTTCGCCGAGCAAAAGATACGGCTGCACCTGCTCGAAAGTTTTCGCGTCGATGAACGGGAGATTGACTGCGTTCCGCACTTCGCCAGTGAGCAAATAGGCCGCGATAATTTCCGCCACTTCGATGCCGCATTTTTCCTGCGCTTCGGCCGTGCTCGCGCCCAGATGCGGTGTGAGCAAAATATTTGGCAATTTTCGAAACGGGTGATCGGCGGGAAGCGGCTCGACGGAAAAAACATCCAGCGCCACGCCCCCGACTTTTTTTGTTTCGAGCGCGGCGATCAAATCTTTTTCCTCGATAATTTCGCCGCGCGCGCAATTGACGATGCGCACGCCCGGTTTCATTTTGGCAAAAGCGGCGGCGTTCAACATCCCGCGAGTCTGGTCCGTCACCGGCATGTGAACCGTGATGAAGTCTGCCGAACTATAAATGGCGTCGGCATCGGGAACCAGTTCCACGCCGAGTTGGCGCGCGCGGGCTTCCGTCAAAAATGGATCGTAGGCGAGAACGCGCATGTTGAAGGCGAGCGCCCGCCGGGCGACTTCTCCTCCGATCCGGCCCATGCCGAGAACGCCCAAAGTTTTTCCGTTGAGTTCTGTGCCTTGAAAAAGTTTGCGGTCCCATTTTCCTGCGACCATTGATTCATGCGCCGGGCCGATGTGCCGGGCCAGCGAGCCGAGCATGAAAAAAGTTAATTCCGCTGTCGTGACCGTGTTGCCGCCCGGCGTGTTCATCACCACGACACCTCGTTGCGTCGCTGCTTCCACGTCCACATTGTCCACGCCGACTCCGGCGCGTCCCACCACGCGCAACTTCGGCGCGGCTTCGAGAATTTTTTTTGTGACCTTCGTTTCCGAACGAACGACCATGGCTTCGGCTTCGGCGACGAGCGGGAGAAGTTCAGCTTCAGACAAACGCTTCTCTAAAACAGTGACTTTGAATTCGGGCCGTTGGCGAAACAGAGCGATGCCTTTTGGAGAAATTGGGTCGCAAATCAACACGTTCATAAAAATGAAGGCGCAGTCTAGGTAAAGCGTTTTGGCGGGTCAAACAATCAAACGGATGGGGAATCATCGGCTACACGTTTGCTAAATCCTTCGTCGATGTGCTAACTACTTTCTACCGATGACAACGCCGAACGCAGACTCAGAAAAAAATAAAACCACAGAGTCGGTGCAAGCCAACGCCAGCGCGAACATTCACCTGCAATCCGGCGCGTCGGATTTTATTCGTGACATCGTTGCGAAGGATTTGCAGTCGGGGAAATACCAAAAGATCGTCACGCGTTTTCCGCCGGAGCCAAATGGATATTTGCACATTGGCCACGCCAAATCCATTTGTCTGAATTTCGGAATCGCGCGCGAATTCAACGGAGTTTGCAATCTGCGGATGGATGATACAAATCCAGCGAAGGAAGATCTCGAATATGTTGATTCAATTCAGGAAGACGTCCGCTGGTTAATCGGCGGTTGGGCGGAAGAGGTTCTTGGTTTAGTCAAGGTAGGGCAGGCGTCTCGCCTGCCTGGCGAGCGCGCAGACGCGAGCAGGGAGGCATCGCCTCTTGTTTCGCGGGAGATGGGCAGGCGAGACGGCTGCCCTACTTTAGAACCCTTTTACGCTTCAGATTATTTCGAGCAGATTTTTAATTACGCCATCGAACTGATCAAAGCGGGCAAAGCCTACGTCTGCGATTTATCTCCGAAAGAAACTGACGAATATCGCGGCGCGCCGGATCGCCCTGGAAAAGAGAGTCCGTGGCGCAATCGTTCCATTGCAGAGAACCTCGATTTGTTTCAGCGAATGCGCGCGGGCGAATTTCCCGATGGCGCGAGAACGTTGCGCGCGAAAATCGACATGGCCTCGCCGAATGTCTGGTTGCGCGACCCGTTGTTGTATCGCATTCGTCACACCGCGCATCATCACACCGGCGATGCCTGGTGCATCTATCCGATGTACGATTTCGCGCATTGCCTGAGCGACAGCATCGAAGGCGTGACCCATTCGATTTGCACTCTGGAATTTGAAGTGCATCGACCGCTTTACGATTGGATTTTGGAAAATTTGCCCGTGCCGCAACCGCGTCCGCACCAATACGAATTCGCGCGGCTCAATTTAACTTTCACCGTGATGAGCAAACGCAAGCTCATGCAACTCGTCACCGAAAAACTCGTCACCGGCTGGGACGATCCGCGAATGCCGACGATTTCTGGTTTGCGTCGTCGCGGTGTGACCGCCAGTGCGTTGCGCAATTTTGCCTATCACATTGGCGTCACGAAATACAACGGCCTCACCGATGTGGCCGTGCTCGAACACGCCATTCGCGAAGACTTGAATAAAAATGCGCTGCGTCGGCTCGCCGTGTTGCGACCGATCAAAGTGGTCATCACGAATTTTCCTGAAAGTAAAATTGAGGAACTTGACGCGGCCAATAATCCCGAAGACGAGAACGCGGGCAAACGCAAAATTCCTTTCAGCCGCGAAATTTTTATTGAGCAGGATGATTTCAAAGAAACGCCTCCGCCAAAATATTTTCGCCTGCGCCCCGGCGGCGAAGTGCGTTTGAAATACGCCTACATCATCAAGTGCGAGGAAGTGATTAAAGATGAGTCTGGCCACCTAATCGAACTTCGCTGCACCGCCGATCTCGACAGCAAAACCGGCGGCGCAACGGCGGGCCGCAAAATTAAAGGAACGATTCATTGGGTCAGCGTCGCTCATGCGATTGATGCCGAAGTGCGCCTTTACGACCGCCTCTTCACCGTGGCCGAACCGGATGCCGCCGGTGATTTCAAAGCGCACATCAATCCGAATTCCCTCGAAGTCGTGACCGCGAAACTTGAACCCAGTTTGAAAAATGCAAAACCCGAAGAGCGTTACCAATTCGAGCGCCTCGCCTATTTCGCTTTGGATAAAGACAGCGCGTCTGGCCATTTGGTCTTTAACCGCACGATCACGTTGAAAGACGCCTGGGCGAAGGAAGCGCAGAAGATTTAGTGGTTCGGCTCGGAGAGGCGTCATCATGGTCAGGACGACAAAGTGTCAAAACGAACTCTCTTTTTCTCGCGTTGCCCCGAAATCCGATCGGCAAGATTTTGAAAACGGCTTTGCGCAAAATGGCCAGAAACCCTTTTAGGCAAGTAGTCGCGCTTGACCCAAAGAGAAACGCTTGCAACTATTTTTCTATGCCAAAGGCACTCGAAGAAGTCACCAAAGAAGCGATGGATCTTTCGCCACGTCAGAGGATCGCACTCGCAGGATTCCTGCTGGAGAGCGCCGATGCAGCGGGTGAGCCCGGGGCTGAGACTGCATGGGATTCGGAGATTCGTGACCGCATCCGCGCCATAGACGAAGGCCGCGTGGTCGGCATCGCCTACGAGGGCGTCATGCGAGAGGCAGAGAGGCGATTGGCTCCGTGACGATCCGTTTCGTCGATGAGGTTCAGCGTGAGTTTCTTGATGCGATCTCAGAATACGAGGAGGCTCGCGGTGGACTCGGAGAACGCTTCAAGGATGAGGTGGATCGATGCGTCTTGTGGATTGCGGACCATCCGGAGCTATACCCCCTGCGACCCGGATCATACCGTCGCATCAACCTGCGCGTATTTCCTTATTACATACCTTACATCGTCAGAGAGCAGACTCTTTGGATTTTAGCCATAGCTCATGCCAGCCGCAGACCGCTGTATTGGATTTCCCGGCGCAACGAAATCACCTAACCCTGTGTGAGTTGGAGAACGAGGTTGGATCAGCACGGGAAAAGGGTTGTTGCTACTCCATTTAACCCGAACTCCGAAGGAGCGGCGGCGATGGCAAAGGTAGAACAGGCCACTGGCCTGTGCCGAGCGGCGACTCGCCGCTCGGAACGGAAAAACCACGTGAACTTTTCAGTGCGCTTGTTTCCAATCGCGACGTCCTTTCCATTCCGTCCGGCCAGTGGCCGGAGGGTACGGGCGAGTTGCCCGTGCTACCCATTCCAACTTCGGAGTTTTGGTTAAATTCTTTAAATCGCTCCCTTTTCCCGCCGCCTTTTCCCCCCTTGACGCTCTGGATAAGCCCCTCGTAATCTAGGCGCACCCGCAAGGCGCATGAGGCGATTTGCGGAAAAATTTTATGCCTGAAGGATATTGTGTTAAGTGCAAAGCAAAAAAGGAAATTACCGACGCCGTCGAGGAAACGATGAAAAATGGGCGTAAAGCGATCAAAGGACGCTGCCCGACCTGCGGCACCGTCATGTTTAAAATCCTCGGAGGCAAAGCCGCTCCCAAACCCACTCCGACGAGTTGATTTATGTCACAACAACTCGCCTACGTCATCATCACGCCGTATTCGTTGCATAAATCGCGGACGGGTGGAATTTTCGCGCGCTTGATCACCCGCACTGGCTTGGAATTGGTCGGCGCGCGGCTGTTCGGACCGAGCGCGGAATTAGTTCAGCAATATTCTGAGGTGATCGTTTCCGCGGCCGACTCGCAAGACCGGCAAATCCAGGAACTCATTCGCGATTACATTTTAAAAAATCTTTCGCCCGACCCAAAAACCGGGAAACGCCGCCGCGTCATGATGCTGCTTTTCAAAGGCGAAGACGCGGTGCGCAAAGTCCGTTCGGTCATCGGCAACATCAACGCAAATCGAACGGGTGGCGAAACCATTCGGGACACGTTTGGCGATTTGATCCTCGGAGAAAATGGGCAGGTGCGTTATTTCGAGCCGGCGGTGCTGGCCGCGCCGAATTTGGAAGAGGCGGAAGTTAAATTAAAACTTTGGGCGCGTTACTCGGATAACGACGGAGGCGTGTTGGAAAACTTGATCGATTACGCTCCCGGCGAAAAACCGCAACGCACCTTAGTTTTGATCAAGCCGGACAATTTCCGTTTCGCCACTGGCCGGCCCGGCAATGTCATCGATTTTTTTTCGCGCACGGGTCTTTACATCGTAGGAATCAAGGTTCACCGCATGAGTGTGGCGGAGGCGGCGGAATTTTACGGGCCGGTTCGGGAAGTTTTGCGGACCAAACTCAAGGACATGGTGGCCTCGAAAGCCCGCGCCGCCATCGAGAAGGAACTTGGCTTCAAAGTCCCTGCCGAAGAAGAAAAACAGTTGGGCGAAATTCTCGGACCACTTTTTGGTGACAATCAATTCGATAACATCGTGCGGTTCATGGCGGGCCGTTCGCCCAGCGAATGTGACGCGGCGACGATAAAGGAGCCAGGCACGGAAAAATGTATCGCGCTGGTTTATGAAGGCGTGGAAGCCGTGCGGAAAATCCGGGATGTCCTCGGCCCGACTGATCCCTCCAAAGCGCCGCCTGGATCCATTCGCCGTGAGTTCGGCCAAACCATCATGGTCAACGCCGCGCACGCCAGCGACTCCGAAGAAAATGCGCAACGCGAAATGAAAATCGTCAACGTGGGCGAGAATAATTTCCGGCACGAGATCGAAGAGTTTTACGGAAAATTGTAACCGGAAATTTCCACTGAGAAATCGTTGGAAGGAACGTAACTTGGACTGCGCCGGCACGACGCCGCTTTTCCTGCACGCGCTGCCGACAGGTAAAGCTAATCGAAACTTGCTGAGCCTCTCTTTTTCCACCGCGCAGCGAAAGCGGGGACATATCCCCGCACGCCAAAAACGCCGAGCGTTCCGCCACGCATTGATTGCCGCTTGGCCTCTTTGTCTCCTTGGGTAACTTCTCTCCAATGAAGTTCGCCATCTGCAATGAAATTTTTAAGGATTGGAAACTCGACGAGGCGATGGCTTTCGCCAGGAGCGCGGGTTACGATGCGATTGAAATCGCGCCATTTACGATTGCGAATTACGTGACGGAAATTTCTGCGGAGAAACGAAAAGAGATTCGTCGGACGGCGGAAAAAATCGGGATCGAGATTTCGGGAATTCATTGGGTGCTCGTCCAGACGGAAGGACTGCATCTCACGCATCCCGACGCCGCCGTCCGGGAACGCACTTCAAAATATTTTTCTGACCTCGTCGATTTCTGCGCGGACCTAGGCGGCAAATATATCATCGTCGGTTCGCCCAAGCAGCGCAGTTTGCTGCCCGGGGTTTCTCAAGAACAAGCATGGGAGTGGGCGACCGAAGTTTTTCGAGAACCGGTGATGAAAGCCGAGCAACGCGCCGTGACGATCTGTTTCGAGCCGCTTGCGCCAACGGAAACGGATTTCATCAACACCGCCGCAGAGGCAATTCGTTTCACGCAACAACTCAACACGCCTCATTTCAAAATCATTCTCGATGTCAAAGCGATGTGCTCGGAAGCCGGTGGCCGTGCGCTAGCACTTCCGCAAATCATTCGCGAGTCTTGGCCGCACTTCGCTTACTTCCATGCGAACGATAAAAATTTAAAAGGCCCGGGATTTGGCGACATCGATTTCAAGCCGATTGCGGCGGCGTTGAAAGAAGTGGGTTACAACGGCTACATCTCAGTAGAAGTTTTCAAATTTGAAGAAGGCGCGAAAGCCATCGCGACGCAGAGCATTGAGTATTTGAAAAAAATCTTCAGGTAGCATCCCCTTCGGACAGTTCGGATTGGGCGCATCTCGCCACCGCTACCGTAGCGCGGGTTTCCAACCTTGTATCGCCGGTTTCTACCCGGCAGCACTCGAATCATTCCAGCGGCTGCAGATTGGAAATCCGCGCTACGGCAGAGTGGAAATCTGCGCCACCCAATCCTTGCGCTGCGTTTGGGTGTTTGTGTCAAGGGCGTGTCGCTCAAATGGAAAGGAGCGCGGACGCTCTCGTCCGCGCGAATCGAAAGGACGAAAAACGCTGAGAGTTTTTGTCCGTTTTCAAACGCGCGGACTAAAAGGTCTGCGCTCCTAATCGGTTTGGGCACCACGCGGTCGAGATGCGTCCTTGGCTGACTCCCCCAGTTCACAAAAGCCGCGTTTGCATTTCCTCTTTCACCAGCGCGTCGCTCAATCCTTCGACGCGCGAACGGCGTCGCTCCATGATGTGTTTATCGGCGAGCGGGTCGTAGGGCACGGGATAATTTCCGTCGTAACAGGCCATGCAAAAACTTTCCTTCGGCAATCCAGTGGCGCGCACCATCCCGTCTTGAGAGAGATAATGCAGAGAATCTGCGCTGAGATAATTTCGGATTTCATCGAGTGAATAATTCGCCGCCATCAATTTATTTCGATCCGGAAAATCGATTCCATAGACACACGGGTTCATGTGCGGCGGACAACTCACCAGCACGTGAACTTCCGTCGCCCCCGCTTCTTTCAAATTATTGACACGCGCTTTGCAGGTCGTGCCGCGCACAATGGAATCATCGACGATGATGACGCGCTTTCCTTTGACCAACTCCGAGATCAAATTGAGTTTCACGCGCACATTGAAATCGCGGATCAATTGCGACGGCTGAAGAAAACTGCGACCGACGTAATGATTCCTTACGAACGCCATTTCGTAGGGAATGCCCGATTCGAGCGAGTAGCCGAGCGCCGCGCAATTGCCGCTGTCGGGGACCGGAATGACGATGTCGGCTTTGATCGGAACTTCGCGGGCGAGTTCCCGTCCCATTTCGACGCGCACTTTGTAAACGTTCCGATGGTTGATGTTGCTGTCGGGCCGCGCGAAATAAACATATTCAAAAATGCAGAAGGCGCGCCGCTCGTGTTCGGGAAAAGCCTGGATACTGCGCAACCCACTTTTGTTGATAATGACAATTTCGCCCGGCTCGACGTCGCGAACAAATTTCGCGTGAATCAAATCCAGCGCGCAGGTCTCACTCGCCAGCACCCAGGCGTCGTCCACTTTTCCGAGGCAGAGCGGGCGAAAACCATGGGGGTCGCGCACACCGATCAACTCTTGTTCGGTCATGATCACAAGCGAATAGGCGCCTTCAATCCGGCGCACGGTTTGCACAAGATTATTTTCGTTCCCTCCGAGAGTCGGTTGCGCCATGAGATGCAAAATGATTTCGCTATCAACGCCGGTTTGAAAAATAGAGCCGTTGGCTTCGAGCGCTTCCCGCAACGCGGCGGCATTGGTCAAATTTCCGTTGTGCGCAATGGCGATTTGCCCGCGCGCGCAATCGACGGTCAGCGGTTGAGCATTGCGCAGATGAGACGAGCCAGTCGTGGAGTAGCGCGTGTGACCGATGGCAACTTTGCCGTGCAAATTATTTAAAACTTCGCCGTCGAAAACTTGGGAGACGAGACCCATGCCTTTGTGTAGGCAAAATTGCGCGCCATCGAAACTCACGATGCCGGCGCTTTCCTGTCCGCGATGTTGCAGCGCATAAAGCCCGTAATAGGTCAACTGCGCGGCATTCGCGTGGCCGTAAATGCCGAACACCCCGCAATAATGTTTTGGATAGTGTTGCATTAAAAACTGTAGCGGCGCGTCTGCGACCGCCGCTGATTAAACTAATTGCGGCGGTCGCAGACG
>JBBQRQ010000064.1:0-28725 GCA_038214755.1 Verrucomicrobiota bacterium
TGGGGGGGGGTGTTTTTGCGTCTCGGTGTTTTTTTTTCTTAATTATTTTTTTTTCCAAAAACCCCGGCCGCCCCCCCCCCCCCCCGCTCCTCTCGCTCGCATCTTGTCGCAACGGTAATTCATTCGCACCCGCCGGAGGCAGATGCTACCCAGGGAAATTCTTGCGCTCATGCTGAATTCAATTTTGCTTAATTCTCGAACAACAATCGTTCGGATGGCTGGGCAACGGGCGATGATTCCGCGCCCCTCAATTTTTTGTAATCGAAAAGTTGTTGTTCTTTTTCGCGTTGATTCCAATTCAAAATTTCCGCCATCCAATCGGCGACTTGCGCCGCGCGCTCGGTCGCATCAGAAAAATAATAATGCCAGCTCGTCCGGCGAATCATCACGTCGTCCAAATGTTGCGCCCATTCGTTCGCGCAAAAATGTTCGACGGCGGCCCGGGAAAATTCTGGTGGAATGATTCCGCTCACGTCGTTGGTTTCGTTTTTCAGCAACAGCGATTCAATGGCGGTGCGACATTCGGAAAACTTTCCACCCAACTTTTTCACGATTTGATCGACGGTCTGTTCGGCCATCAAACGATAGGTCGTTAATTTTCCACCCGCCACATCCCACCAAAATGGTTCGGGGTTTTTGATTTGGTGCGAGCGGGAAATGTCGGACGGTTTTCCATTCGGTTCAGCGAGGAGTGGACGCAGTCCCGCCCAAGTGCTGATGACATTTTGCCCGGTCAATTTTGCTTCAGGAAAAAATCGATTGGCGATTTGCAGGACGTAACGAATGTCATTTTCATCCGCGCGAACGTCGTCGAGCGAGCCGGTGTAATCGGTATCGGTTGTGCCGAGAATGGTGCGCTCGCCCCAGGGGATTGCGAACAAAATTCTGTTCCCTTCGGTCATTACGATGGCGTCGGGCACGGGAAGTTTGGCGCGCTCGACGACCAGATGAACTCCCTTGGTGAGACGAAGTTGGACGTGGCTGTGGGGAACGTTTTGCGCCCACGGGCCGGTGGCGTTTACGATAGAGCGCGCGCCAATAACGTAGGGCGAGCGTCCCGCCTGCCCGATCAGGCCAGACGCGTCATCTACTTTATCGGCAATCTCACATTTCCACTCGCGGGAAATAAAATTCGCGTTTTCGAATTGACAATAGTTCAACAGAGTCGCGCCGTGCTTTTCGGCAGAGCGCAAGGTGTCGAGCACGAGCCGCGCATCGTTGGTGAAACCATCATAGTAACGAACCGCTCCGTTGAGATTTTTTTCCTGCAAACCCGAGATGTGTTGGAGGGTTTCGTTCTTATTGAGCCAGGATGATTTGCCTAAATTTTTCCCGCCGCAAAGCAGGTCGTAAATTTTTACGCCGATCTTTAGTTGCCAGAGTTTCCAATGGCGATTGGTGGAATACGTCGGGAAAACAAAAGCCAGCGGTTGGGCCAGATGCGGGGCGATTTGGTGGATGATTTTTTTTTCCACGCTCGCTTGGCGAACCAGTCCGATTCGACCTTGCGCCAAATAGCGCAGGCCGCCGTGCAGCAAGCGACTCGAACGACTACTAGTGCCAAAGGCAAAATCATGTTGCTCCACCAGCGCAGTGCGCAGACCGCGCATCGCCGCATCGCGGGCGATGCCAGCGCCGACAATTCCGCCGCCGATAACCAGGAGGTCGAACGGTTGCGAAGAAAGTTGCGCAAGATTTTTTTCGCGCGGCGAAGAGGATGTGGCGTTCACGCGGGAACCACTTCGGTTTTTGCGGCGAGAAGACGTTCTCCAAATTCCTGCAAGCTCGGCACAATCAAATCTGGAGCGGGAGAATAATTTTTCGCTTCGTCTGCCGTGGTTTCGCCCGTGAGCACCAAAACACTCATCGTTCCCGCGCGTTGTGCCATCACCATATCGGTGTAGGTGCGGTCGCCTACCATGGCCAGTTCAGTCGCGCGCAATTCGTGTCGTTCAAAAATTTCACGGAGCATTCCGGGATCGGGTTTGCCGAGAACTTCGTCTGGCCAACGGCCGGTGGCGGCTTGCAAGCACGCGCAGAGCGAACCGCAATCGACCCAAACGGTCGGTTGATCGGTCGGACATACTCGGTCGGGATTGGTGGCGATATACGGTTTGCCTTTTTGGATCCACCACGCCGCACGACCCAGCCGGGAAAAAGTCAGCGTCATGTCGAAGGCGACAAGGACGACCTCGGGTTCATCCGCCGCATTGTCCTCACAAATCTGGAAGCCGGCGTTTTCCAGTTCCTGACACATGCTGGGAGTGCCGAGGGCAAAAAGTTTTTTCGCATTCGGGAAGTTCTTTTTTAGATAAGCAATGGCGCATTGCGTGGAAGTATAAATCTGCGTTTCATCCGCCTCGATTCCCATCCCATGCAGTTTGGCGATATAGTCTTTTACACTCCTCGAAGGATTGTTGGTGAGAAAGGTATAATCGATATCCAGGTCTCTCAGCAGTGCGAGAAATGGTTTGGAGAAGACGAACAAAGTGCCGCCTTTATAAATCGTCCCATCCATGTCGAGAGCGACGTGGCGAATTTGGTTAAGGGGTTTCTTCATCTTATTTTCTGTCAACCTACCTTGATCAGTTTTATTGTAACTTGCCGGAAAGATTGGGACTACCCTCTGTGGCCATAAGGTTTATTCTGCGCAACAAGGGTGAAACCAGAGCCATTACCCGCGCGAGTAATTTGGCATAGGCTGGGTGTTAAGTTAGCTTTACTGGTTTCGAATCATGGAGACGAAACGCGATAGAACGCAGCATTGGGCAGCGGAGCATTGTCGGTGAAGGTCGCCGTCCCATCTTGTCCGACCGTCGCCGTACCGATGCTCGGATAGGGTCCCGCAACAACTCCCGCGCGCAAGATGGAATAGGTGGTACCTACCGCGCCACTAAAGCGAAGCACTACCGTGGTAGCTGTTCGTATGATTGACGACAAAACAATGTTGGCTACACCCGGAGTATAATAGACCCTTAGTTGCGGGCGGTTGGTTTCTCCTGTGGATTCCGCAGTGCCAATACCCCAACCATCTGTGCCGTTTACCCACGGCAGGATTGCCCAGCCGTAGTTCGCTCGTGTGCCGCTTACCCAGGACTGAACATCGGTAGTCAACTCATACGTGTGATAGCCACCTTGAACGAGTGGGGTAAGCGCCGCTGAACCTGCGCTGGCGGTTGCAGTTGTGGCAGCTTCTATGCCGTCCGCCTGAATCCCATTAGTCCATGTATTCCAAGTCGCATTAGTGTCATCCCAGGGTATTAACAGAGCGAAGAATCTGCCGCCCGCACCCATCGCGTTGTTGCCGACACTCGCCAGGTCAACCATAGCGGCATCGATGCGCGCGCCAGCCGGGATCTGCCCGGGAGCATTGCCAACAATATTGTCGAAGCGGAATAAAACCTGTTCATTGTCATTGGTGCCAGATACGGCCCAGTCGCTGAAGACGGTGGCAACAGTTGAATAGTTGACGTCCGGTGAGTTTTCCCGGATTCGGGTATCCAAGGAGTTGATGTAGCCATTGACGCCTTGACGGAAACTGGCCGAAGCCGTTCCCGCTGGAACCCACAACACATGCAAGTAGGGACGGTCACTTAAATTGACTGCTTCCGATGGACTAACACCTGTGCCGTCGGTGTTAGCGCTTCCCACCCAACCGATCATTGCCCAACCATAATTGGATTCACCCGCTTGCCACGCCATGATGTCTGGAGTAACCGAAACCGAAACCGAACCTAGTCCTGTCGTTCCGGAGCCATCCAGCAAACCGATTTGCGAAGTGAAGGCGCTGCTCGCGTCAACATCCAAATCAACGCCGTTGCCCATGCTCGTCCATGTTTCGTTGGTAGCATCCCAGCTTCTTAACATATGATAGAGTGGAGTGCCATCGCCCTGGTCGTTGACATGCAGGATCAAGTCAGCCGAGACAATTATCGCGTTAGTGGGGACCTGGCCGAAACCATTTCCGAAAATGTTATCGAACCGCATCAAAGTATGGAATGCGTTGTGAACGCCCGCATCCGGCAGGTCAATAAATAAGCCGCTGTTACCACCTGCGGGAAAGTTTGTGTTGGGTGAGCTTTCTTGTAGTTGGATATCAGCTTCGCCCGAGTAGAGACCATAACCGTGGTCAGCCCCTTCTTGAAAATCTGCCGAGCGTAGAAGTCCCACTCGTATGCCGGTAGTGGCGCTGCTTGTTCCACCATCACCATCAACGAGAACGACGGAAACCGCACGACGATTCAACGATGGGTTGCTACCGACGTTGCGGAAAGTAATGGAGCGAAGGAGCGCTTCGCCTGCCGTCGGGGTGGAAGAACTGTTGAAAGTAATCGCCAACGGAGTAGTGCCGACGCCGCCAGAGAATGTTCCAATAGGTATCCCGCCATAGCTGATGGTATTTCCAGAAACACTAATCTGCCCCGCGCCCGCGCCGACGTTGCGAATTTCCAAACGGTCATCTGCCGTGCCGTTGGCGGTAAGGGTGACGGTGAGAGTGCCGCCGTTGTAGGTGGGACTGTTCGTGTCAACGATAGTGGCCCGCCCATCAATCCCTACTCCAGCGAAACCGATGCCATAGATCAAATCACCCGAGGGCAAGGTGATGACCGCTTCGTTGTCGAGAGTTGTCACGAGAACAATGATAGGTGGATTCGTCGAATAGAGTGGGTCCGTCGAAGTGATCGTATTGGTCACAGTAAACGGCGTATTTCCATCCACCACCGTATCGTTGATGCCGGTGATGGTAACAGTTTGCAGCGTAAACCACGTGGTAGGAGTAAAGGTCAGGGTAGCAGGTGCGACCGTTCCACCCTGAGTGGTGTCACTTGATGCTACCGCCAGCGTTACATTCGCGCTCGGCTCACTGGTGAGGACTACGGTATAGTTAGTCGTGCCGCCTTCCACCACGGTAATTCCGGCGGGACCGCTCGCGCTGACGTTGACGCCCGCAGTGTCGTTGTCGATATTCACCACGGATACGTTCGCTGGATTCAATCCGTTGTAGGCTGGATCAGAACTGGTGGCCGGAGCGGTAATGATAGTGTAAGCGATGTCTCCATCATCAACCCCATCATCCACTCCCGTGATAATTACCGTCTGATCCTGGTTCCAATTGGCTGTAGTAAATGTCAAAGCACTCGTGGACAAGGTTCCTTCGGTTGTATCACTCGAAGAAAGTCCGATGGTAACATCCCCGCTCGGTTGCGTATTCAAATGAATAGCAAACGTTGCCGCGCCTCCCGCTTCGGTCGTGTTTAATCCACTGGTGGGAGCGACCGTGATACCGCCTTCATTATCGGTATTGACTACCGAGACATCGCTTGGGTTAAGACCGTTGTAGGTCAGATCAGCGCTGCTCGCCGGTGCCAGAATGATGGTGTAGGCAACGGCACCGTCAACCACAGCGTCGTCTTGCCCGGTGATAGTAACGGTTTGTGGCACGTTCCAATCGTTGGTGGTGAAAGTCAGGAGAGTAGGAGTAACAGTGCCTTCCGCCGGATTACTGGAAGAGACATTGATCATGACATCGTTGGTCGGTTGCTTGTGCAATGCAACCGTGAAGGTCGCGGTGCCGCCGCTTTCGGATGTGAGAAGGTTGTTGGTAGGAATGACACTGAAGCCTGCACTAGGGCCGGGGATATAGACGAAGGATACGACTCCTTCCGTGGGGCCAGGTGATTCCAAACCAGTTGTAGCATTCGGTGTGTCGCGGGATTGTATCTCCCAACCGTCACCTGCGGCGTTGACCTGATAGTTCACGATGTTATCGAAGTTGGTGGCACCTCCGCCTTCCGGAGAAATAATCAATACACCGTCAGCAGGCGAGCGACCCGGTATCTTAAGCTCATATTGGCCTATGCCGAAGTTAGTCACCGTGAACTGCGGTGAACTCCCACTGAACATGGCAATACTTCCATCTCCCAAAAAACGTCCCGAAATGACAGTCTTGTTCGTTCTCGGAATATACACAAACGCCACCGGGTCTTGCTCGCCTCCGGCTCCCGTATTGCCGGTATCTCGCAAGATGACATTCCAAGTACCATTGGTGGTATTAGGTTGAGACAACGCAAAATTGGCCGACTCGTTCTTTGCCCCGTTGACGATCAAGATACCATCGGTGCGCGAATCGATGCCGAAGCCCGTTAAGTTCACTACCGATTTTCCCGAGCCATTGTCCACGAAATGGGTGCCAAGCACCAGGCCAGGCGAACCGGTGAACACGGTTAAAGCTCCACCGTTGGCCGTATTTTTTGCCAATCCACCTATCCAGTTAGTATAGGGAAACCATGCCGCCGCCACATTTACGTTATACTCCGGGTTGGCACCTCCGGCCAACCCGCCCGCAGTATTGATGTCAATGAGATAGGGTCCGGTAGTCGGGTCAATCATGCTGACACAATAAATTACGTTGCTCGCTCCGCCGGCTGTATCTCCGTTGTCTCTACCATTCTCATCGACAGAAGACATCAGAAGGCCGGTGCTCGCATCGTCAGTGGCATCGGGACCAATCTGCACATTGTAATCACCGCGGTTGGAGCCGGTGCGAAGTTCAAAGTCTCCAATGGTGTAGGAGAGACTCATCGTTACTGAAGTGGTGAGGTTGCCGGTATCGTTCTGCAAAACGTTGACCCTTGCGGCGATGATGTTATGCGGCGGAGTTAAGTCGGCATAGGCTGAGAAAATGGGGACAGTCGCCAGAGTAAGCAAAAGGACTCCTGCTATCGCTTGTCCCATGATGGAGGCTATGGGGTTTCGGTGAAAGCCGACTCTCGAATAACGTTTTGATATTGTCATAGGTTTTGAATTAGAGGGTTGTTCGTTGCAAAATACAGTAGATGCCAATCATAGGATTCTAATGACCGAGGTAGTTTTCATCTTGTGACAGGTTCCACACCTTCAGGAACCGCTTGAGTGGGATGAATTCAGCGTGACCGTCGCAGAAGTTCGCGCAGGTGCCACTGACACCGTGATTATTGCCCGCGTCCGGCCAATTATTATTCGGGTTATTAGGAGCGGCGCCGGGTTGGTTGGAATTGTCGTCTGCATCCATTATCAGAAAAAAAGCGGTGGGTCCAGGTCTGGTCCCTATGGCTGCCGTGTAAGTTTTTATTTCCCGCGAGACAACCGTCTTCTCCGTTTTCTTAACATCATTATGAAAAACCCCGAACACTTCGTAGCTGTCCCCGTTGCTCTTAGTATTAACGGCATTTTCGGTGAGGTCCTGCAAATAAGAACCATTGGGTGCCGTAGCCCTGACAATTAAGGGAGCCGGTTTGACCACATTTTCAGTCGCAGGGCAAACGTAGCTCCCCAGCACTTTAATATAATTAGGGTACAGCCAGTTCAGGTCATCGTCCGATTGACGGCGGTCGGTGTCCGGAATCACATAGGGAGAAATCCAGGAATGGGCACTCAAGTGACCCTTGTTATCCTGCGCATACATCATACTGCCGAGGCCGAGCTGTTTGAGGTTATTAACGCAGCCGATCCTTCTCGCTTTTTCCTTCGCTTTCGCCAAGGCAGGCAGAAGCAAGCCGGCCAAAATAGCGATAATGGCAATGACCACCAACAACTCGATCAAGGTGAAACCACTTTTCAACGGGAACTTGAAACCGTTCTTTTTCTTATCTGCCATCCTCATTTCTTGTTTCATTTTTCTATGACGAAGGTGCGATTACAACTTCGTTTGCGCAACATTTCGGTTACAGTTTCCCGGCCGGTTGCAACCTGTTCCAACGAGACGACCTTCCGGTTGAAGGCGATCAGAGCGTTAACGCACTAAGTAACACGTTGAGAAAAACCAAGTCAACTTTTAATTGTGTTTTCGCCCGAACCTCGAAGGAGCAAAGTTTTGGCGACGTATATTGGACTGCGGAGGCAGGACGCCGCTTTTCCTCCACCCCTCTCGGACAGATGAAGCTCATGATCCGGTTAATCCGCTCCTATTTTCCCACCGCACAACCAAAGCGGTGACAGGTCCGCGCACTCCAAATACACGACGTCGTCCGCCACTTGCGGCGGCATGGCCGCCCTACGTCTTTCCCTTGGCGGAAGGAATTCCTTTTACCGAATCGCGCTCACGGAAAACCGATACATATCTCCCCGGTAAATGGAATCTTCCATTTCCACAATCAAGTTTTTCCCGGAAAATGAGACGCCTTCCACGCGAAAGGCGGGAATCGGCTGGTTGCACTCGAAAACTTTCATCCACTCACCTTCCAAATGCACGGAGCTAAGGATTTGTTTTATTTCGACGAGTTGAATTCCGTATTGCCTCTCAAAAATTTCGTAAAGCGATTGTTCAAGATTTTTTTTATGGATGTTGGGACAAAGTTGCAGGGAAATAAATCGTGTCTCTTTCATCATCGGAACGCCGTCGGCGCAACGGAGGCGCTCGATTTCGCAATACGGTTTTTTTAAAACATAAGTTCGCCCATTCAACGCCAGTTTCCGATCTTTATCGCGCAAATGAAAACCGAGAAGCTTCGTCGTCGGCTTGCGCCCGGCCTCGATCATGTTTTTCGTAAAACCAAAAATGCGAGTGACCGGCCGCTCCACCGTATTGTTGCGGACAAAAGTTCCTTTGCCTTTGATGCGCGTGACCCAGCCGGCCTTTTCCAACTCGTGCAAGGTTTTGCGCGCGGTGGTGTTGCTGACTTTGTATTTGGCGATGATGTCGTTCTCCGACGGGACCATCGCGCCCGCGTTCATCTCGCCCTGCTGAATCAAAGAAATGATTTCGCGACTGATCTGAAAATATTTCGGTAAGTTAGGGGAGTTGGTAGCCACGGAATTTCGAGAATCTTAAAAAGAGACCGTGAGCAGCGTCAAGGGCGGCGGACGCCGCCGGGAGGGATTACGGCTCAACGCTAATTGCGCTCCAGGCCTTGCCCATCTTCTCCGCGTACTCTGCCAAAACCTTTTCGTGTTCGATCAAGACAGTGCGGACTACGGCGGAATCATCGGCGTGGCCGAATTCGGGGACGCTGTCGGGAATCAAATCAAACTGGCGATGCGCATAAACCAGAGCGAAGGCGGCGTTGGCCGCGGTCACGTAGGGCAATTCGTCGATCAGGCCTTCGGAAAAATCTTCGATGAGGTTGGCCAGAAATTCCAATTGCTCAATCAGGTGCGGGTATTGGGTGTCGTCAATATTGGCGAATTCCAATTTGAGCATCGGCAATTTTTTATAAATGCCTTTCAAAATTCTCGGCGTGATTTTACCCGCGCCGTTGTGAACGAATTTTACGACCTCACCCATGCCTGCATCGTCTGGCTAACGGGTGAAATAGACAAGAACAGTTTCCGCCGATTGATGCGTCAGGGGAATGAGGAATGAAACGCGACCAGCGTCAAATTCTTGCTCCTCAATTCCTTTTCGATTGAGGGACGGAAGACAACTGGTTTCAACGCGAAGGACGCAACGGTTTTCGGAGAGGTCGCAAAGGGAAAAAAAATGTTTTTTAGGAAGGTTTTGACTCTGCGTCCCTTTGCGAAAACCTTTGCGCCCTCTGCGTTTAATCAGGAACCCGTTGGAATTTACAAAATCCGACGGGATAAAGTAGAGAAACTGGATTTTTAAATAATTTCCACCGGACACTTCGGCAACGCATCCAAAAACAATTGTCCGTATTTTTTGGCGAGGACCCGATTATCCAACACGACGACGATTCCTTGATCCGTTTTAGTGCGGATCAAGCGGCCGACCCCCTGGCGAAATTTCAAAATGGCTTCGGGCAACGAAAAATCCATGAAGGAATTTCCGCCGTGCGCCTCGATATTTTCAATTTTCGCTTCGATCAATGGATGATCCGGCACCGCGAACGGCAGTCGCGTGATGATGACGTTGGAAAGCGCTTCGCCGGGAACGTCCACGCCCTGCCAAAAACTGTCGGTGCCAAAGAGGACGGAATTCACATCAGCCTTAAATTTCTCGAGCATCAGTGAGCGGGGCATACCGGTTCCCTGCACAAAATATTCCAGGCCCAGTTCGGCGAACAGCGGCTGCATCCGCTCGGCAATTTTCTGCATCAGTTTATAATTGGTAAAAAGGACAAACGCTTTCCCATGACTCAATCGCAGGAAATGCTCGATCCAATGAACGAGCGCATCTTCGTAGCCCGGCTCACGCGGGTCGGGCATTTTTCCTGCGACAAATAATTTCATCTGCCGCTGGTAATCGAAGGGCGATCCCACTTGCAACAACGTGGATTTCTCCGCGCCGACGCGTGTGGCGAAATAATGTAGGGCAGGCATCCTGCCTGCCTTGGGAGAATGGTCGCGCGAAACTGGCGTTAAATCTGCAATCGTGGGATTGGAACTGGGCAGGCTGGAAGCCTGCCCTACGTTTTGCCCTGTGCCGCAGCGGTAGTTTCCTTCTCTCACTCTCGCCTTCGCCGGATTTTCCCGAATGTAGGCTGCAAATTTTTCCAACTGATGTTCGTCCCGAACAATGTAATCAAATGATTCATCCTGCCAAAATTTTCCGGAACGACGGAGAAGCGCGTTAATTTTATTTGCGGAGAAAGACTTCCAAGAATGCAAAATATCTTTCAGCAGATATTCGCCCACGGGTTTGACCAGGAGGTGAACGTGGTTGGGCATGATCACGTAATGACCTAACAGATAGCGTTCGCCGTCGAAAAACTTGAGGGCAGTCTCAACGACAGCTGAGCTTTCTGAATTCCTTAGCCAACAGTCGCCTTCACCCGCATCAAGCCAACGCTGAAAACGTTCGCTGAATTTTTCATGGTATTCCGCTTTATCCTTCTCGTAATGCGGTTCGGGATGTTGGCGTAACCACTCCTCCCGCTCCTGTTCCCATTGCCGCAATTTTTCCTGCGGAATCGAGTCGCCCAGCCGGAACGTAACAAAGTAAGTGCAGCCTTCTTGTCGCCAATGCGGCAAGTGCCGACCGTAGCGGGCCACTGGCGCTTTGGGATCGAACGGAGTAAAAAGTAGGGCAGGCATCCTGCCTGCCTCCCCTGCCACTTGTTCCGGAATTGGCGCGGCTTTTGCGGCCGATGGGATGGGCAGGCTGGAAGCCCGCCCTACTTTTGTCGCGAGCGTAGCGCTGGTCATGATCACCGATGTATCCGAACAAAAAAGCCGTTGGCGCAAGAAGTCCGCGACGTTGATAGGCGCTGCGTTGAGCGCGAGGTTTTTTTGTGTCTTGCCGGAACGCTCGACCCAATAAACATATTCCTCCTGGCTCTGGCTCAGAAAAGTCGCGATCTCATTTCGCAATTCCGCCAGTCGCCGATTGCATTCCATCAATTCCTGACCGGTATCTTTGTCCTCGCTGATTTTGATCAACTCGCTGACTGCTTCGCGTAAACGTTGGATCGGCAGCGTCACATTATCTTTCACCAAATCGGGCTGCCGAATCCGCAGTTCCTTCCAACTTCGATCCTTGTAACCGCCGGTAGCGCCAGACTCCGTCGAGCCATAATTTTTTTTCTGCGCCGCAACAATATTTTCGCACGCTTCTTCCACCGCAAAAAAGAATTGATCAATCTCTCCGATCAAATCACCCACCAACTTTACCGCCGCGCCTTTTCGCAATGTGGCGAGCAGACCTTTTTCGGTGCGTGGATTCCAGAGTCGTTGCAGCGCGTAACGCATTTGCCCGCTGGAGACGCTCAGGCCAATGTGTTTTGATGCGACATTTTCCACCTGATGGGCTTCATCAAAAATCACGAAATCATTCTTGAAAAGGACGCCGCCTTCCACCTCTTCCTCGATGCCGCCGAGGTTCATAAAAAATAAAGTGTGGTTCAAAACCAGCACGTCGGAAGAAAGAATTCGGCTGCGCGCGCGCTGGAAAAAACAAGCCGCTCCGGTTTTGGCAAAGTCCGATTGATGTCCGCAAAGTTTGGGCGTGCAGAGTCCGCGTTCCGAACAAACTTGCGCCCAGACTTTTGGGTCAGGCTCAATTTCAAAATCCGACAAGCTTCCGTCCTCGGTGCCTTTGGACCATTCGTAAACCCGCTGCAATTCCTGAATCTCCGGCGAAGTAAAAAGGCTGTCGGCCTGTTGCATGGCTTTGTGCAAACGCCGCGTGCAAAGATAATTTTGCCGGCCTTTGAGCATGGTGAAACTGAACTTTACCGGAGTGGGAAGTTGCGCCAAAACTTGTTCGAGCATCGGCAAATCTTTTTCGGCAAGCTGCTCCTGTAGATTAATGGTGTGAGTGGAGACAACCGCTTTTTTGCTATTGGCCACCGCGAATAAAATCGCCGGGATCAAATAGGCCAGACTTTTTCCAACACCAGTTCCCGCCTCGACGACGAGATGTTCTTTTGTCTCCAGCGCGACGGCGACGGCGCGCGCCATTTCCTGTTGCTCGGGGCGATATTCAAAATTTTTCGCCTTGGACAAAATGCCGTTGGGCGAAAAAATTTCCGCGACCCGCTCCGCCAGATCGGCGCGCGCTCCGCCGGGTTGTTGTTCGATAATGGAAATCATTTTGCCGAGGGAGGAATATGAAGTTCAACGTTCGAAGTTCAAAGTTCAAAGTTAGCCGGACGCGAAATCCGAAATCCGAATCCCGAAATCCGAACGCCCGTAGCGCAGCTTTGCAAGCTGCTGTATCGCCGGTTTGCAACCGGCGGGGCGTCGCGACATCCAGCGGGTTGCAAACCTGCGCTCCCACGTCGGCGGCTACGACGTGGGCGCAATTTTTTCCGCGAACGAGCGGCAGATTTTTATAAAAGATTCTTCGGCAATGTTCAGTCGGCGGCCGCGACGCGACGCGATGACCCACGTTCGCTTTAATTTCCGTTTGCCCAGCGGCAGCGCGACCAGAGATTTCTCCTGCAATTCTTTTCGCGCGATCCACGGCGCCAGAATGCTCACGCCCAATCCCAGTTTCACCAATTCCTTGATCGCCTCCATGCTGCCCAATTCCATCACGGTGTTCAGCGCCATTTTTTCCTGGCGAAAATATTCCCGAATCATCCGCGAGGTCAAACTGCTCTTCTGATACAGAATATAATCCTGCTTCGGAATTTCCGGGCGTGAGATGCCTTCCGAAATCCACGGATGCGTCGGCGGCAAAATAAAAACCAACTCGTCCGTGAACAACGCTTGAAACTCAAAAGCCTCTTCGTGCGGCGATTGCAACACCAGCGCCAGATCGATTTGATTATCTTCGAGTAGCTCCATGGCCCGGGCGGTGTCGTCTGAACCAATGTTGATCAGGCATTGCGGAAATTGTTTTTTAAATTCGCGCAACACCGGCGGTAAAATGTAATGACACGCCGTCGAACTCGCGCCGATGCGCAAACGCGATTGCCCCCATTTTCCCAAATGTTGCAGGGAAGATCGCGCAGTTTCCATTTGAGATAAAATTTTCTCGGCGTGATGCAGCAACTGTTCGCCCGCCTGCGTGAGCGAAACTTTTTTGTTCACTCTGGCTAAAAGACGACAGCCAACTTCCTCTTCCAAAGCCTTCATCGCGTGACTTACGGCCGATTGCGACAGACAAAGTTCTTTGGCGGCGAGAGTAAAACTTCCCGTGCGCGCGAGGGTGGCGAAGGCGCGCAACTGCCTGCTATCAAGTGGAAAAATCATTGATGAATTCCGTTCATTTTTTTCCGCCAAACAATTCAGCGTCGCCGGGCGCGCTTCTGTTCCCTCTGGCATGAGTCGTGCCAACAGTTCGTTTAGAAGACGTGAAGAACAAAAATGATCACCGGAATTTTTGCGGCTGAACCTCTTCTCACTCGACAAAAAATCACCAATAGAAAAAAAATTATGGACTACATCAAACCAAGCGAAGTCATCGAAACCATGGTGAAAGCCGGCGTGACCAAAGCCGCGCTCTCCACCAAAGATTTATTGATCCGAGGATTTCTCTCCGGCGCGTTGCTCGGATTCGCGACGAGTCTCGCCATCACCGCCACCGTGCAAACGGGAACGCCGCTGATCGGCGCGCTGATTTTTCCCGTCGGCTTTGTCATCATCGTTCTGCTCGGACTCGAATTGGTCACCGGCAGTTTTGCGCTCGTGCCGCTGGCGCATCGCGAAGGAAAAATTTCCATGGCAACACTCCTGTCAAATCTGGGCTGGGTCTTTCTCGGAAATCTCCTCGGCAGCCTTTTTTACGCGCTGCTCTTTTATTGCAGCCTGACGATGATGGGCGCAAACGCCCCGGACGCGCTCGGCGCCAAAATCATTTCCATCGCCCAGGCGAAAACACTCGGCTACGCAAAATTCGGAACGGCCGGCGTGGTCACCTGTTTTACGAAATCCATTCTCTGCAATTGGATGGTCACGCTCGGCGTCGTGATGGCGATGACTTCCACCTCGACGATTGGAAAAATCGCCGGAGCGTGGTTGCCCATTTTTATTTTCTTCGCGCAAGGTTTCGAACATTCGGTCGTGAACATGTTCGTCATTCCGCTCGGCATGATGCTCGGAGCGAAAGTCTCCGTTTCCGATTGGTGGCTCTGGAATCAGATCACGGTGACGCTCGGAAATTTTGTCGGCGGATTCGTGTTCACCGGCCTCGCGCTTTATCTCACGCTGAAACCGAAAAAAGTTTCCGAGACAAACGTAGGGCAGGCTTCCAGCCTGCCCTTCGCAACAACTAGCATGGGCAGGCTGGAAGCCTGCCCTACCGCCTTGGACGCGGGAGAATTCGCCGCGAAATAAAAGGTTCGCCGCAAATTTTCGTGAACCCCAATCAACTCATCTTCATTCCCGACAGCGCGCCGTTCACCGGCGAGCAACGAGCCTGGCTCAATGGTTTTCTCGCCGGCCTATTCGCCGCGCCGTTGAAGAATCCTCCTCCGCAAGTTTTGCCAACCACAAAACCGTCGCTGACCATTTTGTTTGGCAGTCAAACTGGCAGCGCGGAGCAACTCGCCAAAACCATTTCGCGCGAAGCGGAGCAACGTAATTTCGCGCCGCGCGTTTTGCCGATGAATGAGTTTGCGAAAATTGATTTGAAACTCGAACCGCGGCTTCTGCTTGTGACCAGCACCTGGGGTGAAGGCGACCCGCCCGAAAACGCCGTCTCTTTTTGGCAATATTTGAATTCCGAGGCCGCGACAAAATTGGACCATCTGAATTTTTCCGTGCTGGCCTTGGGCGACAGCGGCTACGCGGATTTTTGCGGCGCGGGAAGAAAATTCGATGCGCGTCTCGAACAACTCGGCGCAAAACGTTTTTACGCTCGCGCCGATTGCGACAAAGATTTTGAGTCCGCCGCCAATTTGTGGATGGGAGGTTTGTGGCCCGCATTGGAAACCATCGCCGGTGAAGTAGTGGGGCAGACATCCTGTCTGCCAGCGGGGCTTCCAGGCCCAGTATTCGCGGGCAGGATGCCCGCAGCGGCAGGCTGGAAGCCTGCCCCACTACTCCCATTGGAACCGGCCAATGGCAAAACGCACTCCAGCATTTTCACTCGTGCCAATCCGTTTCCGGCGCGATTGATTTCCAACAAAAAATTAAACGAGGGCGCAAAGGAGACGCGGCATTTCGAAATCTCTCTGGCCGATTCCGGTTTGACTTACGAGACCGGCGACGCGCTCGGAATCGCCCCGTCGAATTGTCCTGAGCTTGTTTCGCAACTCATTCAAAAACTCGGAGGCGATGGAGAGGAAGAGGTTGTCACGAGCAAGGGAATAAAAATTTCCCTGCGTTGCGCGCTGCAACGCGATTACGAGATTCACAAAATTTCCCTTCCATTTCTCAAAGCCGTTTCAGAGAAAAACGAAAAGTTGCGCGCGTTGTTGCTGCCGGAAAACAAACCGAAGCTCGATGAATATTTGTCGGGTCGCGATGTGCTCGATCTGCTCACGGATTTTCCCGCGAAATTTTCTGCCTCAGATTTCGTCGCCAGTCTGCGCCAACTTTCTCCCCGGCTTTATTCCATTGCCTCCAGCCCGAAGGCGCATCCTCGCGCCATTCATCTCACCGTCGCCATTGTGCGCGGCCAATCACATGGCCGCTTGCGCAAAGGAATTTGCTCCACTTTTTTAGCCGAGCGCGTTTGCGAAAAAACCGCCGTGCCGATTTTTGTGCAAAGCGCTTCTCATTTTCGCCTGCCGAAAAATCCGGATTTGCCGGTTATCATGGTCGGACCTGGAACTGGCATCGCACCGTTTCGCGCGTTTTTGCAGGAGCGAATGGCGGTCGGCGCGCGCGGGCGCAACTGGCTTTTTTACGGACATCAACATGCGGCCACCGATTTTTTTTATCGCGACGAACTTTTGGCGGCGCATCAAAAAGAAATTTTGACGCGGCTCGATACTGCTTTCTCGCGCGACCAGGCGGAGAAAATTTATGTCCAGCATCGCCTGCTCGAAAATGCGAAGGAGGTTTGGTCGTGGCTGAACGAAGGCGCGCATTTTTACGTGTGCGGCGATGCCTTGCGCATGGCGAAAGATGTGGATGCCGCGCTGCACAAAATCGCGGAGGAAGCGGGCGGCCTTTCCAAAGAGAAGTCCGCTGCGTTCGTGCAAGACCTCCGCAACAGCAAACGCTATCAACGCGACGTTTATTGATTATGTCACCGACACTTGATCCACCTCCAAAGGAATTCAGCCGCGAGCAGAAGGAATTTCTTGAAGGATTTTTTTCTGGAAAAAACTTTCGCGGCGTCGCCTTTCGTGATGTCGAAGCTGCGCCGAAAAGCGCGGAAGAGAAAGCGCCGGAAGCAGAATTAATTTTCGAAGAGCGCATCAAAAAGGAACTCCATCCGCTCGACGCCTACTCGCTTTTGACCGATCACGCCGACGCCAATAAAGCGCCCGAGCGCGAAAACATTTACCGTTTCAAATGGCACGGGCTTTTTTATCTCGCGCCCAATGCGGATGGTTTCATGGTTCGACTGCGCATTCCCGGCGGGCAATTGAAAAGTTATCAGCTTCGCGAGATCGCCACTCTCGCCAAAGATTTAGCCAGCGGTTTTGCCGACATCACCACGCGCGCCAATTTGCAGGTGCGCGTTTTTAAAATAAAAGATGCGCCGGAAATTTTGCGGCGCATCCAATCGGTCGGCCTGCACACGCGCGGCGCGGGCGCGGACAATGTTCGCAATCTCACCGCCAGCCCAACGGCGGGGATCGATCCATTCGAGTTGATTGACGTCACGCCCTACCTTCAGCAGCTCGCGCAATTTATTTTCAACCATCGCGAGTTCTACAATCTTCCGCGCAAATTCAATATCGCCTTCGATGGGGGCGGGCGAATCAGCGTGCTGGAAGACACGAACGACATCGGCTTTCACGCCGTGCAAATTTCCGAGCCGCCGGAGAACCATCCGTTGCGCGAAAAGATTTCGGCGGGAATTTATTTTCGCGTGAAGCTTGCGGGCATCACCGGCCATCAGACCTTCGCGCAAGACGCTGGAATTTTAGTTGCGCCCGGCGATCTGGTGAAAATGGCCGCCGCGATTTTGCGCGTCTTCATCGCTCACGGAAATCGTTCCGACCGAAAGAAAGCGCGTTTAAAATATTTGCTGGAAAGTTGGGGACTGGAAAAATTTATGAGCGCGGTAGAAAAGCAATTTGGAAATCCGCTTTTGCCCGAGCCGTTGAACCCGAACTCCGAAGCTGGAATGGGTGGCACAGGCGACCCGCCTGTGCCGTCCGGCCACTGGCCGGACGGAATGAGAAGGACGTCGGCGTTAGAAACAAATGCACGGAAAGGCTCGACCGTTTTCTCCATTCCGAGCGGCGGGTCGCCGCTCGGGACAGGCCAGTGGCCTGTGCTACCCACCGCTTTTCCTCAACTCGGCGCGCATCCGCAAAAGCAAAAAGGATTTTATTACGTCGGCGTGGCGATTCCCGTTGGCCGCATGACGAGCAAACAAATGGTGCGGCTGGCGGAACTCGCCGAACTTTATGGCAGCGGCGAACTGCGTCTGACGGTCTGGCAAAATTTAATCATTCCGAATGTCTCCGAAAGTTATGTCGAGACATTGAAAAAGGCGCTGGTCAAAATGGGGTTGAACTGGCAGGCGTCAAATGTGCGCGGCGGCCTCGTGGCTTGCACCGGAAATTCCTATTGCAAATTTTCCTCCACCGATACGAAAGGCCACGCGATTGAGCTGGCAAATTATCTGGAGAAAAAACTCACGCTTGATCAGCCGCTCAATATTCATCTCACGGGCTGCCCCAATTCCTGCGCGCAACATTACATCGGCGACATCGGTTTGCTCGGGACGAAAGTGAAAATTTCAGGTGAAACGCTGGAAGGTTATCACGTCTTTGTTGGCGGCGGCTTTGGTGAAAACCGTGCGCTTGGCCGCCAGGTTTTTAGCGGAATTTCCTTCGAGCAACTCAAACCCACTTTGGAAAAAATGTTGCGCGGTTATTTACGGCATCGGCAACCGGGCGAAACCTTCCTCGTCTTCAGCCAGCGCCATGATCTCAACCAACTGCAATTGATTTTTAGCAACGAAGAATGAATGCAACATGAGGCTAACGAACTTGCCAGCGGGCATCGAATATCCGCCAGGTTTTGGAGTGCGCCAGTCCTCTGGCGCTTTTAGCGGGGCATCGCTGATCCAAAATCGCCAGAGGACTGGCGCACTCCAAGACGCTGCCGCGCGGTTTGGAACTCCTGCTAAAACACGTATCCGCCTCCTCACGTCGATGGCTACCACTTGGGAACTGTTTCTCACATTCAACCAAACCAAATATCGAAATAAAAAAATGAAATTCAAACTCGCCATTCCAGCCGCAATTTTTTCCCTCGCCGCCACCGCCATCGCCGCTGAGGAAAAATCGATCCACGCTCCCCCGCCACCGCCCGCGACTCCGCCAAGTGCCGGACTTTTGAATGATTATTTGCGCGAGGAGAATTCCGTTTTTCAACCATGGGACATTGGCGGACAATTTCGCGCGCGGCTGGAAGACCGGAAATTTTACGCCGGGCCGGGCGCGGTGGATTTTTCGGCCAACGGCAACGCGGACAACACTTATTACTTGTTTCGAGAAAAATTTCACATCGGCTATACGCCAGCCGCGTGGTTAACACTTTTCGGCGAAGCCCGCGACAGCTCTGCGCACAGCGATGATCGCGAGCCTAGTCCCGACAACGATGCGATTGACTTGTATCAAGCCTATTTAAAAATCGGCGACGCGAAAAATTTTCCTGTGACGCTAAAAATTGGCCGTCAGGAATTGCAATACGGTGACGAACGGCTCATCGGCAATGCGGATTTCAATAACGTGCCCCGTTCGTTCGACGCGATAAAATTGCGCTACGAAACCAGCGGTTGCTGGATCGATGCTTTCGTTTCGCAACCCGTCATTCCGCGCGATGACAAATTCAATACCTCGAACGAGCACGATATTTTTTCCGGCATTTATGCATCGACTAAAAAACTTTTGCCGAAGAATGAAACGCAGATTTATTTTTTGTCGCGCAACACCGATGTCGATTCGCCGACGTTTGTCACGAAGGCGTTGGTTAGGCTGCCGACGGCGCGCGACATTTATACGCTGGGCGGACGAATCAAATCTTTGCCGGGCGAATTTCACGGCTGGGATTATGACATGGAAGCCGCGTATCAATTCGGGCGTTTCAAAAGGGCTGCGACGGGAAAAAGTTTGGATCAGGAGGCCTTCGCGACCCATGTGGCCGGAGGTTATACGTGGAGCAAAACGTTCGGCGCGCCGCGCGTCGGGCTGGAATATAATTTTGCCTCCGGTGATAGCGACGCGACGGACGGAAAACACGAAACCTTCGACAATTTATTTCCGACCAATCACAAACATTACGGCTACATGGATTTTGTTTCGTGGCAAAATATTCACGATTTGCGGTTCACCAGTTCAATCAAGCCGCTGCCCAAATTAACTCTCACGGGCGACGTGCATGGCTTCCTGCTGGCCGACACCCACGACTTTTTTTACAACGTCGGGGGCGCGCCGCGCAACGCCGGTGGTTATGGAATCAAATCGACGGCGGGAAATTACGTGGGAACGGAAATCGATTTCATCGCGACTTACGCCGTAAAACCTTACGCAATTTTGCAAGGGGGTTACGGACATTTTTTCCTGGGCGATTACGTCAAGGATTCTTTGAATGGCACGGGCGGAGCGAAAGATGCCAATTGGGTTTATGCGCAAGTGACTTTTAACTTTTAAAAGCAGTTTAATAAGTTGTAGCCGCCGACGTAACGAGGCGGATTGGTGGTTTTTTCAGCCGGAATCCGCCTCCTCACGTCGGCGGCTACGGGCGTCATCGACTTATGAAACCCACCTGAGACGGAGTGTCCTCAATGGGCCGCTTTGCCGGAAATGTCCGCCGCGTGTTGCGAAAAAGATTTTCCGCGGCCCGTCGGATTGATGACGGAATCGATCACCCCACGCTCAAACTCGTCCCACATGGGCGACATGCCGCGAAGTTTGTTCACAATTTTTTCAAACGCTTCGATGACATAATCGACATCTTCTTCGGTGTTATCCTTGCCGAGCGACATGATGATGTTGCCCTGGGCCAGAGCGTGATCGAGGCCGATGGCGCTGAGGACGTGTGAAACTTTCAGCGACTTGCTCACGCAACTGGAGCCGCTGGCCACCGCGATGCCGCTCATGTCGCAAAGCAAGAGTTGTCCCTCGCCTTCAATAAATTCCGTGCTCAAATTCAGGCTCGTGGAAATGCGCCTCGGTCCCGGCTCCGGGCCGTTCAATTTGATGTAGGGAATTTTTCTTTTCAGTCCTTCCCAGAGTCGCTTCTGCAATTTTGCGGTGTGCCCAATCCATTTCGACATTTCGCGCAGCGCGATTTCCGAGGCCAAACCTGCTCCGATAATGGCGGGAACATTTTCAGTTCCAGCGCGACGCCCGCCTTCCTGCACGCCGCCGTGCATCATGCTGACAATGCGCGCTTTTTTGTTGCGATACAAAATGCCGACGCCTTTCGGTCCGTAAAAACGGTGGGGCGAAAGCGAAAGAAGATTTGCGCCCATCGCCTGCACATCAATCGGCAGCCAACCCGCGCTCGCTTCGGCATCGACATAAAAAGCGATTCCTTTTTCGGCGGCGATTTTTCCAATTTCACGAATCGGTTCGATGGTTCCGATGTCGTGATTGACGTGATGGACGGCGATCAAAGTTGTTTTGTCAGTGATGGCGGCGCGGACATCTTCGGGATTGATCAAGCCTTCCGGGTCAACTTTCACTTTGGTGCAGGTGAAACCTTGCTTCTCCAAAAATTCGACGGAGTTGATGACGGAGGGATGTTCCGTTTCGCAAATAACGAAATGATTGCCTTTGCGTTGGTTGGCGTACGCGACGCCTTTGACCGCGAGATTGGCGGACTCAGTGCCGTCGGAGGTGAAGAAAATTTCCTCGGGCGATTCGGCATTGATCAACGCGGCGATCTGGCTGCGCGCTTTGGCAATCGCATCGCGGACGCGCAATCCATGTTGGTGAAGCGACGAGGGATTTCCAAACGCCTCCATGAAATAAGGCTTCATCGCCTCGAAAACTTCGGGCAATAGCGGCGTGGTGGATTGATGGTCTAAATAAACCTGGCGCATATGTACTGTTTCAAATTTTAAATTATTCCAACGTTGCAGCCTCGGCCATTCGTCCCAACAGATCCTGCACTATTTGTTTACTGCTCACGCTGACACTATGGGTGAGGACATCGCCCGATGCAAGGTGACATGGGGAATGCGAACGTAGCGCAGGTTTCCAACCTGCCGTATCGCCGATTTCCAATCGGCAGGCGGTGGCAGGGACTGAGACGGTCGGATTTTTTCAGCGCTCTGCCGGTTTGAAACCCGCGATAAAGCAGATCGGAAATCTGCCCTACTTTCGTTGCGGCTAGCCGCGCTAAGTCCATCTGTGGTTTTCCTTTCTGAATAATCACGACTTGGAAATGAAAGGTTGTGATTAAAAGTGGGTGAGGTTGGGACCGAACTTATTTTGGACTGCGGGCACACGCCCCCGCTTTGGCTGCGGGGTGGAAAAGCCGGGCTTCACGTTGAGCACTTAGTCCGTCGCGTAACGTGCAGGAAAAGCGGCGTCATGCCGCCGCAGTCCAAGGAAACCAAATCCCGCCTCACCGACTTTTAATCACATCCGAAATGAAACCTCAATCGGCGCCGGGCTTGACACCTCCTTGAAAATTGAAATTAACTGGCGCCACACAGCATGACGGCGGCGCGGCATGAAAACTTCCACGCAACAAAAATCAGCCGGAGACTTATTTGGCACTGCGGAAGTGTTGAAACTGGTGATCCAAAAACTGGCGAGCCAATCGTTGCTGTTCGGACTGGCGGTCATCGTCATTTTGGCAGGAGCGTGGAAACTTTTCGGGAAGGATTCCTTGCCGCTGGTCGGGGCGATTCTTTTTGTTTTCATCGCGGCGCTGGCCGGATATTTGTTTCTCGAACAAAGGAACAAAGTTATGCGCGGTGATCCAGCCACCCTGCGAGACTTGAGTGCGGGGAAAATGAAAACCATGAGCAATTCGGCCAGCGATTTTAACGTGGATTTGTGGAGCGCCCCATTGTCTGCGACTGGCGCTCGCGACATTTCTGTGACCGCCAAAAAGAAAAAAGCCGATTACCGAATCGGACAGAAAATTGTCGTCGGTTTTCGCGCCAGCCGGGATTGTTATCTGACGCTGCTCAACGTCGGCACGAGCGGAAAGTTGACCGTGCTCTTTCCCAATTCGGCGCATCCCGATAATTTTATTCAAGCGGGCCGCGACTATCACATCCCCGAAGCGGACGACGATTTCGAATACGAATTGCAAGGCCCGCCCGGCGTCGAAAAACTCAAGGCCGTCGCGACCGTGAAAAAAATTCCGCTGCTGGAATCCAGCTTTGCTCCCGACGGTTCGCTCTTCCGCTGCGTGCCGGCGACCGATGGAGCGCGGGATATTTGTGTCGTGCAAAAAAAAGTGGCGTCGATTCCCGAAGCGGAGTGGGCGGAAAATGCCTGTGAATTTTCAGTAGCGTGAATTAAAAACGGTCAACCAAGGGAACCCTATGCAATGTCCAAAATGCGGTTTTGAAAATCCGGCGGAAGCAAAGTTTTGCGGCAAATGCGGAGAGCCGCTGAAAATTGCAGGGCCGCCCAAACCACCGCCCTACGACGGCGACCGCCCGTCAGTGGTGTCGAAAGAAATGAGATTAGGCATCGCCATCGGATCAGTTTTCATTCCATTGCTCGGCATCATTATGGGCGCCATTTACATGAACGACGCGAATCCGGAAAAGAAAAAAGTGGGCAAGTTCTGGCTTTTCGTCGGACTCGGAGCGATCGCATTTTGGTGCGCGTGCGGCGCCATTTTTGGCGTGATGGGAAACATGAATCAGGGTGCTTTCCGGTGAGAAAATCAAAATCCGATTGGCCCTCGGCGCATCCGAGACGGAGGCGGCCAAGCTAACCCAGTGCGTCTCACCTGTGCTCCCGCAGTGGGTTCCTGTTTCCCCTGCGCCAGCGGGACGCGCTGCGCTACTTTGGTGGCAACATGATTTTAACTTTTGAAAGCGATGAATTCCATAGCGCTACTCGCAAGCCTTCACGAATGGACTGGCTGGATGTGTCATCAATTGCCCGAACGTTCGCCGCACGATGGCGCTGCTGTCTTTCCCGTTTGTTTTCGTTGCGCCGGATTGCATCTTGGTTTGGCTGCGTCGTATCTGGGTTTGTTTTTTTCAAATGGGTGGCGCGCGCGTTTTCCGTCCGTTCGTTTGGCGTTTGTCTTCGCCGCGATGATGCTTCCGCTGATGATCGACGGGGCTGGCAACGCGCTGTATTTTTGGAATTCTCTCGGCTGGTGGCGCGGACTCACTGGACTGGGCGTTGGCCTGGCGCTGCCGTGGCTGCTGACGCCACTCGCTCACACGGAAGAGTCGATCCAAAATCCGAAATCCGAATCCCCGAAATCCGAACGAAATCCGAAATCCGAAAATGGAAAAGGGCTTTCGACCTTTTTCCAGGAATCGACATCGCGATCAGGACAGTCCCGCAAAACCTTCGGCATTCGGATTTCGGATTTCTTTCGGGCTTCGGTTTTCGGATTGCGGATTTCAGACCCAATCGCCGAAGTCTCTCGCGCGCGACCGCGACACTTATTTTTTCCCGCGTTGGGCGGAGCGATGGCGATTGCGCTGCTGAATTTTAATGGCAGGCCGATTTTATTTTGCGCTCTCGCGATCATGGCGGCGTTCGGCTGGTTTTTGTTTCTCGGACATTTCGTCCTGGCGCTCGTCCGGGTTTACGGAATCTCCATCGCGCGCCCGTTGTGCGACGGCTTTTTTCACGCCAAGATAAAAGTATGAGCCAGATCGAGGAACATCACGTTGGCGCGGACAACGCTTTCGCGCTGATCGTCGGCATCAGCCAATATCGCGACGGGCGAATTCCCAAACTCAACTACACTCACGCCGACGCCAAAGCATTTTACGAATTGCTGTTGGACCCAAATCGCGCTGGATTTAAAAAGGAGAACGTCCGTCTGCTGCTGGATTCCGACGCGACCTACACCCAAATTCGCAGGTCGGTCAATCAATGGATGTTCAGTCGCGTGACGAAGGATTCGACCGTGATGGTTTTTTTCGCCGGGCACGGCGGGGAGGAACAGGATAAGTGCGACCCGGACTCCGGCAGACAGGCCTATTATTTTTTGCCGTGGGACGCCGATCCGGACGACCTCGCTACCACCGGACTTTCCCAAAGTGATTTTGAAAAATTGCTGCGCACGCTCCGCTCACAACGGATGGTGATTTTTTTGGATGCCTGCCACTCGACGGGCGTGGCGAAGGCTGGCGCGCGAGATCTTTCCGTGGTGGTCGCGCCAAAATATGATCGTCTGGCCGAGGGCGAAGGCCGGGTCGTGATCGCCGCTGCCAAGCCAGAGCAGCGTTCCTGGGAAGACCCGAAATTGCAGCACGGGATTTTTACTTATCATTTGCTCGAAGCGTTGCGGGGCAAGGCCGACGCGAATGGCGATGGTTACGTGTCCATTC
Organism: Verrucomicrobiota bacterium; assembly: GCA_038214755.1. Classification (GTDB taxonomy): domain Bacteria; phylum Verrucomicrobiota; class Verrucomicrobiia; order Limisphaerales; family CANJXF01; genus CANJXF01. The sequence goes on from JBBQRQ010000064.1 coordinate 24,953, forward strand.
AGGAAGTGGTGAGTTATTTGCAACGCGAAGTGCCGCGGACGGTGAAATTGCTCGGCAAGGAACCGCAAGACCCAACCATGATTTGCGAGGCGATGACGCGAGACATTATTCTCACGGTGGACGCCGGAAGAGTCAGGCAGCGCAAGCAGGAACAAAGCGCGGAGGAACAGCGGCGCATCGAGGAGATGCGCGCGCGCCGGTTGAAGCTGGTTGAATTGCGGAGCCGGAATGAACTGCCGTCGAAGGAATTTACGGAAGCAATGCTCCTCAACGAAAAGACGCCGGAGGATCTCACTCAGACCGAAAAATTTTTGAGAGAGTTTCTTGATTTGCTTCTGGCCGAAAAGATAACGCCGAAATTTTATCTTGAGTCCCGCACGAGAATTCGCTCGGACACCATTCACATCGTTCGGCCGGACCTCTTCTGCATTCATTGCCGGGCGCGCAATCCAGCCGAAAATATTTTCTGCCTCCAGTGCGGAAAGCGAATGCGCCAGAGTTGAGATCGAAGCGAAATTTGGTTCACGAGGCTCGCGGGTGAATCAGACAAAGCGCCAGAGGACTGGCGCACTCCAGGACGCTCCGCGCCATTCGCGGCCCATGGAATCTCGCGCCAGCGTCTTGGAGTGCGCCAGTCCTCTGGCGCTTTTAACCAGCGGCGCGCATTACCATTCTGGCTCGGATGCGACCATCGCCCCGACACCGATTTCAATCTTCCCTCACGCAACTTTCCTCCCCTATTCTGCGCGCGGTGGAATTTCAGAAAATCGCAATCATCGGCGTCGGTTTGCTTGGCGGCTCCATTGGGCTGGCGGTCAAACAACGCAAGCTCGCGGCCAAAATTGTCGGCTACGTGCGACGCACTTCCAGCATCGAAGAATGCGAAAAAATCGGCGCGGTCGATCACGCCACCCGCGACCTCTCCCGCGTCGTTGAAAATGCCGATCTCATCATTCTCTGCTCGCCGTTGTCGCAGATGCGCGAGCTTGCCGAACAAATGCTGCCCGCGCTGAAACCGGGCGCTTTCGTCACCGATGTCGGCAGTGTGAAATCGAGCGTGATCCATGAACTTGAACCTATCTTTGCCAGCGGAAATTCTTTTTTTATCGGCAGTCATCCCATGGCTGGCGGTGAAAAAATAGGAGTGAGCGCGGCCAAAGCGGATTTGTTTGAGAACGCCGTTTGTGTCATCACGCCCACGGCTCAATCGAATGCCCAAGCGCTCGCAGTTGTGGAAAATTTTTGGAAGGCCCTCGGCGCGCGCGTCGTGAAGGTAAGTCCTGAGATGCACGATGATTTGGTCAGCCGCTCCAGTCATTTGCCGCACGTCATCGCGGCGGAATTGGCGAACTACGTTTTGAGTCCGACCCACGCGAAAGAGCAGGCGTTGCTTTGCGCGAATGGTTTCCGCGACACCACGCGCATCGCATCCGGTTCGCCGGAAATGTGGCGGGATATTTCACGCGCGAACCAAAAGAATCTTTCCCGCGTCCTCGGAGTTTTCATCGAAGGCCTGGAAGAGTTTCGTAACGCGCTCGACAGCGACGATGAAAAAACCATCGAAGAATTTTTTCAAACAGCGAAGCAGCGCCGCGACAAGTGGAGGAGTGAAACGTAAAAACGTGAAACGTGAATATCTGATATGCGTTACGATAAATGGATTGAGTCGGTGCCCCCGGAAATTACGAACGATTCTCTGTGGAAAATGGAAGCTTATCGGCTCGCTCTCTTCGCGGCCGACATTGGTTGGCCGGACGTGACCAAACTGATGCAAGATCGGCGGACATTGGATTTGTCCAATCAACTTTATCGCGCCGTGGGTTCCATTTCCGCAAATATTTCTGAAGGATATTCGCGGGGCACCGGGCGTGATCGCGCTCGCTTTTATGAATACGCGCTCGGTTCCGCGCGAGAAAGCCTGGGCTGGTATTACAAAGGACGCCACGTGTTGCGCGAGGAAGTGGTGAATCATCGAATTCAGTTTTTGTCTCAGATCATACGTCTTCTGCTAACGATGGTCCCCGATCAACGCGGTTCAATATTGAAAGAAGATACGACTGAATATCGCGTGGAATCCTCGGCTGCTCCGTGGAACATCTCACATTTATTGAGCGAGGTTCCCGATTGATTCACGTTTCACGTTTCACGTTTTACGTTTCATGCCTCTGCCCGACCTCATCGAAATCGTCCCCTTGGAAAAACCGGTTCACGCCGAGATCACGGTGCCCGGCTCGAAAAGCATCACGAATCGTGCGCTGATTCTGGCGGCGCTCGCGGAAGGCGAAGTGACATTGCAAGGGGCGCTCTGGAGTGAAGACACGCAGATCATGGTCGAGTGTTTGCAGGAACTTGGCTTCATGGTGAACGTCGAGCCGGACCCAAACGAATTCTGTAATCGCACGATCACGGTTTATGGAAAAGGTGGTTTCGTTCCGGCGGGCGGGACCGAGCAACAGCCTCTGGAATTGTTCGTCGGAAATGCGGGAACTGCCGCGCGATTCCTCGCGGCCTTTGTCTGTCTGGGAAAAGGAGTTTATCGACTGCACGGCGTTCCGCGAATGCACGAGCGTCCGCAAGCGGCGTTGTTCAAGGCATTGCGTGAGTTGGGTTATCGAGTTGAATCGGAAAAGGGGAATGAAAAATTGCCGGTAAAAATCTGTAGCAGCCGACGTGAGTCGGCTCAAACTTCAAAATCGGAAATAAGTCAGAGCCGACTCACGTCGGCTGCTACGGTGAGCATCGAAGAAAGTTCGCAATTTGCTTCCGCGCTTTTGCTCTGCGCGAAAACGGGAAATTGGGAAATTAAAGTCGTTGGCGAAAACGCCGAGGAATCGCCTTACGTCGCGATGACTTTGGAATTGATCAAAGCTTTTCCAAAGCAAGGCGGAACTTTTCAAATTGAACCAGATGCTTCAAGTGGAAGTTATTTTTGGGCGGCTAGTTCTTTTGGAGTTCGGGTAAATGGTCAAGACGCAGATTTAAAAGTCGAAGATGAAAATAAACTAGTCTGGTCGCAAGAATTTCTTCCACTGATTTCAGTTCGCAATTGGCCGCGCTCTGGTTCGCAAATCGACGCTGATTTTTCTGAAGTCATGTTTGCTATTGCCACTGCGAGTGTAAATTACGGCTTCGAGGATGAACGTGACTTGATTTTAAATCATGGTCTCAATTGGAGAGACAATCCGGAAGTTGATCGAGACTTTACGTTTGAAGTGCCCACGTTCTCGCGCAATACCGATCTCGGAGATAGCATTATGACGGCGATTGCGATTTCCCCTTTTGGAATCAAACCGTTTCGGTACACCGACCTTGCTCGCCTTCGCGTCCAAGAATGCGAGCGCGTTGTCGCCTTACGAACTGAGCTTACGAAATGTGGCGCGAATGTCATCGAAGCAGGCGACACGTTGACCGTTTATCCCTCAACGCTTCACGGCGCGGAAATTGAAACCTACAACGATCATCGCATGGCGATGTGTTTTTCGATTCTGGGATTGAAAGTTCACGGAATAAAAATCAAGAATCCGTCGTGCGTGAAAAAAACCTTTCCCAATTTTTTCCAGAAACTCGCGGCAGAACCGCCTCATGGTTTGGGCGCAAAGATTCTCGACGGAAAAACAGGACGGCGTTTGACGCATGAGGAGTTGTTTGCCGATTGAGTTTGTAGCGGCGCGGGGGTTGAAGCCCCCAAAAAAAAAAAAAAAAAAAAAAAAAAAACGGCGGAGAAAGACAACACCAACACGCAAAAAAAAATTAAAACAACACAAAAAATACCC
>JBBQRQ010000065.1:0-28250 GCA_038214755.1 Verrucomicrobiota bacterium
CCTAACCTGCCCCGAGGAGAGTTTCCCCCAAAATTTTTTCGCGCATTCAACCCATCACCCGTCGCCGCCGACGTGAGGAGGCGTATTGGGCCGCCACGAATGTTTCCGCCTCCACACGTCGGCGGCTACAGGCAGGTTCATGGGGAGGGAACTTTGAGACATCGCTCGGAAATTATGATGCGCGTTGGGACGTTTCCGCGTTCTGGTCATTGACAAAAAAAAGCGGACAATAACCGGCCGCACCAAATCACGAAAACGCGGAAAAGATTCTCCCTCTCCTCGGAGGAGAGGGCCGGGGTGAGGTCGAGTAATACTCTCCATACTGAAGGTTTCCGCTCAAAGGGAAATGGTCTTGCGGTGTGCCCAACGGATTGGATCGGCGGTCCTGCGGGCTTTGGGGCAGGTCTTGACGGAGAGTAACGACCGATTATTTGTTCTCCATGCAAATGGATCGCTTAACCATCAAAGGGCAGGAGGCGTTGCAATCCGCGCGACAAATCGCTCACACCCGGTCTCATCAGGAAGTTGATGGCGAACATTTATTGGCCGCTTTGCTCGAACAAACGGAACAGCCTCACGCCAAGCCGTGCTGGAAAAACTCCGCGTCTCCAACGGAAAATCTTTCCGCTGACAACCAACTTCCTCTGCGCTTTTATCGAGTGCGCTTGCGGTGATGCATTTGCTATGAAACCCCTTTTAGTTTTCTTGTTTCTTGTTTTTGTCACTGGCTGTTCTGCCAATAAATCTTTGGCGCACCGTCTTAAAGAGGCAGACCGTGTCATTGTGACGAATTCTTTCGACGCTGTCGGGCTTACTTTCACAGGTCCAGAATTGCGCAAGCTTGTTCAGACGATTGCACTTGGTAAGAAAGCGGAACCGGCACTGGAATGCGCTGTTGAATTCGACCTTCAATTCTTCAAAGGTAACGAGTGTCTTGCCAAGGTTCCCGCTTGTGCGTACGCATTTGGGGTTGACCGGACGAGTTATATCGACACGACAGGTGATTTAAAGGCGCTGGACGAAAAATTTCACCAAGCTAACCGCCCGCAATTCTCACCGTAGCGTTTACGCAGAAAAAGTTTCGCGGAAATTCTTTTAGCGATTACGTTCTGAAAAGAATGCTTTCAATGAAAACGATTCCGGTTCTGCTGTTTTTAATTTGCTTTTGTGGCTGCTCTCCGCAGAAAACGTTGGCGCACCGACTCAAAGGCGCTGACCGCGCGGTTTACGCGTGTGTCCTAAAGGATTATGAAGAGGTGAAGACAACCGTCACCGGCGATGACGTGAACAAAGTAGTTGAAGCTATCGCCCACGGTCGAAAATTGAGTCGAGATATTAAGGCGGCTTTTGGTTTCCAGCTTGAATTTTTTAAGGGTTCGGAGCACTTGGCAACCATTAACACGAGCGGTCAAGCTTTTTGGGTTGGTGATACACCCTACGAAGACACAACCAAAACGTTGAAGAGACTCTACGAAAAGGCGCACGAGGGGACACCAAAGTTATCACCGTAGCGTCGCTTCAAGGTGAGAATAACTGACAAGAACTGCGCTCGTTGGGGAAGTAGCCTTGAGACTAAAGTCGCGCGTATAGTTAAGTTGGTTGATCGGATCGCTGCCTTTTTTCCGATAGCGCACCGTATAAATTCCCAGCCGATAATCAAACAATCCCTCTTCAAACATTTCGGGCTTTTCAAATTCCGATTGGTCAATTCCAAAAGCATCCGCCACGCGATTGGCAATCTTCCACACCTCAGTTTCTGACATGCTAACTGCGTTCTGCGCTAACTGGTGCAGAGTATTCGTGTTGGCGTGGCTGATGGCACGAATTGGATCGTCTGCCCCGCGCTGACCAAAATACATCATTCCTGAAAAGGTGGAATTTTCAATGTAGGTTGCCGTCCAGCCGTCACCGATGACGAGCCGACAGATTATCCCGTTCGGGATGTGAATGATTCGAATTTTGTCGCATGAGCTTGGCTGAAGTTTGCCGTGCAGTGGGTTCACACTTAAGCCGTCCAACAATGAGAAGAATTCATTAAGTTTCGGCATTACTTGTTCCAAGAACAGAGGGTCTTGTGCCTTAATCAGCGTATCGCCAAGTTCATTAGACGATCGTGGGGGGTAAGATGCCACCAACCCTGTCTTGGACTGGATGGCAGTCGCAGAGACGGGCTTCTCCGGACTGACTTTTTGTCTCTGTCGAGACGTTATGTACAACGCAATCATCGCGAAGCCTGCTGCTACGATTATGATGCTCCTTCGCCTCATAAGTTAGCGGCTATCGTCACCATTGTACTTTAACGGGCGGTATCCAATTATTCTTGGCCCCCAATTCAGAACTTCCGGATAATTGTTATTTGCTATCGCCACTGCTAGGCTCAATGGCGTATCGTAATCAATTTCATCGAGCCATTCTCTGTGGATGCGATAGACCCAGCTGTTGTTGATCGATCCCGGGTGAGAGAACCCAGTGAAGCCTACAAACGCACTCTTTTTTATTTGTGAATTACCAACCTGCGGAACTCCTAGCGGGGTTCCTGTTGCGTCGGGAAATTCCGTGGCACTGTCGGCCGATGCGCATCCGCTGATAAACGTCGAAAACAGCCGCCGTGTATAGGTAACCGAAAACCCGTTAGAATTAGCGCCGTAACTGTTACCGAGAAGAGCGGCTACCGCGTGGGCTCCCAAATCAATGGTAAGATATGGGTTCTGGCCAGCATCGTGGATCAGATTGTTTTGACTGCTATGCCCGTCGAAGAACCACGACCCTACAGCCGAATCTTTTAGCATTGGTCAGCGCGATGAGATCGTTTGTTTGGCTAGCCAGCCGGATCGGAAACGGGTCACTGCTGAAGTCGATATGATTGACGCCATACGCATCTCGACCGGTTCCGACTATATCGTCATACAACTGCGCGGCTCTATTTACGCGGATAGAAACGCTTCGGTTTAACGAGGCTAATCCAGTGTTCAAGTCGCTGCTTGGCCATGTGCCGTACGAAATCACATATTTTCCAACCCTCACCCCGCCGTTATCGAAGAAATTGGTTGTTAGCATTTTATTGGTTGGTCCACCTGATTGCGGGCTGGTCGCCAACGAAAAAACATAGCCACTGTCAGTCACAGGATTGGTCAACAGGTCCGTGAAATTCCATTCGCCATTGATCGCTCCATTTGTCGATTGTCCACTCGCGGTGTGGAGCAGGTTGCCACTGAGATTAAAAACTTCAAACGTATAGTCTTGTGGGCTTGTTGCCGTGTACTGCAGCGTGATCGAACCACCCGCAGAATAGAGTGGCGAATAATTCTCCATATAAACGTCATTGGTGAAATTCAGCGTCGTCGATGCCCATCCGTTGAACGGCACGACCTCGTCACCCGCACCATCCCCGTCGGTGTCAAAGAGTACGCCTTCATTGGCAGCAGCTACCCAAATTTCATGATCGCCGTTGGGAAATAGATAAGTCGGCACACTCATTGTTCCGTTCTGGCCAGGCACAATTACACCCACTTGGACGCCGCCGACAAACACTTTGAGACTCGTCAGTGGAAGAATGTCTGTCACTCGCACTTGCAGGGCCACGGCTCCGGTCACGGTTCCCGATGTCGGTGAAACAATGGATACAATTGGCCCAACATATTCATCCAAGTTCACTGCGGTGTAAAAACGCGTTGGAGCCGAAGCCGTTCCCACAAGCTGTTCGTTGGTGGATTGTGCCTCAAACACGTTCACAAGAGTCCAGGTGTTGAAAGGATCGATGTCCAAAACGCTTTTCGCCCCAATACCGTATAGGACGCCGGGTGTTGTGTTGCACACATCGAGCAAGAAATCGGAGGTATTGGTGCTCGTGATATTTAGAGACAGGTCATTCGATGAACTGCACATCAATGGTCCTAAAAGCGGACCGTCAAGTTCCTCTGCGCTAAATGAGGTCATCACCGCCGTGGTTGCCGAAAGCCCTTGATAGTCCACCGCTCGGTCGTCATAGGCGAACTTGTTGTCGCCCAAATCGAAAAGATCAAGCTCAGGGAAAGGATTGAATGGAAGCGGTGGCACGATTTTTTGCGTTGAATAAAAAAGTGGGAGGCTCGATTTGGAGGCCGACTCCTCCGCGACTGTAGCGACTTTTTGCTGAGGGGGAATTGCAGGAACGTCAGGCTTAACAGCAGCTTCCCACTTCAGGGTGCGATCCGTTGTTTTGGTTTCTGCCTGAACATTGCGCGTGCCGTGAGCGGCGACGAGCATAAAGAACATCAATGCAAGTGTGCGTGTAGTCATAGAGGAGTTTTGTTTCGTTTGTCCGTTGAATTTGGCGTGATCGGGAGTAATGCGGCACACTAGAGATGTGAAGGTGTAAAAGTCAACGGCGAAATTCGACGCTGGCGGGGTTTGAAACTTTCAACCGCTGACCGTTTGCTCGCTCGACTGCGGGAATTGAGAACTCTGCATGGTCTCACCCAAGAGGCTTTCGCGGAACTCGCCGGATTCTCTTACAAATATTACCAAGCGTTAGAAGCCGGTCGCGGTCGCGATCTTCGTCTTTCGACGCTGGAACGACTGGCCAAAGCCTATAGCTTGGAAGTTCATGAACTTCTCTCCTCGCACTTGCCAAAAACGACCTTGAATAAAACGAAGAAACGGTCTCGGTCTGGCAGGTGAACAATCGCAAACGTCTGCGACTTCGTATTTCATCTGTGGCTTTGCCTTGCGTGCTTTCCCATTGCTTGACGGCAAGTCAGCGGTGATTATTTTCTCTTGTATGCAAACTGACCGCTTAACCATCAAAGCGCAGGAGGCGTTGCAATCCGCGCGACAAATCGCTCACAACCGGTCTCATCAGGAAGTTGATGGGGAACATTTATTGGCTGCAATGCTTGAACAGGCGGACAGTTTGACGCCCGCGCTTTTGGAAAAGCTTGGTGTGTCTTCAGAAAAAATTTCCGCCAACAACTAACTCCCCTGCGTTTTTATCGAGTGCGCTTGCCGTGATGTATCTGCTGTGAAACCCCTTTTAGTTTTCTTGTTGGTTGTTTTTGTCACTGGCTGTTCTGCCAACAAATCGTTGGCACACAGGCTTAAAGAAGCTGACCGCATTGTGGTGATCAACCCTCGCGACGGCCTCAGCATTACCGTCACGGGTGAGGAAGTGGACAGAGTTGTCAAAGCGATTGCTTCCGGAAAAAAGGAACCGCCTACAATCGAGGCAACCCCTGACCTCGATTTCCAATTCTTCAAAGGCACCAAGCGTCTCGCGACGGTCACCAATTGCGTTATGGTCTTTTGGGTTGGGCCTAACGCCTACAGCGACCGAACAGGAACCCTGGAAGCATTGGAAGCGAAGTATCGCAAAGTGCATCGCCCGCAATTCTCACCGTAGCGTTGCCTCCAGGTGAGAGTAGCCGACGAGAACTGCGGTCGTAGCTGATGTCGCCTTGAGGCTAAAGCCGCGTGTGTAATTGAGGCCGTTGACGGGGTCACTGCCTTTTTTCCGATATTCAACGGTGTAGATGCCAAGGCGGTAGTCGAACAGTCCCTCTTCATACATTTTAGGTTTCTCAAACTTTGAGTGCGCGCCGAATTGAAAAAACATTTTCGCCCGGAATTTTTAAATCGCATCGACGACATCATCATCTTTCACAGCCTTGATGAAAAACAGTTGGCAAAAATTGTCGAAATCCAATTGCAACGATTGGAGAAGCGGCTGGCGCAACAGCAACTTGTTTTGGAGGTCGATGAGTCCGCGAAAAAACTTTTGGCGCGCGAGGGATTCGATCCGCAGTTCGGCGCGCGCCCGTTGAAACGCGCGATTCAGGAATTCGTCCTCGATCCCCTCTCCCTCAAATTGCTCGATGGCGAATTCAAACCGGGCGATCGGATCAAAGTTGTGGGAAACGGTGAAGGCCTGGAGTTCAAGAAGAAGTAACGGTAAAAAAGTGGAGCAGAAACTTCCGGGTAGCATCTTGATCCCACCGCCAAAGTAGTGGGGCAGACATCTTGTCTGCCAGCCCCAGTTCGCGGGCAAGATGCGCCCGATGCAACCCGGAAAAAAAGGAAAGACTTTACACCGCTATTTCTTAAATCTAATCTTTTCCGCATCAAAGAATGAAAAAAACTATAGAACCAAAAGAAAAGACAATCGACGGTTTTCGATTGCATGAGCGCGACACCGGTTCAGCCGATGTGCAAATCGCCCTTTTGACCGAGCGGATCAATCAACTCACCGAACATTTGCAAAATAATAAAAAAGACCGCAGCTCCCGTCGCGGATTGTTGATGATGGTCGGACAACGCCGCAAGCTGTTGGATTATTTGCACAACACCGACGTGAACCGCTATCAATCCATCACCAAAAAACTTAAACTTCGCCGGTAATTCGTCAGGCGGTTTGAGTGCTGCAACTTCTTTGGTTTTACACTTTTAGTCTGTCTGGAATCGAGTGACGCGAGCGACTCCAGCTTTATTAAACATTCGCGTTAGAAATTTCGTTGGCGCTGGGCAATTTCGATCAACCTCTGAGAGCCAGGGGTTGACGGAAGTTTCTCGGACGCCGGCGAGGAAAAAAAATAATTATATGGCAGAAAAAGTTATCGCCCAATTAGGGGCTACGCAGATCCACATCGAAACAGGCAAACTCGCCAAACAAGCCGACGGCGCTGTGACCGTTCAACTCGGCGAAACCATCGTCATGGTCGCGGCCGTCGCTGCGACCAAGGCAAAAGCGGGGCAGGATTTTTTTCCGCTTACCGTTGATTATCGCGAGAAAGCGGCGGCCGCTGGAAAATTTCCCGGTGGCTATTTCAAACGCGAAGGCCGTCCGACGGAGAAAGAAATTCTCACCAGCCGATTGACCGATCGTCCGATTCGCCCGCTCTTTCCGAAGGGTTGGTACAACGAAGTCCAGGTGCAAAGTATTTTGCTCAGCGCGGATGGCGAAAACGATCCTGACATTTTAAGCATTGTCGGCGCATCCGCTGCGTTGATGGTCAGCGATATTCCGTGGGATGGGCCGTTGGGCGCAGTGCGAATCGGTCGCGTTGGCGGAGAATTTATTGCCAACCCCACTCACGCGCAAATCGCGGAGAGCGACGTGGATATTATTTACGTCGGGAACAGTTCGGACATCGTCATGTTTGAAGGTTCGGCCAAAGAAATTCCCGAAGCGGATTTTAATGCCGCTCTGAAATTTGGCCACGAAGCCTGTCAGCCCCTCATCGCCGCGCAAAATGAATTGGCCAAACGCGTTGGAAAAAAGAAACGCGAAATCACGTTGAACATCGTGCCCGAAGATATTTTGCACGAAGCCAAAGCGCTGGCCGGCGACCGCATGGTTCCCGCGTTGCTGACGACGGCAAAACTCGAACGCGAAAGTAAAGTGAAAGCCATCGCAGATGACGTCGGCGCGAAACTCGTCGAAAAATTCGGCGCGGAAAAAGTAACCGAGTTCGTTCTCAAAGACGCGTTTTACTACATTCAAAAGGAAGCAGTGCGCGGATTGGTTTTGAATCACGGCAAGCGTTTGGATGGCCGCAGCTTCGATCAAGTGCGCCCGATTTCGTGTGAAGTGGGAATTCTTCCGCGCGCCCACGGCTCCGCCTTGTTTGCTCGCGGAGAAACGCAAACGGTTTCGCTCGTCACGCTCGGCACGAACGAAGATGCGCAGGAATTCGATTCCTACACCGGCGGGGTGACGGAGAAAAAATTTATTCTCCATTACAATTTTCCAAATTATTCGGTGGGCGAAACCGGACGAATCAGCGGGCCGGGCCGGCGGGAGATCGGCCACGGCGCGTTGGCGGAACGTTCGGTCGCGCAAATGTTGCCGCTCGAAAGTTATCCGTATGCGATTCGTGTCACGAGTGAAATTATGGAATCCAACGGTTCGACGTCGATGGCTTCGGTCTGCGGGGCGACGTTGGCTTTGATGGACGCGGGTGTGCCGATCAAGCGGCCCGTTGCTGGAATCAGCATTGGGATTTGCACGGAGTCCGATGACAACGACAAAATTTCCCGCTACCAATTGTTGACGGACATCATTGGCTGGGAAGATGCGTTCTGCGATATGGATTGCAAAATTGCGGGAACAGCCCAGGGCGTGACGGGCTTTCAACTCGACCTCAAACTCAAGGGCATTTCGCATCAACTCATGGCCGATACGGTGGAAAAAGCGCGCATCGCGCGCATGCATATTCTTGAGGAGATGGCGAAAGTGATCGCCGAGCCGCGCAAGGAGATGAGCAAATACGCCCCGCGGATTGTGCAGATCAAAATTAATCCGGAAAAAATTGGCGCACTCATTGGACCGGGCGGAAAAAATATCAAACGCATCGTCGAAGAATCCGGTTGCGAAATTAATATCGACGATGACGGAACGGTGAACGTTTATTCCGTTTCCGCCGAAGGAATGAAGATCGCCCGCAACGCGATTGAAGGCATGACGGCCGAGGCGGAGATCGGGAAAATCTATCGCGGGAAAGTGGTGACGGTGAAAGATTTCGGCGCGTTCGTCGAATTTCTTCCCGGCAAAGACGGGCTTTGCCATATCAGCGAGCTGGCAAATTTCCGAGTGAAACAAACCGAAGACATTGTAAAAATCGGCGATGAAATTTGGGTCAAATGCCTCGGCGTCGATGACAAGGGCCGCGTGAAACTTTCGCGCCGGGCCGCGATGGAAGATCGCGACAAAGAGATGGCGGAGAAAACGTAAACGGTTTTTTAAAGCTGAAAAGTTTTACGCAAACGAGCCGATTTTTCCGGCTCGTTTTTGTTTTGCGCAGATTTATCAGAACTGGTTTTACAAGTCCGGTGACATCGTAGCCGCCGACGTGAGGAGGCGGATTTCGACTGAAAGACCCGAATCCGCCTCCTCACCTCGGCGGCTACGACTTAACGTTCTTGTTCCATCCTCGCTGAATATTTTCCATCTCGCGCCGCGCTGTTTAATTTCGCTCGGTGCAGCAGCGCCGCTTGCGCCGAATTTTTATTTTGCGGTTCACCTTTCCACGCGTTGAGAGCGGGGGATTGCAACGCGCGTCCAAAAGAAAAACTGAGTTCCCACGGCGCGCGGCCCATCTCATTCATCGAGTTCAGATGCGCCGTGGCAAGTTCATCGCTTTGCCCGCCGGAAAGAAAAACAATTCCCGGCACAGCCGCTGGAACCGTTTCGCGCAAGCAACGCAGCGTCGCTTCGCCCACCTCACGCACCGACGCTTGTGTCGGAGATTCTTTTCCAGAAATGACCATGCTCGGCTTGAGCAAAATTTCTTCGAGTCGAACCTTATGCGCAAACAACGCATCGAAAACCAAATTGAATGTTTCCACCGTTACTTCGAAACACCGTTCAATGGTGTGCCCGCCATCCATCAATACTTCCGGTTCAACGATTGGCAGCAGTCCCGCCTCCTGCGCCAGGGCGGCGTAACGCGCCAGCGCATGTGCGTTGGCTTCCAGACAAAAGTTCGTCGGCGTCTTTTCTCCAATGGAAATTACCGCGCGCCACTTGGCGAACCTCGCGCCGAGCTTGGCGTATTCGGCAAAACGTTCGCGCAATCCATCCAGACCTTCTGTGACCTTCTCACCCGGAAAATTCGCCAGCGCCTTCGTGCCTTTGTCCACTTTGATTCCGGGAATGATTCCCGCCTCGGACAACATTTGAGGGAAGGGAATCCCATCGCTGTTTTTTTGGCGCAACGTCTCGTCAAACAAAATCACGCCGCTGATGTATTGCGACAAACCGGGCGCGGAAAAAAGCAACTCGCGATAATTGCGCCGCGCTTCTTCCGTGGATGCGAGTTGAATCGTTTTGAAACGTTTCTCGATGGTCGGGTTGCTTTCGTCGGCGGCGAGGATGCCTTTGGCCGGAGCGACGAGTTGCCTGGCGACAATCTCAAGACTCTGGTTCATGGAAGATTGAAATTCATTTCCCTCGTCTGTTCAGTCCTGCGTTGATTCCCAGTTTGATGACATCAGGCCATGGCAGAATAAAATATTTTCCGGTCGCTCGACTTTTAATAATTGGGCTGCGCGTAATTTTGCCGAGGAAGAAATCGTATTCGTTGCCCTCTTTATCTCGTTCTTCAAAAATGAATTCAATTTCCTGTTCCAAAAGTTTGTCTGACTCCATCACTCGTCCGTAACTATTTGCGGCCGATGTTTCGCCCGCCGGTTTCTGTGAGTTCGTTTTCATAATATCTTTATTCAGCGGCTCTCGGAGAGTCGCAAGAAAAAACTTGCCGGGATTAAACTGAGGGACAAACTTCGTCGCGCACTCTAACTTCAGGCAGGAATTTTGTTATGGGAAAAATTTACAACAACATCGTTGAGACGGTTGGCCGAACCCCGCTGGTCAAATTAAACAAAGTCACCGCTGGCCTCGAGGCCACCATTTTGTTGAAGTGCGAGTTTTTCAATCCGTTGGGCAGTGTGAAGGACCGCATCGGTATGGCGATGATCGAAGAAGCCGAACGCAAGGGACGCCTGAAAAAAGACACAGTCATCGTCGAGCCGACGAGCGGGAACACGGGAATCGCGCTCGCCTTCGTGGCGGCGGCCAAAGGTTACAAATTAATTCTGACGATGCCGGAAACAATGTCGCTGGAGCGGCGGACTTTGCTCGCGATGCTTGGCGCGAAGTTGGTGTTGACTCCGGGCGCGGAAGGAATGAAGGGAGCGATCGCGCGCGCGGAACAGATCGCGAAGGAGACTCCCAATTCGTGGATTCCGCAGCAGTTTGAAAATCCCGCCAATCCAGAAATTCACAAGAAAACCACTGCCGAAGAGATCTGGGCCGACACCGATGGGAAGGTGGACATTTTGGTTTCAGCGGTTGGGACGGGCGGGACGATCACCGGCTGCGTCGAAGTGATCAAACCGCGCAAAGCTTCGTTCAAAGCGATCGCAGTGGAGCCAAAAGATTCACCCGTCATTTCGCAAACCTTGGCGGGTCAGCCGATCAAACCAGGACCGCATAAAATCCAGGGAACAGGCGCGGGCTTCGTGCCGAAAAATCTTCACCTCAAAGACAGCCAGGGAAATTTGCAGATCACCGAATGCGTTCAAGTGAGCAACGATGATTCCTTCGCGATGGCGCGGCGACTCGCGAAAGAGGAAGGGTTGCTGGTCGGAATTTCCACCGGGGCGAATGTCGTCGCGGCGATTGAAATAGCGAAGCGTCCCGAAAACAGAGGCAAGATGATCGTCACGTTTGCCTGCTCGACGGGCGAACGTTATCTCAGCACGCCGCTGGCTGCGGAGGCCAAGGCGGAAGTCGGCGGCTAAGATATTTTTTGAGAAGCGGTCTTTGCAGTCCTCGCTCCAAATAAAAAAAAGGCCGGTGAAAACACCGGCCTCCTCTCGAAAAAAATCCACTTCGATTACGGATTCTTTACCCGATAGAAACGTATCGGCTGTCCACTCGGCGCGGAGGGATCCGCAAAAGTTCCCACGCCGGCGCCATCCGTTGTGACCGTCATGAGGAACTGCCAGTTCGTCGGCGTGGCGAGAACGTTGGCGTATTGAATTGTGTAACTCGTGTTGGGCGAGCCTTGGAAGGTGCCGTGGCCTGCGGAGGTAGTCACGAAGTTGGTGGGTTGCTGCGCGGCGGCGGCCGCGGTGAAGATCAACAACACATCTGTCGCATTGGTGGTGATGCTCAATGAGCCAGCGCCAAGGTCATTGGCAAAACCGTTCGTGTTCAACGCAAACGCGTTCGTGTCAAATCCGGTGATGCCGCCAATGGCTTGCGCAATCGTCCAAGTGCGACTCACCGTGTTGGTGAAGTCGGAAACTTCGCCCGCAACTCCCGCCAGAGTCAACGAAGTCAAATCAATGTTGAACTTGCTGCCCGAAGTAGCGGTGATAGTGAGAGGTCCCGTAATGCTCAATTTGTCCCAGCCTGGATTGGCGCCAGAGGTTCCCGCTGCGGAATTTATTTCCCAGATGTAATGTCCGCCGCCTCCCCATGTCTCGGTGCCAGTCGCAAGGGTTCCGACTCCGTTGCCCGGCGCCACTGTTCCATCCACCGCGACGCTGCCGGAAAGATTTCCCGCGCCGGTCAAAGTGCCGATGGCCGTAACGGCGACGGCGCCGGGACCCGTTCCGCTGCCGGAAATATTGTTGATGCGTAATGCTCCCTCAGAAACTGTTGTCCCACCGGCGTAGCTGTTGGCTCCGGTCAAATCGAGGGTTCCAGTTCCGGCCTTCATAATTCCACCGGGGCCGCTCATAATTCCGGAGAACTTCGTCGTAGCGGTTGAAGAAACCGTGATTGTTTTTATGCCTGCGGAAATTGTCACCGGACCGGAAAACTCCAGCCCAAGTGTGCCGGACAAGGTGAAGTCCTGATTGATGGTGATCGGGTTCGTGACAGCGTTAACTCCAGTCAAATCGATTGAGGCACCGATGTTGATATTGGTCGTCCCCGGAGCGGTCACGGGGTCGCCGACTGTGAATGTCCCCGTGCCCAGCGCGTTTTTGTGCCCAATCGCGAGGGTGCGCGCATCGATTTTTACACCGCCGGAATAAGTATTGTTGCCGGACAGAGTGGGGACGCCCGAGGCGGTGGTGTTCCTCAAAAATCCGCCAGGCCCAGAAACAAAACCGCTCAACTCGAAAAAGGAGCCGCTGACCGGAGTCAAGAGCGCCGCAGTGTTCACCACGACATTATTGGTCACTTGGACACTTCCCAAATTAGAACCGATCTGACCCTCACCGCTGATGGTGATGGTGCCGGTTCCAGTTGAGCGGGTAATGGGTCCAGCAAAGCCGACGTTGGTTCGGAAATAAATTGGCCCTTGCGTGATCAAAATTCCGCCGCTGAAGGTATTTACACCAGCGAGCACGTGGGAAATTGTGCCAGTCTTGATCAGCCCGCCCGTTCCGCTGATCGTCCCATCGAACTGCTTGCTGCCGCTATTGGTGCCAATAGTCAGCGTGGCAGAGCCGAGATTGATCGCTCCAGTTCCGGAAACTCCCGCGATTCTTTCATTGAGATTATTCAAATCCAACGTGCCGTTGTTGATTAAATATTGCCCGTCGGGAATGACTTCAGCAGCACCAAGTTTTAATGTCCCGGCCGTGATCGTCGCAGCGCCAGCAAAATCATTCGCGCCCCCGAGCACGAGCGTTCCCGCACCGACCTTGTTGAAGCCGGCGGTGCCGGAAATTTTTGAATTAATCGTCGCCGTATCCAAAACATTCGAGACGGCGATATTCGTTCCGCCGACCGATAGCGTGAGCGGGCCGCCTTGAATGGTATAACCGTTCGTATCGAATGCCATCAACGCCGTTACCGGCACTCCAGCGACATCCACAATGACAATCCCAGGTGTGCCCCCAAAAATGATTGGAACACCAGGTGAATAGGCCTGCACACTTCCAGCGCCGTCATTAATCAAATTCCAATTTGCGGTCGATAGGTCCCAGGTTCCCGAACCGCCAAGCCCAATAGCGCTTCCGTTGGTGTCCCAGTATTGAAAGCCGGTTTGCACGCCTGCCGACTGCACATTCACCGTGCCGGTGCCAGCAAAATGAATGTCATCGACATGCGTTGCGCCGGACCCGGACGCGCCCCATGTGCCTGTCGCCTGGCTGGTCACGCCGCCATCGAAAGATAGGGTACCCACGTTTGCCGAGCCAACGATGGAAAGGACACCCATGTTGATTTGGAGCGATCCGCTAACCGCAGTGGCCTGAGCAAGAGTGACCGTGTTATTTCCCGCGCTGCCCGTGTTGGTAATAATCAACCCGCCAACACTACTCGGAAGAGCATTACCTGCGTCTTGATTCGCCGCGCCGTTATAAACATAAATACCACCGGAGCTAT
Organism: Verrucomicrobiota bacterium; assembly: GCA_038214755.1. Taxonomy (GTDB): domain Bacteria; phylum Verrucomicrobiota; class Verrucomicrobiia; order Limisphaerales; family CANJXF01; genus CANJXF01. Next base: position 13,820 of record JBBQRQ010000065.1, read on the forward strand.
AGTTGCGAGTCGTCGTCTGAATCGGTCCGAGCGTGCTCGACAGCGTGATGCCGTCCGGCGAGGCAATACCCAGAGTTCCCCCCGCGCTAAGCGTAAAGATGCCAGTGCCAGAAACGACCACGCCGCTGGAAACGTTCAGCTTGCCTTTGCTGGGCACCACCAATAATCCGGAATCGTTCAGGTTGACGTTCAGCGTCACACCGAACTGATTAACCGCGCTGACAATAGAGACACTATTGTTGATGGAAATCGTTCCCGGCCCGTTAATAAGTTGTGGCGCGCTTCCAGCGAGATTGATCGTTCCCGGCTGCGTTACAGCCGCAAAATTCAGTGTCGCTCCACTGACCGCGCTAATGTTCCCATTGATTCGGTGATTGCTCGTCGCGTTGTTGGTCATGGTAATGTTCAAGGTTCCTTGAGACACCGTCAGGTTGTCGATGGAGACGGAGAACTGCCCGTTTGGAGATTTGGCCGTCGCGGTATTGTGCTCATAATTTGCATAGGTTCGGCCCGACCATGAGGGAGTGCTTGTGCTCTGGTCGCTGAACAGGCTTCCTGTTTGAAAAACCACGAGCGAACTGGGCTGGCTTAAACTGAAAGGGGCAGAGCCGGCCTGCCAAACCATGGTTGAACCACTGGCGAACACGATGCCGTTTGCCGTGCCAGACGTGCTCGGCCCATTCACAAAGATAACTCCCGTGCAACTTTGCGTCAGCACTGAGCCGCTATTGAATATCACGTTAGTAGCGGCCCCTGCGCAGAGTTTATTCGTGCCGCCGGAAAAAAGCATCGCTCCACTAATGCTTGCTTTGGCGCCTGCGAGATTGGTGAGGACCAATGCATTAGCGGTGCCGCCCGTTAAATTCAATTGGCTGCCGACGTCAACCGTCAACGCATCCGCTGCCACTGTTGAAATTGCCAGCGGGTTGGCGACCGCTCCTGATTGCAAATTGACAATGGTGTTCGCTGAGACTTGCAGCTTGCCGATGGTTTGGGCAGGAACATTTATTACGGTCGTGTTGGCTGCGTTGTTGAACAAGAGGATGTCATTGGTCGCTGGAGCGGAACGAGGTGGGGTCCAGTTGCCGGCGAGCGTCCAGTCCGCCGTGCCGCTCGCGTTCCAAGTGTAAGTGTTCTGCGCGTGGGCAGCGCCTGCGAATAACGCCAGCGCTGAGAAAATCGCGGCCAGTGATTTAACAGATCGGGAAAGAATAGGCTTCATATAAATATAGGTGTTGGTTTTTATGACTGTGTTGGCAAGTGAATGACTTTGCCACAGAAGTGCTCACTGACAAGGAGGAATTGTGTCGAAGGCGCGCAGCACAGATTTGCAGACGCAGGCCACATTGGAAGTCAGACGCTAACACGAATTCCTTCGTTAAAAACGTTTGAGAAGCGTGTTCGGACGCGTCCCGGACAATCCTTCCAGCAGAGGGGAATAAAAAAATAAAAGGGTTGCGCCAAGGGTTGTTTGCCTCTATTAATAACCCCATCGAAGGTCAGACCACTGCAAGTAGTAGATAACAATTGGCATTCTCCGTTGCAGAGGTGTTCCCCAATTCAAATTCTTAATTTCCAAGGGTTATCCTGGAAGCGGCTTTTCGATACGCACACACATACATATATGAGCACTGAGCCTAATGGCGCGCCGGATTTTGGTTCCGGCTATTTGGAAATCTCCGAAAAAGGTTTCGGTTTTCTTCGCACCAAGGAAAATCATTTCCACCCGAAGCCGAACGATATTTTCGTCACACCCGACACCATCAAAAAGAATTTTCTGCGCGAGGGTTGCAAGATCTCCGGGCAAACCCAGCCTCCGCACCGGGGAAATAGTCCGCAGTTGAAAACGGTTGAGTTAGTGAACGACAGTCCTTTCGAGGAATACACCAAGGCCGTCCGGTTTGAAAATCTGACGACCATTGATCCCATCGAAAAATACAATCTGGAAACTTCACCGGATTTGCTTGAAACGAGAATCATCGATCTGGTCACGCCGATTGGACGGGGGACGCGCGGCTTGATCGTCGCGCCGCCGCGCACGGGCAAAACCACCATTCTCAAACAAATCGCCAACGCCATCACGACGAACCATCCCGATGTTTACGTTTTGGTTTTGTTGATTGACGAACGGCCGGAAGAGGTCACGGATTTTCAACGCTCGGTCAAAGCCGAAGTTGTCGCGTCATCGAACGATCAGGATTTGGAAACGCACGTCCGGCTTTCTCGTTTCACCATCGAACGCTGTCGGCGCATGGTCGAGAGCGGTAAGGACGTTTTTGTTTTGCTCGATTCCATCACTCGGGTGGCTCGCGCTTACAATAGCGTGCATGGCGGCAGCGGTCGCACCATGACCGGCGGTGTGGACGCGCGCGCGCTGGAAATCCCGCGCAAGATGTTTGCCTCGGCGCGAAAAATCGAAGAAGGCGGTTCGTTGACCATCATTGCCACGGCACTGGTCGATACCGGTTCGCGCATGGACGAATTGATTTTCCAGGAATTCAAAGGCACGGGAAACATGGAACTGATCCTCGACCGAAAACTTTCCGAGCGCCGCATCTTCCCGTCGATCGACATTCCGAAAAGCGGCACGCGCAAAGAGGAAAAATTGTTTCCGCCAAAAAACATGGAAGCCGTTCGCAAGTTGCGTCGCACCATGGTGGATTTGAATCCAGTAGAAGCGATGGAGACGCTTCTCGCCGCGTTGAAAAAGCACAAGACCAACGAGGAGTTGTTGGCCAAGTTGCAGCAATAAATTTTGTAGCCCGTGTAGCGGCGCGTCTCTGACCGCCGCATTTTTTAAATGGCTTTGCAAAAAGGAAAACCCGAAGGCGGGCAGGGCGGCAAGCGTGGACACTCCAACATGACTCATTGGACTTCGACGGAGGAAATTAAAGCGGCTTCGAAAAAGCAGCGCAGAACCGATTCCAGAAAAATTGTTCAGGAACCAGAAGTTGGTTCGTCAGCGCGCGAAGATTAAAACGCAACAAGCAGGGCGCTCATTTTTAATTCCCCCTATGCCGAAACGCGATTCGCCTCTCTCCCGCCCGCCCCTGGAACGCATGATGAAAATTCATCAGTCGATTCAGTCTGGAAAGTTTCCCAACGCCACCACGCTCGCCGGCGAACTCGAAGTCAGCACCAAATCCATCCATCGTGACTTGGAATTCATGCGTGACCGGATGGAGCTTCCGCTCGAATACCACAAGGCGCGCAACGGCTATTTTTACACCGAAAAAGTCAACGCCTTTCCCACGCTGCAAATTAGCGAGGGAGAACTTTTCGCGCTGCTCGTCGCTGAGAAATCTTTGCAGCAATATCGCGGAACGCCTTTTGAAAAACCGCTGGTCAGCGCCTTTAAAAAAATGGCGGCGTCCCTCCCGGACACCGTCTCGCTCAACTTGGCCGAGTGGGAGCAGACCATTTCTTTTCGCACCACGGCCGAGCCGATTTTGAATCTGGAAGTTTTTGACGCGCTCGGCAAAGCGACTTCGCAGCGACAGCAGTTGCAATTGGTTTATCGCAAGCCCGGCCAAAAAGAAACCGAGGCGCGACTGGTCGATCCGTATCACCTGGCCAACATCAACGGCGAATGGTTTTTGTTCGCCTACGATCACGCGCGAAAAGACATCCGAACTTTTGTTCCGGCGCGGATTCTATCGCTCGAGAAAACCGGGAAGACTTTTATTCGCCCGCAAAAGTTTTCGATGGAAAAAAGATTGCGCGACAGTTTCGGAGTTCATTCCGCCGAAGGGCAATTTGAGGTGGTGATTCGATTCAACGAGCAGGTCGCCGATTACATTCGCGAAAAGAAATGGCACGATTCGCAGGAGCTTAGCGAATTGAAAAATGGCGGAGTGGAATTACGTCTTCGACTTTCCAGTCTCGCGGAAATCGAACGCTGGATTTTAGGTTGGGGCGGAGACGCGGTCGCGTTGCGACCGGCGGAATTAGTTAAAAACGTAAAAGCCGCCGCGAAGAAAATTCTTTCCGCGACCGGGTAGCATCTGCCTCCGGCGGGTGCGGCATCTGCCAATTCGATGTTCGATGTTCAGTGTTCGATGTTCGATGTTTGCAAAGTAATTAACATCCAACGCTGAACATTGAAGTGATCCGCACCCGCCGGAGGCAGATGCTACCCCGGTCAACCACGATACACACACTGCGCGGTGCAAGTTTCGGCCACGACGACTTCACTCAGCATCGGCAACTTCGGTTTCAACGCATCCCAAATCCAGACTGCGATATTTTCGCTCGTCGGATTTTCCAAACCGGGAATTTCGTTGAGATAAAAATGGTCCAACTTTTCCCAAAGCGGTTTGAACGCGGCGGTGATGTCGGCGTAATCCATCAGCCAGCCGAGTTGTGGATCACATTCCCCCGCCACCACGATATCCGCTTTGAAACTGTGTCCGTGCAGTCGCCGGCATTTGTGCGATTCCGGCAAATGCGGCAACAAATGCGCCGCCTCAAATTGAAACGTCTTTCGTAATTCCATTTTCATAAACTATCCAAACTTGTAGCCGCCGACGTGAGGAGGCGGACATTCTCGTTGCGCAAACTTGAAAAAAAATTCGTCCGCCTCCTCACGTCGGCCGCTACGGTTCACATTTCCCAATCCGTCCACCTCACCAAATCTCCCAGACTCGGACGTCCATCGTGCCGCCACGTCAACGGTGGATTTTGCATTTCGCCCATCGGACAAATCCGCGTCACGCCCCAGCGCGCCAGTTGACTGGCGAGCGTTTGGGCTTTGTCTTCGGGCGCCGCGATCCCCACGGTGGAGATTTTCCCTCGCACGGCATCGGCTCCCTCCAGCGCCTGAGTTAAATTGAAAACCGCTTTGACATAAACAAATCGATTCAAGCATGAGGATTGAAATCGCGGATCATTTTCAAAAACAATTGTCCACGCGGTCGATCCGGCGCTCATCCATAATTTTGTTTCCGGCGAATGCGCCGCGCGCACTTCGTAAAATGACCGGCGATACGCGATGTCCGCGGATTGCGCGTCCGATAATTTTCCGCGCGGCTCGTTTTTTTCCGAGGCCTCCAACTCCGTCCCGAGCATTTCCGCAAATTTTTCCGGAGAAACTTTTCCTCCGCTTTCGACATAAATGACGTGGGGCGAAAGACAGCCCAGTTGATCCCACGCGACGACATCCCGCGCCGCGCGGCCCGCCACTTTTTGCGGATTGATCCCCGACAAAATTTCCTCCGTCACATAGCCAAAACTAACCCGATGACCGTAGCCGATGAAACGAATGTTCGACGGCAATCGTGCGCGAATGGCCGCGAGAGTTTCGTCCTCTCCGGTCGCAGTCACAAAATCAGCTTCGGCAAAAAGCGCGTTCTCCAGCGGCACGGTTCCCCCTTTCCACTCTGCGATTTCCAGACACGCCCCGAGCTTCGGTTCCACTTCATAAATCGAATGAGCGAACAACCGCGGAATAAATGAAGTCCCTCTGGCGCATTTGATAAATTGGGCCGAGCGCAGCAGCAGGCCAAAAATCATTCCCGTCAAAGTGGGGTTCGGCAAAGTTCCGCCGGTAATCTGAGCCAGCAGTTCCGGTCCGCGCGCAAAGGAAGCGCGATTTAATTTTTGTTCCACGGTGTTTGCGCAGAGAGAATCCAGCCGCTGAGCGTCGCCGAATTCCTGCATGATGAGCGCCTGCAAATTCTCCACCGTGATTTGCCGAAAAAAGTTATCGAGACCCGCAACCAAAGTTTCGCGCGAAAATCCAGTTTTGATCGGACCCAATTCCAGCGCGTATTTCCGAAATGGATCGTCACGGTCGAGCCAGCTTTTGGCCACGTCCGCAATTACGCGAATCAGACTATGGGTAGGACGTTCAGCGAGATATTGCTGCCGATTTCGTTTCAATGTTTGACACGCATCGGAAATGACCAAAGGCGTCAAGGCGGTGACTTCGGAGAGATCGGCCAGAAAATAATTTGGAAGATTCATTTGACGCGCGAGTTGCTCAAGGCCGATTCCAAATCGGCAGCGAGATTTGGCTCAAGAATTTCCTTTTTCCGAATGCGATGGAGGCAGGGCAAACCGGCGAGAGAAATTAAAATCAGCAGCGCCAGCAGCCCGTAGATGGGATAGTAGGCGCGCGGCAACGCAGCGTTTTCTCCGAGTCGTTTCACCCAATGTCCCACCGCCCAATGCGCAAAATTCCCAATCAGCCCGCCGAACGTGATGAACAAACCGAAGACCCGGCCCCGCACTGAGTCATGCACCGATTCCATCACTGCTGCTTCGATCATCGGATAGCTCGCCATGAAAAAAAATCCGTAGATGGCGAGCACGGGAAAAATCCATTTTGGCGGAACGTGGGGAAAAGTGATGACCATTACCGCCGCGGCGAATAGAACAAAACTTGTCCACCAGATCCGTCCGCGATCACTCAGCCCTCCGAAAATTGGATTGCTGATGGCCGAGGCTAAAAACATCCCGCCCAACGCCAGCCCGGTGATTTTTGGAGTGAAGCCGTGCGCTTGTTGAAGAAAGAGCGACGCCAAACTTCCCATGCCGCTCCCGGCAAAATCGCGCAGGCTGAAAGCAATCGCGGCCGCCAAAAAGAAAAATAACAGCGTGGTCGTTGGAAATAATTTTTCCGAGGGCGCGGAGGGTTTGGTTTCCGATTCGGGCAAACGATCTTCTTCCGACAGCCAATAAAAAAATCCGGCGGCGACAATTCCAAACACGCCCAACTCAAAAACAGGGGCGCGCCAATTTCCTGCCATCACGGCGCGCCAGCCTGAATAAAGCGGCCCAATAAAAAATCCGACGCTGGCGCCGATGCCGACCATGCCGAGAGCTTTGCCCGTTCCGATGGGATACAAACGCGCGACCAAAGCCGTGGCCGAGGGATGATAAAAACTTCCACCCAGTCCCGCGATGACGACACACACCAGGGCGATCGGATAATTTGGCGCGAAGGAAAGTCCGACAAATCCCAGTCCGTTGACGATCAGCCCGGCGGCCAAAAGTTTTTTTCGACTGACGCGGTCGGCCAAAATTCCCATCAAATAGCTCGGCAAAAAATAAGCGATGCCCATCGCGGTCACGAGCACGGTCGATGCTTCCACGCTTTTGAGTTCCAAATCTTTTTGGATCAGGAAATAAAGCGGGATCAAGGCGACGTGAAAAATGTGCGTGAAGGCGTGCAGCGCGCCGCAAAGCCAAAGGGTGCGGGTGTTGCGATTTTTATTTTTTGCGATGTTCGACAAGCGGAGGGAATTAGCCACAGATGAATCCGAATTTCACGAATTTGTTGTGGACGGTTTGTAATATTTAGATGGGAAATATGGCTCGCCCTCACCCTAACCCTCTCCCCCGAGGAGAGGGAATAGCTATTGGCGTCTCTCGCAGGTGCGGGAGTTTGTTGCAGCATTCCCACTTTTGGGTTATTCGCGCGAAGAAGCACGAAAACCGAGCGCATCCGAAACACCAAACGTAGCCAACGATTCTCCCTCTCCCCCGAGGAGAGGGCCGGGGTGAGGTCGAGCGTTTTCTTTTCATCCATTGCTCATCAAAGAACAACCGCGCGGTTCAGCCAGAGCAGTGCGGCCAATCAATTCAAAACCATCGCCACAACGAATTCCCAAATCTTCGGTTTGAATCGCCAGCACAGAATAAACATTGGCCAAATCGAAAACACGGATCAAACCGGTTTCGCCCTCGCCAACTTCGTTTCCAGTTTCTGGCGAAATAATTTGCGCGCGCGCCCACGGCGGAAAATGAAACACGCGCCGACTTTGAACTTTAAACTTTAAACCTTGAACTATCCCGTCGTATGCCTGCGAGCTGAGTTCGCTCATCCCGTATTCACAGACGATGTGCGACTCAGGAATGCCCAGGTGTTTTGTGATGAATTGATGCAGTTCCGCTTTCGGCAAAGTGCGCGAACGACCTTTGTAGCCGCCAGTTTCGAGAACTCGTGAACCAGTTGAGAGTCGGTAGCAAATATGGTTCGCGGCAAAATGATCGAGCAAATGCACGAAGGAAAATGCCGTGCCGAGAATTGCCACAGGACAATGGGCGCACACCGATTTGCGCAGAGCGAAAAGTGTTTGATCGATGTCGAGCGTCCAGGAGTTTTGCCCCAAGGCCAACGCATCTGAATTGGCTGAAAAAGTGGGGCAGGCTTCCAGCCTGCCTGCGCGGGCATCTTGCCCGCGAACCTGTGACACTGGGGCTGGAAGCCCCTCTGACAGGCAAGATGCCCGCCCCACTATGCCTTCTTTTGGCCCATCGAGTTTTCCAGTGAAAAGTGAATCGCGCGAGCCAAGTTCGCGACGAACAGTTTCAAACATGTGAACGAGTGAAGAATTCGGCGCGAGAACAGGGGGCGGCGTAAGGAAAATAAATCCCGGTTTTTCGAGTGGCCCGATGATTTCGTTTTTGGCGAGTGCGCTCCATTGCGCGAGAAAATGTTTTTCAAACCACGGCAACAAGGAGGCTTCATAAATCGCGAGCGAATCGGCGTTGTGAAAATGGCGGCTTGGAATTTGTTCGGTCGTTCCGCTGGAATGGAAAACGCGCGTGCGCTCCTCCGGTTTTAAACTGGAAATTTCAAATTCCTTGAACGCGCTCGTTGGCAGCGCGGGGATCTCGCCCCAATGCCGGATCGTTTGCGGAGAAACTTTCCGCGCTTCGCAAAATTTCCGGAAGGTCGCAATCTCAGAAAATTGCAGCATGAAAAGAGACAGGGCCAATTCGTTGAATCGTGTTTCAAGGTGCTGTCGAGATTCTCTCGGCTGTTCGGACGATTCTGCCGAGAGAATCTCGGCAGCACTTTGGCGAATGAATTCACGCAGCTTCCCGGAGAAATCTTGAAAGGATAAAATTCTTTTCACGCGGTTTTTGATGGGCTGGTTTTCCGCTACAGCCAGAAGATATTTAGAGGCGAATCCGCCGCATCGCAAGTTTTACGGCAGCACGATCCGGTTTGTTGCGAACCCGGTTTTGGCGAGAATCTCCTTTCGCAATAACTTGCTACTAACTTGCTGGACGCTCCCATCCGCTAGTCCAACATTATTTTTTCCCGCGTGAAGTTCCTGTGACCAATGAACGTTCTGGTTCGTTGTAAGATTGAGCGTCCCGTTTTTTGGAACCAATCCGTTTGTGATATATTGGTCGCCCGATAAAAGCATCGTTCCATTTGTTTCCTCAGCATCAATGCCGACAAAATAGCTGATGTTGAGATTACTCATCTTATGAAAGTTACTGGAATGGCTTCGGCTTTTATCTTGGGGACAAACCAGAGCTCTTGTCGTGCCCAGTTCGTTTGAGAGCACTTGAAAAAGCCGAAACGCTTTTGGATTTTCGGCAAGTTCCATCGTGCCGCCGAGATTTGTCGAAACGTGCATGGGATAGTTGCCGTTGTTGTCACCCGCCCAAATTCGAAACGACAAGCCGACCTGCTTCAAATTATTGACGCAACTGATGTGCGACCTGTATTTCGGCCTAGCAAGAATTGGCAAAAGAAAGGCCGCCAATAACACCAATATGGCAATAATGACGAGAATCTCGATTAAGGTTAGTCCCCTATGTTTTTTGAAAGAAGTTTTCATAAATAAGCACGTTTCCCGACTGACTGAAATCTTTATAGCAGTCATAATGCCGCTGCGATTTCCTCAATAAAACGGAGTTCTTCCATGAAAAGTTGCGTGATGCTCCCGCAAATCGAACAAACCTCACGCTTTCTCTTTGTGCCTCTGTGTCTCCGTGATTAATTTTTCTCCCGAATTAAATTCGCCATCTGCAACGAAATTTTTAAAGATTGGAAACTCGACGAGGCGATGGCGTTCGCGGTTCGCCCAAGCAGCGGCGTTTGAGTTGGCGGAAAATGCCTGGATTTTTGTCCGGTTCGAAACGCGCGGACAAGGCTGTCCGCGCTCCATTTTGGTTTGGCATACTTACCTCTAATATGCAGGACGTTTCACAGACCGCCTCCTTCCGTCGGCGGCTATGTGGGAAATCTGAAGCTACCTTCCAATGCTCTTGTAGATAAATCCAAGCCGTTCCATTTCCTGCACGTCAAAAAGATTTCGCCCGTCGAAAAGAATCGGATGCGTCAACGCTTTGCGCGCTCTTTCCAAGTCGAGTTTTTTAAACTCAGGCCACTCCGTCGCGATGATCAACGCATCGCAGCCGTCGGCGACTTCGTTCATGTCCTCGACATAGGTCACATTTTTCAAAACTGCTTTCGCCTTCTCCATTGCGCGCGGATCATGCACGCGCAAAATCGCGCCTTCCTTTTGCAAGTGATGACAAAGGTCAATCGCGGGGGACATCCGCACGTCGTCCGTGTTTTGTTTGAAAGCCAAACCAAGCACGCCAATTTTTTTGTTCTTCAGCACCCAAAGCGTTTCGATAATTTTTTTGACGAATCGCTCCATCTGTTCGTCGTTGATGCGCTGGACTTCCTTGAGCAACCCGAAATTGTAACCGAGTTTTTCGGAGATGTGGATGAAGGCGCTCAAGTCTTTCGGAAAACAACTCCCGCCAAAACCGAGTGAGGCGTCGAGAAATTTTCGGCCAATGCGAGTGTCCATCCCCATGCCGTTGGCGACTTCCTGCACGTTGGCGCCGGACGCCTCGCAAATGACGGAGATGGCATTGATGTAGGAAATTTTCAGAGCGAGAAAAGAATTGGCCGCGTGTTTGATCAACTCGGCGGAATTGATATCGGTGACGATGATCGGCGCCTGATACGGCGCGTAAACTTCCTTCATGGCGGCCACGGGGCGTGGCGAACGCACACCGACGACAACTCGATCCGGCTTCATGAAATCGGTGACGGCAAAACCTTCCCGCAAAAATTCCGGGTTGCTCACCACGTCGAATTCCACTTTGGCTTGGCAATAGCGTTTGATCGTTTCGGAAACTTTCTCGCCCGTCCTGACCGGCACCGTGCTTTTATCGACGACGATTTTGTAACTGGTCATCGCCCGCGCGATTTCACGCGAAACCGCTTCAATGAAACTCAAGTCCACCGAGCCGTCCGTTTGGGCGGGAGTCGGCACGGCGATAAAAATCACGTCGGAATTTTCCACGCCCTCCTCGGTGCTGTCACTGAAAGACAAGCGGTTGGCCGCGACATTGGTATCGACCAATTCTTTCAAACCCGGCTCGAAAATGGGCATGCCGCCTGCGCGCAACACTTTGATTTTCTCGGAATCTTTATCGACGCAGATCACTTGATGACCCACTTCGGCAAAACAAGTTCCCGTGACGAGACCAACGTAACCCGTTCCGATAATGGTTATCTTCATCTAATGAAGTTTTTAGTTTTAAGTTTTGAATTTTCAGTTAATTCAGAACCCAAAACTCAAAATTTAAAAACTCAGACTGGCTCCTGGCGGATTAAAAATCTTCCGTAAACCAATCCGGCCAGCGCGCCACCGAGCATCGGGCCGACCCAATAAATCATTTGATTATTCCAATGGCCGCTGGCCAGCGCCGGACCGAAAACCCGCGCCGGATTCATTGCCGCGCCCGTGAAAGGGCCGCCAAATAAAATATCCAACGCGACGGTCAAGCCGATCGCCAGCCCGCCAATTTTGGGCGCACGGGCATCGACCGCCGTTCCATAAACGACGAAGACGAGGAAAAACGTCAGCACGGCCTCGATCACGATGGCTTGAGTCATGTCAATTCCAGTTTTGGCCATGTCGGGTGTTCCACTGATCAAAATGGAATTGGCCAAAGAAACTTTTTTGTCCACATCGATTTGCCCGGAAAATAAAAAGAGCAAAATAAAGCCGGCAGCCGATGCTCCGGCCAGTTGCGCGATCCAATAGGCGATCGAGTTTTTCAAACTGATCTGGCCCCCAATTAACACGCCCAAGGTGACGGCAGGATTCAAATGTCCGCCGGAAATTCCGGCGGTGGCAGAGACCATCACCGCAATGGTCAAGCCATGCGCCAGCGCGACCGCCAGAAGGCCGGCGTTATGATAGATGGCGCCGACGCCGATGAAAATCAGAGCAAACGTGCCGATGAATTCGGCGACACATTGCTTAAGAAGTTTTGCGTTCATTTTTTAATCGAGTTTTTGTTGGTGAAGACCAGTGAGGGTTTGGGAGAAAAAAGCAAGTTGGTCGCGGGCGCCGTTGTCATGGCGGGCACTGGCTTCTTTTTCAACTGCGGATTTTTCTCCAGCAACAATTCGCGGCGTTCTCCCGCTTCGGAAGCCCAGGGGTCATACGGATTTTGGGTGCGGCCCAACTCCTCGTAAAGTTTCAGCGCATCCGCCGGTTTATTTTGCGCCTCAAACAATCGCGCTAAAGTAAGTTTGGCGGGGGAGATGATATTATCCGCCGGATACTTTGTAATGACCTCCTGATATTTGGCAATCGCTTCGGGGATTTTTCCCTGCGCTTCCAACGAGGCTGCAAATCCCAAAGCCGCCTGGGATTGAAGCGGACTTCCCTCGTGCGCCGCCAGAAATTTGGAAAATTGTCTTTGCGCTTCGGCGTATTTTTCTTCGGTAAATAAAATACCGGCCGCAATGAGTTCAGCCCGCTCGCCCGCCTGAGTGTTGGGATAACTGCCTGCTATTTTCTGAAAATCCTCGGAATGAACCGGCGTGGTCCGGCCGCTAGGTCCCAGGAGCGAGGGCAAGGCAAATAAAGCCGCGTTGGCGCGAGACTCATCGTTATTTTTTTTCCATGAATAAAAGGCGGCCCCGATCAGAACGAGCGCCAACACTGCCGCGCCAAGGCCGGCGGCCTTTCTGTTCTCGTAAAGCCACACCAAAAAATTATCGAAGTTCCATGAATTAGTCGTTGTGTCGGGTTCCATAAACGGGGTGCAATCATCGGAGGGGACAATCAAAAGGCAAGCTACAAATCTGAGTCTGTGGTGGTGCGTTCAAACCTTCAGTTTTTTGTGCGGTCAAACCTTCAGTGGAGATTCAGGTCGGGCAATGGAGAAGAACCTTCCGAGTGGCGACAGCACCCCGTCGGAGGCGGACATAAAAGTCACTTGTGATTTAATTCGCGCCCGACAGCTTTTGAAAATGGAAGTGCTGGATCGTGTCGTGGTGGGCGGGGAAATCAGTCGTCCCCTTCGGAGCCGTGGCTACTTCTATCAATAATTTATACCTTTTCAATATGAGTTAAGTCCCTTTGCAAGTCCTTTGGCTTTTGCGAAGACGAAAAACGTGCGTCGGATTCACTAATTCCAAACCGGCCTTTGCGCGGATGCGATTGATAGAGCGAATAATTTGGGAAACTGGCGGGCAAACCGGTGCATTGAATTCAAATTTGAATCCGATTAGATCCGCCTCCGGGGTTTCCACCGGTTCAACCCGTGCTGCAGTTTCGAAGAATTCCTTCACCGCTTTGAAGTGTTTTTGTTCCAGCCTGACAGAAACATGATCTCCCGAGGAGGTCCTGCGATACGCGACAGAGCAACCAAATACTTTCATCGGAATTCGATGGATATCGCGGATTGCACTCTGTTCTGCGCGGTAAAAACGGTTTCTGACTTCGCAAGAATACATTGCATCCGTTAATCATAGACTGGGCGGAAGATTTTTGTTGGATGAATTTTCCAATACCAGAAAACCGATTGACAAAAACCGCGTCAAATATTCCGCAAAAAGAACCTCGCAAAAATTCAAAACCGCGTGTTCGCGCACAGCGGCGGTTTTTCATTCGGCAACTCGCACGCAAAAACAACGCTGTATTCCAAAACTGTGGTTGTCCGGTCACGCTGGTAGCGGCTTCATCATCCGCTTCCTTTTAGTCTTTTAGGCGTCCACAAAAGTCGTCGTTGTCAGGAGGCATTGCTCGTCCCCAAGTCTGTCCGTCGGACCGCACTTCGGCATTGATCCACTCAATCAGGTATATGCAAGCACTGAAATGCGAACTTGCGGCGCGACGGAAGTTCAATATTGTTTTGTCTCAGGCGGCGGGGTAGCCAAGTGGTAAGGCACGGCTCTGCAAAAGCTGTATGCGTCGGTTCAATTCCGACCCTCGCCTCCAATTCTAAGTTGCAATTTTGCAATGAGTTGCAGCAACCAGAGGAGGCCAGTGCCAGTGAAAATGCCAGTGAAATCATTACCGGGATACAACTCAACAGTCACCCCGGCATTACTCGGCAACTACTGGTAACGACGGGATTCGCAGCCCGTTTGGTGTAGCTGATACACCCAAAGCCGCGTTCAGTCTCATAGCTTCGGACAGAAAGTCTGAACCTATGAAACGTCGTTTCATCCTCTATCGCCGTAAGCTCGGCGGCACATTCTACGTCGAAGACACTCAAACCCGAAAGCAGGAAAGCCTTGGCACGAAGGACCGCGCTGAGGCGATGTCGTTGCTCAACGCCCGCAATGAATCCGTTCGCCAGCCGCAACTAAATCTGCAAATCGCCAAAGCATATTTGGCGGGAACAGATTCAGGCGTCTCGAATC
>JBBQRQ010000066.1:0-28240 GCA_038214755.1 Verrucomicrobiota bacterium
TTCGGTTCCTCAGCGATGGTTTCTTCCTGTGGAACAATCTCTTTTTCCGCAACCGGCATTTGGGCTTGAACAACCGGCGCGACTGGCTCAATCGCAATGATGGGAGAAATAGCCACGGCTTCGGGAAATGGCTTCGCGGCCTTCTTTGGTGGTGGCTCTGATTCCTCGTCAAGTATCGCAGCGATTTGCTCCGCTTCAATCTGCTTTCTCGGCACGGCATACTTTTCTCTCGAAGCAGTAATGACCCGGTTCCGAATTCCCGCAGCTTCCACTTCGTCGGGTTCGGACAAATAGGGAATAGATAAATTGAAATCGTAATCAGCCCGTTCAACACGGCAAATGGCCTGGAAGTTGGGAATATTCTGAAGGTCTTTGCTGTCGAAAAATGAAAAGCCGTCTCCAAGTTTTCTAGCATCATCATCGCCGACACGAAAGCAAATGCGGGTGTATGGATTTGCGAGAACGGCACTGGAAACTTCGGTGTCGCGCTGTAATTGTCGCAACTCCTGATGCGCCAAAACCAAACCCAAACGATATTTCCGTGCACCATTTAGGATCTGCGCCATTGAGGGGGTAATGAAGTTATGAAATTCATCGCAATAGAGCCAAAAATCTTTTCGTGCTGACGCTGCCTGCGCCTGCCTGCTCATGGCTAACTGCTGAAATTTAGAAACCAGAAAGCTACCTAAGAGATAAGCATTTTCATTTCCTATTTGTCCCTGCGAAAGTTTTGCGAGGAAGATTTTCCGGCTGTCCATGATCTTCGCAAAATCCAACTTGTTTTCCTTCTGCGTCACCATGTAGCGGACTGGTTTCCGATCCAAGAAACCGCTCAGTCGCGTCAGCACCGGTCCAATGGATTTGTTGCCGGTGAGTTGAGGAAATGCTTTCTTCCAATAGTAAAGCACCTGCGAGTCTTGGACGGTTTTGAGAAATTCATTTCGGAAAGCCGGTTCAATCAGAAACCGTTGCAAATCCGCCAGCGTCCCGCCTTTGTTGCTTTCGAGAAATGCCAGAATCGCATTATTTAACACGCTGCCCATTTGATCGCCCCATGAAGTCGAGAGCCGCTGGAACACAGAAACCAAGTCGGATGCCAAAAGATTTTTCTCAAGATCGGAATGGGCCGAAAGAATATTATAACCAACGGAATATTCTTCATCCGATGGGTCAACCAGAACTACATCGTCGATTCGATGTTCGGGAATGCAGCCCAAAATCTTGTCAATCAAATCACCGTGAGGATCGAACACGGCCAGTCCCTGACCGTTTTCGATGTCCTGCAAAATCATATTGAAAAGCAATGTCGATTTGCCCGTGCCGGAAGTGCCGATGATGTAGGTATGGCGGACACGTTGCTCAGGGTTGAGGCGAATTTCATTGGTGACGCCGGCATACGTATTGGTTCCCAAAAGCAAGCCGCTTTGATTCAAAGCGATCTTCGGCGCGGCCTTGGTCTTCTGCAATTCACGTTTGAGCTTCGGCGCTCGGACAGATGAGGAAGGCAAATGAACGAGTGAAACCAATTCGTCGCTGTTTAAAATCATCCCGCTGCGCCGGGACTGTCGGCGGAGTAGATCCTCCTCGTGCTCGGCGAATTCATAGTCACTGTTTTCCAGGGGAATGAGTTCATTGCCGCTGGGACTTGAGAACACCGTGAGTGCCCCGGCAATGTTGCGGGCAATGTCGAGCATCCGATCATCACTTTTGACCGCTATGCGAACAACGGCGGCGAAGAGTGGGCGGGAGATTTTCTTCTTCGTTTCACCTGAAAGTTCCGGTCGGTTAACGAAAAAATCTTTTCCGCTCCCGTCCGAGACGGAGCGCAAAATACTTTCATCCCACGGATGACGCACTAGCTCGAAAGTGACTTGGAAAAGTGCGAGTTCGTTTTGGCGAAGGTTTGAAAGTGCGGCGGTAAGTCCAATGAACGGGTCAACATTGAAATTGCGCACCGTCGCCAGTTGAAGCATGAACTCCTCGGCCAATCCGAATTCAAAAATGACGGCTTCCTGCGCTTCGGTCTGGTTCCATGTTTCTTCTAAAAAGGAATCCTGCCTGATACAGACCACTTCGGGGAAGTGGGCTTCAAGTTGGTCGCGGACTAGCTCAACATCCGCTTCTGCCGTGACCAATTGCGCGGTAATGCTCTCATGCCCTCCAATTAACTCGAACGAAATTGGCTCACGGCAGTTAGCCAGACTCAAAATGAATTGCTCAAAGACTTCTTTGGAAATCTGCGCCGTGGGCGGCAGAGAAATGTGTAACTCAACCAAGTCAGAGCGCTCCAACAAATCGGGTTCGCGTTCTTCCTCCTCCTCGGCAATCGGCTCCGGTTCCTTTTGATCTGCAAGCTTATTGCTGAGTTTCTCAATGAAGGAACTGAGAAAGGTTGGCCTGCGCCCATCATCAATGGCTGGTTGTGGGGTGATATAGTGACCGTAAAACGGGCGGAAGGGTGGCTCTGGTGAAACAGGGTGATCCCAAACCTGCCAACCCCGGCCACGCTCTTCCCATTGGTAAAACTGCTCGCTCAGTTTTTCTTCAATGAGGGACATATGACTTACACCGTGGGCTTTGGAGTGTCGTTTCCACCGAGATGTTTGGTGGTGGCCTGATACAAATCTCCACCGGGCGGCTTCCGCTCATATTGTTTGAGCAATTTGATGCCTTTAGCCGCCGTGACTTCTTCAACCAACGTTTCCGTAATGCTATTTACGGTGGAGAGATACATGAGCCGCGTGTCCTGGCGGTGATACGTTTCTTTGCGAAAAAATACTTCATAGAGCGGACCAATGACGGGTGTTTTCAGCAAACTTGCATCAAGGTCTTTTAAGCCAAGCGCCACTGAGTTGCGCATGATGTAAATGCTTCCGATGACAAGAGCAAAGAATGCGAACAATCCTAAAATGATTCCCAGGAATTTTATCAGGAGGCCAAACATAATCGCGCAACCGATTAGAAAAATTATTAACTCAAGTAGTTTAATACCTAAAGGAAGTTCAACGAATCGGAATGAAAAGAAATAGCTCGTGCCGAACGGCGCGGCGCAAATATCGAAGACAAGACGTTCACGTTTCAATCGAAGATATTCGCGCTTATCTGATAGCAAACCACCTTCACTCAAATTGACACGGGACAATTCCAAACCGGGAACTTTCCGCGCCTGCAACTCCTTTTCAATGGCCTGGTAAAAGTCGTTACTGGCGTAGTCGAAATTGTCCAATGGAACATACCAGTGTTTGTGAACCTCATCCTTGGGAGAGAAAAACCTTTTCCAGAGGGGGATTCCGTTTGGCATATATTCAAGAGTCACTTCCGACTTGTGTGTAACTCGTAATTTGCTTAAGCTAACGCCTGATTTTCTGTAAGAAGGAGCCTGTTCCTGCTCTTGCGGTATTCTTCATCGGTTGGTTCATACGTTTTCAAAACTGAGGCAACGTGCGGCTAATTCATAAAATGATAAGAGCCAAGCTCTCATTCGACAATATTTAGCCCAACCAGTCAAATATCTGACATCTGCTAAAAACAACTCCAATTGGACAATCTGGATTAATGGTGACTTACTGCACTAAATGGTCGGGCCTTAGAATCCAATTAGTTCCGTCATACATCCAACTATGGAAATTTATACCTTGCGGTTCACCGATTTTAGTAAATTTATAACCTTCAGCCAAAAAGCAACCTGCTATTGATGCAGGTTTTTCGCTGAGTTGCTTTTTAATGACATCGACTGCTTGAAAAATGTCTTTGCGATTTGGCCTTGTTTTTTTCCCAAATGCGGCCTTTAAAATTTCATGCGTCAAAACTCCAGAATCATGACCGACCATAGTAAAGCTTGGTCGCTCAAATCTGCCGTGAACATTTTCATGTTGAGACGATGGGTTACCTTGGGGAAAAAAGCCTATGATTCCTTTCAAATCTTCGCGTTGCGCATAACTTGAGATTGCCTTTTCGACACTACCATCTGAAAGCAGAATGATAGGATTCCAGTTGTTTGAAAAACTTTGACTGTAAAGACGAATTTGACGAACAAGGGGAATTCCCGTTTCCAACATACCCATAAAAACAACATAGTCCGGTTTAAACCGAGCAAAGGATGTTACGTAGTCGGAAGAGCCACCAGGACCAATTGACCCGTCAGAAACAACTGTTACTTTTTTTAACACTGTTCTTTCTCTGAGAGCCGTCGCTAAATCTGAACTGTAGGTATTATTGCGGAGATCTCTTAGAATTGACAATGTAACGAAGTTTGTGCCTCCGTTATTTTTGGGATTTCCTACAATTTCGTTAGCGATCAATTCCACTTGTTCGGTGTTTGACGGCACAAGTCGCAGAATCGGCTTTTGTCCGTCTTTGTTGTATTTTTCCAAGAGCTTTGACGCTGTCGCCATAGGCAAAATCAACACTGGTAACGAAGTGTCCCCGGATAGCCGCTTCTCGTTCATTATCTGAAGTGCGATTTCCGCTTTGGTGGAAGTGACAAATCCAATAATAGCTAATACGTCATTGTCGTTAATAAGTTTTCGTATTACGCCTTTGGTTTCTTCATTGTCGGTCGCTTCATCCTTCTCAAGAATCTTAATCCGCTCTTTCTTTTCATTGGGGAGTGGCAGTTCGAAATATCCAATGACATCGGGCTCAGATGGCTGCCAACTACCTAAGGAACAACATTTCCCATTCTCTTGCAAAACCATCTCGAAGCCTGCTTTAAATGACTTCCAATGTGGCGAGTCTTGTGAGTCCTTGGGGCCAATTAAGACTACCTTGTAATCATGTTTTCGACTAATCGAACCTATCCAAGCACTCAAGCTAGTTGACGTGTTGCTGGCCATTACGCCGAAAACACCTGCTCCCAGAATTACTACCCAGCCAGAATTCATCTGCTCTTTATCAAAAAATTTCGTGTAACGGACCAAAAAAATTAGTGAAATGATCCATACCACTGGGAATAATATCCGAGCATACTTTTCCATCCATGGAACCCCTTCCCAAAGGCTACTTGCATTGCCGAGTAGTGAAACCACAAAAGTAACGAACAGTAACCCCAGAAGCTTGAGAATGCTTAAAACGCTGATTTGCGGCTTTCTGGCTCCAGTCGAAGCAATAGGTTTTTCCTCTGGTTGCATGGGGTAAGACGATAAAAGAGACGTAAAAACTATTTCGCCTTTGTCAATCTGGTTGATTGGTTGCTCAACGTTTTAGACACGGCACCCATCCGAAATTTACGTTCGCTTGGATGCGAGTTTATCCCCGCCACTGATTCGGTGCCGACCCGTTCCCTGGTGCCAATCCAGCTTTTTTTATTGTTTGTTTTCATATTAGCGCTAAGTATTGACTGCAATAAATCCTATCTTTTTGCAAAGGATTTCCTCACACAATTCACGAGACCTAATTTTAAACCTTACGGCGTCAACAAATAATTCTCGTGAAACTGCCTTGGATATTTCTTCAAAAAAACAGGTTATTCCTTTGTGGCCACCTTCAAGTAAATCGTTCAATTCATACGGATACAACGAAATCAGATTTTGGGCCAAATTAATCAGCATAAGACGGTTCTTATAAAATTCCGAATCCATCACAGGATTTACATGAAAGGGAAACAATTGGGGAAATTGCATCGCAAGCGGGTTATTAATCACGACCTCTGGACAATCGAACATCAATCGAATTCTAAAATCATTGTCGATAAACTCTACGCCTTCGCTTTTTTCTCGGCTAAGTTTTGTTTGTGGATATTTTGTTAAGATATGAAAGCTTAATTCTGCGCCTTCAAGCCTCAGTTTAGTTGCCCAGCGAAAAGTTTCCTCCAATTCCTCTTGGGGCCAAAAAGCGTCGATTATGAACGAGCACGTTGGTGTCACTTTCTTTGCGACGAGACTTCGGATTTTTTCCAAGCAGGCGGCTTGGCTTTTTGCAAAAAATTTACCCAATGCCTTTTTCTGAAGAGAGGTGACAGCGTCAATTCCGATATATGCAGAGTTACAACGTGCCCGCGAAAGCAAGGTTGGAATTTCTGCGTGAATATCTGGTAAGGATGCGTAACAGTTCCAAGTGGGCAAATCGCGTATTTCTGCGAGCCGAGTGCATATGTCCGCAGTCCGGTGACGATCATTTAGGAAATTATCGTCGACAACAAAAAGGTGTTTTGCTCCGACTTTACGAGCTATTTCGAAATCCGAGATAATAGTCTCCATCGGAAATTCAAGGCGTTGCGTCCAATGAGCGGGGCTGTAGCAAAAACTGCACTTATACTTGCATCCTCTAGCAGTCTCAAAATTAAGGACCTTTCGTTCATTCAAAATAAAATAATCAGAAAGATTGATCGTTGCATATGCATCCCATGGATGAGTTAGAATAGTTGGAGAACCATGATCGAATAAAAGACGAGCAGTGGGATTTTTGCCTGAATGTAGCACACGAACTAGATCGGAAAATGTTCTTTCGCCTTGTCCCGAAATTACGAAATCTACGAACGGAAAATTTCGAAATAAATCTTCAGCAATTGCACCCAAGTGCGCTCCACCGAAAACTGTAATTACATGCGGATCTTTTTGTTTTATATTAGCCGCCAACCTTAAGCTTACGTGGGAGTTTATTCCCATTGATGTGAAACCAACGATCTTGGGCTTGCGGCAGGAAATTCGTGCAGTCGCATATTCATAGAAATCCTCTCCATCAGGCATCTCGCCCGAACATGAATCTAAGTTGAAATCCAGAACTTCTACTGAAACAGAGTCGTTCAACATCGATTGACTCAATCGCAAAAGGCCCAACGGAGGAGCTAAATCATCAAGGTCGAATCTGTGATTCGGTGGGTTAACTAATACCACATGCATAATTCATCAAGTGTTCAACCGTAACCTTCAACCCATCATGCAGCAATCGTCTTTGAGGTAAATTTTTTAAACTGCAATCTCATTAAACGCGTAAAGGGATTACTTTTGCAAGTAATCCCTGAGGGTGCTACTCAAAAATCCATCTGATACAAAAGATTTTTGATCAGAAAGACAATAAGCACTAATAATAGAACGCATACCGTAATTTTTTTGCGGTATTGTATCGGAATATCGCGAAACATAGGATTCCTTAGTTAATTGTTGCAGCCGACAACCCATGTGCGAAGCACCCGGCCCTCTCGGCTGCAACCTAAACAATCCCAGATATCCGATACGCGCTCATTATGGGTGATAGCAGTAAATTTGTCAACGCAAGAGATTATTTATTAAGTAGTTAGGTGATTCGCATAATTTGATACGCATTTACATTTGCAACCTCTTTCATGTGTCTTTTCGCCAATGAAAAAGCCCCTCCGTCTTATCGGTGGGGCTTGGATCTGTTTTTAATCCCAAGTTGACAGCCTTTCCTTCTTACTCGCCCTTACGGGCGACAATGTTCACCCTAAATCTTGAAACATATGGAATACATCACTCGTAAAGTTGACCGAGTTTCAGTAAGCAATTAATGCTTGGGATTTCCAATAACGACTTGGTCAAGAGCTTCGATTCTCAGAAGTTGTCCAGCCCAATAACTTTTACATCTACTTCTGTGGGGTGCCGTTTACCCGTTGCGTTGTTGTATCTCCTTCGATAGCAGGGCCACGTTTTTGGAATGTAGCACAATAACTCCAAGAGCCATACACCTTACGCTGACATGGTTTCCGGGTTTGAATCCCGCTCGCTCAAGCCAGAGTCCCGTTAGCCGAATTTTCGGTTTGATTTTTCCCCGTGCAAAATCTCCGTCCTCCTCAATCTTTAACGAGCGAGGTTTCGGCTGACCATATTCCACGCTCTTTTGCAGAGTGTTGCTCATCGGCGCTTCTTTAAGGGTTGGGCACTCTCGTAATACAATCGCCTCCGCTTCCTTCGGTTGGTATTCCACCGGGCCTTCATCCTCTACCTTTACATCGAGGATGAAATCACAAGCTTTCTGTGCTTGTGCGGCGGCGTGAACGACAAGTTTCCGGTCGTCCTTCAATCGTTCCAGCCAGTTTTGGATGTAGCCAGCGGATTGATCGATGGTCATGTTCTCAATCTCGCAATGTCCACAGAGGAAGGCTGCTCCCATTTCGGCAACCAATTCCTCGCGGCTGTAGAGATCACTGCCAAACCGATTCGGTTCGCTGATTTCTTTACGATTCAAGCGGGACAAATGCCCGGTTGAATGGGTTAGCTCATGGAAGAGCGTGTTGTAATACCCTTCCCTGGATTCAAACAGATTTGCCTCTGGCATACTGATTTCATCCAGAGATTGGTGATAACAAGCTCGTCCGCCCTTGTGTTTGATCACAGGCGGCTTTGGCATTCCTGCAACCACCTGTTCACATCTTTCAATCGGATGAAACTTGTTTTCACCCACTGGGAGTCCAGGCTCCTTGATTCCTTCACATTGCGCCACGTTGAACACGCGATGATAGCGAAGAAAGGAAATCCGTTTGGTTTCATCTTCACCTTCAACTTCTTCTTTGAGGATTTTCCAGAACACTACCGGGAACGAGTGTTCACCTTTTTTCACTGATCCTCCCAGCGTCTGCACCTGTTTAAAGGTGAGCCAGAAGGGAGAGACATAACTTGCCGCGTTGAGGAGAAACAGATTGATTCCCCGATACGTTTTCTTGCTGATTAAGTTTTGCGGCCATTGATTTCCACCTTTCCACGGCTGATGCCAGGGAACGGTGCCTGCTTCGAGCAACTGAATGATTCTATCTGTCACGACTTGATATACGTCATTTTTCACGTAACTCTCTTTCTCGCCGTCCCACCTGTTAGTGCAGGTTGCTTCTGGTTGGGTAACTCTCGCTGGAAGCGCGGGACGGCGCTTTGTTTTTCAGCGAGTTGTTTGCACACGGCCAAGGGAGCCATGAGAAAAAAGAAACCTCCCTCGGGATGAGAGAGGTTGTTGAATGTGTTGGTCAGTAATCCTCTGGCAAAAGAACAGAGGTTGACGAACGATTTGCTTCGGTGATGACCCAAAACTTCAATCCCGTGCGGGAATGATAGACCGACCAAAGACGAAACCCTTCTTTTAAGGAAAGCTCGTTCTCTCTTCGATCTTCTTCGCTGACCTCACCCCAATCACCGGCCTGGTGACGTTGGATTCCCATGAGAATATCCTCCTGGGTCAGTTGCGACTTCGCGTTCGCTGTCGTCACGATTTTACCAAGCCGAAACCTGGCGATGGGCATAACGTTCGCGCTCACGGCGCGCCTTTCCCGGTCGGTGGCTCCACGTCTGCGCTCGGATCGCTGTTCAATGAATCCATGACGAACTCACCTCGCGAGGTATCGAGCGGCATGGCATGAGCAAGCTCAATCGCTTTGTCTATTGATTGAGCTTCCACCTCCACTTGGTCACAAAGCTGCCAATACCGATTTACCACGAATTTCATTGCGGCCTCTCTGTGAGGATTTTCTTGCTCGCGGATACGTTGTAGCGCCTCTGCAATGTCCTGGCTGGTCAACTGCCAGCGTCTAATGGGCAATTTCGTAACGACCGTCCACTTGAAGCGCTGATACAGGTTCAAAGCCTGTTCGTCATCCCTCAAGTGGTCAGTTAACAATGCGAGCGCCAGTTGCGCCGGACCGCTCCCACAGTAGCCCCACTCAAATCCAGTCGGACTATGGTTATACAAATCCAGGCGGGGATTGAGCGGAGCGCCATTGACCCTCACAATAGCTGCGTAACCTTCTCGTCTGCCTTCATAGGTTTTCATGTTATCCTCCTTTCAGTTTGGGTTTGCGTTTCCTTTTCCCCTGGGCTTTGCGGTTAAGGATTTCCATTTCGGAATTGACGGAGATACGAATGATCCGTGGTGACGGCTGGAAATGGACGGGCTTGTCAAAGCGCGTCGTGAATTCCCGCGCCGCTTGATTGATGAGCACGACCGCCGCGCATTCATTGATCCGAATGACTCGCCCGAGCTTGTCACCCAGGCGGATGATGTCATTGACGTGAAGACGAAAGCGCTCTTGGCGTGGCCGCCAGATAAGGCCGAAAAGCTCGGCCTGTTCGCCATTGGTGTTCATAAGGCACCTCAGTTGAGCAGGCCATGCACTTCCTCTGCGGAGAGATGGTCCGGCTGGGTATCTGCTTTCTCAAAGGTAATCACCTTGACGAAGCAAAGCTTTGACAGGCGACACGCCATGTCTTCGCGTCCAGCCTGTCCCGCTTCGTCTTCATCAAGGACGATGACGATGTGGCTGTTTGCCTTCGTATGGTTGCGAATGATTTCCTCCTGCGCCGCTCCCATAGTGCTGCCCATGAGGGCAACCACTTTGCGGAAGCCGTGCTGATGAAGCTTCATGCAACCAAAGAAGCCTTCGACGATGACCAATGGCATATCCTCCGGTTCTTTAATTGCGCGGTCAATGTTGTATAGCTCCTGCGACTTGCGGAATCCTGGAGGCAGTTTGTATTTGGGCGTATCCTCGGATGGTTCTCCGGGAAAACGCCCTGCATACGCGACGACTTCGCCGCCGACATTGTGAATGGGAATGGCGATGAGTCCCGCCATCATTCCCTTGGCACAGTGTCCGATCCCGAAATCAATGATGGTTTCGGGAGTCAGGCCGCGTTCCGTAAGATACGGATGATTTCGTTCCAACTTATCGAGTCGGAATTTCAATGGCTTGTTTGGTGTATTTGCTTCCGGGGTTAGAGGGGGTTTGGCAGCCGGTTTCGATGGAGCGCTCGTTGGGGCTTCCTCGGAAGAATCTTCCTCCGAATTGGCTTTCATCTCTTCTCGATCCAAGCTGAACCACTCAATAGCTTTGAGTGCTGCGGCGTGGATACTTATTTTTTCCATCTCGGCAATGAAGTCCAAAACGTTCCCACCGTGCTTGCATTCTGAAAAACAGTTCCAGATATTTTTGGTCGTGCTTACCCTGAATTGAGTGGGATTACTTCCTTTGTGAATGGGGCATGGCCCGGTGAGGCTCTCTCCATTCCTTTTGAACTGGTTAAGGAGGCTGTAGTGCGTAAGCACCTGTTCCATGGTGATGGCCGCTTTAACGGCCTTGAAGTCAACAAACGATTTATTTGGCATAGATACTCCTGTAGTTAAGTTTTCGAGGAACTACTGCGGCTCAAGAATTGAACCGCCTCTGACTGCAATCCTATCGCCCACGAAGGATTGAAGAAGACGGGGAATATTGCCGTTATGGTTAAGTGAAAAGGATGTGTTACCGATTTTCCTTGGCACAAAAGAACCCCGCCGGTTACGACAGGGTTTGGATTTGAGTTCAACTGAGGGAGCCCACTTGAATGATTATTATGACTCCTCTTCGGTATTCTTGAACTTGAGCTGGCGAGTGACGCATTCGGTCTGGAGAACATCAGCACGCACTCCGAGATAGACGGGTTGATAAAGACAACCACTTTCCTTGAAGGCGTAAAGGTATCGGATTTCCACTACTTGGCCGACCTTCGGAATGGCGCGGTTCGCTGGAATGGTGACATTGCCGGCCTTGACCAGATCCTTGTCGCTCCAGAGTTTGATTTCGATGCTCCGCTTTCCGTTGATGGCGCCGACAATCGCAGAGAGGGTAGCACAGAACTTGTGTTTTACCTGGGTGCCAGCACTCGAGGGCCTGACGGCAACGTAAGGAGCATCGGTGCGTTTGAACACGATGCCCTCCTTGTTCTCCTGTCGAAGCGCGATGAGAAGTTCGTTCTTCTCGCGCTCAGTCCAAGCCGTTTCCGCGAGCAGGAGGTGAGACCGCTCAACACCAGCAAGGAGATTCCGAAGGGGCGTGGCGCGTGCATGGTATGGCAAAGGACGAAGATCCTCCCCATTACAGGTCAGAAGATCGAAGACATGTAATCGCTCACCCATGCTCTCGCCGTCCAGGATGAAGTCTCCCTTTAACGCCTGAGCCGCAACGACCATCGGTGAGGGCAATCCAACAAGCAATCCCTTGCGGTTAATGCCGTGGATGGCCGCTCCATGCTTCTCAAGGAGAATGCGTTTACCATCGAATTTTTCCTGGGCGCACCATTGGTCGTCCTCAATCAACCCATCGACTTCAGATTCTAGGACGGGGTTCAGGAGTTGGGGCAGGATGCCGGTGACGCGATTTTCTTTTTCCGTGTGCTGGTAAGGTGTGCCTGCTTCACCTTCCGTATAGCCCTTGGCTTTCTTTTCCGTGACGAGCTTGTTCCAGATTTGGGTGGCGGTCGCGAGGTCCACCGGCGTGTTGGTCTTTGTTCCGGTCTGAAGCGTGCTGCCTCTGCGGCCGTAGGAAAAGTTGACGACGTAGCCGCCGTCTCTGGGATCGATTGAGGCATGATATTCTTTGTCACTGGAACCTTGTTTGAAATATAGACTTGCGGTCTGCACTGATGTTTTTGGCATAGATACTCCTGTGTGAATTTTTGAGGAACTACTGCGGCTCAAGAGTTGAACCGCTTCCGAAAGTCATCCTATCGCCCACGAAGGATTGAAGAAGACGGAGAAATTTGCCATGGTGGTCAATATGGTGTCGAAAGAAAGTAACACCATACATCCAACCAAATCTCAGGTACCTATTTAAATTCTCTTGACGAGTGAGAGTGACCGGATTTAAGGCTTACCGCACCATGATCAATCTTAAAGACATCTCTCTCGAACAACTGAAGAAAGTTGCCGGCATCAAAGAAAAGATAGCTCTACTTGAGAAGCAACTTCAGACGCTACTCGGTGGAGCGAATACACGTAATGGGCAATCGAAAAAAGGAGTTATTTCCGCCGCCGGGCGCGCCAGAATTTCGGCCGCGTCCAAAGCGCGATGGGCGAAGATTAAAGGGTCTCAAGGTAAAAGGAGAGCTTCTGCAAGTCCTGGCAAAAGGACAGTCAGCGCCGCTACCAGAGCGAAGCTTCGTGCTGCGAGTAAACTCCGGTGGGACAAGGTCAAAGCAGCGAAGGAAAGTTAGGCGATACCTTTCTCAACCCGGTTTAGCTACTGCCAACGCTAATTTAATAAAGTTGCAGTTTCGCCCTTTTTTCCCGTTAACCAGAGCGAAGATAATATATCCCCGGGCTTCTCTAAAATGGTTCGGTCGGCAAAGAGGAATAATCCGTGGCCTCGCTTTAATTGTGAACAAGCATCGACGAGTGACTTCACTCGCGCCGCGCTTGTTGTGACGGTAAGCACTCGAAAGCGATTGAAGCCAAAACGTCTGCGGTGGAGGGATTGGGACCAAGTTGCTTCATAGGCGCGGAGTTTGCGGTAAAAGGATGTTTGAGAAAAATTCTTACGTATTACCGGCATTGTTCCTCGGTCTGCTTCCAAAAAGAAAAAGGCTTGTTCTTTCTTTCCTGCCTTCGTTAAGAATTCCAAAGCGAACACTCGATCAGGAATGACGCTCAGGCTTAAACCTCCACCAGCCTTTACTTTCCATCGAAACGGTTGACGCTGCAATCGCGTCGATTCCGGCAACGGAATTTGGCCCTCCGCGAGCAGCCTTATTTGACCATGTTTGCGGCAAGCTAATTCAAGCTGCACCATAATGTCAGATACCAGAAGGGCGTGTTCGAGGAAGATTCGTCCAGTGGAACTGTTCTTCTCGTTCCAATCCAGGTTGTGATAAGCAACACTGCCTGTATTGCGAAAGAGCGTTGCTCCTTTATTTCCTAACCCATAAATAATCGGTCGGGAACCGCCCTTGTGGTAGTAATCGAGTTGGGCGCGGGGCCGTGTCAAATAGCCGTGATGGTAGAGTAATTGCAGTCGTCTCTGGAGATGCTGCGCGCTCGTGCCGATGAGTGCCACGACATGAGAGGAACGGAGAAAACGATACCGGTGAATCAACTCAATGATTTCCTGGTCACGCGCGGTCAACTGTATTGGGGCAACTGTGGAAGCGCGTTTGAAGCGGGGAAGACGAGGTAACTCCATTCCTTGCAGCTTACCGGAGATGGAATGGGTCAAGAAGCCGGCGGCTTTTGCCGTTCGAGACAACTCAAAAAGTGACATTGTTTTTTCAGGAGTTCAATGACGCCATCCAGTTCAAGTTCTCCTCGCCGCTAATCGTTCAAACCGATGCTTGAGCACTTCGATTGGAAGACTACCCCATGCCAGTGCGAATGAAAATGCGACCTTGACATTTGTGCCTCTCAGGCACAAACATCTCTTTGTTGACAAAAAATTTATGGCCACGAGTAAAACCACCGAGGATGTGCGGAAGGTAATGATCGAAACTGCCCAAGTGCAATTTGCTTCGTTGAACGCGGGTATTGTCTTCTGGAGTGGTTGGCTTGAGAGCGCCAGTAAATTCGCGCAGACACTTAACATCGAATTGACAAACTTGGGCAAAGAGGGGTTCGACACCGATGCGAGCCTGTCGAAGATCACCGACTCAAGCCGTGAATACCTGCGCAAGCTCACTGAATTGCCCGAAGCCGCGACCGCTCGCTTTAAGAAGGACGCGGCTGGGGTCGGCGCGCGACGGGCCGAGCGCACACGATCCGCTCGCGCCAAGGCGTGAAGAGGAATCGCAGCTAACTTTTTGACAGCGCGCGTGTGTGCTCTACGAGCGCCAGAAGCTTCTGGGGATCCGTCGCGTTCGCTATCGCCTCCCGTCGCGCGTCCGCGGCGAGGCCATCCAGATAATCTTCCGCCTCCGGCAAAACCTTCGCCATAGCTCTCATCAGACGATTGTAATTCTTTGGCCCAGCCTGACGAAAAAGAGCGCCCACTTTCGGATCTCGAACCGCCAATGCGGCTGGCAACGTCAGAATACCATCCAAAACATCCTTTTCACCTCCGCCCCCCAATGCCACTGCTCCGCGCACGTCCCCGACATCATCACATCCGTGATAAACCAAGCCGAGCAGCAAGCCAAACTTCCGTAACCGGTCGTCCCTCGCCCCGAGCCGGGCACAGATTTCAAACATCGAACCTGTATCCTCCCCCGCAATCATCCGCCAATCCTCGACCCCCAAGGGATGCCGACGTAACCGCCATTGTGTGCATTCGGCCACACCGAGCCGTTGCATCAACTCAGCTAGTAGTCGCACGCTGTAAGTATCTTTTTGCACGAGGTCGAAACCACCCGCAGTCAAGTAACCGGAAGCCATCAAGGCGGGAAGAAACCCGAAGCGGCAGTGCAGAGTGAGCCGTCCGCGTCGAGAGCGCGAAGCGTCGAGAATATCATCCACAATCAAGGAAACATTGTGGAAGATCTCCAAGGCGGCCGTGGAGCGGAGCAGTGTCTCGGACACCGGCGCGACGGACGTAGCATGATGGCACGCGAAAATCGTGAGCGGACGGAAATACTTCGGCCGGCTCAACAATTGCCAGCGCAACAGAGCTTCCACTTCGGGGTTTTGTCTGTCCAGCCACTTGGTAATGAAATTCTTCAGGCGTTCCATGTCATCGGCTACACCGATACGCTGGGGCAACTCGGTTACAGGGACAGTTCCGATTAACATTTCTGGAGTGTCAAGCATTGGATTTTGCGTCCCGGCTGAACCTCATGGCTCAGGAGCAAGGGAGCATGGAGGGCTTCGATTATCACGTCAATGGCTTTGACCGGCCGGCCCTTTATGGAACTTGATTCATTCGAGAAGCTACTCCTGCGCGGGCGAACGGTTGACTAATTAATGTCATCCCTACCGCCTGCTGGACGTCGGGGTCCCGCCGAACTTGTTATGGACTTAAT
Source organism: Verrucomicrobiota bacterium (assembly GCA_038214755.1). Classification (GTDB taxonomy): domain Bacteria; phylum Verrucomicrobiota; class Verrucomicrobiia; order Limisphaerales; family CANJXF01; genus CANJXF01. Next base: position 15,639 of record JBBQRQ010000066.1, read on the forward strand.
TCTGAGGAAGCCATCCAACGCTTCAACTTGTCTTCAATGATAGTTCTCTTCATTGCAAATCGCTGACGCGATCTTGCGATGAGCTTCTCTTTCCGGCCAACACGATTTTCCAAAGGCGGCAACATTTTTGCCCGGAATGGCTCCTTGTTGGTTCCGTCCTCTAGTAATTTTACCACTGCCTCGTAGCGGCCAAGATCAGCAAGCGCAATGGCCGGAACTGCTTTTCCAAATTCCTTCTCCATTATTTCCGCATCAGAATATCCCAGGCGAAACGATATGAGCGTTCCCACATTTCCGAACACTGCCTGTCGGATCGGAAGCGGCAATTGGTCAATATATTGATGGGAGAGGATGAGACATGAACGGTATTTCCGAGCCTCAGCAAGAATGGAGGCAAATGCATCGGTTGAAAAGTTTTGGAATTCATCAATGAAGAGATAGAAGTCACGGCGCTCTTCTTCGGGTCGGTTTGACCGAGCCATTGCTGCCAATTGAAATTGAGTGGTAAGGAGCGAACCAAGCAGGTTTGCTTTTTCATGTCCAAGACTTCCCTTGGATAAGTTCGCAATAAAGAGGCGCCCATGGTCCATGATGAAGGGAATGCTTACCCTTGTTTTGACCTGTCCTAAAATATTTCGAACCACTGGGTTCAATAGAAACTGTCCAATCTTGTTCTGAATCGGAGCAATGGCCTCGCGCCGAAAGCGCTCGTCGTAGTTCTCATACTCTTCCGCCCAAAACGCTCGAATGAAAGGATCCTTGATTTGACGAATGACTCTGGCTCGAAATCTATCATCAGTAAGCATTCGATTGACGCCGAGCAAGGTTGCATTTCTACAATTCAGAAGCGCCGCTACCGCGTTGTAGAGAATGTATTCCAGTCGGGGTCCCCAGGAGTCGCGCCAAATACCTTTGAATGCACTCACAACGCCAGATGCAACAAGATGACGGTTATCTGGTGCAACATTGGAAAGAACGTTAAGTCCAATTGGATATTCCAGATCACCAGGATTGAAGTAACATAAGTGGTCCGTTCGTTTAGGTGGAATGTGGTTCAACAATTCTTCAGCCAAATCACCGTGCGGGTCGATTACGCCGACTCCGTGCCCTAAAGCAATGTGCTGAATGATCAAGTTCCGTAAAAGGGTAGTCTTACCTGAACCCGTCTTTCCGATGACGTAGATATGTTGCCTCTGGTCCACCTTCGATATGCCAAAACGCTGAGGACTGCCCCAGCCTTCGCGCTCTCCGATGATGATGGTTGGTTCTTCATTCATGGTTCCAAAACCAATCGCCACTCCTTTCCACAGAAAGTTTCTCCTTCAGCAAACTCTCGGATAAGTGGAATCGACCTTTGCGTCGGCAGAGTGTTTTGGGACACGCCGACGAGGTAATAGCGACTGGTGTTGAAATCCGAATAGCAGGTGAGACTCACAGAATACTCGTCATTCGTATTCAGATGTAGACGCCACAACTTGCCAAGTTGGGCGAAAAATGGACGCGCCAAAGGGCGCGGCTCTCTGTATGCCGCATTCGCGGCTGCGCTTTTTCCAACCCAGTCGAACCGGTCGTAATAAAAATCGTTAAGTTAGTGAACTGGTCGTCCACTCCGCACTTCGGTGCGAACCGGTCGCGTGAGCGGACTCGTCGTCGGTGCGATAGCGCCTCCTCCTAAACCAGTCCCCCAACGTGTCGGCGGATAGGGCGCTAGCCCGTTCCGGCCGACTTAATCGATTTTTGATAAAGGACATTCCGAATCGGATGTCCTTTAGCCGGCTAGCCCTTGTGGAAAAAGCGATTAAGTCGGGCGGTAGCCGACGACACGTTGGGGGACTAGTGGTGCGGCGGTTAAGCCGTGGAAGTAATAAAGTGACGGGCGTCAGCCCCTACATACAATGTATGTAGGCCGTGCATCTCCGAAGTTTATAAATCGGGATTTTGCTTCTGGCTGTCTGGCAATTAAATTTTGTTGAGAATTATATTTGCTTGGACAGCCTTTGTCCCACGGCACGAAGTAGAGTCCGCGCGGAAACAAAGCCTTGCTGGAATAATTTCGACGCCATAGCGTCGGGGGCCTTTCCCAACAACAACATGGAATATTACGGGCATACGGCGGACGATCCGGACGGGCAACGATTGCCCGTCGCGCGATGGCAATTGCTGCGAGAACATCTGCGTAACGTTGCCACTCTCGCTAAACGATTTGGCGAATTATTGGGGATTGCTCCCGAAGCTGAACGTAGGGGTTTATTGGAGAATTTGATATTCTGGATTCGCTCTCAAATGGCAAAACTATGATTAAATATCTCGCTCATCCAAATCATCCCCTGCCAAAGCATCTCATCGACGTTGCAGAGAAGGCGGCACGATTTGCTCGTTGCTTTGGTGGAGATAGACACGCCCGGCTCGCTGGCTTGCTCCATGATTTGGGTAAAGCAGAGCCGGAATTTTTGAAACGAATTTGCTCGAATGACAAAGACGGGAAGAAAGAACCTCATGCTCTCCACGGCGCAGCTCTTGTCTTGGGCAATGGCTCCGGGCGAGAACCGGTTTGGCCCGTTGCGCTGGCAATCAACGGGCATCACGCCGGATTACATAATCGCGGTAATGTTGAAAAAAAACGCAGGGAATACTTCCCGAAAGCAATGGCGGCCATGGATCGTCTGAAAGGTGATGAAACATGGAAGGGCCAGACATGGCCACTCATAGATTCAGATTTCGGTTCGAATTTGCCCGATTGGTTGGCAAAACTCTCGTTCGATGCTCGAATGACCAGTGAAGGTTGGTTAGCGGTAGAGCTTTACACTCGTTTCTTGTTTAGCGCACTGATTGACGCGGATCGCTTGGATACGGAAGAAAACGACCCGGAAGTTCAAAAGCACAATTCTCCTGAAAAACGCCGCGATTGGAACGCCTTCAATGCTGATACGCTCCTGGCCAAATTGAATATCCATATTCAGGAGCTTGCGGCAACTGCTGCGAAGAAAGCCTCGGCATCGGTGCTCGCGGTTCGGAACGAAGTTGTTAATGAATGTCGAAACAGTGCATCGAAAGATCGAGGTGTTTTCACTCTCACTGTTCCGACTGGCGGCGGGAAGACTCTCGCCTCAATGGTTTTTGCCTTGGATCATGCCAAGGCGCATCCGCAAATCCGGCGCGTCATTGTGGTAATTCCTTACCTCAGCATTATTCAACAAACGGCCAAAATCCTGGCCGACGTATTCGGCGAAAAATACGTGTTGGAACACCATTCTCAAGCCGCTGATCCACCTATCGACAAGAAAATCCAATCCGATGACACCGACGGTTACGATCAGAAAAGAACTCGCCGCCAATTGGCTGCCGAAAATTGGGACGCCCCCCTCATTGTCACCACCAGTGTTCAGTTCTTTGATTCACTGTTCTCCCGTCGTCCCGCCGACGCCCGCAAGCTCCACAACATCGCTCAGTCGGTGATTATTTTTGATGAGGTTCAGACACTTCCTCCTATTCTTCTTCGCCCAATTCTGGACGTGCTCGGTGAACTGGCTAATCCGGAGCGCCCATACGGATGTTCCATTGTCTTATGCACTGCCACGCAGCCAGCGTTGACGCGCCATGAAGATGATTTTCCATGCGGCTTGCGCAATCCCCGCCCCATCATTTCCGACGGGCGAGATGGCTCACCCAATCTTGTTGAAAAGCATTTTGAAATTCTCCGGCGCACGACCTATCCCGAATTGGAAAGCAAAGAGGCCGTTCCAACTCTGACTTGGGAACAGATTGCCGAACGGCTACTTGCCTCATCGCAAAAACAAGGTCTGGTCGTCGTGAACACCCGCCGACACGCCCGCGACTTATTCCAGAAGGTCGTCAGTTTGAGTGTGAAAAATGGGAATTCCACCCCGGCAAACGCCATTTTCCATCTCTCCACCTGGATGACGCCCGCCCATCGCTTGGAAGTGCTCGAAACTGTGCGCCAGCGATTGGATGCCGGGCAACCATGTTTTCTTATCAGCACCCAGTGCATTGAAGCGGGCGTCGATGTTGACTTTCCCGTCGTCTGGCGGGCGTTCGCGCCTTATGACTCAATCGTGCAAGCCGGTGGCCGCTGCAACCGCAATGGCAACCTGCCAGCGGAAGAGGCCCAAGTTCACATTTTTAAACCGAAGGATGGAAAGATTCCGCCGGGTCTTTACGAAACCGCCACCAATCAAACTGAGTTGTTGCGCAAGCTCGACCGCGCCAAGCCGCACGATCACACTTCATTCGGTGATTACTTTCGGCTGCTCTACCAACTCAGTGTGCCGGACGAATGCGAAATCCAAACACAGCGCGGCCAACTTCATTTTGAAGAAGTCAACGACCTGTTTCACTTTATCGAGGACAACAGCTTTCCCGTGCTCGTGCGGCAGTTCATCGAAGAAACGAATGGCGCAAAAGTTCAGCACGACACTAAATCCGCAAAAGTTTACGCTGATGCTGAAAGGCGTAGCTTCTTCCTTCGTGAAGATTGGCGCACGTTTCAACGGGACATCATCAACCTGCCTGTTTACAACCAGAATGAACTCATCAGCCAACACATCATCACTCCAGCGTTCCAAGGCAGGGACGAAAGTCTCTACGTTTTAACTGGTGACGCTTACTACGAAGGCGGTTTGCACGGCTTTGGTTTCTACTCTGGGGCAAACTATTCCGAAAGGACTGTTTTGTGATTTCCACTCCTATTTATCTTCGCGTCAAAGGCCCATTTGCCTGCTTCACCCGTCCAGAATTCCACGTTGAGCGCGTCAGTTACCCTGTCATCACGCCGAGCGCCGCGCGCGGCGTGCTGGAAGCCATTTTGATGAAGCCGATTGAGAAACCGGAATCTGCCAAACGACATAACAAAGTGGGCTTCGCTTGGCACATTCTGCGGTTGGGCATTCTCACGAAAGGAACCCTCATGCCCATTCTCCGTAATGAACTGGGTTACGAAAGCCATCCTTCCTACGGAAATACCAAAGGCTTCGACATCATGGAAAAGCGCACTCAAAGGCACAGTCTCATTCTCAAAGATGTCGAATACCTGATCGAAGCAGTGATTGACGTGCCCGAAGGCAAGACTCGATGCAACGTCCCCAATGTTCTCGCCAAATACCACCAAATGTTTCTCCGTCGGGCGGAAGCTGGCCAATGCTTTTACCAGCCATTCCTCGGCTGTCGTGAATTCTCCGTCTCCGAATGGGAATTGGTGAAAGAACCAGCCAAAGCCGTTCCCGACGTGACGATCAACGATGACTTCGGCTTTATCTTTCGTGACTTCGATTTCGCACCGGTCTGGCAGCATTGGGGTGACGGGAAGAATCAACCAAGGCCAAACGATTGGAGCGATCCACGCGACCAACGAAAGGTGCCGGCTGCCGAAAAATATCAAGTTCATCCTGTCGCTCAACGTTCACTCCATGCCAAAGCGGTCAATGGCTGGATAACAGTCCACTCACGCGAGGACGGAAGGAGGGCGGCATGATTTCCGAACTTCTGAATTTGGCGGACCATCTTGAATTGGAAACACCCATGCCGTTTGAACGGCGGCTGGTTCACTTCTTTATCGACTTGGATTTGAAAGGGAACGTGGTCGGCATCTCCCCCGCTTGTGGCAAGAGTCAGAAAGGCAAGGAACGATTGGGTAAGGAATTTGATTGCCCAGTTTTCTTCCCATTGATTTTGGATGCAAAAACAGGCGAAAACGTCCAAGCAACTGCTGGCGGAGGAAAGTCGGTTGCTGAACTGGCAAGCGGCGACATCATGGAAATCTTTCGTTCAAAAATCACCGTTCCCAAAGGCAAGCCGCCAAGAATTGAAGAAATTAAACCCTCGGTGGATGGTGAAGAAGAAGAGAGCACGGAAGATCAAGCCAATGATGATGACAGTCCAGATGAAGACGCGGACGAGGATTCTGAAGATGCCGCTGACCAAACCAACGAAAATAAGAAGGATCAGTTTGTTCGGCGCTCAAATTGGGTTCAGTTGCATAAGCAACTTTTTACCCACTTGACTGCCCAGCAAAAGCTGACTGTCGAACATCGCGCATTGGAATTGTTCGTCGAGACAGGCGGTCTCTTGGAACCTTATTTACAGTATTTCCGTCTCCCCAACCCGGAAAAGGACACGGAGGCGATTGTGGATCCGTCCGAGCGGCGCAAACGACAGAAGGAGATCACTCAAGCAGCGGCGAAATCTCTAAAGCAGATCGCCAGCGCCAAGTATGCCTTTCGCGTCAACGGGAAGCTCATGCTTAAAGACCCAGCCGTTCGCGAATGGTGGGGAAATGAATATCGAGCGAAGCGTCTGTTGGTCATTGCTAAACTTCCTTTTGGTGATGACATGTTCACCGATTCGCAAAGCGATAGAGGAGAGAATGCAGGAAAACTAACCACCGTATTTCCACACATTTCAGGCGTTCCCAATGGCGGGCCATGGTGTCCGTTAGCGTCGTTCGATAAAGCAACAAGCCAATCCTACGGCTTGGGAAAAGTAACTGCCCAAATGACCTTGGGAACAGCCGAGCGAGTCGCTGCCGCCTTAAACCATTTGCTGCGTAACGAAACAACTTCTTATTCCCTGTCGAAATCAGTGAAGGCCGTCTTTTGGGCTTTGGATACGAAGAAGGAGAAAGGAGTTGAGGACGTTGGCTTCACCGCTTTGATGAGCCGTCCCGATCCTCTCCAGGTTCTCGATTTCTTACGAAACATTCGCGGGCGGGCCGCGACGCCGCCAGATAGCGCGCAATTCTATTGCGCATTGCTTTCTTCGCCCAAGGCTCGCATTACCATTCGCTCCTGGCACACCGAAACGCTTGGCAAAGTGACCGAGAAAACACGCGCTTACTTTGAATCAGTGTCTCTTCCAGACTCTAAATCCGGTGACTTATTAACCAGCAAACTCGACGAATTGGCAAAGGCTACCGTGCGCGATTCAAAAAAGACACCGCCTCAACCATCCACGTTTACAGCATTACTCAATACCGCTCTATTCGGTTCGCTTTTGCCGGATCGCTTGCTGCCACAAGTAATCCGTCGGCAATGCCTGGAACTTGCCCAAGGGAAAACCGAGAAAAACAAAAAGAGCTATGAACCACGACTTCGCAGCCGCACCGCTCTCATAAAACTCTACTTCGCTATTAACCGGAAAATTATTATGAACGAAACCACAACAAACAGTGACAGCCGTCCCGCGATTCTTTGCGGACGATTACTCGCCATCCTAGATAAAATCCACAACGAGGCGCATGACAATAAATCCGCCTCCTCACCGGCTAACCGTCTTTACGGAGCGGCGTCGGCTACCCCCGCGTTGATTTTTCCGCAACTCCAAAAACTCGCCCGTCATCATCTGAATAAGATCGGAGGCGGCTGGGCACGTCGGCTGGAGTTCGGATACAACGCCGAAGATAGCGATAAGCTCGTGGAACCTTTAGAGAAAGACTTTGAGTCATTGGCCCAAATCACTGCCCGGCTCATAGAAGTTGCCGATAATAACTATCCCCGAATTCTCTCGCTCGAAGACCAGGGCCGATTTTCCATCGGATTTTACTACGAACGCTGTCGGAAATGGCCGAAAACCAAAGACAGCGCAGAGAAGAACAAACAATAACCTTTAACCACATTTGAAAATATTATGAGCACTGAACTTACACTCCGCCACAATCTGATCGGTTTGCCATCAGACAAGCTGCCTTCCGACACAGTCACGGAACGGCACGAACTAGAACTCTTGTTCGATTGCGAGAAATCCAATCCCAACGGCGATCCTGACACCGGCAACATGCCACGACTTCAGCCCGATTCCCTCAAAGGACTCGTTACAGATGTCTGCCTCAAGCGAAAACTCAGAAACTTTTTCAGCCTCTACACGCCGCATGAAGCCGTCGCGCGTCCGTGGCAAGATGGCGAAGCAAACCCGGAACCAAGAAACGGCTACGAAGTATTTATCCGGGAAAGTGCAATCCTCCAAAAGACGATGGAGCGAGATGACATCGAGAAACTCGCCCAAGAAATCTTTGACGGTTACAAAGACAAGGATAAAGGCAAATGGAAGCGACCGCCGAAGGACAAGGAAGGCAAGGAAAGCAGGGGCGAAACCGAATTTATCCAGCGCGCATACCGAGATGTTTTGTGTAAGGCCTTCGTGGACATCCGCGCTTTTGGTGGGGTTGTTTCCACAAGCGGGCCTTTGCACGGCACTTTCTACGGTCAGATACGCGGTCCATTCCAAGTAACGTTTGCTCAAAGCCTGGACAAGGTTCTCCAGCTTGATTCCACGATCACACGTTGCGCGGTCGCTAACGACAAGGAGCGCAAGCAGGTTGAATCCGAAAGCGGCGACAACCGCACTATGGGCCGCAAACATGGTATCGACTACGGCCTTTACCGCTGTCATATCCACTTTTCCCCCGCCTTCGCCGCCAAGACTGGATTCACCTACTACGACTTGGACAACTTCCTTTTTGCCCTCAAACACATGTTTGTGGACGACCACGCCGCTGGACGACACCTGCGCTTGGTTGGCTTGGTAGATTTTCAACACCAGTCCTCCCTCGGTAACGCCCTGGCACATAAACTTTTCGAGCTGGTTAAAGTGGAGGGCATCAAGGAGCGGAAGAACGACAAAGAGGTTTTTAAATCATCCGGCAGCGAATTTCCCCAAGGACTATTCGATTACAGCGGCCAAGCTCCAGGCAGCTTGGAAAAACACGAGCCGGTTCCCGGTTACGAAGGCAAAGGCATCGTCGCGAGACAAATCGTTTGGGAAATTCCAGCGGCGAAGTGAGCCACTTTAATCCGGCGAAGTTCCCGCGTCAGCCGCTTTTGCATCGGAGATGTGAGATCGCAGATTGCAGAAGGGAAAGTCCTGCGGTATAGTCGGCATGAATGAATTGGATCCAGAACATCATCCGCTGGCGCAACCTGACGCCGGAAGCCAAACTCCGCCTGCGTTGGGAAGCGATCCCGTCGGACGTGGCGCAGAGCATGGCGTTCGAGGGGGAACCGGTGCCGCTGGAGACGATTCGCGCGACACTCGACCGGATCGAGCCACCCGCTTTGTTGAAACGACGCACGGAATTCTCAGCTACGCGCAGTTAGCTCCGCTGCTGGCGGAACGGGTTGCCGCTGCTGAAACGGAAATCTACCGGGAATTTTTCAGCGCTCGTCCACTGGATGAATCGCTCTTGCTGGACCTTCACGCTCGCATCTGCGGCGACCTGGTGCCGGAGTGGGCTGGGCGCTGGCGTTGCATCGAGGTCGCGGTCGGGAAGCTTCAACCGCCGCCCGCTCACAACGTAGCGGGACACATGCGGGACTATGCGCTCGATCTTCAAACCCGATGGCAAGAGGCTTCGCAAATGGTTTCGGACCTGACGCTGGAGTTTTTGAGCTATGCGGAAGGGCGGTTCCTTTCGATTCATCCTTTCCAGGATTTTAATGGGCGCACAATTCGTCTCTTTCTGCTGGAATTGCTCCGTCGTCTTGATCTGCCGCGCGTGGTTCTGGCGGTCGAATCCGCCGCAGAACGGGCGGATTATTTCGCCGCGCTGGAATCCGCCGATCAACGCGACTTTCGTCCGTTAATGGAAATCTGGCGGCAGAGATTCACGGGAAGCAAACCGAGCCAGCCCGGATGAGCATGGAAGGACTTCTTCATCACGAAGCGGCACAGGCACCCGTCGAACTGCTGCCGCTGAGTTTGCTGAACGACTACCTTTACTGCCATCGGCGCGCGGCGTTGAAAATCGTGGAAGGCTGGCGGTCTTCCAATGAGCACACCAATCGCGGCGATGTTGTTCATGAACATGCCGATCTCGCCGGTTATGAAGTTGCGAAAGGCGTAACGTTGCTCCGTGCTTTGCCGGTCTGGTCAGAACGGCTTGGGCTGAATGGGAAATGCGACATCGTTGAGCAACGTCCGGACAGATCCCTTTTTCCCGTTGAATTCAAACTGGGCAAACGCCGCCAATGGGAGAACGACGACATCCAACTCTGCGCGCAGGCCATTTGTCTGGAAGAAATGCTCGGAGTCACCGTGCCGCACGGCGCGGTTTTTCATGCGGACAGCAAACGCCGGCGCCAAGTGGAATTTACAAAGGAACTCCGCGTGGTCACCGAAGAGACGGCGGCGCACTTGCATGAATTACTGGCGAGTGGTCATGTTCCTCCAGCGGTGTTCAAGCCTGCGTGTGAGGAATGTTCGCTTTATCAAATCTGCCTCCCCAAAGCGACGGAGAAGGAAAGTCGCGCCAGCCGCTTGAACCAAGCTCTCTTTACCACCAACTGACATGGACAGCATCCAACAAAATACGTTGTATCTCACCACACCGGGAAGTTACGTGGGGCGAGACCACTTAACACTTCAGATTGAAGTGCCCATTTATCCTGACGATCTTCCGATAGAGGAACGCATTCGCGAGAAGGCGACTGGCCATCGCAAGCTCGCTGTCCCAATTCATCATCTCGAATCCATCTGTGTCTTTGGCGCCAGCACAATAAGTCCGCCTGCGCTTGACCTTTGCTGGGAAAATGGAGTGGCCGTGAACTATTTAAGCCTCTTCGGCCATCTTCAGGCGAGAATGACAGGGATCGCCGATACGAGTGTTACACTGCGACGAACTCATTACCGCGTGGCCGATGATCCAGTTAAATGCGCCGGAATCGTTCGGCAAATTGTGGCGGGAAAAATTCAAAACAGTCGCAACAGCCTGCTTCGCGCTGCGAGGGAAAATGGTTCGACAGAGGAGGGCGAACAGATCAATAAAGCCACGGACGCATTGGCGCGACAAATCCATTTGTTGGCGGAAATTGAAATTTCCGATTCCAAATCTCAGATCAATGAGATTCGCGGGGCCGAAGGAATGGCGTCGGTTGTTTATTTTTCGGCCTTTTCTCTCATGTTGAAACAGCAGCGAGAAACGTTCGCGTTCACGGGGCGCAGCCGCCGTCCACCGCGCGATCGAATCAACTGTTTGCTTTCGTTCCTTTACGCATTGGTGCGACACGACTGTATTGCCGGCTTGACTGCTGCTGGACTTGATCCATTTGTCGGATTCCTTCACGTGGACCGGGCGAATCGGCCATCGCTCGCGCTCGATCTAATGGAGGAATTTCGTCCATGGCTGGCGGATCGTTTAGCGATCACGTTAATCAACCGGCAGCAGATTGGCGCGGAACACTTTCGTGAACGGGAAGGTGGTGCGGTGGAATTCAGCGATACCGGCCGCAAACTGGTCATCAAGGCGTATCAGGAGCGGAAGCAGGAAAACTTGAATCATTCGTTGCTGGATCAGAATTTGCGAATCGCGCAATTTCCATTTGTGCAGGCGCGCGTCCTTGCCCGACATTTGCGGGGTGACATCGCGGACTACATCCCATTTGTTCCAAAATAGAGTGTTTAACTTTCGCTTATGTTGATTCTGGTCACATACGACGTATCGACCGTGGAAAAGCCCGGTGTTCGCCGCCTTCGGCGCGTGGCCCAAGCTTGCGAGGATTACGGGACGCGCGTTCAGAAAAGTGTTTTCGAATGTCAGGTCGGCCAAAAAGAATGGATTTTATTGCGCAATCGTCTCCTCCAGGAAATCAATGCCCAGCAGGATTCATTACGCTTCTATTTTTTGGATGAGAAAGCCGTCGCCCGGACGGAGCATCACGGGATCGCAAAACCAGTCGATCTCACTGAACCTCTCATTTTGTGATTGCTATCCGCGAACCTGGAGTGCCGAGGTGTAAAGCACAGTTTCGCGAAAGAGCGATTCATCGCTGCCGCATTGAACAATTTCGATTGCTCCTTGAAATAGTAGAACTGTTATCGAATCAAGACTCGCGCGGTTCGCGAAAAAGCCCTACAAAGTTGCTGCGGTTGTGTGAATTAACGCGACCGCAGTCGCTCCGTGATTCGTCACGGAGCGCGGATTGAAACAGTCTTGATATGAATTTTTAATTTTGTTTTTCATGTCGCTCCGTGATTCGTCACGGAGCGCGGATTGAAACCCCGACAATCAGGGAACGGACGTCCCCCTTTTTTAGTCGCTCCGTGATTCGTCACGGAGCGCGGATTGAAACTCCGACACATCACAGTCCAATTCATCGGCTAATGTCGCTCCGTGATTCGTCACGGAGCGCGGATTGAAACTCAACTGGTCACCGTTCTCAACAATCATCAACAAGTCGCTCCGTGATTCGTCACGGAGCGCGGATTGAAACACGCTTTTTTAAATCTTTGTGTCTCCGTTCGAATGTCGCTCCGTGATTCGTCACGGAGCGCGGATTGAAACTCGTGCTTGTTGTCTCAGGATCGGTGACATGAGTGTCGCTCCGTGATTCGTCACGGAGCGCGGATTGAAACGGCTGACTGGAGAAATCATAACTATAATTCTCTCGTCGCTCCGTGATTCGTCACGGAGCGCGGATTGAAACTGAAGATAACAGTGCGTAGTGCGAAAAAACAGGCGAGTCGCTCCGTGATTCGTCACGGAGCGCGGATTGAAACATGTTGTCCTCTTTTGCGTCGGCGAGTGCTCGGGCGTGGCGGCCGGTATTGTAACGGAGCGCGGCTTGGAAACACAAGGGGTTGTTATCGGCGCCCAGCGG
>JBBQRQ010000067.1:0-27310 GCA_038214755.1 Verrucomicrobiota bacterium
AGTCTCTACACCATTCTACAGATCTTGAGCCTCACACTTTTCGAGAAAACGCCCATTTCACAGGCCCTTGCTCAACTGCCGCCACCCTCGGAATCGCTCGACCCTCGATATCACCCGTGTTTACCGGGCTTTTAAACCGGACAGTAGTGAAAATTTTTAAAACAGAACAAGTTCACAACCATCGTTGCCGCTTCGGAAACGCTCTTTGACCGGGGCGTGGAATTTTATTCTAAACGTCCCGATAAAAATTGGCCATTGACCGACTGTATTTCTTTCGTGGTGATGCAAGACCTCGGAATGAACGAGGCACTGACTGGCGACCAACATTTCGAGCAAGCTGGGTTTCGCGCGCTGTTGAAATAAAGAAGGTGAATGTCGATCAGCCACGCCGCAGCACCGTGTCCCGTTGAGCGAACTCAGGATTAGCCTCTGGAAAATCCAAATTGAAGTGCAGGCCGCGGCTCTCCGGTCGCCGCAACGCCGAATGAATAATTAATTCCGCGACAGTGGCGATGTTGCGCAGTTCCAACAAATCGGTGGAGACGATGAAGTCCCAATAATATTCCTGAATTTCCTCCTGCAAATTGGCGATGCGTTTCGACGCGCGCTGCAACCGTTTGTTCGTGCGAACAATCCCGACGTAATCCCACATCAACCGGCGAATTTCATCCCAGTTGTGCGAGACGACGACTAGTTCGTCGGGGTTGCTGGCGTTGCTCGATTGCCAGTCGGGAATGGCAAACTTATTTTCCCCGGGCGCAGTCGAAAGAGATTTTTCCGCAGCGCGATGAGCGCAAACCAACGCTTCCAAAAGTGAATTGCTCGCGAGCCGATTAGCTCCGTGCAATCCGGTGCAGGCGACTTCTCCCACAGCATACAACCCGCGAATTTCCGTTTCGCCGTCGATGTTCGTCAACACGCCGCCGCATTGATAATGCGCCGCCGGCACCACCGGAATCGCCTCCTCGGTAATGTCGATCCCGTATTGCAAACAGGTTTGATAAATGTTCGGAAACCGTTCGATGATAAATTGCGCGGGCTGGTGGGTGATGTCCAAACAAACGTGCTCCGCCCCGGTGCGTTTCATTTCGCTGTCAATCGCGCGCGCCACCACATCGCGAGGCGCCAAGGATTTGAGCGGATGATATTTGTCCATGAATTCCACGCCGTTGAAATCCTTCAGCACGCCTCCTTCGCCGCGCACCGCTTCGCTGATGAGAAATGATTTGGCTTTCGGATGATAAAGACAGGTCGGATGAAACTGGATGAACTCCATATTCGCAATCGCCGCACCCGCGCGATACGCCATGGCCACGCCGTCGCCCGTCGCAATATCCGGATTCGTGGTGTAGAGATAAACTTTTCCGCAACCGCCCGTCGCCAGAAGAATGGTGTTCGCTGAAAAAGTTTCCACCGCTCCGGTTGTGTTGTCCAAAACATAAACGCCCAGGCAGCGATTTTCTAACGCGGAACTCGGAACTCGGAACTCGGAATTTCCGCGCTCAGAAGTTTCGGCGCTTCCGCGTTCCGCGTTCCGCGTTCCGCGTTCAAACCCGAGCTTTTGACTCGTGATGAGATCTATGACGAAATGGTTTTCAAAAACTTCGATGTTCGGTTGCGCCGCAACGGCGGCGAGCAAAGCGCGCTCGATTTCGCGACCTGTCACATCCTTGGCGTGAAGAATTCTTCGTTTGGAATGACCACCTTCGCGCCCCAAATCCAACTCCCTCACTCCTCCGGATTTTGGAATTTCTCTTTCCGAAAAACGCATTCCCAATTCGATCAACTCCGCGATGCGCGCCGGGCCTTCTTCAACGATGGTGCGAACGACATTCTCTTTGCATAAACCCGCCCCGGCTTCGAGTGTGTCGCGGATGTGCGCTTCGAAAGAATCCTCCTTGCTCGTCACCGCGGCGATTCCGCCCTGCGCATAATTTGTGTTGGATTCGGCGCGAGATTTTTTCGTGATGATCGCAACCCGCCCATGCGCTGCGACTTTCAGAGCAAAAGATAGTCCGGCGATACCACTGCCGAGGACGAGAAAGTCGAATTGCTTCATTTAAACAGTGGTGAAAGATGCGGAAGTCGAATTAGGCGCGATTCATTTTTTTGCATTTTCTTTCCTGATACAGGCGCCAGACGAGATAGGCGACAATGGCAACGTTCAAAATGATAACCATGACTTTCGTAGGGTTGAATCCTTTGGCCACCTCGTAGAATTCAATCGGCAAAAACGACGAGGTGATGACCACGGTCAGATATTCAGCCCAAGTCCGTTGCAGCAACAATCCAACCCCTTCGATAAAAAACACGGCGGCATAGATAAAAGTCCCTGCGCTCAGATAGGATAATTGTCTGGCATCGAGGCCCGCTACTTTTTGCACCGCTTTTTTCAAATACTCATTGTTGGGATCGAAAAAAAACTTTTGCGCGAAACTCTCCAATTCGTCGGCGATGTTCCTGTTGATTAATTTTAAGAGCGCGAAGGCCAGAAGCAAAAGGACAATGCCTTTAAATAATTTTAAGCCGCCGATCAGATACAACATTTTGCTGCTCGGCCGCTTGAACGTCGCCATAGAAAATTAAAGTGTCGCGTTATCAATCAGCCGCGTTTTGCCGAAGAAAACTGCGAGCGCCATTTGCGTTCCGCGCGTCACTTCTGCAACGGCTTCCAGCGTGGGCGGATCGAAAAATTCCACGTAATCGAGCCGCGCCTCAGATTGGGTGGAGATCATCTTTGTGATTTCTGTCTTCAATTGTTTCGCCAACACGTCGCCGCGTTTCACTTTATCTTTGGCGAGTTGAATGGCGCGCCAGAGGACTGTCGCCTGCTCGCGTTGTAATGGTGAAAGATATTGGTTGCGCGAACTCATGGCGACGCCGTCCGGTTCACGGTGCGTCGGCAAAACGACAATTTTCACGGGGAAATTCATATCGCGCGTCATGCGTTTTACGACTGCGGCCTGTTGAAAATCCTTTGCGCCGAATACCGCGGCGTCCGGCTGAACGAGGTGGAAAAGTTTTGCCACGACCGTTGCCACGCCGCGAAAATGGGTCGGACGCGCCGCCCCTTCCATCACGCGCGAAAGTTTTTCTTCAACAACGTAAGTGCTAAAATCTGCCGGATACATTTGATCGCCGTTGGGAACAAATAAAATATCAACGCCAGCGTCGCGGCAGACTTTTTTATCGCGTTTCAAGTCGCGCGGATATGTTTTGAGATCTTCGTTCGGAGCGAATTGAGTGGGGTTGACGTAAATGCTGACGACAACTTGCCCGCCTTTTCCGACAAGCTGCCGGGCGCGTTTGACCAGGCTTAGGTGTCCCCGATGCAAACAACCCATTGTCGGCACGAAGGCGATCGGGATTGTTTGAAATTTCAATCGACGCGCGAGCCGTTTCATAGCTGCGACCGATTTGACTATACGCATAAGAAAAATTGGTGTGCTCGAGGCGAAGTATCAATGCTATTGTCAACCCATCGGCTGCCGTTTAGAACAGTCTTCCAATTATGATAAAAAAAATTCGCTCGCGTCTGCTCGTCGCAAGTTTGGTCTCGGTTGTTGCAACGTTTTTTTGGGGGAGTTGTCGAACCTCACAAGCCGTCGCGACGAAATCACCCATTCGCGTGGTCGTTTGGGATGAGCGCCAACCAGCGCAGAAGTCCGCTTACGGAGATTTTTTGGGCAACAAGATTGCTGATTATCTCAGAAAAAAACCCGGCCTCGCTGTCCAATCGGTCGGACTGGACGATCCCGAGCAGGGTTTGTCCACGGCGATATTGGATCAATGTGACGTCCTGATCTGGTGGGGGCATCAGCGTCACGGCGACGTCACGCCTGCGCACGTTAAAGCAGTTGTGGATCGGTTGCAGGCTGGAAAACTTTCATTGATCGCGTTGCATTCTGCGCATTGGGCGAAACCGTTTATGGAGGCGATGAATCTGCGCTCGATTGAAGACGCGTTGAAAACAGTGTCAAAGGCCGACCGCGAAAAAATCAAAGTGAGCGCCATTCCTCCTTCGGGTGGATTGCCAAAAGGCGACACTCCGGTGACGCCCTCATTCAAGCGACTGAAGTCCGACGATGGCTCCGACACTTTGATCGTTCAATTGCCGCGATGCGTTTTTCCCATTGTAAAAAATGAGGGGAAGCCCAGTCGGGTTGTGACGTTGCTGCCAAACCATCCGATGGCGCGCGGCATTCCGGCCACGTTTGAAATTCCGCAAACAGAAGTTTACGCGGGGCCGTTCCATGTGCCGAAACCAGACGCTGTGATTTTCCAGGAGCATTGGAGCGACAACGAAACGTTCACCAGCGGATGCGCGTGGCAGGTTGGCAAAGGCAGGGTTTTTTATTTCCGGCCCGGACACGAAACTTATGCGATTTATACGCAGGAGATTCCGCTGAAAATTGTGGAGAACGCTGTGCATTGGGCGCATAGCGGGCAATGAATTCTTCCCGGCATAAAAAAAGCGAAGGCTCTCACCTTCGCTTTTCTATTGCACAAAAATTTCCGACTTAGCGGCGAAACTCCAGCGGTGACGCTTGCGGCATTTCGTGGGCGCAAGGTTGGTCGATCGGCGCGTCGGGCGTGCGGTCGTTGGAGCCGACGAGATTATTTTTCAAAAGATACGATTCCACTTCTTCACCGCTGACATCGGGGAGCATCTGGCCGTTGACTTCCACACAAGGGCTGAGCATCTGGCCGCTTTTTTCGATCATCTCCTGGCGTTGCGCCATGTCGTTGATGATGTCGCGGTCTTCGAAGGGGAGATCGTATTTTTTCATGATGGCGCGAACCCCCTGGCTCCAGCCACACGACGGTTTCAAGTAAGCAACTATCTTCGGTTTGTTCATATTAAAAATCTGGTTCAAGCTGCCACAGCGAGTTTCAACTTCAAGATTTATATCCGCCGTCTCGTTGGCCACAGTTGAATCGCGTTTCAGCAGCGCAATCGAAACCATGAAACTTTTCCCCCTGATTTTTTTGGCAACTGTCTTCGCGGGAAATTCGACAGGCGCGCCAACACTTCAACTTCCCCATCGTCCGCCCGCCGCAATGTCCGGGAGCAAATTTGCTGAAACCATTCAGACCCTCGATTTGCAGAGGCGCGAAGAAAAAATCTTTACCCAAATCTCGTCAGGAAATGTTCCCAACTTTCTGCGGAAGCTTGCGCTGATTTCCGTCACCAACATGGCCAACGGACAAACCAATCTCGCCAGGTTTTTCGTCACTCCTGACTATCTCGCCATTGGCTCCGATGAAGATTATTTTCTGACGCCGATGACTCCGTTCACCGCGCAAAAAATCGCCGATGCTCTCGATTGCGCTTTGCCGACGCGCAAAATGGTCAATCAGATTTATTCCAACGCCGCCGTCAAAATGACTCCGACGCCAATCCCGCCAACGCCAGCGATGATTACTGTTCCCATTTTCAAGCGGCACAACGAAATCGTCCGCGGACAGCGCGCAGCGTT
Organism: Verrucomicrobiota bacterium; assembly: GCA_038214755.1. Classification (GTDB taxonomy): domain Bacteria; phylum Verrucomicrobiota; class Verrucomicrobiia; order Limisphaerales; family CANJXF01; genus CANJXF01. The sequence continues at coordinate 5,481 of JBBQRQ010000067.1, forward strand.
TCTCAAAGCATTTCCACTCGGCGCGCAGACCGCTGGCGACAAAAAGGATTTGGTCATTTCCGCGCGGCTGGCGGAGTCGCCGGGCAAAGTCGCGATCTACGGCTGGCATCAAACCAACGGAGTTCCCATTCAACCTTTATATCTCGGTCACGCGGCCTCGTGGGCCGATTACAGTCACGGCGTCCGGCTCATTCAGAAAAAAATGTTGGTCAACGGGGAAGCCAAAACAGTCGAAGAAGTTTTGGCCGATCCGAACCTCGCTGGTTTGTTGAGCGATGAAGGAATTGTTCGCCCAGCCAGATATATTCTCAAGGAGTTTCCAAAAACCGCGCCGCCCATCTCGACTGACACAAATAAAATCGTTCTCGGAGAATTTAAAAAAAGTCGCTTGTTCGATGAACAAACGATGCTCCTGAATTTGGAGCACGGCGTCCGAGTTTTAATCAATGCGCCGTCCGCCGAACGGCTGGCCTCGCCCAAAAAAATGAAACTGATTTTCTACAGTTTGCCTAATGGGAACACGATTGAGCAAACCGTTGGAAAAGTCACAGCGACCGACGACGACTGGCATTTCAACATTCAACACATCGGCGCGCAGACCCGATTTCTCCGCGAAAAAATGACCAATGAAAATCTCGTGGTCGCGTATTTGGAAAACAGTTTGCAATCGTGGCCCGCGTGGCGAAAAAAATTCGGCGACAGTGCAATTGGCGAGATCGTCGAGAAAGTCACGAGCCGCTTCGAAGCGTTCGAGCCGAAAATAGTTTTGAGCGGGCACAGCGGTGGCGGCAGTTTCATTTTCGGCTATTTAAATTGCGTCGAAAAAATTCCCGCTGGGGTTGAACGCCTCGCCTTTCTCGACAGCAATTACGCCTACGAAACGGCGCTGCACCGCGACAAGCTCGCGAACTGGGTGAAAAGTTCCGACCAACATTTTGTCGTCGTGCTCGCTTATCACGACGACATCGCGCTGCTGAATGGAAAAACTTTTGTGAGTGCGGCGGGTGGAACGTGGGGCAAAAGTCACTTGATGAAAAAAGATTTGGAGACGCAGTTCAAATTTTACGAGAAGGAAATTGCGCCCGATCTTAAACAATATTTTGCGCTGAATGGTCGCATCCAATTTTTTCTCAAAGAAAATCCTGACAAAAAAATTCTTCACACCGTGCAAGTGGAGAAAAATGGTTTCATTCACTTCCTGCTGGCGGGAACCTCGCTGGAAAATGTTGGCTACGAATATTACGGCGAACGCGCCTACACCAAATGGATTCAGTCGGAATGAAAAACCCATTTTGCAGCACCTTGAAAGGTACGCCGTCGAAATCGTGGAAGATTCTGTAAAGGATCAATGAAGTGAGTGGTCTTGTTGCCATTGACGAAGCGTTCCGCAGCCATGTATTTATCGTCCACATATGAAAAAGTTCACAGCTATTCTTCATCGCGGAGAGCCGGACGAGGGCGGCTATTGGGCCACGTGTCTGGAAGTGCCGGGAGCAAATGGCCAGGGAGAAACACGGAGCGCGTGTCTGAAAAATTTAACTGCCGCAGTGCGCGATTTGTTGGAATTAAACCGGGCGGAAGCGGTGGCCGGCGATCCGCAAGCCGAACAGATCGAACTGGCGGTGCCATGAAGCGTCGTGAATTGGAGCGGCACTTGCAGGCGCATGGCTGCCAGTTTTACCGCGAAGGTTCGGCACATTCCATTTGGGTGAATCCACAGACCGGGCACAAAGAGTCAATTCCGAGACATCAAGAAATCAAACGCCACTTGGCGCGGAAGATTTGCCGTTGTCTTTCCGTTGAAGTTCCCAAAGGAGCGTGAGTCGTAGAGGGCGGCATTCAGACTATCTCTTTTGCTTCCATTCCTTTTCTGTCCGGTTCGGAGAATTGGCCGTGCGCGCGAAATTTTTCGTAACGCATTTTTAAACGTTCGCTCACGGTATGTTTTTGCAACGCCTCCAGGTCCCGAAGCAAATGCGTCTTCAATGTTTGAGCCGTGAGAGCGTGATCGTGATGCGCGCCGCCGAGTGGCTCGGGAATAATTTCGTCCACCAGTTTGAGTTCCAATAAATTTTTTGCGGTGATCTTCAAAGCTTCCGCCGCTTTGGCCGCGGCGGCGCGGTCTTTCCAAAGAATCGCCGCGCAACCTTCGGGGCTGATCACCGAGTAATAGGCATTTTCCAAAATCAAAACGCGGTCGGCGATCCCGATCCCGAGCGCGCCGCCAGAACCTCCTTCGCCGATGACCACCGCGATAATTGGCACTTCGAGCAACATCATTTCGCGCAAGTTCACGGCAATGGCCTCGGCGATATGTCGCTCTTCGGCGCCGATTCCGGGATACGCGCCAGCGGTGTCAATGAGAGTAATAATGGGCAAACCAAACTTGTCCGCCATTTGCATCAAACGCAGCGCCTTGCGATAGCCTTCGGGATAGGCGGAACCGAAATTGCGCAAAATATTTTCCTTGGTGTCGCGGCCTTTTTGCGTGCCGATGACCATGACCTTGTGGTCGCCGAGCCGCGCGAATCCGCCGACCACCGCGCGGTCATCGGCATAAAGTCGATCTCCATGCAGTTCCTGAAAGTCCTGAAAAGCGAGCGAGAGATAATCCAGAGTGAAAGGCCGTTTGGGATGGCGCGAAAGCTGGACGCGCTGCCAGGGGGTCAGATTGGAAAAAATTTCGCGCCGAATCTCTTCGAGTTTTTTCTCAATGGCTTGAGTTTCTTCAACGACATCGACGGAATTGGCTTCGGAATGTTTTTTTAATTCTTCGAGCTTTCTCTGCAATTCCATGACTGGCTTCTCGAAATCAAGCTGATGTTTCATGTCGGGAGAAAGTTTAGTTTCGCTCCGGCGGGCAGGCAAGAGTTGAAACCAATCTTAAATCTGAATTCCGAAATCCGAATTGCCGAAGCCCGAAAGAAGCTCGAAATCCGAAGACCGAACCCGTTTGGCCGCTGGGCCGAAAAAAGTTGTCCGAAGTGATGCCTGACTGGGAGGCATTCGGGCTTCGGGTATTCGGATTTCTTTCGGCATTCGGATTTCGATCTTTGGTTTTCCGGTTAAACCCGGCACTCAACGACTGTGATTTTTCCATCTGAAAAAATAGTGTCGCGACCTTGCGACTGTGGTTTCTTTGTTGCGTGAAAAAACATCCAGTGGTCATCAAAGAAAAAATCCGTCTCACCGATTTTCCGACAAACGACGACGGTGGGTTGGACAAGGAAAAAACCAAGGCGCAGATCGCAAAGATTGGCGAGCGTCTCGGCTACCTACAGCAACTTCTCTACGCCAACTCCAACCACGCGGTGCTGCTTCTTTTTCAAGGGGTGGACGCCAGTGGAAAGGACGGTGCCGTCCGCACTCTGCTCCAACACGTCAATCCCGCCGGAGTGGAAACGGCGAATTTCAAAGTTCCCTCCAGCGAGGAGCGCGCCCACGATTTTCTTTGGCGGATTCACAAGGCCATTCCGCGCTACGGCAACATTGGCGTCTTCAACCGTTCCCACTACGAAGCGGTGCTGGTGGAGCGCGTGCAAAAAATAGTTCCAAAAAAAATCTGGGCGCGACGTTATGAACAAATTGTGAATTTCGAAAAAATGCTCGTGGAAAATAAGGTCGTGCTCCTGAAATTTTATTTGCACATCAGCAAGGAGGAACAAGCCGAGCGGCTGAGAGAACGTCTGGCCAATCCCCGCAAGAATTGGAAATTTGAAAAAGGCGATCTCGATACTCGCCAGCATTGGGATGATTACATGAAAGCCTACCAAGACATGTTGAATGCGACCAGTCACGACGCCGCGCGCTGGCATTTGATTCCGGCGGACCGCAATTGGTATCGCGATTTCCTCGTCGCCCGCACGGTCTGTGAAGTGATGGAGAACCTGAAAATGAAATGGCCCAAACCCAAAGAAGATTTATCGAAGATCCGAATCGTTTGAACGCGGATCACACATTTAAATTCTGTTCGGCGCATCACTCTCATTAGCACGGCGGCTTCAGTTCTTTCATTACCAACATCTCGGCGGGTGTTTCTTCAATCCTGAAAGAATTGGCATCACTCAGCCCAGCGTTGCGAGGAACGAGCTACGCTGGGAACGGCAAAGAAATGTTCATCAACTCGGAACGAGTTGGATCAAAATCAAAAAAACAATCGCAAATAGACGGTTCATCGAATGGGATTTCGGAGACGGCGGGGGAGGGTTTGATTCAACCTTTTCAAGGTTGGTGAATCGTTTGTAACGATGACCCAGCGTAGCTCGTGCCTCGCAACGCTGGGCTGATTGATTTCAATCCCGTTGGGATTGATAGTCGCCGACGAATTGCGGGGCATGGCAAGGGTTTTAGCCCGGTGAGAAAATCGTATTAAAATATATTCAGCCGTTTTAACGGCTTCGGCCCGGTTGAAACGGAAAGGAGATGAAAAGCGAAATGAATCTTTCCTCACCACCGGCGAAATTCTTCCCTGTGTCGCGCACTTTTTATGAACCCTCCGCCCGAGTTGTCGCGCCGCGTTTGCTCGGGCACTGGTTGATCCGGAAAACGGCGGATGGACCTTGCGGAGGAACTATCGTCGAGACGGAAGCTTACTTGATCAACGATCCCGCCTGCCACGCCGCAGTCGGGGAAACATCGCGCAATCGCGCCATGTTTGGAGTGCCAGGGCGGAGCTATGTTTATTTAATTTACGGCTATCATTTTTGTTTCAACGCGGTTTGTCGCCCCGAGAAAATTGCCGAAGCGGTCTTGATTCGCGCCCTCGAACCCGCGTTTGGAGAAAAATTTATGCGCGCGCAACGGCCCGTGGCCGAACCACGCAATCTTACCAATGGCCCCGCCAAACTTTGTTCCGCGATGAACATCACCCGCGCTCTGGATGGAGTCGATTTGTGCGACGCAGAATCTTCCTTGTTCATTGCAAAAAATCCGATGAGCCGGAGGTTTGTCGAGCAACGCGGGCCGATCATAGCAACGACGCGCATTGGCATTTCCAAAGCGGCGGATTTGCCTTTGCGATTTTATCTGGAGGGAAGCCCATTCGTTTCGCGCCATGCTCCACGAATTAAATGTTAGTGCGGAACGCGGCTGTGTCGAAGGCCAGCCGCAGGATTTTCATCAGGCGGCTGGTCGAGGATGACACAGCCGCGCTCCGCAAAAGATTTGTCGGTAATCCATTTCGCCGTCCGCGTCATCAGCGGAATTGACATCAGGATGCTGATATGGCCGTGTCGCAAACGCCAGATTTCCGGTTGGCCCCACGCCTGCCAAAATTCTTCGATGGCATCTTTGGCGGCAAACAAATCGTCCTCCGCTTCCTGAATCAAAATGCTTTCAGTTGCGATCAGCGGCCGATGCGAAACCAGATTCAGTTTCGCCAACGAGAGTCCGGAGTTCGCAAAGCTCTTGCGAATCGGCGCGCAAAAGACCAGTTCAGCGATGGCCCGTTCGAGTTTGGCCAGCGGTATGGTGAGGACGGCGAAATCGATTTGCGGTTCGTGACAAATAATCAATCCCCCGAGCCACGCTCCGAGCGACGTTCCCCACAAACCGATTCGACCGCAGCCCTGCCCGCTCAACCATTTTACCAAAGCGCGGGTGTCGGCGATGGATTGGCGTGTCGCTTCAACCATCCGAAACAAATCTTCAGAAATAAAATCCGTGACTGCGCCGGGGGCGCGCGGGCGGCGTTGCAAGTGATAAGGCAGTTCGAGGGCGAGGGCGTTCACCTTTTTTCGACGCAACAACGCCGCACAAAAAGGAAGCCGGAATCGATAACCCAATTCGTCGTTCCAACCGTGCAAGAGGATGACCGTGGGAAATTGTTGCCAGTTCTCCGCGCAACAAAATAATTTTCCCCGGACCAAATTATTATTCTCCCACGGTGTAGAAAGCGCCGAACGAAACTGAAACGCATTGCCACCAGTAAAAACCAAATCGGAGGGGCCTTTGACAAAGGCACAAAAAAAATCGTCGCCTTCCAGCAACGCCCCGGCCTCTTCCGCGTGCGGCTGATGCCGTGCGTTGCAAGACATGGCTGCCGCCGCCAGCCGAATAATCAGCCGGTCCAACGGGCGCGTGAACCACGGATGCATGGGCGAAATATTAACACAAAAGCTCTTTCCGAAATGGGTTTTGAAAAATAAATTCAAACCATGCAACAGAATATTTTTCGCGGGCCGTTTGGCACAGCAGCGCTCGTTCTTTTAGCCGCGGCGGGTTGTGTTTCAGAATCGCGCGAAGTGCCGCCGCATCATTCCACCGACAAGCCGCGAGAGGAAATCCCCACCCCCGAGCCGCCCGCCGGATTGGTTGAGCGAGTTCTTCCCCATGAAATGGCTTTGTTCAACGGGAAAGATTTGCACGGCTGGCGGGAAACTGACTTCGGCGCTCACGGCGAAATTTCCGTCACAAACGGTGAAGTAAAAATTAAGATGGGCGGCGAGTTGACCGGAATCAACTGGACGAACGCTGCTGTGCTGCCCAAAACAAATTACGAAATCGAACTCGACGCGATGAAGTTGGAGGGCAACGACTTTTTTTGCGGACTTACTTTTCCCGTTGGAAAATCTTTTTGCAGTTTGATCGTCGGTGGCTGGGGCGGCGGCATCGTTGGAATCTCCAGCATCAACGGCGCGGACGCTTCCGAGAATGACACAACGCGGAATTTATTTTTCGAACGCAACCGCTGGTATCACCTCCGCGTTCGAGTCACTCCCCAAAAAATCATGGCGTGGATCGATCAGGACAACGTGGTGGACGTGGAAATCGAAGGGAGAAAAGTTGCGATGCGCGGCGGCGATATCGAGCTGTCTGTTCCGCTGGGAATTGCGACGTGGCAAACTTCCGCTGCTTTCAAAAATATCAAACTAAAAAGTTTTTAGCCGGCGCCGCAGGCGGAAAATTTATTCCTTCACCTGCAGCGTCGAGATCACCTGCGTCACTCCATCGACGGCCAGCGCAAGATTCATCGCTTTTTGGATCGCCTCCGCAGACGAAACCGTCCCTGACAACGTGACCACTCCATCGGTGGTGTTCACCGAAATTTTAAACGCAGACAAATCCGATTCCAAAGTCATCCGTGTTTTAATCGCGGTGGTGATCCGTGCATCAGCCGTGGCATCAGAGATTGCGGTCCCGGCTTGTGCGGCTTTATTACGAATGACTTTTCCAGTGCGCTTCAATTCATCGCGAATCTGGTCGGTGTCGATGTCGCTGACTGTGTCCTTCACTTTCGTTTTGATTTCGCCCGCCTTTTCGGAGACGCGGTCTTCCGTCCGTTCCAGCTTCGGATGATCAGACGGCGGCGCTTTAAGAAAAATATACGCGCCAATCCCAATTGCCGCGCCAATGAGCAGAGCTAAAAATATTTTCATGAGGCGAATATAATAATGGAAAGGCAACTTGCAATCCTCCTGATTTGAAGGTCACCCCGAAAAGACCTCTCGCCGGGTTAGCATCCGCCTCCGCCGGGTGCGTTTGTAAAAATTCATTCGCACCCGCCAGAGGCAGATGCTACCCGTTACAAACTGGAGCCATGTTAATTTACGAAATCGAATCCCTCGTCGAACGGCTTGACGTCGCAAAACTTTTTCCGCAACAGCAATCCGTGGAAGTTGAACTGGGCGCGGGCGATGGATCGTTTCTTGCCAGGTATGCGTTGGAAAATCCTCAGCGCAATTTTATCGGTGTGGAACGGTTGCTCGGACGCTTGCGAAAAATTGACAAAAAAGGTTCACGCGCGGGGCTGACGAATCTGCGGTTGGTCCGCATCGAGGCATCCTATTTTTTGGAATTTCTTTTGCCGGAAAAATCTGTTGTCGCGCTGCACGTTTATTTTCCCGATCCTTGGCCGAAGCGGAAGCACCGCAAAAATCGCCTGGTCAACGAGCGATTCGTTGAGTTGGCGAAACGAGTTTTGCTGCCGGGCGGGATGGTTTATTTGCGGACGGATGACCCGGATTATTTTTCGCAAATGAAGAGAGTGTTTGATGCGAACTTTTCATTCGAGAAAATGGAAACACCGTCGGAGATTTCCGCATCTGTGACAGACTTTGAGCGGACTTTTAATCTTCGCGGCGTGCCGACTTTGGCTGGGGCCTATCGTTTGAAATAATTTTTTCGGAGAGGAAAACCCCTTGGAGAGAGCCAACTGGCTTCCAAGAGGAGCAGTGCTACCCGGCGAGATTACGCCGGCTTTTTCTCGCGCTTGCGGTGTTGCAGAAGGATGGCGATCAATCCGCTCCAGCCGGTTTGATGCGATGCGCCAATTCCCCGACCGTCATCGCCGTGAAAATATTCGTGAAACAAAACGCAGTCGCGGAAATGCGGATCGCCCGCGAGTTTGGGGTGATACTTCAGCACCGGCCGTTCCCCATCGGCGTTTTTCAAAAACAATCGCGTGAGACGGCGCGCCAATTCGTCGGCCACTTCCAGGATCGTGATGAACTGTCCCGAGCCAGTGGGGCATTCGATTTTAAAATCGTCGCCGTAGTAATGATGAAATTTTTCCAGAGATTCGATCACGAGAAAATTGACGGGCATCCACACCGGGCCGCGCCAATTGGAGTTGCCGCCAAAAATTTCTCCGCGTGATTCCGCCGGCCAATAATTTACCTCGTGGACCGTGCCGCCAAAATCGAGTCGATACGGATTCGCTTCGTAAACTTTGGATAAAGCGCGGACTCCATAGTCGGAAAGAAATTCGGTTTCGTCCAACATGCGGCGCAGGAGGCATTTCATCCGATGGCCGCGCAGAATGGAAAGGAGGCTGCGCTGGCCCGCGCCATGTTCCTCCCAATGCGAAACCAGTTTGGCGAGGTCAGGCCGGTAATTTAAATACCAGTCCATGCGCGCTTTGAAGTCCGGCAATTGCCGCAACAACTCCGGCTCCAATGTTTCCACCGCGAAGAGTGGGATCAACCCAACCATCGAGCGCAGTCGTATCGTGAGACTGCTTCCGTCCGCGCGGTTGAGGGCGTCGTAATAAAATTCATCCGTCTCATCCCACAAGCCGTCTTCAAATCCATTGATGGCGGCGGAAATGTTCATGAAGTGTTCAAAAAATTTCGTAGCGATGTCTTCATAGACTTTGTTGTGCACCGCCAGTTCCAGCGCGATGCGCATGAGGTTCAGGCAATACATCGCCATCCAACTCGTGCCGTCGGCTTGATTGATAAATTCTCCGTCCGGCAATTTTACGTTGCGATCGAACACACCGATGTTGTCGAGTCCGAGAAATCCGCCTTGAAAAATATTTCGGCCCTGCGCGTCTTTGCGATTCACCCACCAGGTGAAGTTCAACATCAGCTTGTGAAAAACCCGCTCCAGAAACGCGAGATCGCCGTGGTCGCCGGGATTATTTTTGCGGCGATGTTTTCGATCAATTTGAAAAACGCGCCACACAGCCCAGGCATGCACCGGAGGATTCACATCATCGAACGCCCACTCGTAGGCGGGCAATTGTCCGTTCGGATGCATGAACCATTCGCGCGTGAGCAGGACGAGTTGGCGTTTGGCAAATTCGGAATCGATCTGCGCCAGCGCCAGACAATGGAAGGCGAGATCCCAAGCGGCGTACCACGGATATTCCCATTTGTCCGGCATGGAAATAATGTTGGCGTTATCGAGATGAGTCCAATCGTGGTTGCGCCTGTCCTTGCGTTCCCGTGGCGGCGGAGGTTGCGCGGGGTCGCCGTGAAGCCATTGCCGCACGTCGTAGTAATAAAATTGTTTGCTCCAGATCATTCCCGCGAAAGCCTGGCGCTGCACCATCCGCGAATCCGAATCGGTCACATTTTTTTGCAGCATCGCATAAAATTCATCGGCCTCATTTTTGCGTTGCTCGAAAATGGAATCGAAGTCGGCGAACGGCTGGGAATTTTTCCCATTGCCGAGACGGAGTCGGATCGTGACGGAACTTTGCGCGGGCACGGAGTGTTCGGAATGGGCGACGAACTTCGTGCCGGTGCGCATGGGGTTCACCGCATCGTGATTGCCCGCGACGACATATTCATGGAAGGCGTCTTTGAAATAACCCGGCGCATTTTTCTGCCCGAAAAGACGGCGGACATTGGTCTCGTTGTCGCAAAAAAGTAAATTGGGTTTGCCCTCGAAATAGAGCGAGTAACTTCCGAGGTCAGGATGTTTTCCTTCGATGGAATTTTCTCCAGACACGTTGAACTGCGGAGGGGTCGCGTCTTTTTTCCACGACCAGGTGTTGCGAAACCAGAGTTGCGGCAGCAGATGAATTTTCGCCTCGTCCGGCCCGCGATTGTGAACGGTGACTTGCGCCAAAATATCTTCCGGGCCGGCCTTGGCGTATTCGACGAAGACATCGAAATAACGGTCGTCATCGAAGAGGCCGGTGTCGAGGAGTTCGAACTCCATTTCGTTTTTTCCGCGGCGATGATTTTCGGCAACGAGTTGCGCGTAGGGAAATTCCCGCTGGGGATATTTGTAAAGCATCTTGAGGTAGGACTGCGTCGGAGTGGCGTCGAGGTAATAATAAAGTTCCTTCACGTCCTCGCCGTGATTGCCTTCCGCATTGGTCAAACCAAAAAGACGTTCTTTTAAAATCGGATCGTGGCCATTCCACAACGCCAGACTGAAACAAAGACGCTGGCGGTTGTCGCTCAACCCGGCGATGCCATCCTCACCCCAGCGATAAGCGCGGCTGCGCGCATGGTCGTGCGGAAAATATTCCCAGGCCGTGCCGTTGGGCGAATAATCTTCACGCACCGTGCCCCATTGCCGCTCGGAAAGGTACGGGCCCCACAAATGCCATCGTTTTTTTCCGGCGTGATTTTCGGCCAGGCGTTGTGACTCGGCGGTTCCGCCATGATGACTCGACGAGAGTTTCGCTCCATCGTCGGGAGCCGCCTCGAGATGACCTTGAACTTTAAACTTCAAACCTTGAACTTTTTTTTAGATTCAACCGCCTGTTTCAAAACCCGGATAAAGCGTCATCCCGCCATCCACGTAAATCGTCGCGCCATGCACATAATCGGAATCATCACTGGCCAGCCAAACCACGGCGCGCCCAATATCTTCCGGTTCGCCAATGCGTTTGTAAGGCACAAGTCTCATCAAGGCGCGATACGCTTCCGGCGTGCTCCATGCCTCCATGTTGATCGGAGTGCGGATCGCTCCCGGCGCCACCGCGTTGACGCGGATGCGGAAGGGCGCGACTTCCTGTGCGATGCTTTTCATCATCATTTGGATGCCGCCTTTGCTGGTCGCGTAATTGACATGGCCCGCCCACGGAATGACATCATGCACTGAACTCATGCAAATGATTTTTCCCGCCGCACAGGAAATTTCCTGCTGCACCCCGCGCCGTTTGAATTCGCGAATGGCCTCGCGCGCACAAAGAAATTGCCCGGTTAGATTCACATCAATGACCTTCTGCCACTGCGCCAGGGTCATCTGATCAATCGGCGCGTCTTGTTGAATGCCGGCGTTATTGACGAGAATGTCGATGGTTCCAAATTCGTCGCGCATCCTGCGAAACATGGTTTGCACTTCGTCCTCTTTCGTCACATCGCATTGGTGGGCGAACGCGCGCGTGCCGTGGCTGACTATTTCCTGAACGATTTCATCGGCGGCTTCGGGATGAGTCACGTAATTGACGACGACATCCGCTCCCGCGTGGGCCAGCGCGAGAGCGACGCCCTGGCCGATTCCAGAATTGGCTCCGGTGACCAGCGCCTTCTGACCTTGCAACACTTTCTGGATCGGTTTGCTGGGCATGACCGGTTTGGGCAAATCATGCGTGCGAAAGTAATTCTCCATCACCGGATCAGCCGGGAGCGGTTCGGTGAATCGATTGATCGGAGGGTTGGATTCTTCTTCCATGTTCAGTTTGGTTGGCAGCTTCCTGGCTGAGTGAATCAGGGTTGTCGATTATCTGGAGCGGTTCTCAAAATAAATTTCCGAATAGAACGGAGCGCGGAGCATTGCTCCGCTCGAAAATACATGGATCAATGCACAGAGCAATGCTCTGCGCTCCGATCTGATACCGACACCTTTCGGAAATTTACTTTGGCGACCGCTATAATTCCGTATTCCGAAATCCGAAAGCCGAAAGAAATCTGAAGCTCGAACGCCAAAGTGTCGGGAACTGCCGGGGCGCAAAGCACTTTTCTCGGCGCGCTGGCGAACTAGTTGCGCCTTGTTCAACGTCGCACCAATGGATCACGTTCTCCTCTGCAATCGAATGTCGGCAGCACTTGGCGGAGTCGTCACTCAAATCTTTTTCACCGCAAAACGGATGACGACCTTTTCTTTTCGACCCGTTAAATCGACGGTTCCTCTTTCGTCCACCCTCAACGCTTTGCCCTCGACGGTCGCAGAAGTGATTTTCCAGCCGTCTGGCAAGCGCGCGCGAAATAAAATTTTCTCCGCGACGTTCCTTTCCGGCAGCGACAAGTTCGCGAAGATTTCACCCTTGCTCAATTTTGATTGAACATTCAGTGAGACTGGACCAAACGCCGTCGGCGCGCGTTCCACGTTGTAACCTTTTCCATCTTCGAGCCAACGTTTGGGCGTCCCGAAACCGAGCCGCAAAGTTTCGGGCTTGCCGTCGTTATTCAGATCCCAATCCTGCACGAACAGATGTCGCAACGTCCAAAGCCATTGCCCGTTGCTTGCCGTATTGGGCGGGCAATAAAAAAATCTGCCGCCGTCGTCGAGCGGTTCCAACGCCGTTCCTTCCGCGCCGATAAACGTGTTGCGCGTCATGCCGTGGGCCAGCATTCCATAGAAGCTCACGAGCGCGCGCTCCACTTCGTCGCGTCGCAGGCAATCGTTGATGTAACGCATTCCGTAGAGTGGATTGGTGCGATGCTGTCCCGTCCAAAAAGTGTGGTTGGCCGCGCCGGAACGAGTGAGTCCCATGCAAAGCCCGCCGTGCGTCTCAAAATATTTTGGTATCCAGGTTTCCTTTTCGCTGCCGAGGAAAATGCCGGAACCGATGATATAATTCGCGACCAGATTCCAATAACTTCCAATGCGAGTTTCGGTGATCGGATCGTGAATCTCCTCTGCGCCAAACAGCGCCATCGGAACAAACGGTGGTTCGGTTTCGCGACGAATACTTTTGTCGGCGGCATCGAGAATGTCTCGTTTGTATTTCGCGGCGACCTCCGAAACACGCTTGGCTGTTTCGGAATCACCCATTTCCTCCAGCACCGGAATCAAGTCGCGCAACGCGGCCCAGCAACTCGCATTTGCTCCGAGCGAATAAACCGGCTGTTCGATGTCGGTGCAGTAATTGTCTTTGGGCAGCAGGCCGTTTTCGCCGTTGCGATTGTTCAAAATCCAGTCGAGCTCCTTCTGCCAGCGAGAACGCAACGCTTTAACGAATTCCACATCGCGGGTCTGCCAAAAAAATTTGCAAAGCGTGTCGAGTTTGTGCGCCGCAAAATGGTTGGTCAGGCGACGATCCACGAGATCAAGAATCACGGGCAGAAAACGGCGCATGTCGTTTTCATAACCGAACCCCATCAACGGCACGGCGGCGTCGCTCGTCTCAGCCGCATACATTTTTTGATACTGATTTCCCGCGCTGTAAAAAAGATTGCTCCCGCTGCAGATCGAAAAATTCTGAATGATTAAATTTTTGAAGGCATGGTTGACGAGCGGCTCCGGCGTTTCGACCTTCGTTCCCTCGGACAAAAGTTTTGTCCAGGCCTCCGTGCAAAGTTTGCGCTGCTCGTCATAACTCTCTTTTGAAAAATGAAAAGCGCTGTTAGTCGCGAGCGGTTTCGCGGCGATGGCCAGCGTCGCAAATTTGTTTCCGCTGATTTTTGCGTGCATCGTTTTGCGATCCAAATCCCATGTTTTTTCAAACCACGCCAGCGTTTCGTTTTTTTCATTCACGGCGACGCCTCCGACATATTTCACCGCTGATTTCGAATCCATCTCGACGGTGACAAATCCGTTTGAGCCTGCGACGAGAGAAAATCTCGCGAACACGACTCCGCTTTCGGAGAGACTTGGGTCAGTGCTGGCAAACGCTTCCAACCGATAGATTTCCGGACTGGGATCATGGGAAGGATTTTGGGAAGCGGCGGGGCAGTTGTCGTGACGCGGCGTGGGATGTTCGTAATCAATTTGGACAATCGGCAAAAAACCTTCCGCAAGTTTTGGATGTTGAAGTCGGCTTAAAATATCGCCGAAGCGAAATTCGTCCGGGCCGACTCGAAAAATAACGGGCACGCCGACATCGTTCCAACTTCGAGTTCCGCCGCGAAGATTGACGCCGCTGCCATTGGAAACGAGCCGCGCTTTGATCTTCGCATTCGGCGCGCTCAAGACGATGGGATAGAAACGAAAATCCGCGTTGACGTAGCGCGGCGGCGGCAAAAGGTTGTCAAAAAACTCGTAACTCGCGCCGTTGGGCTGGCCTATGGCGGCTTCGCCCCAAAGATCGCGTTTGGATTTCAGGACTTCATCGAACGAAGGAATTTGAGACTGGGCTGCAATCGAAAAAGCCGCGAAGAAAAAACTAAACAGTTTCCACGCCTTCATTGTTTTTCCACGGCGAAATGCATGGTTTGCGTTCCGTTTAAAGATGAACAAAGACGTAACACCACATCGGCGGAAGGAAAACATTAAACGGTCTTCTGAGGCGGCGCCCGTCTGCGAGTAAGCGCTTTTTTGATACCAGCTGTACGTTGCGGGTCTGGCGGCTTCAAATCGTCAAGCAAGCGATTGGGACTGACTTCCAAAAACTGTGAGAGGCGAGCAAAGGTGGTGACAGCAAATGGAAAATCGCCGCGCTCAAGAGCGCCGATGGTTTGCACATGGACACCTGCCAATTCAGCCAAACACTCTTGCGTGAGACTCGCTTTAAGACGAGCCGCACGGATATTTCGCCCGATCACCCGCAGAATCTGCCGGTCGTTCACTGGGTTCAGTGAAGCGAGGGATTTGCGTTGTTGACACCGGATAACGGCTAGACTAGAAAATGGGGCGCTTCGCTCCTGCGCTAATTTGTCAGCACAGGATTATGCGTTTGTAGTGCTCAATAAAATTCTGGAAAAACTTATGAAAATTAAAAACGTGAGAAATTTTCTTGTATTGATGGTTTTGGCGCAGTCGGGAATTTTCAATATCGCGGCACAGGATCCTCTATTTACGAGGTTCCCCGCTGTTTTCGGTGGAATAGAAGTTGGGGCTGGATAGTTTGTGGGGATGACACCGGAAAAACTATTTCAAGAGTTATTGGGATTGGGGCTGAGTTGGGAAGTAATCGAGAGCCGTTTCGAGCGCACGAGCGGGACGGTCTTTTTGGAGATCGGCGAGACGTCGCGGTTGTGGGAGTCGGCCCGTTGTCCCAAAGAGGGGGGCTTGGTCTTTTGCTACGACCACACCGAAGTAATCACCTGGCGACATCTCAATGTTTTCCAACACCCCTGCCAGATCACGTGCCGGCTGCCACGGGGAAAGTGTCGCCAGTGCGGGCAGGTCTTCCGCGTGCGTCCGCCGTGGGAAGGTTTAAGCACGCATTTCACCAAGGAGTAAGCCTTTGCCCTGCTGCTCATGCGCGAGATGCCCATGAGCAAAGTAGCCGAGATGGTTGGCGAGACGGACACGCGCTTGTGGCGCATGCTCTTTCGCCAGGTGGAGGCAGCCTATGCCCAGGCGGATTTCAGCCAGGTCTGTTGCGTGGGCGTCGATGAGATGAGTGTGCGCAAGGGCCATGAATATATCAGCGTGTTCGCCGATTTAGTGGCCAAGCGCGTGCTTTTTGCCACCGAAGGCAAGGACAAGGAAACGTGGATGAAATTCGTGGAGGCACTGGAAAAACACCATGGCCATCGGCATGCCATCACCCAGGCCAGCATGGACATGAGCCGGGCCTATCAGAGTGGAGTGGCGGAGAACTGTCGTAACGCCCAAGTGGTATTCGACAAGTTTCATGTCATTAAGAATGCCAACGAAGCGGTGGACAAGGTGCGGCGGGCGGAAGTCCGGCTGGGCGGTCCAGGGGTGTGGGAAGCGCTGAACAAAAGCCAATGGCTCTGGCGTAAAAACCCGGAGAACCTGACGGACAAGGAACAAGAGCGAATGGCCAGGATCAAGCACAAAAACCTCTGCACGGCCAAGGCGTATCAAATGCGCCTGGTGCTCCAGGATATCTATCGGTCGGCGGATGCGGCGACGGCGCGGCATCGTTTCAAAGTGTGGTGTCGGTGGGTGCGTTGGGTGGCTCGTTTCCACAAGGCCAGCCTCTTTACCTCGATGGTGAAGCTGGCGCAAATGGTCGCCAACCATCTGGCGGGAATCCTGGCGCATTGGAAGTGGGGAGTGACCAACGCCTTCATGGAAGGATTAAACAGCGTCTTTAGCGGGACCAAACGCAAAGCGCGCGGCTACCGTTCGACCACGCACCTGATCACCATGCTCTACCTCGTCGCCGGAAAACTTCGCCTCCCACAATTCTAATTCCACTGAAAACAGCGAAGAACCATTTACGAATGTCCGCGCGGTTGAGGATGAAGGTATACAATTGTTTTGGCAGAGCAAATCCAACACCACCTATCGGATCGAACACGCGACCGAATTGATCGAAGGCAACACGTCATGGAGCGTTCTATACGATAATTATCCCTCGCATGGAACAAACACCTTCTGGATGGACACGGGGAATTACGATCAAATTCCGTGGATTCTTACTCCCAAAAAAGAATTGATGCGTTTCTATCGGGTCGTCGCCAAGGGAACGAATTCGGGCGCGGCTCCTTATGCATCGATTCTTTCACCAACTAACAATGCCGTCCTATCAGGCGAAATTATCATATCTGTCGTGGCGACCAGTAGCTACCCTGTGTTGAACACGACGCTGTTTGTTGACGGCCAGGAAATGGAGAGCAGCGACGACGGGACAAATTACGTGATTAATACCTGCGAATGGCCGAACGGCCCACACATACTTTTTGTTACGGCAATGGCGGAGTCAGGTTTGTCGGGGCAAACAGGAGTCAATTCAACCGACATCGGACGCGCAGTTTCATCGTACGTCAGCGTTGATTTTGACAATCTGATTCACAAAGTAGATTTCAGTGAACCATTTTTTGAGCCCTCCTTGGGACAAACCCAACGAGTCACGGCTGTGTTCGCAGCGAATGTGAACTGGACGCTGCAAGTTCTTGATGAATCCAGCAACGCTGTCCGCACAGTAACCGGCAGTGGCACGTCACTCAGTTTTAATTGGGACGGAACGGGAGATGGCGGAACAAATATACCAGATGGTGTTTACATGTATTTAATCTCTGTGGAAACGAATGGCCTCGCCTCTGGGTCTGAAGGTGGTTCCAGTGGCGGTGGTGGAAGCCCGCCTTCTCCCAATTCATTTTTAAACTCCAGTTCCGAGCCAGAGTTTTACGAAATCCCCTTGCCTCCTTTACCACTTGGTCTGTCGTACGGTACTGACGAAGAAGGAAAGGAAATTACTGGTATGATCGTCCCACGCCCGGCACGCTCTCATACAAGCGCGAGCGTAGGCTTCTCCGAATCGGTCGAAAAAGGCGGCCCTTCCCCTGCAGCTTATAGCGGTGGATCGCAAAGCACCCTCGCGCCAACCAAGCCACCTACGAAGCGGGTTAAGAATTTAGTGGGAACAGTGGGCGTTGCTTACTACGACTGGAGCACTCCTCGCACTCTTGCGGTTCCGAAAAATGGATTACCCCTCTCGGGCAACAGCGGAAAAGTCCAAATTCAGGGTTCCTACGGCGACAGATTTCTGCCAGATCTCCCCGGGACCGATGTGCTCGTCAAAAGGTTTGCAAAGAAAATGGCAAATGCTGGGTACAAGTTGAGCTTCAACAAATCGGGAACAAATCTTATGGCAGTAGAACTGAAAAATTCATCGCTTGGTGGAAGCAATCTTTTTGCAAATGTAAACATTGGCTATTTTTCCGACCATGGTGAATTCGGCACGACCATAGACTGGCATAATTGGGCCGGCCAATCTCTTCAAACGTATTTTCCCAGCGATAATCCATCGGATTCATCCGCTCCATGGATTGGTTTCTCTGAATTTGGCTTCAGCGGAGGCAGCTTGCGCTGGATAGCTTTTGACACTTGTTTCAGTGTGCATCACGACCAGTATTCGAGCATGCTCAATAAGGGCGTTCTGCCCATAGGTGCTGACAATCATCTTTTTTGCGGAGCGACAACGGTTACCTACGACGTTCGGAATTTGGGCGAGCTTTGGGCAAAAAAAATGATTGGCGGATTTTTTACTTCGCCGGAAACAGTATCCCAAGCCTGGTTCGATGCTGGAATCGACGCCTACAGAAAGTACTCCGGCCTTAGCAATATGGTTTTCCGCGTGGTTGGTTGGGAAGACTGTTTCGATGACAAACTAAAGGATTTCGTGAGTAGTCCCAGTGGAAGCCTTACTTATCGTCAGCGAATAGTATATCCTCCGCCGCCATGAAAACGGAGGCGATTGTCTTGGCGGCTTTTATAAGTTGCATCTCTGGCCTCGCAGAGACTTCCCCACGACAAGAGATGATGATTGGCACGAATCGGATTGAATTAATCTGGAACGCTCCGCTGTCGAACCACTATCCATCGATGTTATGGGTTTACAGGATTGTCCCGCAAAGTTTTTCTCCGGCTGTAATATCCAACCTGATGGCACTCGGATCATTCACGATGGCTGACCGCACGCATGTAGAAGGACAACCGTCATTTAAAGATAAACAGATGATGTATTTCACAGATGAGAACAAGAGGAAGGAGCTTGGAGTTTTTCCTTCCATCGGTTGGATATACTATAATGATCGCGATGCTGAACCAAAGAAGAACGAAGTGTCCACCGTCCCCAATGACGAAAAAGCGTATGAACTAGCTCTCGAGTTTTTACGGAAGTTCGGCGTTGACCGCTCGCAACTTGTGACCAAGCCGGGAAGCACCGAATTAAAAATCATGCGTGACGTGGAGATTCGCGGCTATTTCAATGATGAAAAGAAAAAGGAGATTGAGGATGTCGTCAATCGTGGTGTGTTTTTCATTCGCCGAGTGGACGGCATTGATTTCGATGGAATCGGCAGCCGGGGCGGCGTCTATTTTAACTTCGGGAAGGATTGCAGATTAGCGCGGTTGAAGATTGTCTGGAAAGGTATTGAACCGTTTCAACTTCATAAAACCCTGACGCCACAAGAGATTATGGCTGGCATTGTAGTCGGAAAAACACAGTGGGAAAACGGACCGATGGCGTGGCAATCGGCGAAAACAATTACGATTACAAGCTGTGTGCCTTATTACCGCGGCCTGCTTGGCGACGATAAGGAACATAAATTCATAGAGCCTTACGCAGAACTATCCGCATTAGTGGATGATGGCGTTAGAAAGATAGTTTTGAAGGTTGAATGTCCGACTCTCGGCGAGTTACTCGAAATGGAAAACGAATAATGGTAAACTCTATTCATCTTAGAAAGGAGCCATGAAGAAAATGTTGCCACTTCTGGTGACAGTCTTCGGGTTGCCCTTTCTATTAGTAGGCAGCGATCTGAAATTGGAAGATATTTCCCTGCATCTTTCAACCAATGCCTCAATTGTTTGGAAGGCCGCAACCAACGATCTTCCAAAAAGCTATGGCGTTTTTACAAGAGCACCGAGGTTTTTTTCGCCGAACGTGATTTCAAACGCCATTCTTCTCGCGTCGTTTCCTTTGCCGCGTGCCATCTTTGCTTCCACGAATATCCTCCGATTACAGGACGGAGAGAAAGATCGCTGGTCGCGCGCTTTAAACGTTCTGCCGGAATCGGGACAGATTGACTATGAAATACGATTTGATTCCGGAAATCCCTCAGGCGTTCCCGCCGCCGAGGAAGTTTCAAAGCGCGCGTGGAATTATGCGGCTCGTTTTGAGATAGGTGCGTCTGAATTACTCGAGAAACCGGAGAGCCGACGGACGAATAGATGCGACCACAAAAACACAAATCAAATTTGCTCTCGTCGTACATTCCTGACGCGAAAGGTTGACGGGATTGAGATGAGGGATTTTGGGTTTGGAATTACCATCGGCGGCGAGGGACAAATCAAAAGATTTGAATTACTCTGGCCGGAATTGAAGCTGCGCGAAACTCATGTCGCGGCAAGTCTGGAGGAAATAATCAGACTCATCCGGGCAAATAAAGCCGCTGTGCTTCCGAATGAAAATGAGCCTGATTATTTTGCGAGAGTAAAAACGTTGGCCAAAACAAAAAAGCTCACCCTGACCAAAATCACTCCGTTTTATGCCGAAGGCCGGTATGGTGAGCCGCCGGAAAAACAGCTATCCAAACTCATTTCGCCGATGGTGGAGCTAGAAGGGCGTGCCGAACTTGATGACACGATTGTTGATGTTCGACTTCTCTCGCCCATTCTGACAACCGATATCGCCAGATTTTTGAAGCAAGAAAAGGACTAACATTTTGTGCTCGATTGGGCGCAAAGTTCCGCCGAGCCCCGTGAGGAAATCGAACATCGCCATGTGGTCTTGATTTCACCGGAACACATCGCCAGCCAGTAGAGTCGCTACTCTTTTTTAACCGCAAAACGCAGTGCCACTGTTGCTTTTTCTCCCGTGAGATCAATCGTGCCTCGATCATCAGCGTTGATCTTTTTTCCGTTGGCTTTTGCCGAAACAATCTTCCACCCGTCCGGCACACGCGCGCGAAATAAAATTTTCTCCGGGGCGTTTCGCTCCGGCAATTGAATATCCGCGATGACTTCGCCTTGGCTCAACTTGGACTGAACATTGAAAGAGACGGGGCCAAACGCCGTCGGCGCGCGTTCGACTTTAAAACTTTTTCCATCCTCCAACCAACGCTTCGGAGTGGCAAACGCGAGCCGCAACGTTTCTGGTTTGCCGTCATCGTTCAGATCGGAATCCTGGACAAAGACGTAACGCAGCATCGAAAGAAAATGCGAATTAGCCGCGCTGTTCGGTGGACAATAAAAAAGCCGTCCGCCTTCATCGAGCGGTTTGAGCGAGCAACCTTCTGCGCCGACAAACGTGTTGCGCGTGAGACCTTGCGCGAGCATTCCATAGAGGCAAACCAGCGCGCGTTCCGGCTCGTCGCGACGCAAAACATCCTGCGCGTAACGTGTGCCGTAAAGCGGATTGATTTTGTATTCGCTGTTCCAAAAAGTGTTTTCCTGTCCGCCCGCGCGCAGCATTCCCATCGCGAGTCCGCCGTGTTGTTCCTGATAATGCGGAAGCCAATTTTCCTCCGCGCTGCCCACGGGAAAAATTCCGCTCGCAATCGTGTAGCCGATAATGATGTTCCAATAACTGCCGATGCGCGTGTCGCAAATCGGCGTGTGCGCGAGTTCGTTGGTGTAGAGCGCGATGGGAACAAACGGCGGCGTGGTGGAACGGTCGGCGCTTTTTTCAATTGCGGTTAAAACGGTTTTGCGAAATTCGCGCGCTACTTTTTCGTAATGTTCGGCTTCAGTTTTCTCGCCGACTTCACCGAGCACCGTCGCCATGTCGCGCAACGCCCGCCACGCTTTTGAATTCGCGTTGAGCGTTTGCACCGGCGTGCTGATGTCGCCGCAATATTGTTCCTTGGGAAATAAACCGTGTTCGCCCGTGCGATGTTCGTCGAGGCGGCGCGCTTCACTTTCCCAACCGGAAACAACTTCTTTGGGGCCGGTGCGATAACGTTCCGGCTTCGACCAATTGCGAAATTCCTTGATGATGGAGGCATCGCGTGTTTGCCAATAGTAACGGCAAACGTCGTTCAATTTAAAACCGGCCTGGTGATATTCGAGACCTTTGCGCGTGAAATCAAACAGCGGAACCATCCAGCGCTTCATGTCCTTTT
>JBBQRQ010000068.1:0-26922 GCA_038214755.1 Verrucomicrobiota bacterium
CGTTAGGCTCCGACCTGTGTTTAGCGAAATCCCTCTTTCCATGTTAGCGCGTATGCGTGAGCTTGAGCAGATTGACCAACGCGATCGCTCAGATGGTACTCCTCATTCGGAGCGCCTGCGGCAGGTTTCGCCTGAGGCGGGCCGTTTTCTCGCGATTTTGGCGGCGATTGCCCCGCCCGGTGAGTGCCTCGAGATTGGGACGAGTGGAGGATACTCAGCCATGTGGATCGCTCTGGGTTGTCGGGCAAGAGGTGGTCGACTGATTACGTTCGAGACTTCGGAGCAGAAGGTCCGGCTAGCTAGGCAGACGATTGAGCAAGCGCAGATAAGCTCTACAGTAGAGCTTGTGCAGGAAGACGCCTTGGAGCACCTGCCGCGTTTCCAGAAAATTAGCTTCTGCTTCTTGGATGCAGAAAAGGATCTGTATGAGAAGTGCTACGACTTAGTGGTCCCTCGAATGGTTGAAGGTGCTCTTTTGATTGCTGACAATGCGATCAGTCATCAATCCTCACTTCAATCGTTTATTGATAACACACGCCGCGATAATCGGGTGGACTCGGTTCTTGTCCCGATAGGAACAGGCTCTCTGGTATGCAGGCGCAAATGATTTCAGAGCCTAACCAAGCGATGCAGCGAACGACTACCCGCTGTTCGCCCCCCACTTCCCATGACTAAACCATTTCATCTCCGAGCGACGCTTGCTCCCGGTAGGCGTCGCTGATCTTGTTCTCGTTAGGCATCATTCACGCGTATGGGTTTTAAGATTTCACCGCCGGTTAATGCGATTCTTGGGCCAATGACTGTATTCGGCATTATTTGGATATCCGTCCACATGCTCGTGCTTCCTACCTTCGAGATCTTCGCGCCGCTTTCGGACGCTACTCGACGACTGGCATTGTTAATCACGGTTTTCGTCGCTGCCGTCGCGGGTTCCGTTTACTCCTTGAGATTTGCACAGAGGGAACGAGCGAGATTGTCGCGGACTGATTTGGGATTCTATTGGTTGTTTTGACCGATATTATTTTTCGGCATCTTTGGATTCGGAGTTTATTTGAGTCGATGAAGATGATGCCTAACCAAGCGCGAGCCTGTGTGAAAACTCAAATCTGGTCATTTTACAAAACGAAAAAGTGGTTCAAATCACTCTCGCCAAAAATAAAAACGCGCCAGAACAAAAATGTGAGCGTCGATTTTTTCATGCGGCTTGCTCGTGGTGAGTTTTCACACAGGCTCGCGCTGGAGCCAACGCGGTTGAGCCGTTCTGGTTTGCCGGGAAGTCGCGGGTGTGCTTGCGTTTTCGGTCCGCGTGGCTCAGCTTTTATCCGTTAGCTGTCAATCGCGCATGCACCCTGATATACCACCGCCATTGCCTCAACCGCCGCGAGTTCCGATGAGCAGCCGCAGCAAGCTCCTTGTCGGGCTGGCTCTTCTACCGGCATTTCTTGTTGGCGCACTGATTCTGCTTCGCGTTTGCGGACTGGTCCGACCGTTCTCCGTGCCCACGGGAGCGATGACGCCTGCGGTCTCCGCAGGCGACCACATTGTGATGGAAGGTATGACGTTTCTCTCTCGCCAGCCTCGTCTTGGAGATATTGTGGTCTTCAAGACCGACGGAATCGCTTCGTTGCCGTCTGCGACGATTTATGTCAAAAGGGTCGCAGGAAAGCCTGGAGACCATGTGCGGCTTTCAGAGGGTAAGTTGTTCATCAATGACAAGCAGGTGTCACTTAGCAATGTTGTGGGAGAGATTGCCTACGATCTGCCGCCCCGTGTTGGGACGTTTTCACTGCAGACCAACCTGACAGTTCCAAGCGGCTGCTATTTTGTGCTCGGTGATAATTCGACCAACAGCTTTGACAGCCGCTTTTGGGGTAGCGTCCCGCGCGCGAACATCATCGGCCGGGTTTCATTTTGTTATTGGCCACCACAAAGAGTCGGAGAAGTAAAATGACAGCTAACCATGCTCTGCAGCTAACGGCGGCGGGCCATCGCGGTTGCAATCGGCGCGTCTCGTGGCCGCCGTCGCTGAACTTGGGTCGTTAGGCCGCTTCAAACGCCACGCACATCAAATCTATGAAAACACAAAATACCTCCACCGAAACGCACGCAGGAGTCATCCGCGCTGGCGTTATCAGTCTCTTAGTCTTCGCCCTTTGTTATGTCTGGATGACGGGGATTTCGGATACGCCGCGCGCATGGCTGTTTATCGTTTCTTTCGCGGTCTTCTTTGTCCTCATGATTCAGTCCATCGTTGACTTGCTTATCTTGGTGTTCGGGATCACCGCGAGGTTTTCAGGCACGACCATCGGTCGGTCAGTGAGAGTCGTTCGTCGTCTTTTCTCACATGCTCCCAACGCGGCCTAACCATCGCTGTAGCGAACCCGGCCAACGCGCTGTGGTTGCAATCCGCGCGTCCCGCGGGCCGGGTCGCTGAGCTTGGGTCGTTAGGCCTCGCGATGCTTCCTTTTCTCCTGACGCTCCACTGCATTACGATTCGCGATCACACCGCGCCAAACCGTCGATGACGTCGCGCATATTCTTCGAGCGCGTCGTTGAATTGCGCTTTCCGAAAATCCGGCCAGAGCGTTTGCGTGACGACGAGTTCGGCGTAGGAAATTTGCCAGAGCAGAAAATTGCTGACGCGCATTTCGCCGCTGGTGCGAATCAATAAATCGGGATCGGGCCACGGGCGCGTGTAGAGATGTTGCGCAAAAATTTGTTCGTTGATTTCCGCCGGCTCGATGGCGCCGCGTTTTACTTTCGACGCGATCTCGCGCACGGCCTCGACGATCTCCGTGCGCCCGCCGTAACTCAACGCGAGGATGAGGGTGAGTCCATTATTTTTCGCGAGCGCGGCTTTGGTTTTGGCAAGCTGTTGCTGCACAAATTCGGGCAACCGATAAATTTGGCCGATGGCTTCGAGGCGAACGTTGTTGCGATTCAATTCGGGAATTTCGTTTTTCAGAAATCGCGCGAGATATTTCATCAACGTATCGACTTCATCTTTCGGGCGGTTCCAATTCTCGACGGAGAAAGCGTAGAGCGTTAAATATTTTACACCCGCTTCGCCCGCCGCCCGCACGACCGCGCGCACGGATTCGACGCCGTGCCGATGACCTTCGACTCGCGGAAGATGACGTTGTTTCGCCCAACGTCCATTGCCGTCCATGATGATGGCGACGTGTTGAGGCAAAACGGCTTTGGCTTGTGGGGTAAGATGTAAAATAGCGCTCACCGAATTTTTTCAGGAAACAGATGGACGACAACCTCGCCGACTACAGGCTTGCCCATGCGGCATCCTCCTCCGGGTGGTTCCAATCTTTGGCGAGGGCGGATTCGCTCAGAAGCAATCCATTGAAATGTTCTTCCTCGTTTTTGAGACGCACGAAACGCGCGAAATCATAGACCTCGCGTTGCAACGATTCCGGCAACTGGGTTAGTTCCTGTTCGATTAATTCTCGCGCCCTCATGGTTCTTTATGGCACGAGAAAGTTTTTGAGGCAACTGTCGGTTCTCAAACAAAACGAGTTTGCGCGCGCGCCAGCCACTTGAGGCTTCAATCAAATCCCTTTCAAGCGGTAGAACCGATTGCTGCTGGACAAAGGCACGATTACTTCATTGTGGAGGTTGGTGAGATTTAAGGTGGGTGGTGGCGTCACGTCATTCCAGTTCGTGATGTTCAAATCAGAGCTCTGCTGCAAGACGAAAGGCGTCGAAGGCAAAAGCCACGAAATAAGAAGGCTGCTGCCCGAATGTTTAATGCTCAGTAACGGATTTGGAGTTGATTCCCCGCGGTAAATCGAGCGGTACCATCCCGCCGCGGCCAATTTATTTCCATCTGCCGAGGAGGCGATGGCTTGCCAAGTTTTAATCGGCGCGCTGTTTGACAGCCAGGTTGTCCCTGAATTCGTCGAGCTATAAATCGGCCCGTAACTGGCCGCGACCATCTTGCTCCCATCCGCAGAACACGCGACAGAATGCCAATGCTGAACTGGTGTGCCACCGGACGTCCAAGTCGCTCCCGAATTTGTGGAAGTATAAATTGGCCCGAGATCGGAAAAAGCGACTGCGACCAATTTGGTTCCGTCCGATGACGACGCGACAGAAGCCCAATTTGTGCTGGGCGCGTTGGCGGACATCCAGGTTCCTCCAGAGTTAGTGGAGATGTAAATCGATCCTCCGCACACCACCGCGACTAATTTGATCCCATCCGCCGAAGAAGCGACGGCTTGCCAATAGTTGCTGTTCGGAGCGGAGGTTGCTACCCAAGACTCTCCGGAATTTGTAGAGGTATAAATCGGACCGAAGGCAGCGACCGCGACTAATTTGATCCCGTCTGCTGAAGAGGCGACAGCTTTCCACCAATTCGTGCCGGGAACTGCGATGGGTATCCAACTGGCTCCTGAATTTTGAGAAATAAAAATTTGGCCGCTGCCGCCGCCGTCCGGCATCCCGGTCGCTGCCACTAAACTCATTCCATCGGCTGACGAGGCGATAGAACTCCAATTTGTGAACGGTGCGCTGGTTGCCGCCCAGTTGGTCCCCGAATTCGTCGAAATATAAATCGAGCCGGAGCTTGGCCCGCCCGCCGCCGCCACCAACTTGGATCCATCCGCAGACGAAGCGATAGAAACCCAATTCGTTTCAGGCGCGCTGGTCGGCATCCAGTTTTGCGAAAAGGTAGAATGGGCCACGCCCAAAATGATTGCCGCCAATTGAGCTTTCGCTTTCATTGCTTTCTTTTTCCACCACGCTACCGGCGAGTCAAGTTCAGACAAAAATAGTTTGCGCTCTCGCCGGACCGACGGAGGCAATGGTCAATTTTGTGCCGGTTAACTCCGCAATCGCTTTGAGATAGGAACGCGCATTGGCCGGAAGATGTTTCCATTCGCGGGCCTGGTCAGTCGGAGTTTTCCAACCGGGGAATTCGATGTAAATCGGTTCGCACTTGGCGAGAATTTCAATGTCGTTCGGAATGTGATCGAGACGGGTCGAGCCAACGCGATAACCGACGCACGCTTTGATGGTTTCGACGGTGTCGAGTCCATCGAGGTTGGTCACGGCGAGTTCGCCAATGCCATTGACCATCGTGGCGTGACGGGTCGCGACGGAATCAAACCAGCCGCAGCGTCGCGCGCGTCCAGTCGTCGCGCCAAATTCGCGACCCATCTTGTGCAACATGTCCGCGATCTCCGCGTTCTCGGTCGGCAACGGACCTTCACCGACGCGAGTGGTGTAAGCCTTCATCACGCCGACGACTCGATTCATCCGATTGGGCGCGACACCGGAGCCGGTGCAAGCGCCGCCTGCCGTCGTATTGGAAGAAGTCACAAATGGATACGTGCCGTGATCGATGTCGAGAAAAGTTCCCTGCGCGCCTTCAAACAAAATATTCGCTTTGCGCGTGGTCGCCTGGTGAAGAAAGACGACGGTGTTGGTGACAAACGATTTCAAGCGATCTCCGGCGGCGCGATAGGCGGCGTGAACTTTCGCGAACGAAAGCGGTTTGGCTCCGAACGCTTTGAGCACTTCGTTATTTTCTTTGATGCGAATGCGCAGCAACGACTCAAATCGCTTTGGATTTACCAGGTCAATCATGCGCAAACCGGTGCGCGCGGCCTTGTCACCATAGGCTGGGCCAATGCCGCGTTTGGTGGTGCCGATTTTATTTTTGCCCTTCAGAATTTCGCGCTGCTCGTCCAATTCGCGGTGATAAGGAAAAACCAGATGCGCGGTTTCGCTGATGAATAAATTTTTATTTACCTCGATGCCCAAACGAAGCAGTCCGTCAATTTCCGCCACCAGATTTACCGGATCGATAACGACGCCGTTGCCGATGACACAGATTTTTTCAGGCCGAAGAATTCCCGACGGAATGAGATGCAACACATATTTTTTTTCGCCGAGAAAAACGGTGTGCCCGGCATTGTTGCCGCCTTGCGTTCGCACGACGATGTCCGCCTGCTCCGTGAGGACGTCGATGATTTTGCCCTTGCCTTCATCGCCCCATTGCGCGCCTACCAAAATTGTGTTGGCCATAGTTAAGGATTTCAGCGGTCGAAAGTCCTGGGACCGCAAATAAAAATCCCCGAATTAGAATCGGGGAGTTGGAAAGTAGGAGTGCCGAATCTTATTTGCAAGAGGGGATTCGGAACCGACGCAGTTCAGGGTGTGATTAAAAGCGGGTGAGGCTGGATTTGGTTTCTTGGACTGCGGCGGCATGACGCCGCTTTTCCTGCACGTTACGCGATGGAGAAAGTGCGCAAAAGGAAGAACCTTTCCGGCTTTTCCACCGTGCAGCCAAAGCGGGGACGTGTCCCCGCAGTCCAAAATAAGTTCGGTTCCAACCTCACCCACTTTTAATCACCCCCCCGCAGTTCATGAAAAAAGAACAACAATAAACCACCCCCGCCCCCGTCCATCGTTTCGGGGGAACTTCAGAAGCTAGAGGGAAAGCCGACGCAAAATAAAACAACCGCTAAAGACAGCCCGCTCCACAGGCGGTGCGAAGCGTTTCCGTTTTTTGCGATTCCACGCGGGTGGATGAACCAGACCAACATCTCGCTGGTAGGTTGATGGAATTGGAGGCCCACCGAACTTATCCCTTCCGTCAGACTTTTCGCCGGCCCCTGAGGAGAGACACGATAAAGATCACCAGAAATACGACAAAAAGAATCTTCGCAATGTAAGCCGCGGTTCCGGCTACCGCGAAGAATCCCAATGCGCCCGCAATTAACGCGATCAATAAGAATAACAACGTGTAGTATAACATAGGTTCCTTTCCAACGAACCAGCCGTTCCTTGCATCCCAGCGCAACTCCCTTGTTTTTTTCCCAACAAAGAACAAACGGTTCGTGTGAAAAAAACGTAGCCTTAAAGAGAAACAATGGAATCAGTTAAAGTGCCAGCCGAAGAGACCGGCATACTACCTGGCCCTAACTTTTCGGTGGAGAATTATCGTATGCCGCTCGGAAGTGGACTGAAGTTCCGCGCCTCTCCGAATCATTATTATTGCAGGCACGTATCCCATTACTTCGCGCCGGCTTAATTCTGGATGTGCCGGCAATCCATTCTACCAAAAATTCCATGCGCCTTTCCAAATGATCCACAACGCTAACAGAAAATTGGTCGTCGCGTGCGCGGTCATGGCATCTCCCAGCCGTTTTTTCCAGCAAACTAAACCTTGATAGATAATGCCGCAGAGAATTCCGGCGAGCCATTCGTGATGGGCCAGACCAAAAATGGCCGAAGTAATGAGAAATGCGCCCCAACGAAATTGGCCGAGCGGAACCGTTTGGAAATCCGAGCGAACGATGGAGCGATAAACGAAGGAGCGATAAAATACTTCTTCCAACGGAGGGACAACGAAAGTTGATCCGGCAACCCGACAGAAGACAAAGATCCAGGCGAGCGGAGAATTATTTCCAAATTGTTGATGAGGATTCCAGAGCGCTCCGGTTTTTCCAAGATGCGGATAAAAATTATCCAGTCCCACCCATAGCGCGAAAACAATTATTCCAGCGACGATTGCCTCACCGCTGATTTTCCAGCGCATCTCTGGAACGTAGGGCCACACGGCCCAAATCATGGCCGCGCCCAGCAACGTCTTGATCAGGTAAATCCAATAACGCGATGCTTCCCCGAATCTCCCTTGAAAAAAAGTGAGCGCGATAAAAATAAAAAAAGGCGCAACGCGGACGAGCGTGGGAGAACCAGACAATTTATTTCTTAAGGAGATCACTTCGCCAGGGTTCGAATAGAAAATATTACTTCATCCTCAGAACCGTGATTTGCCCGTCTCGTTCCAACGAGACTTCCTGCCGCTCGATTTTCACGACTCGCGCGCCCGCAACCGTTTCCCCCACCCCCAGAGTTTTTCCATTGATCAGCGCGGTTGGATTGGAGAGCCGATAAAAAATTCCTTGCAGCTTTAGCGGGGGTGGCGCGGGGGGAGGAATAGGTTCACCCGCTTCTGCCACGCTCTGTGTTGATAATTTTTCTTCAACCGAACCTGAATTTGCGGAAGGTTGCGTGGAGACAGGTGTGACCTCGGCCGCTATTCTATTTTCCGGCTGCGCAGGAGTAACACTGGGCGCGACTTTCGTAGCCGCCGACGTGAGGAGGCGGTCTGACTTTTCCTGATTGCTTAAATCACTCCGCCTCCTCACGTCGTCGGCTACGGACTTGGAGTGGATTACGGTGGTGGAATTGGTCTTCAAACTTTTCCACAGAAAGAAGCCTGCCAGGAGTACGACCAAAGGAATCGCGATCAGTAAGATCGGCGCAAGAGAGGACGATGACGATTTGGTCGGCGAAGGATTGGGCAGCATCGGCGCGCCAGCGGATGTGTCGGAAGATTCTTTTTTCTTCGTTTGATTTGCCCTGCGCAGCGCGTCGTTGATTAAACTCATACGTCAATATTTCCTTCCAGTTCGCGAATGGCTCGTCCCACCATTCTAAAGTCGATTCGATCTCGCGCGTGAACGAAGCCGGCGAGGAGACATTTATCGCAGAGCGCATTGATCAATCGCGGCACTCCCTGGCTGTAACGATGAATCCGCCACAAGGCCGGCGCCGTGAAATAAGGCGGACCTTTCCCCCCGGAGACATGGAGGCGATGTTGCACATATTGCCCAACCTCCGGGTATTTCAGCGGTCGCAAATGGTAGCGAACCGTGATGCGCTGGCGCAATTGGCGAAGACCATGATGGTTCAAGCGCTCGCGCAATTCCGGCTGGCCCATCAAAACAATTTGCAGAAGTTTGCGCTCATCCGTTTCCAGATTGGAGAGCAGACGCACCTGTTCGAGCAAGTCATCAGTCAGGTCTTGCGCTTCGTCGATAATGAGGACCGCCTCGCGGCCCTGCGCCATTTGATCGAGCAGAAAATGGTTGATCTCGGCAATGGTTTCCAGCCGATCAAGCTCCTTGACCTTCAAACCAAATTCGGTCGCGATGGCTTTCATCAATTGGTCGGCATTGAGAACAGGATTGACGATCAGCGCGGTGGAAAAATTGTTCCCCAGTTGGTCGAGCAGCGCGCGGCAGAGCGTCGTTTTTCCCGCGCCCACTTCGCCCGTGAGTTGCACAAAACCTTTGCGCTCGCGAATCCCATAGACCAGATGATTGAACGCCTCGCGATGTTTGGCGCTGTAAAAAAGAAATCGCGGATTTGGAGTGAGGTTGAACGGCTGCTCGGCCAATCCATAATATTCCAAATACACGGGAATGGTGTAGCGGAAAAAAACCGGTGAGAAAAGCAAAATGGTTTTTGATGGGGATAGCATCTGCCTCCGGCGGGTGCGGACAACACCCCTTCGGTGTTCAGCGTTGGATGTTCGATGTTCGGAGATGATAACCAATATCGAATATCCAACATCGACCTAAGAAATGTCTTCGCACCCGCCGGAGGCAGATGCTACCCGGAAATTTTTCGCGCCGCTTGGATGAGCGCGTCCGCTTCTTGATCCGCGCCAACGGTGATGCGAAGGAAATCTTTCGCCTCGGGTTTGTTAAACCAACGAACTAAAATTTTTTCTGCGCGCAACTTCTCCAGCCATTCCCGCGCCGGAAATTTTGGCGGGCGCGCGAAAAGAAAATTCGTTTGGCTCGGGCAAACGGAAAAGCCGAGTCCGATTAATTCGAGGCGCAAACGTTCGCGCGTTGCTTTGATTTTCTGAAAATTCTTCCGGTAATAACCCAGATCAGAAAGCGTAGCCAACGCGGCGACTTGACCAAGCCCATTCACATTGTAGCTATCGCGAATTTTATCGAGCGCCGCGATGAGTTTGGGAGGACCCACAAAATAACCGACGCGCTGGAAGCAAAGGGAATACGCTTTAGAAAAAGTGCGCGAGACAATGACGTTGGAATATTTCAACGCGAGCGGCAGCGCATTTTCATCGGCGAAATCAACGTAAGCCTCATCGAGAATCACGACCCCTTTTGATTTTCGGCACAGCCTTTCAAGATCGGCAATCGAATAACCCCGGCCGGTCGGAGCATTGGGTGTCGTTACAAACGTGAGCGCTGCATAATGAAATATTTTTTTTGGGAAATAACCGATGCTATCGAGCGGCAGGGAAAAATCTTCATTTAATGCGACGGGATTTTCCAACGCGCCGTGAATCGCAGCCAGCACGGGATAAAGCGAATAACTCGGCGTAAAGTACTGCACCATGTTTTGCCCGGAGCGAAGTCCTTTCCGCCGGGAGAATTCATCCGGCGGCTCTACGAAACATCTCACCGCCAGAGCCAACAACTCATCGGAGCCATTGCCCACGATAATATTTTCCGGAGAGCAACGGTGAAATTTTGCGAGCTTCTCCCTCAGCCGTTGTGCAGTAGGATTGGGATAAAGACGAAGTCTTGCATCCACCGCGCGCCGAATGGCTTTCAGAACTTTGGGCGATGGAGAGTAAGGATTTTCGTTTGTATTTAGTTTGATCAGCCCCCGAATCTCAGGCTGCTCACCGGGAACGTAGCCATGCAACCCGCGCACGAGCGGGCGAATGAAGCGAACAGGTTTTGCGCGCAGTGGCATAAACATCGTTCATTACTTCAATTCAACTGGCCAAAAAAGTCGAGTTCACATCACGAAAGAAGCATGGGTAGCATCTGCCTCCGGCGGGTGCGAAAAGAATTTTTTTTTTATTCGCACCCGCCGGAGGCAGATGCTACCCCGGAAGATGGTCTCGTTACGTTAAATGCTTTTCCCGATGTTTTCGTTTGCGGACATCTTGTTCCTTGTGCGCCAGAGAAAACAACTGAGGTCGGAATATATTTTTACAGCATCGCTCTTTTGCACCTTTGCGCTCAGGTTATTTCCCGGTAATCTTTGGCGCATGAAAAGAGCTTGCCCCATTTTTCCTTTCCCAAAATTCGCGCAGCGGTCAGATACGGCGGCAAAGGCGCGTCCACTTTTTCAATTCCTCGCTATTTTCTTTTTAGCGATGACCAGTCTTCGCGCCGACCAGGTGCTCATGCAAAATGGAGATCAATATTTCGGGACGGTCTCGATACTTACTACCAACACTCTAATCCTGCAAAGCGATGTTCTCGGGACCGTCCTGCTGCCGCGCGCCAAGCTAGCGTCAATTACTTTTTCCACCCACGTTCCAAGTCGTGTGGCCGAAGGAACAGTGCCCGCGCGCGCTCCAGTTGCCGCCGTTTCCACAACGAACATCCCCGCAGAAGTGCCCGCCTCTTTGCGCAAACTCGCTGCCCACACCAATCTTATTCAGCAAGTGCAATCCCGTTTTCTCGCGGACGCCGGGCCGGAAGCGAATGCAAAATTCAACGAACTGATGAATGGATTGACCTCCGGCAAGCTGAGTATTACTGACCTTCGCGCGGAAGCAAAAAAATCCGTCGAACAATTGCGCGAGCTTCAGCGCGGACTGGGAGAAGACACTAGTTCATCGCTCGACGCCTACCTGTCCATCCTCGATCATTTTCTTAAAGAGACTCCTGCAAGTTCCACGACCAATACCCCTCGCGCCGCGCCTCAGTCTGCCACCAAACCAGAAGACGAGTAAGACAAACTCCTTTCACGGAGTGTGATTTCAAGTGGCGGTCAAACGTAGCGCAGGATTGCATCCTGCCGTATCGCAGGTTTTCAACCTGCGAGATGCCGCCAGAACGGAAGACTTTCGAAAACCAAAGGCTTTCTTTATTTCCGACGTTCAGCCGGTTTCAAACCGGCGATACAGCAGGATGCAATCCTGCGCTACGGTGGCAGGGACGAGACAGGACATGGAAAACAAATGCGTCACTTCACTGATTGACAGCCAGAGGAAAATCCCTTTCAATGTAAATGTCGGGGAAAAAAAATATCACCAACAATTATGAAAAATAAATTAATACTGCTGTTCGCTTCGATTGCGCTCGTTGCCTGCAACAAAGAAAAAGACGCCATTGAAGATAATAAAGAGGCCACGAAGGATGCTCTCAACGATCAAAAAAAGGCGGTTGATCAAGCCGCCAGCGACGCCAAGAAACAAGCCGAGGCCGATGCGAAAGTTGAGAAAGCCCGTATCGAAGCACAAAAGGACTCCGAAAAAGCGCAACTGGATGCCGAAAAAAAGAAAGCAGAAGCACAGGCTGAATTGGACAAAGCCAAAGTGGACGCAGCGAAAAAACCATAGTTCTCTGGCCTCAATAGTTTGTTGACCCGCGCCTTCAAAAAAGGCGCGGGTCTTTTTTATTTAAGTTGGCATCATTTAGTTGCGCAATGGCAGCAGGGGGTGTGATTAAAAGTGGGAGAGGTTGGAACCGAACTTATTTTTGGCCTGCGGGGACACGCCCCCGCTTTGGCTGCACGGTGGAAAAGCCGGAAAGGTTTATTTTGAGCTTTCTCCCTCGCGTCACGTGCAGGAAAAGCGGCGTCAGGCCGTCGCAGTCCAAAAAAAACCAAATCCCGCCTCACCCAGGGAATGGCCCCCGAAACTCAATTGGCAATTTGATCTTCCGGACGGGCTGCTCCGGGCGTCGCTTGGAGGGCGAGCTTGAGGATGACATTATCGCGGATGAGATCATTCTGTTTGCCGGGATAATTGATGTTAAAATCTTTCCGATTGATGGCGAAATCGCCCTGCACCGTCACCTTCTCATCGGTCACTTCAATTTTCGCTGGAAAAGAAATGCTCTTAATCACTCCGTGCATTTCGAAGTTGCCGGTGATCTTGTGCTGGCCTTCCGCCGGCTCAATGCTCGTGACGGTGAAGGTCGCCATCGGATATTTTTGCACATCGAAAAAATCCGCGCTCTTGAGGTGGCCGGTCAACCTCTCGTTGTCGGCCCAGATGGATTTCATATTGATCTGAATGACCGGCGAGCCAACAATTTTTCCGCCCGCGACGCTGATGGTGCCCGCAAAATTCTTGAAGCCGCCGTCGTGTTTTCCCGTCACTTTTGAACCGATGAACCCAATGGTGGAACTGCTGCGAACGACATATTCCTTAGCGGCAGTTGGCGCATCCGGGGCGGCTTCGACCTTTGCCGGCTCAGACGCAGCGCTCTTGTGAACTTTGTTGGCGGGATCGGAGCAACCCACCAAGAGTAGAAGAGCAACGGCAGGAGCAATGGAACTGAAATTGGATTTTCTGGGCACTGCGATTTTCATATGGTGGATTATCACCGTCAAACATCCATCAAGTAAAGTTCCAATGCGATAGCGCTACCACCAAGGCAACTCATGGTGCGGCGCTTGCACGGTAGAATCGGGTGTTCGTGCTTGAGGAGGTTGGATCAACAAATACAAATTGCGATGAGGGCAGCACCAGATTGGTCAGCACAGTCCAGTTAGTGCCGGGAAGAGACGAGGCGACCTCCAACCGGTGACGAAATCCGAGGCTTCCCTGAATGATGAGCGTCACTGGATCATTTTGTTGAATGCTTAATTTAGGAGCCGGAGGAGTAAAAAATCCGACGAACGGAGCGCCCGTCTGTAACTTGAATAACGCCGCATCGCCGCCATTCAAATTCAACACAAGCTGTCTCTTACCGTTGCCTATGTCGGCCATCGCATTGGTTTGTAACAGGCCAGTAACCGGATTGAGCAGGACCGCAGTGGTAGGAGGAGAACTGGCAAAGTTAAGCTTGATCTCCTGCATACAATCGGCCGCAGAGCCAGTGGGGTCAGTCAGTCCGTTGACCACCATGAAATAAATTTGATTATTGAAATTGGTTCCATCGAATCCCTCGTCCATCGGCTTGAACCAGGAGATGATTACGTCACCGCGTCCGCCGTTATTCTTAACTCCTGCTTTGTTGGTTACGCTCCATCCGTTCAAAAAGGAATCGTTCCGCTGATAGACCCAATCGGTGTAGTTAACGGTTGGATTATCCTGGTCAGGCAGGAAACCACTTGGAATAGGGGTCAATGTTCCACTGAAATTCGTTCCGCGAATAATCAAGATACTTGTCGTGTAACCGTTCGAACCTTCGATTGTAATTGGAGTCAAACGTGTCAGTGCTTTGCCAAAATTTAGCGCGCGTTTGTTGATGTCGATCATCTCAGCGTAAAGACCATTGGTGCTGATGACGCTGTCGCCTGAGCCGTTAAAAGTTTTTGTAAAAAGCGAAGCCGCGCCAGTGTTGTAAGTAAAGTCTGTGAAAAATTTTGCGTTGAAAGCCATCGCCGCAAAAGTATTAAGCCGGAGTTCCGACGGTGACGGATCGCGAAAAACATGCTGGTCGTAATCCTGCACGGCATGAAATGTTTGCCGATAAATCGCCAGCGGAATTCCGAAGCTTTTGGCGTACTCGCGATCCTGGCGCAAGTAGGCATACCAATCTTTGAGTAGCGTGCTGCCCGGGCCTGGGATGGCGGGACCGGTGTGGTTCGTTTGATTGCTGTCCCAGACCGATTGCCACGGGTAGGTATCGAAGCAAAGCAGATCGGGCCGCGCGCGAGATAGGTAGTCGGCTAATTGCGCGTCACCGATCTGGCCGCCCCAATTATTGTGATAAAGGATCGCGTTCGGCCAATTGCTGCGAACGGTAATAAACCAATTGACCAGGCGAGTGCGGGTCGCGTCGTCATTGAGGTTCCATTCGTCGCCGAGTTGAATGCTGATGAGTTGGTTCGTGTAGGGGATTTCGTTGCTGCGCGAAAACGAATCGCCATTTCCAGTTTGGCCAACGCCCATTGTCGGCATGTTGTCTTCATCGGAAACCCACCGCGCCCAAGGAAAGCCCGGCGTCTCACCGACAAATATTGGAAGCGGTCCGAGATTGCCGGTGGAATTCCACAAAAAATTTACGGCGGTGTAATTCGCATTGGAGTAGGTGTCCAAATGAAAGTAATTGTCGGGCGTAATCAGGCCTTGAATCTGCAATCCGCGCTCGAGAAGAATCAAATTTCCTTTGCTGATCTGAGCATGGGCGTTCGCCCAAAAAAGGGAAACGTTCGCTACTAGCGCCACGAGGAGGATTCGAGAAAAAGGCATGTCGAATCGTAAGTTCATTTTCCCCTTGAAACAAGTTTGAAGGCAAATTTTCGGAAGCATTTCGGCAATGAACCTCCCAAAGAGAGAGAACGAATTCAGGCGCGCCGGTTCGTGGGCGATGAAGTTCAACCGACGTCGAGAGACTGGAGCGCGGAATTTTTTCCGCTTCGCCTGGAGCGTCCCCCTCGATCACCGCTCATCGAATGATAGGCCTGTTGAAGCGGACTGAAGTCCGCGCTCCTCCTCGTCGCGATGCTTGAAAACAATCGCGGAGATTCTCTCAATCAACTAAATCGATTTCTTCAAACCTAATCCCAAAACTTCTTTGCAATATTTCAGGCTCCGCTCGATCTCACCTTTTTGATATTCCTGTTCAGCTTCCGGCGTGGCGGATTTGTGCGGCGCGCGAGGCTTCCCTTTCTTGGCCAGCGCCAAAAACTTGGCGAAATCTCTTGCCCTGGCTCGCGGCCAAACGTTCCAGAACTCGTCTTTGAAAAAAGGTATCTCGCGATTGAAACCGGAGATCGTTTCGATATGCACCGGAACTCCCGGACACAACTCGGCGAAACGTTTGAAATAAGTTTTTAAATCCGTAGTCCCCTCGCCCATCGCCGTCCATTGCACAGTCGCTCCATTTTCAGATTCCCAGACGGCGGAGTCGCGCAGGCTGGTGGTGACCACATATGGCGCGAGTATTTCAAGATTTTCCAGCGGATCTTCCATCGTCCAAACGGCATTTCCAGAATCGATGTTCGCGCCGACAAAATCCTTCCCGGCCGCTTCAATCAAGGTCACCAACTCCCACGACTGCATGTCGCCGCCATGATTCTCGACCGCGATTTTCACGCCGGCATCCACCGCGCGACTGCGACACGCCTGACAAACTTTCACGGTGTCAGCAATGCGCGCTTCGATGCCGCCTTCGCTTTTGCGATCATCGCCCAAGCCCAGAATGACGCGAATGACCGGCGAGCCGAGAGCGCCAGCCACGCGGATTCCCAGCGCGAGATGTTCCTCCGCCGTGCCCCATTTATTTTTGAAAAATTTTGAGGTGGGACAAATACTCCAGGTGCCCGCGTGAATTTGCAGCGCGTTGTCCGACGCTTTCTTCCGCAAATTTTTTAAATAGGCCCCGTCGAAATTTTCAAACGCGTCCAGGTCCGTAATGAAAAGCGAATCTGTTTTGAGCGAGACGGCGTAATCAATCAATTGCGACGCATTCCATTTCAAAGCGCGCACCGAAAAATTATCGAGGCCGAGTTTGATTTTAGGGGCAGCAGGATTTTCCTGCGCCAAAATATTTTCGCCGAGTGCAACGCCCGCGCCGGCCAGGGCGAAAGTTTTGACAAAGTTTCTTCGCGAAAAACCAAAGGTTGAATTCATAGAATAAAAATAATCTAGGCAGGCTTGGTCGGATTGGGCAACGAAACTTCCGCTGCGTCGCACCACCACCGGGTAGCATCTGCCTCCGGCGGGCGTGGCTAGAATTTTCCCAATTCGATGTTCAGTGTTCGATGTTCAATGTTCGGAAAGGAATTGACATCGAACACTGAACACCGAACTGACTCGCACCCGCGGAGGCAGATGCTACCCGAAGTGTGATTTCAACCGGCGGTCAAAACGTAGCGCAGATTTCCAATCTGCCGTATCGCGGGTTCCCAACCCGCAGACGCTGGACAGTTCAAACGCATCTGGAATTGTGGAGGTCCAACCGATTAGAAATCGGCGATACAGCAGGTTGGAAATCTGCGCTACGAATCTTGCTAAACGCCACACCCTTATCATCTGGATCGGGCTAAAGAAATCAGGCGAGAATAGCTCTCACCACATTTCCCGACACATCGGTCAAACGAAAATCGCGACCGGCATTTCGGAAAGTTAATTTCTCGTGATTGAATCCGAGCAGATGAAGAATCGTTGCGTGAAAATCGTGAACATGCACCGGGTTCTCGAGGACCGATCCGCCGAGTTCGTCGGTCTTGCCATACACGATTCCGCCTTTCACTCCGGCGCCCGCGAGCCACGATGAAAATGCGGCGGGATGATGACTGCGCCCTTTGTGTCCGTCGGCTTGCGGAGTGCGACCAAATTCGGTTGTCCAAACCACCAACGTATCGTCGAGCATTCCGCGCGATTTCAAATCTTTCAGCAAACCCGCAATCGGCTTGTCCACGTTTTTTGCGAGCGGGCCGTGCGATTTCATGTCGGCGTGAGCGTCCCAATTGTCGTGCGAGCCGACATCAATCAGTTCGATGAAACGCACTCCGCGTTCGGCCATGCGGCGCGCCACCAGACATTGCCAGCCAAAACCTTTGCTGCTGCCGCGTTCCAATCCGTAAAGTTCCAGTGTCGCGTCCGTTTCCTTCGACAAATCGAGAACGTCCGGCATGGTGCGCTGCATTCCGAAAGCGGTTTCAAAAGATTTAATTCTGGCAGACAACGTGGAATCCGCGCCGCGTTTCTGTTGGTGTTTGCGATTGAACCGATCCAACAAACCGAGTTCGAGTTCCTGAATTTTGGCGGAGGGCGAACGGCGATTCAAATCCGCAATCGGTTCCGCGCCGGAAAAAACGCGAGTGCCTTGATGACAGGCCGGCAAAAAATCCGCGCTCCAAACCTGACTCCCCGCGTAGGGCAAATCCGGCGCGAGCACGACGAACGAAGGGAGATTCTGGTTCACGGTGCCCAATCCGTAACTGACCCACGAACCGATGCTGGGCCGCGCCACGCTAACCGAGCCAGTGTGAATTCCGAGCGTCGCTTGAAAATGATCAATGTGATCAGCGCGCATCGAGCGAATCAGGCAAATGTCATCCATGCACTCGCGCAGGTGCGGAAACAAATCGCTGACTTCCGTTCCGCATTTTCCGCCGGGTTGGAACTCCCACAATGGCGCTAAATATTTTGGCGAATTATCTTTCTTGAAAATGGGCTGTCCCGCTTTCTCCGCCAGTTTCGGTTTCGGATCAAATGAATCCATGTGCGACACGCCGCCGGTCATGTAGAGGAAAATGACGCGCCTGGCTTTGCCGGGAAAGTGCGGCGACCTGGGCGCGAGCGGATTCAATTCGCTACCGCGCGATTCCTCCGCCAAAAGTTGGGAAAGAATTCCGGGCAAAAGAATTGAGCCACTGACCAGCGAGCGAATCGCGCCGCGCCGAGTGCATTCACAATTGGAAATCATGGTGGTAAAAAATCAGATGTTTGAAAAAATTGACGATTCAATCTCTCGAATTCTCCTCTATGCTTTCATCGTTCTCAATCTCGAGATGTCCGAGCTCTTTTAGCCGAGTTTCCGCAAGTTTTTCCAAACGCCGGGCTTGGGTGAGCAAGGTTCTGCGAAGCCCAGGAGAAACTTTTCGTTCGCTGATAACTCGGGCTAAACTGGCAATCGTGTTTGCACGGCGCGCTATTCGAATATCAGGATGTTTGCGTTGAGGATAAATTGAATCAGGAATAATCCGTTTTCGATGAGATGCCGCAAGTTCAACAGTTGCCAGCGAAACCGGCACTTTCTCGTTCAAGACCGCTCCAAGGTTTGATTCCTTGATGACTTTCTGAAACAGCGTGAATTCGGCACGGTCGAGATAGTTGCACCGTTCGGATAGAGCGATGTCTTTCAAATCAAGCGGCCAGATACAAATCTCAGCGACCTCGAATGGATCAAGAACGTTCATCGCAACGGCGTCAGTCCGTTGGTTTGTAAGATGACGGCTGATTCGCTGGCGAAGGGTTTCAAATGTCTGGCCAATGTAGATCGGTTCTCCGTCGTAATCGTAAAACGCATAAACGCCATATTGGTAATTGCCGATTTTCTTTCCACTCGCGTCTTTCGAATCAAAGAATATTGAGATCTCTTTGCGAATGGCAGCGACGTCGGACGGCAAACCTACCGGCGTTCCGGGTGCCGGGGCACCTTTACCTGTAGCGGATTGGACGCGGTTGGGTTTCAGGGATTTTTTCTGAGGCATAATTTT
Organism: Verrucomicrobiota bacterium; assembly: GCA_038214755.1. GTDB lineage: Bacteria > Verrucomicrobiota > Verrucomicrobiia > Limisphaerales > CANJXF01 > CANJXF01. The sequence goes on from JBBQRQ010000068.1 coordinate 18,928, forward strand.
CAATCCAGACAGGTGTGAGATAGTTATCTGCAATCCATCGAATCACAGACACACAAACGGCGTCACCAAAACCGAACAACGCCTGATTCAGCGATGCTTTAATTGCGAAATCGTCAGCGCCCATCAACCGGGCGCATTCGCGTGGCGTTAGAAGACGGACGAAAAATTTTCCGCCTCCAGCGGCAAACAAGATTTGCCGGCCGCTTCCACCGCGGGGTGTACGCAGGCACCCAGCAATTCCATCTACGCGCAATTCTGCCATTGACTTCCCAACTCGAACGCGTCGAAAAACCGTTCCATAAGTAATTGATTTTCCGCAAATCATGGAGTCCGCCATCTGGCGATGTTTGCTGCTCATTTGATTCAGCAAGTAATCTGCCCGATCCCGATTCCACCAAAGTTTGGAATTAGGAGACACCCGTTCCAAAATGTCTGCAAGCTGAGTCTGTCGATTTGGAAGCGATGGCAAGGGACGAATGTTCCAGTCTATGTCTGGATGCCACATTATAAAATCCGCCAGAGCGGAGGGCCGGGTTTCGCTTTCGTTAAAATGCATTGTGTCATGAAGAATATCCGGACTGATTTTTTTTCTCCCTACGACAAAAAGCCGTTGCCGGCTTTGTGGAACAAAACGAGAAGCGTCGATAATGAATGCATCAACAGAATAATTTAGTTCGTTCAAAGCGACGAGCGCATCTTCAAAATCACTTCCTTCGTGTGATGTTAAAAATCCAGTAACATTTTCCAATAAAACCAAGGACGGTCCGCGCTTCTCCATCTTTCTCAACACCTCAACAAAGCCCCAAAACGCCTTCGACTGTTCCCCGGCCAACCCTTTGCGCGCTCCGGCAAGTGACAAATCGTTGCAAGGAAAAGATGCCGTGGCCAAGTCAATATCGGGCAAGACGTTTGCATCAAGTTCATGGATGTCACCAAGATGAAACTCGCCACTGTCACCAAATTGCTCCCGATACATTTCCCATTTCTTCTCGTCGATATCATTGGCAAATACCGCGTCCCACCCGGATTCCTCCAACCCTAAACGCATTAAACCAATCCCCGCGAAAAACTCTGCGAAGCGTGGATTTTTGAATGAAGAATTTGGCGAGCGCATGAAACTATCTCGCATGGAAGTTATCATCTTGGCAACGAATCATTTTTGCGTGGCCAACACCTTGTTCAATTTCGTTGCGATCACGGTAGGTCGAGTGAAATCATGTTCCCAAAAACACAAAACCGTCCATCCCAATTTTTTCAACGTCCTACGAGTGCGCTGATCACGGAGTTTGTTTCGTCGAATTTTATTCTGCCAATAAATTCGATTGCTTGCCGGGATTCGAAGGTGTTTCGCGCATCCGTGCCAAAAGCAGCCATCTACAAAAATGAGGACATGTTGACGGCGAAAAACAAAATCGGGTTTGCCAATGATGGGATGGTGTCTTCGCCAGCCATTGATTCGATGTTCTCGAAGTAGGCGCACGAACTTGATTTCCGTGGCTCTATTCCCTTTCGCTTTGATTGCAGCCATGATTTGGGACCTTTTTGATTTAGACACGACATCTGCCATTTCTTTTCTTTCCAACAAATTTTGTTCAATCGACAAATAAAAATTCGTTGCTGCTGAACAGCGTTCGACAATAACTCGCCAACGCGGCGCGCGCTTGTTTTTCTTTCGGGAGGTTCGTCTCTTTTAAATTTTGCGCGCATTGTCGCAAATATTCTTTGCCCATTTTGATTTCTTCGCTCGAAGCAGGCCGGCCCAAAGCGAGGCGATAGGCGTAACTGATTCGCTGCGCCGTTTCCGTTTTGGCTAGACCTATTCGAATCGCGAGCTGGTCGGCCTGCTCGTGCGCGAAGGGATCGTTCATCATAAACAACGCTTGAATCGGCGTCGTGCTCACGGGCCGGACGCCGGTCGTCGCGTTCGGGTCCGCGCCATCGAACACTTCGAGAAAGGGCTGCTTCTTGATTCGCTGCTGCATCAAATAAATGCCGCGCCGATTGGTCTCGTAAACCGCGACAAACGGGGTGTGCTGCGTAAATCGCCAATCTTTCTCCGCAGGAAATGGATGTTGTTCTCCCCTCGTCGCGTCGAGCGATCCGCTGACCGACAACATCGCGTCGCGAATTTCTTCCGCGTCTAATCGACGCCGATTAAATCTCCAACACAAATCATTGTTGGCGTCGGCGCTTAAATTTTTCGCATCGTCGGTGGTCGCGAGTTGATAGGTTTGCGAGAGCATCATCAACTTGTGCATTTTTTTTATTGACCAACCGCTTTGCGCAAATCGTGTCGCCAAAAAATCCAATAACTCGGGATGCGTCGGCGCTTTGCCGCGAGAGCCGAAATCGTTGACCGTTTCCACAATGCCTCGACCGAAATGATGCTGCCAGATTCGGTTCACCATCACTCGCGCGGTCAGCGGATTTTTCGGATCAGTCAACCAATCAGCCAATTCAGCACGACCACTCCCCTGCTCTGCCGCCGGCAACTTTTGTCCGCCGAGAATTTGCAAAAATCCGCGCGGCACCGTTTCGCCAAGCGCGCCGGGGTCGCCTTTCTTTTGGATTTTTGCGTCTGAGATTTTTCCCTCGGAAACCGCGTAAGCTTTTTCGGCGGACGGCGGTTTGGCTTCCAACTTTTTTTGACGTGTTCGCGCGTCTTCCAACGCCGCTTTGACCTTCAACAATTTATCTTCGGAATCTATTTCGCCGCTGGGTTTTTCAACTTTGGCTTCACCGGTCGCGTCGTCTTTGTCGGGTTTTTCCAGCGCCTTTTTCTTTTCCTGCAATTTCTCAATCTCGTCATCGAGTTCGGCGAGATCGGTTTGATATTTCGCGACGGCTTCGACGTTGGTTCCCGTGGCGAGCGGAACAAAATCTTTTGGATGCCGATAAATTTCTGTGCCGGGAAAAGCGTAGCGGGTGCTGCTGAAAATTCCGTAAAGCGCGTAATAATCTTTCGTCGGGATCGGATCGAATTTGTGATCGTGACAGCGCGCGCAACTGACCGTCAGTCCGAGAATTCCTTTGCCGACATTATCAATCGTGTCTTCGATGGTGAGATGAAATTCATTGTTGCGTGAACCGAACCGCCGCGAAATTGCGAGGTAACCGGTGGCGATAATGTGCTCGAAAGTTTCGGCGTCGGTTTTTCCAGGAAGCAAATCGCCCGCGATCTGTTCGCGAATAAATTCGTCGTACGGTTTGTCTTTGTTGAACGAATCGATGACGTAGTTGCGATATTTGTAAGCGGCTGGAATCGGGTAATCCGAATTGCAACCCGACGTGTCGGCGTAACGCGCGACATCGAGCCAGTGCCGTGCCCAACGCTCTCCGTAATGCGGCGAGGCGAGCAGGCGATCCAGGATTTTTTCAAAAGCATTCGGCGATTTGTCGGCGAGAAAGTTTTCAATTTCGTCTGGCGTCGGCGGCAAACCGATCAAATCGAAGGTGGCGCGGCGAATTAAAGTCCGACGGTCCGCGGAGGAAACAGGCGAGAGATTGTTCTCTTCGAGTTTCGCCAAAATAAATTGATCGACCTCGTTCTTCGGCCATTTGCGATTGCGCACTTTTGGCGGCGCGAAATTTTTTATCGGCTGAAATGCCCAGTGAGATGAAGCAGACTCCGACGAACTTTGAACTTTGAACTTTGAACTTTGAACTTCGGGATAGGGCGCGCCCATTTTGATCCAGGTCTCAAAGTTTTTTATTTGTTGCTCAGCGAGTGGTTTTTTGGGCGGCATTTGCAAATCGGGATCGACGTAGCGAATAGCTTTCATCAACAAACTTTTTTCGGGATTTCCTGGAATGATGGCGGAGCCGGTTTCGCCACCGTTTAAGACGCCTTCTTTTGAATCGAGTCGCAACCCGCCTTTGAGTTTTTCACTCTCGGCGCTGTGACATTTGTAACAACGCTCTACGAAAATCGGCCGGATATTTTTTTCAAAAAACTCTGTCTGCTCGGAGGGCTGTTCGGCCTCAGCCTTCGAGACTGACAACGAAATCAGCAACGGAATTATCGGCAAAATAAATTTAGCGCGTCGGACAAATTGCATGCGATTGATGAGACCATTAAACCAGCGGAAGGGTTACGAAACAAATCATCTTCAAGACGATACGAAATTACAGGAAACGTTTTGAACGAGAACGTTCGTTTTTCTGTAAAAAAACTCTCGTTTGTCGTCTTTCTCGGAAAACGAAACGAGAAAGCTTTTCATAAACTTGAGAATTCTCTCAGGATTCGATTGCAAAGTTTTCCCGTGAGGCATAAAACATCTGCGTCCCGAAAATAATGTAATAACCAAACCAAAAATAACTTTGCGTAGCTTTGGCTACGGACTCATCCGAGAACCGCGAATTTTCCCGAGTCAACAGTTCGACCAAGCGCGCGCCAATTGGCGCGGCTTGGCGTGCTCTGTTGACAGGCGCTTCGCGGTGCCTCGGATGAGGGTGCGTTAAGTTCGCGCCTTTCCGTTCTCAGGCACCGCAGGAAAAATCACTCCATGAAAAAAACCCTCCTTCTCGCATTTGCATTCCTTCTCCTGTTCTCGAGTAACGCCCAGCAAAGCTACAACTTCCAATTCGACGAGGCTGAATCCGTGGAAAAGAATTATGTGGAAGTCCCCGTCTTGTTATCCTCGCCGCCAACCCAAGGGACGTTTTTTTCAGCACAGATGACTCAACCTCCTTGGCCGTTTCTGCCGTTTCCAGAGTTGAATTTGGACGTTTATTCTTTCTCCGGCGGATTCATTTATGACGATAGAAAACTCGACTACCCTGCTCTGAAGGAGCAAGGCATCTCTCTGTTCGGAACCACCGTTGATGTAAAAACGAGCGGGAATCAAATCCTGGAGGCGGATGGGCCGACGCCGCCGGGAGAAGGAGGTTCGGAAGAAGGTCCTACTCCAAACCCGCCGTTAGCTTTTGACTATACCAATGGTCTGTGGCTTTCCATCTACAGTTATGATTCCAATTGGATGACGCTGACGTTGCACGGCACAATCGCGGATGGCTACTACGAAATCCTGACGAAGACAAATTTATCGGAAACGAATTGGACAGTAGATCAGGGTTTCATCGGACAGGATATTTCGACGCTAGCCAATTCCATCTGGCTTCCCGGTCGCACGAACCTTTTCTTTTGGGCGCGCTATACGAGTCTCGATACTGATGGTGATGGTTTGCCGGATTGGTGGGAGATGGAACATGGCCTTAATTCCAACCTTGCCGACACGGGCAACACAGGGACACCGGATGGTTACAAGGATGCGGATGGTGATGGCTGGACGAACCTCGACGAAATGCGCAATGGAACGAACCCCAATCAGTTCAATACTCCACTTGCGCCTGTTAGTTTGAAATTACATCCCACCAATAGTGCGATCACTCTGACGTGGAACAAATCCGCCGGCCCCGTAACTGGTTATCTGATTCAGCGGGCTGATCCTTGGACTTACACGTTTAACACGATAGCAACTGTAAATTCCAATACTACTTCCTATACGGATACTGGGAATTTTACCTTCGGCGATCCAGACCCTGGACATGAGGTTCCAACTTTTGATCCACAAAGCTCTGTTTACCGAATTCGGGCTAGTTATGCCGGGGGTTCATCTCAATATTTTGATTCACAAATCAATGCTGGCGATCTGGAATTCTCTGTGGACACACAGTTAGTGCGCGGTTCAAACGGACACTGGGAAATAGTCTGTTCGGCAATTCCTAATAGTATAACCAAGCTTCGTTTCTACTGGTTTGAATGGGGCTATTGGTGGGACTTCGGTGACCTTCGGTCATCCTTCGATATATCTGTCACCAATTTCTCTTCGGGCGTTTATCAAATTCCTGATTCGGAAATAACGAACCATTTTGAAGGCGATCTTTTGTGGGTGCAAGGAGTCGGTGTAGATGGGCAGGTTGGGGTGCCTGTTTATGTCGGCAAAATCCCGCAGGATGCTCCTTGCTTTGTTGATGGTCGGGAACACGTCAAACAAAATTTATTGTTTCAACTTCGGGCTGCGACTCTTACTCAGGCCATTTCACTTTCGGATACGGGAATTCTACTGGGAGGATGGTGGGGCACTTATGGAATCGGTTCGAGCACTAATTATGTGGAGAGCAGTTTTTTTCATAATGCTATCGAAGACAAAGAATACAGTAATCAAGGGGACTCTTTGCGCCACTACATTAAGTTGGACGACCTATGGCCCTTCAAAGCGAATTATCAATTACACAACGCTCTTTTTGATCCGAGCAACTCGGTGCCATCGAGTTTTGAGTGGCGAACCAACTTCTTGACCGTGCCTGCTCCCGCGGTTTTGGGTTTGCCACCGCCCTACTGGATTGCACAAGATTTTGGGAACCTAGGCGAGGTTGCGGCAGGCGTTTCTGGAGATTCTTTATTTCTGCAAAGTGGCGCTCACAATTTATATGGGCTGGGGTTTGGGACGGCCTTGGTTAGACCGGGCGGACGCGATTGGTTCACAGATGAACCCTATCCGCCGATTACACTCTCTCCGGGATCTTCCGTCGCCTATTCTAATGCCACTGTCTTTTTCAGTCAGACGGCTTTTCCGTCACTGCAAACCGTCGATTACTTCTTTTCTACTGTCGATACTCCGGGAACTGACCCGATCAATGGCGAGGGGGACGTTCCACGTTTTCCGACACCTTTAACAGAGGGATTTAACACCACAAATCAGACCGCCGTAATGATTGCGTCAGTGGGGCGAAGTTCGGTTATAGGAGGCTGGGCCAAGCAAGCTATCACCAATGGTTACGCAAATAAATTCGCCTACCTCGGACAATACTTTGATAAAGCGTATCAAGTCACTACCAATGGCGTGGTGACGACCAATAGCGCCGGGATTCTTTCCCCCTACGGTGAATTTTTTCCGACGCAAGCGGGGCAGGCTGCTTTAGTAACCATGCCTGACATGGATACTGGACTTCGCGGCACTGCCGTGGTTCACGTAGTTAAGATTCAATTGGACGTAGATCACGACGGTGAGATGAACCCCTCATTTTATGGACCCGATAATACCTTCGTCCAAAAACCTTTTGTCTTTTGGATCAATAATGACAATGACGGCAGCGGGGTTGGTACGGACATCAATGCGCCAAAGGCGCCTGATTATTCCTACGGCCGAATTCGTAGCCAGCGGAATCTTGAAGACTTTGCGAGGTTATGGGTATCCGGATTGCCAGCCCTGCCCTCAAGCCAGGGTTACACGGTCACGCTCCGTATGTCGCCTTCGAGCGGAAATCCTGCGATCAACCTGTATCGTGCTTACGACACCAACGGCGGCGCGGCGTATTTGAGTGATACCAATGCAGCAGCGGCGCAGTTCACGCAGGTTTTTCTCAACGGCCAATTGATAATTGATTACGCGCAAAAAGTAGGCTCGGTGGATTCGGGCCATACTTATACGTTGCCTGTATCCACTGACGGGACGCCGCAGTTCACCCATTTTCTTTTTGAAGGCGCAGGAATCGGGTCGGGAGATTTGGTGCTGACAATCTCACAAGGCACCAATGTCATTGCTCAAACCTCGGCGTCTATTGATTTGAAAGACGTGAAGGATTTGTGTGAACGAGTCATTATCACGAACAGTTTTTCGGGAGCGATCAGCAATTGGAGCAGTGGGATACAATCCGTGCAAAGCCCTCCAGTTTTGGGCGGGGAGCAAGACACAAACCTCATTGCTCTGGTGCATGGAATAAATGTCAGACACGATGATTGGGTATCCAGCAGCGCCACGGTGTTCAAGAGACTTTATTGGGCAGGCTATCGTGGAAAATTTGCGACGGTGAAATGGCCGTGCGATTATCTTACGCCGCCGAGCATTTGGGACCTAGTCTAGTGTCCCATAAATGACTATACTTATTTTCTTCGCTTTTTCCGCTTTTTCTTTTGCGACCAGCCCGGCTTGATCGTTTCCAAGGCGGCTCGCCCCCGCGCGACCTTGTCCATGATTTTTTGAACCGTCGCGG
>JBBQRQ010000069.1:0-26812 GCA_038214755.1 Verrucomicrobiota bacterium
ATGTGCCGAGTCATTTCCTCGATTTGCCGCATGAAGTCGGCGCGTTTCAACTGGCCACGCTCCATTTGACGAAGTTGAAATTCCCAATCGCCAGTTAATTCCGGCGAGGAAAGTTCAGGAACGCCAAGACCCCGCAACAGCGTGATGAGCGACATGCCTTTGGCCGTGGCCTGCAATTCGCGGCCATTGCGCAAAATATATTTTTCCCAAAGCAACCCTTCGATGATGGCGGCGCGCGTGGCGGGTGTGCCGAGACCCTTGGCGCTCATCGCCTCGCGCAATTCTTCGTCCTCGATCAATTTTCCCGCGCCTTCCATCGCGCTTAGAAGTGTCGCTTCGGAAAAACGCGCGGGCGGTTTGGTCACGTTGGCGATCACTTCGACCTTCGTCGTTTGGACTTTTTCGTTCGGCGTGACCGCCACGAGCGTCGGGGTCTCTTCGGTTTCCAATTCGCGACCGTAAACGGAAAGCCAGCCCGGATTGACCATCACTTTTCCTTCGCTCTTGAACGCTTCTTCGGCAACGCGCGTGATGCGAGTGGTGACGAGAAATTCCGCCGCCGGATAAAACACCGCGAGAAAACGTTTCGTGACGAGGTCGTAAAGTTTTTGTTCCGGTTCGCTCAGATGTTTCGGCGTTTGCTGCGTGGGAATGATGGCGAAGTGATCGGAGATTTTCGCGTTATTGAAAATCCGCTTGTTCGGTTTGACCCAATCGTTTTTCAAAATGGTTTCGGCAAAACCGCTGTAATTTGTGTCGCGCAAAACATCGAGAGTCTTTTTCACCGTCGCCAGATAATCTTCCGGCAACGCGCGGGAATCGGTTCTTGGATACGTCAAAACTTTGTGGCGTTCGTAAAGCGCCTGCGCGAGACCTAAAGTGTTTTTCGCGGAAAAACCAAATCGTCCGTTCGCCTCGCGTTGCAAACTGGTCAAATCGTAAAGCAGAGGCGAAAGTTGCGTCGTCGGTTTGCTTTCCTCAGTCACGACACCTGGTTGGCCCAGACATTTTGCTCGAATGGTTTCGGCGCGCCCCGCCTCCCAAAGTCGTTCGGGTTTAAGATCAGTCTCGCCCTCTTTTTTTTCGCGAGAAAATTCTTCATCGAACCAACGTCCAGGATATTCGCCTTTTTTGGCGGCAAATGTTCCGTGAATCTCCCAATAATCTTTGGGGACAAATTTCTTAATCTTCTCCTCGCGCTCGACGATGATCGCCAGCGTCGGCGTCTGCACGCGGCCAACCGTGGTGAGATGAAATCCGCCGCTCTTGGAATTGAAGGCGGTCATGGCGCGAGTGCCGTTGATGCCGACGAGCCAATCCGATTCCGAGCGGCAAACCGCGGCATCGGCCAGCGGGAGCATCGACGCATCGTCGCGCAACCCGGCAAAACCTTCGCGAATGGCGGCCGGCGTCATCGATTGGAGCCAAAGACGTTGAATCGGTTTTTTGCTTTTGGTGAATTGAATGATGTAGCGGAAAATCAGTTCGCCCTCACGCCCGGCGTCACAGGCGTTGATCAAGCTGGTCACGTCCGCGCGCTTGATCAGTCTCGTCAAAACTTTCAGGCGCGATTCTGTTTTTTCGATCGGGCGAAGGTCAAATTTTTCGGGGATAACGGGAAGATGGGCGAAGGTCCATTTGCCGCGTTTGACTTCAACGCCCTCGGGCAAACAGAGTTCGAGCAAATGGCCGATGGCCGACGAAATAACATATTTCTCACTCTCGAAAAACTCTTTGCTTTTGTCCTGCGTGAAGCCGCCGAGCGCTTTGGCAATGTCGGCGGCGACGGATGGTTTCTCGGCGATGATCAGTGCTTTGCCCATGAAAATGTTCGCGACTATTACGCTCAATGGGTTGCCCGATGCAACTTGTTTTAATTTTTTTGCGGTGCGAACTGGTCGCTTCGGCTATCGATAAACCCGTGAGTTTTACTTCGCAGAATTTTTTGAAAGGGGACGGTTAAACTTGAATTCCGAAACGCTCGACCTCACCCCGGCCCTCTCCTCCGAGGAGAGGGAGAAAGTTATTCAGCCTCTGAAAATGTTCACCGTTGAGTGACTGATCGAGCGACTGGTTGAGCGGAATCGTTGCAGGCTCCCTCTCCTCGGGGAGAAGGTTAGGGTGAGGGCGAGCAAGTTTCTCCACTGAATGAGTACGACTCACGGGGCGGTTTGCAGCCGTTTTTGCAAAGAGGATTCTCCAGTGGCAGCGCGCAATTCCTTCAACTCCTCCTTTTGTCGCGCGATTTGCGCGTCGAATTCCGCCGAGTGGTCGTAATAAAAAGCGAGCGCAGAGTGAATCTCAGCGAGTGAAAGATTCGGGTGTTGTTCGTGAATGGCGTCGGCGCTCCAACCGTAGGCGAGATGATCCAGCACGACTTCGATGACCTTCACATTTTTTCCAGCCAACCACGGCACCCCTTTGGCATCGCGAACAATGTGGGGGATGGTATCCGCCGCTGTCATGGGGAAACTTTATCGCGGCGTGTTGTCGAGCGCAACGGCAAGTTGCTTCGTCAGACGCGACGACAACTCGACAATGCGGAAATGCCGTTTAACCTTCAAACTCAAGTCTGAAATATGTTCCTCGACATGATTCACGGAACGATTGATCGGCGCGTTCTCCTAAATTATCGCCTCGATCCCGAAATCCTTCGTCGCGCGCTTCCCCGCCCCTTTCGGCCCAAGCTCTATCGTGGTCATGCGATTGGCGGAGTTTGCCTGATTCGTTTCAAAGGACTGCGACCTCGGTTCGCGCCGGAGTTTTTCGGGCTTGGATCCGAAAACGCGGCGCATCGATTCGCCGTCGAGTGGGAGCAGGATGGAAAACAATGCGAAGGAGTTTTTATTCCACGACGGGACACGAATTCCTGGTTCAACAAATCCTTGGGAGGACGGGTTTTTCCCGGAATCTTCGAGCGAAGCCGCTTTGAGATTCGCGAAACGACCTCGTCCGTTTCCGTTCAAATTACTCGAGCAGATGGCGGGCAAGAAATTTCCTTTTCGGGGCATGTCAGCGATGCGTTGCCGGCTTCCAGCATTTTTCCTTCAGTCGCGGAAGCAGCGGGATTCTTCTCGTTGGGTGCGACCGGTTACTCGGCAACCTGGTCAGAAAATCATTATCACGGAATGGAATTAAGTTCGCTTGATTGGACAGTTGAGCCGCTTGCGATAGAGGCAGCGCATTCCTGTTTTTTCAATGATCCAACACGATTTCCACCGGGCGCGGCGGAGTTGGACTGCGCCTTATTGATGCGAGGCATCGAACATCAATGGCACAGCCGGCCCGATCTTTACTTGTCCGCAACTGGCGATTCGCTCACAACTCGCAAATAGCTTCTACAATTTCTAAAAATTTTCATTGGCAAAAATATTTTCGCGATGAACAGTCTTCGCGTTCTTTGAAACTCAAAGGATGGTTCGCCATCCATCACGGCCAAATTTTGGGAACCCGGTGAAAATCCGGGACGGTTGCGCCACTGTTACGGGCTACAAACTTCCATTGCCACTGGTTCCGCTCGCGGAGCTGGGAAGGCGGGAGGGCGGTTCGATGCCCGAAGTCAGGATACCAATTTGGTTGTGCTCGTCGCGGTGGGGAAAGGATGAGGGATTAAGAGTTGAGGGTTGAGAGTCAGAAAGCGTGGAAGCGCCTGGTCTCTCAACCATCAACTCCCAAACTCTCAACCCGCCTCCGCCAACTTCTCCGACAAAGAGAAGGATGAGGCCAGCCCGCTAAAACTGTTTTTTGGCGGATTCGTTGAATGCCTTCATTCCCCGTTTTGTCGGAGTTTGAAGGTTTTTTTATTTTGCAGCGGCGCGTCTGTGACCGCCGCTGAAAAAATACAGCGCCTCGTGTTTTGCCAATGGCGGCGGTCAGAGACGCGCCGCTACAAGACTCTTCAAACTCCGCGCTGGTCTCTCAATCACAAAACCGTTTTACAAAATTTTTGTGAAACAAAATTGAAAGATCGGTCATGTTAAAAAAATATTCCACGCTGGCTTTGGCCGGCCTTATCCTCGTTCAAGCTTCGGTCAACGCAGTGACGCTCACCGAAAATTTTTCCACCAATCCGCTGGCCACTGGCTGGAAAATTTTCGGCGAGACCAATTTGTTTCAGTGGGATCCCACCAATCAAAATCTCCGTGTCACCTGGGATTCTTCCCGCGCCAACAGCTATTTCCACCGCTCGCTCGGAACGATTCTCGCCACGAATGATAATTTCGCTTTGTCGTTTGATTTGCGTTTGAGCGACATCGCCATCGGCGTGAACACCAACAAGCCCTTCACCTTTCAGATCGCGCTCGGCTTTTTGAACCTAGCCAATGCGACGAATGCCAATTTCATTCGCGGCTCCGGTTTTCAATCACCTAATCTCGTCGAGTTGGATTATTTTCCCGACTCAGGTTTCGGCGCGACGATTTCGCCGACCATTATTTCCAGCAATCAGGTTTATGCGAACGGCGGATTTAGTTTTCCGTTTGAACTGACGCCCAACGATTTATTTCACGTCGCCATGAATTACACCGCGAGCAATCAGATCATGAAAACTTTGATGACAAAAAACGGCGCGGCTTTCGGCCCGATTGCTGATGTTTATTTCGGAACAAACTTCACCGACTTTCGCGTCGATACTCTGGCTGTTTCCAGCTACAGCGATGCTGGACAAGATCCTGGTTTTTCGGGTTCAATTCTCGCGCACGGTGTCGTCGATAATTTTGTTGTGACGGTTCCGAATCCGCCGATTGAAAATTTAGCTGGCGGTTTTACGAACCATTTTTGGCAAATGCAATTCAACAGCCGAACAAATTTCATTTACGTTTTGGAACGCACGACTGATTTGCAAGCGTGGACCACGGCTTCGAGCACGGCGCAGGGAAATGGAGGCGCTTTAGTTTTGCAGGACACCAATTCCATTTTGGAAAAAGCATTTTATCGCGTGCGCGCGGACCGTCCATGAGCGACGGAGAAAAACACATCCGGGTAGCATCTGCCTCCGGCGGGTGCGGATCAAAAACCTGGGTAGCATCTGCCTCCGGCGGGTGCGAAAAGTTTTCATCGTTTTTCGAGAAGCGGAGAGCCTGTTCGCTTAACTTAAAAAATTGTGCCGCACCCGCCGGAGGCACAGAGATGAGGCAACCATGAATTTGTTTTCTCTGTGTCTCTGTGCCTCTGTGGTTCGACCTTTGTTCTGGAAATCACGTTTTGCCGCCCTCCTCGAAAACGAAATCCCTTGATCGTCACAAAAAATAGAGTCCGTCCTATTTTTATTCCTCCTCGTTTTTACCTTCGATATGAAGACGATGCAGCAGCCGATGCGCGAATGGCGCAATCAATAAGGTCGCGACTCCAATAATGATCAATCCGCAAAACAACGCGTAACACGAAGCAAAAATTTTCGCGCCGGAAGTTTGGAGTGTGCTGACCGGGCCCATGCCGCCGAGAATCATGGAGGCATCGAGCAGCGCATCGATCCAGGCGATCCCGGCGAGAAAATGATACCCTAAAATCCCAATGGCCAACACGGCCGCGATGACGCCAAGCGCCAGCGAAACATGGAGCAAGACACGTTTGGTAAAAGCTTTTCGACTCAGAAGTTTTTTTGTGCGGTGTTCGTACATTGGAAGATCCGACACCGAAACTGAACCTCTGAGGAGGAAATAGCAAACTTACTTGCCGTCGCTGGCGAAGGCCGATGACATCGGAGCCGCCGACGTAAGGAGGCGGATTCAACCGACACCACAAATCCGCCTCCTCACGTCGGCGGCTACGACTCGTGCCCGCATCAGGGCAAAGCCAAACGATAAAATCGTTGCGTGTTGCTCAGAAAATCTTTCACCACGGAATTGGTTGGTTCACCAAATGCCGGAAGGTTGGTGAGGGTCAGCCATGCATTCTGTCCAAACCCATTCCGATATTCGACCGTGTAGGTCTGATTGGCTTCCGCAAAAAATTTCAGTTCGACGACATTGCTTCTCACAGTCACCTGGTTTATTCGCGGAATAAAATAATTCACTTCGAGAATCGGCGCGCGATTTGTATTTTCGCGTGAACCAAAGCGCCGCGCGGTAAAATTCGTTCCTTCGATTTGCGTCAACAACATCCAGCCAAAATTATTAGTTGGCTGATTGAGCCAGCTTTGAACGTCGGCAATCATTTGCGGATTTGAATCAAACGTGGAGATGGGAAAAAACATCGGGGCATAAACATATTGTTCGCCGCTCGCCACAGTCGAAAAATCCACGCCACTCGCGCCGCCGGGACTGCTCCATGTATTCGTCGTGAACGCAAAACGATAAACCCAATTCGCTTCGTTGGTGGTCGCAGGCGCGCCGAGACTCGGCGGCTGTCCGCTTTTATTTCCTTCGCCCCAGTCGCGCAACATTCGCCGCAGTTCAAACGTCGATGGAGTATCGTGATCTGTTTCCACCGTGGCGCCCGTGACTTCAAGCGTCAGGCTGGCCAAGGTGATTTTTGCGTTGGCTGGAAGATGTGCGGCGATATCAAATTTGAGCAGGCCACGATTCCTGGTGTAAGTCTGAGTCGTGCCCGAATTGAAATAAAGTTGGCCGCCAAAATTATTGGAAGGAAAGGCTTGCAACAATGTGGTGTCGGCAGAAGGAGTCAGGTAAACGGTTTCCGCGAGAATAATTTTGACGTGCGAGATTAGAAACAGGAACAGGATTAAAGCCAAATTCCGAAATCCAAATCCCCGAAATCCGAAAGAAGATCGAAATCCGAAGGCCGAAATCGCGTTAAGCCGCCCGCACATAAAAGTGTTTCGTGGAGGTGTTTCACCGTCAGGCATTCGGGCTTGAGGTGTTCGGATTTCTTTCGGCATCCGGATTTCGAGCTTCGGTTTTCACGAATCCCACCTCCTTACGTCGTCAACTACCTACACGAGATCCAATTCACCCATGATTTCCGTGCCGTCGATGGATGAAGTTCCGCGGCTCAACAAACTTTCCCCGCTGACCGCGTATCCCGGAATGATCCGATTGATTTGATTTGATGTTGCGCCCAAATGTTCACGAATAATTTCTCCAAGCACCGAACGATAATCTATAACGCGTTGGAGATAACGCCCACTCACGCCATACATCGAGCCGGTGGTTCCCGTCTGCCACGGAATGGGATCGCCGGTGTGACACCCAAATGCGCCGGAGACGCGTCCATTCTTGCCGTAACCTTTCACGCCACCGCCCGCAACGAACATCAATCCCGCTTCGGCGTGATCGGTTCCGCCAGAAGTATTTTGCACAGTCGTGCGCCCAAACTCAGTCAGCGTCACGACAATCGTGTTGTTCCAGGTCGCCTTGTTCGCGTAATTGGAAAAATATTTTCTCAACGCGTAGATCGCCCAGGCAATTCGGGTTTGAAGATTCGCGTGGTCGCCCGTGATGCCCCCCTGATTGTTGTGCGTATCGAACCCGCCCATTTCCGTGCCGGCAATGATCGCATCGGTGTTGTTCAAAATCATCGCCGCGCCTTTGAGTTGTTCAAAGAAACCGTACGCGCCGGTATCGACGACGAATTTCGCCGCAGTCGCGCCGCCATTTTTTGAATCGGAAGTTGGAAAAAGATAATAGGGCGAGGAACCCGCGCCGTCGGAATTCGCGTTGTCCACGAAAGTATTCCCCGTCTCCTGGAAATTGATGCCGGCAAAAATATCCAGCGTGTCGAGCATGTTTTTATATTGGAGCGACAAGAGTGGGCGGCTGCGTTTGTCCGCGAACCTGGAATTCTGCGCGGCCAGCAAAATATTTTTCGCCTTCAAATCGCCGGAGAGTGGGTCGCTGGGCACACCCATCAAATCGTAGCGCGTCGGGTCGGACAAATTGGTCATCGCCGCTTGCGTTCCGCGAAAGAGCAGCGGCAAGCCGGATTGAATCGAAACGCCGGTCAGCGGATTACTCGAAGTCAACCCCGACTCCAAAAGTGTGCGATAGAAAATTCCTTCGCGCAAAACTGAGTTAGGCTCGCCGCTTTCCCAATAGGCTTGCGAATCAAAATGGGAACGGGATTGTTTTGGGTAGCCAACGCGATGCACCAACGCCAGATCGCCCGCGTTGTAAACCGGCGCGAGAAATTTCAGCGAAGGATGCAACGCGGCAAATCCATTCCCCAGCTTGATCGCGTTTGCATATTGAAACGTCGAGGCGAGGCCGGTCGGAAATTCGCAGGCGCTGGCGGTTCCATAGTTCACCCCGCCATCCTGTGGAATAAAAATGCCCGGCCGGATGCCCGCCCCATAAGCGTTATCGCCGACTGGGATCACGGAATTGAGCGCATCATTCGCGCCGCGCAAAAAGATGAAGAGCAATTTTTTCCCATTCGTTCCAATGTTTCCTTCGGCCAGCGCTCGCTTGACGAAGGGCGGCAGATTCATGAGCGAAGCCAATCCAATTCCCGCTCCCGCTTTGAGCGAATGTTGCAGAAAACCGCGCCGGGAAATGACGTTGATGTTGGGCATAATTATTGTTCGTTGAATCGTTGCAAAGTCATCAGCATCGCGACCATCCCGCGCACGCGCGTGTCGTAGATGTTGTTCGCCACATTGCTCGGCGTGAGCAAATTGAACGGCGAGGAATTCGCTCCGGTGTCATCGGTGTTCAGGTAGTTCATCGCGATGGTGCGATACTCATCGAGGCTCGCCTTTCCTTCGCCGGGATAAAGCAATCCGAGAAATAAATCCGCGACTTTGCCCGCGTCCTTCTGGTCGGCCAAAACCGGGAGGCGCAATCGCAGCAACGTGACTGGATCGGTAAGATTTTTTGTGAGAAAAATGTTGTCATCATTTTTTCCGGTCACGCCGGTGGCGAGCAGCAGCGATTGAATGTAACGAATTCTTTCCGCCAAAGTCCCGGCGCTGATCCATCCAGAGCCGGCCTCGGGATAACCATCGGGATCGCTGCGATTAAAAAGAACCATGCCGCCCATGCGCGCCATCGGTGATGCCGTTCCCTGAACTTGCGGGCCGCCTGCGCTCTGCACCAAACCGTAACCATCGGTTGATGCAGTAAAGCTGCCCATCATCCCGCTTCCATTTGTGCTGGTGCGAATGGCGCGAATGGCGCTGACCGAAAATTCAAATGGCGTTTTTACTTTCTGCGCATTCCCGCCGTTGCCGCGAAAAAGCGCCGAGTTAAAAATCGTGGCGAGCACCGGACGAAGCTG
The DNA here is from genome assembly GCA_038214755.1 of Verrucomicrobiota bacterium. Lineage (GTDB taxonomy): Bacteria > Verrucomicrobiota > Verrucomicrobiia > Limisphaerales > CANJXF01 > CANJXF01. The sequence continues at coordinate 9,175 of JBBQRQ010000069.1, forward strand.
GCCGCCATTGGCTTCCCACGCAGCCATGCAGGCTTTCACCAGTTTTCCTTCCTCGCTCAGATTGGGATCGGTGAAAGTGTAGCCAGTGGAAAAATCTTCATGCACCAAGAGCCGGCAAAGTTTCACAGAAAGAAATTCCTGCGTGAAAGGAAGATTCGCCAGATGCGCCACAACATCATAACCGTCCTGCATTCCGTTCGTCCCGGTGCGCGATGGAATATTTAATTGATACAAACCGGGCGTGGAATTTCCTCCGTAGGTCTTCGTCGTGTAGGGCGCGCCGAATCGCGCTGGAACTATTTTGCCGCCGAAAATTGTTTTCGCATAGGCCGCGTGATTATTGACTTTAAAATTCAATGCCCAAACGCCAACCAGATTCGTGTAAGCCGTTTTGTTGACGGCATTGGGATCGAGATAATTGGTGGTCTTCGACGCAAAAACATTAAAGGCCTGATTGGTCGCGACCATTTCCAGCGTCCAGCCCGTCCAGCAGGGAGCCATGTTCGTGATGTCGGATTGATCGTAACCGTTGTCCACGCCCATCGTGAAAAGTTCCAGGAGTTCGCGAGAATAATTTTCGTTCGGAACGTTCGCGCCATTGCCGCGACTCGACGCGGTATCGAGGTAAATCAACATCGCCGGACTCTCCGCGCTGATCGTCAACAGATTGGAAAACGTGCCGGTGGGAGTCAACAAAACCTGCCGCCAGCGAGAAAGCTCGCGATACTCCAGATCGGTTCCAAAACGCTGGAGCACTCCCGCCGGAAACTGAAGGCCGGCGACAAAGTTTACGTCCTTGCCGTACTGCGTCACAAAATGATTGTCGATAAACTGCGTCAAAATTTCGTGAAGCTGCCGGTCAGCGCCCACCGCGCGAAGCGCATACCACGCGCGAAAATCAGCGATGCCCGCCGTGCCGGGTCCGGTGGTGGCAGTGGCGGAGAGCACATTCGTCGGCGTGCCAAATTTGGCGGCGATGTAATCAATATTCGTGTGAGTTAAGGAAACGTTTTCTGCAATGGTCTCCGGGTTCAATTGTTCCGTGATAAACGTGTCCAAAGAATTTGTCGCGAGCCTCGCCAACAAATCTGGTGTCGGCCCGTAAGTGAGTTTGCTCAGGATGGTCGCAGTCAAAATTGCATTGCTGCTCAACGGCGTGACTTGCAGTTGAAAAAATGCGTTGGAAGAATTTTGCGGACTCGTCCAGGTCACGCCCGAAAAAACTCCGGTCAAATCTTCAAGCCATGAATTGCTGCTCAGGTTGCCGCTCCGCAAGATTTTGAATTGGTCCGCTGAAGGATACGGCGTGAAAATAATTTGCCGTTGCGCGTTGGAAACCGTCGTGACTGACGTGATGCGCGGCGAGGGCGGGTTGCTGAAATCATCGGCGAAAAGGGAGACACTCAGCAAACTCACGAACAACGAAAGAGAAAATTTTGAGGCCTTCATCTGCCGACATTTGAATTCTTTCTCGTTAAGCATTTATGTGTTTACGCGCAGAAAATTGTTAAGGGAATGTAAAAAATGGACCGCGCATCCAGTTAATCCGAATGTGACGCACTTCAAAAGCGATTTGTTATCAGCGCCCCCCAACCCGCGGCGCGTCTTAATTTCTTGCGAAATGATGGAACGCCGATCTCCTGATCGGCTCGCGGCAGATGGAACCTGCCAATGCCGATTCTGGAGATCGGCGTTCCATTCTCGGGAAAAGCCGTTGCCTTTGGAGGCCAGCCTACGTAATTTTTCGCGGAATGAGTTTGGCCGAAATCGAAGTTGAATTGGAGAAGTTGAGTCAGGAAGAACTCCGCCGTCTCGCTCTAAAATCGTGGACAGCATTTGTGGCGAACAGAGTCTCACCCCGCCACCTCCAATGAGTGCAGGGAGGATGACCCGAAACTTTTAGCCGCATTGGATGAGGCAATTGAGCAGTCGAAGTCGAGCGAGAGAGCGTATTCGGGGAACGACGTGCGCACGCTGCTGAACCAATGGACTTCAAGGTAGGTCAGTTTTAGCGCAGGATTGCATCCTGCCGTATCGCAGTTTTCAACCTGCGGGATGTCGCGAGAACGGGAGACCTTCGGAAACCAGAGACTTTCCTGGGTTGCGACATTCAGCCGGTTTCAAACCGGCGATACGGCAGGATGCAATCCTGCGCTACGTTTGACCGCCACTTGAAATCACACCCATTGCGAGAAGTTTGATGTGTGGAAATTCGCTGAATAACTTGCCGTGGTGAGTTGGGTTGTGGAACGGGCTGTCCTTCTAATCCGCGACTGGAAGCTGAATCACAACTCGCAATCCGCAAGGTTGACGATTCTCGCAACTGACTTTTCCGCCGCACGATTCGATGCAAGTTTTCACGATGGAAAGTCCCAAGCCGACTCCGCCCGTTTCGCGCGAACGCGAACTATCAATGCGATAAAACGGATCGAAGACTTGCGCGATGGCTTCCGCTGGAATTCCCGCGCCGCAATCTTCGATGCTTAAAATAACGAATGCGTTTTCGCGAATGGCAGAAATCGTAATCGGCCCAGCGTGACTCGCGTAACGAAGGGCATTGCGGAGAACATTGGCCACGGAACGCAAAAGCAATTCAGGCTCGGCGACCACTTGTAGATCTTCGGCAATATTTATTTTAATCTCCGCTGTGTTCATGGAACCGGCTTCACGCGCGACGGCTCTCTCAATCGTCGAACGCAATGCGACCGGTTGCAGTTTGAGTTTGGATTTTCCGAGCGACGCTTTGGAAAACGAAAGCAATTCGTTCACGAGATTCGACATGTGTTCCACTTCCTCACGCAAATCTTCGAGATAAGGATTCGGTTCGCCCTTCGACCGTTGCTCGATGATTCCGAGCGCCATTTGCATTCGCGCAATCGGCGAACACAGTTCATGCGCGATGTCGCCGAGAAAAGTTTTTTGTCCCGAGACAAATCCAGAGAGCCGCGCCGCCATTCGATTGACCGCGTCGCCGAGCGAGCCTAGTTCATCGCGACGCTTGTCTTCCACGCGAATATCGAATTGCCCTTCGGCCATCCGCTCCGTTGCATTGGTAATCCGCAAAATCGATTTCGTAATTCCGCGCACCAAAGGAAACCAAAACAGAACCGAAATCAAAATCACGGCGAGGGCGGCAACGATCCACGGCGTGAAATCGAAAAACAATCCACCGCCACTCAAAGTTTTTGAGACGGCCACCAGCGTCGCTGGCATTTGTCGTCGAAATTCCGGCTCAGTTAAAACGGTGCGAATTAAAACCCAATAACGATTCGGGTTGGTTGTGTGCAGCATGGAGTTCTGCATGGCGAGAACCACGGGTTGCGGTTGCGGCCTCGGTTCCAACGGTCGTGGTTCCAAGGGTCTCGGTTCCATTTGAGCGCGCGGGGGTGGCGCAAACTCCGGCGGTTCCGAAAACGGAAATCGTCGCTCCGGCGGCATGCCTCGCTGCGGAGGGATTATGCCGCGCCGCTCGCGGATTTTCTCCTGAACCTTATTCGGCAACTCGACTGGAGCGCCCGCCGCTTGCACGCCGTCATTGCGAAATAGAAAAAAATCCAGCGCATAAACTTCGCTGAAACGTTCCAGGACGGAATCCCATTCGTGGCGGGGACGTTCTCTCAACTCCGCGGTAATTAATTTTGTAATCGCTTGAATTCTCTCGCCTGCTTTTCCAGCGATCAAAGAATCCAAGCCAAATCGAAATTGCACTCGCGCCACGAAAAAAAATATCGCGACCAAAACCAGCACGTTCAGGAAGAACCAAAATAAAATTTTCGCGTAGAGCGGGAACTTGATTTTCATTTTTGATTCCTTTGCACAACGGCAGGAAGGTAGGGCGCGTCACTCTGTGCGCGCCGCTCCCACTTTCCAATCGAACACGGCGCGCACGGAGTGACGCGCCCTACCAGTTGAAATTGTTCTCATTTAAAAATCACTTTGCGGATCGATCAGCATGTAACCGGCGGAACGAATCGTCTTGATGAACTGCGGCGCTTTCGGATCATCGCCGAGTTTCTTGCGCAGACAGGAAATGTGGACGTCGATCGAGCGATCAAACACGTCATAGTTTCTGTCGGCCATTGCTTCGAGCAATTGCTCGCGCGTTTTGACTCGGCCTTTCGCAGAGGCAAGGCAACTGAGCAAATCAAATTCAACCGGCGTCAGCACCAACGCTTGATCTTCCAAAATGGCCACGCGTGATTCCGGGCGAACGCGCAGCGCACCAATGACGATTTCTTCGGGCGCGGTTTGAGTTTTATTTTTTTGTGTTCCGCGACGGGTGATGGCCCGCAAGCGCGCCAGCAGTTCACGAGTGGAAAATGTTTTCGGCAAATAATCGTCCGCGCCAATTTCCAGTCCGACGATTCGGTCCGGTTCTTCGCCGCGCGCCGTCAACATCAGCACCGGAACATCGGAGGTGTGGCGAAGTTTTTTCAGCACTTCAAATCCGTCCATTCCGGGCAACATCAAATCCAGAATGATCGCGTGAAAGCTTTCGCTCAGGGCTTTTTCCAAACCGTCCGGGCCGGAATGCGCGGCCTCAACCGCGTAGCCCATCGGCTCCAAATAATCTCGGACCAGCCGGCAAAGTTTTCGGTCGTCGTCGATCATCAACACGCGAGTTTTTCCGGCGGCGGATAAAATATCGTTCTTGGTTGGATTGGCCATTTGGATACGGGAGAAATTTCTGAATCGCACGGGGAGATTAGTCGCGGGCGGCTAAAAAGCCGCACATTTTACATTTGCTTAACAATTTTCTTTGTTTAGCAAACACGGGCTTAACATCGGCGTCGTCTCATGGGTTGAACAAAGCTGGTTCATGTGAACTGGCAACAAAGGAAAAATGAAAACAAAACATATCATGATTGTTACACTGAGCGCGGGTTTGTCCGCGTTCACCTTGGCCGCGCAAGATAATGCCCGCCCAGAACATCCCCGGCCTGGCCCCCGCGAACGCGGCCCCGACGGTCCCGGGCACAAACCGCCTATGCCGCCGATTATCGGGGCGCTCGACGCCAACCACGATGGAGTGATCTCTACCGAGGAGATCGCGAACGCTTCCGCTGCGCTCAAAACTCTGGACAAAAATGGCGATGGACAATTGACGATGGAAGAACTCCGGCCAAAACTTCCGCCAGGCGCGGGCGAACCTAAAGACGGCCCGCCACCACGCGGCCCGCGTCCCGACGGCGAAAAAAACTTTCCTCGGCCTGATGGCGACAAAAATTTTCACCCGCCAGTTCCTCCCATCATGGCGGCGCTGGATGCGAACCATGACGGAATCATTTCCGCGGATGAAATCGCCAACGCCTCAAAGGCTCTCGGCAAGCTGGATAAAAATGGAGATGGGCAAATACAGAAAGAAGAACTGCGGCCTGAGCCTCCGCCGCGTCGGGAAAATTAATTCGTAGAAAAACACGCGCGCCGCCGAGGGTTTCGGCGGCGCGTAATTTTTGTACCGGGTAGGATCTGCCTCCGGCGGGTGCGAAAAGAAAATTCTTTTCGCACCCGCCGGAGGCCTTGTCATTTTCCACATCTCCGTGTGTGTCTTCAATCCTGAAAGGATTGGTCTCACTCAGCCCAGCGTTGCGAGGAACGAGCTACGCTGGGGGAGGGGCAAAAGAAATGTTCATCAACTCGGAACGAGTTGAATCAAATCACCCAATGAATCCCAACCGCTCAGAAATGGGATTTCGCGGCGGACGGGAATTGGAATTGGATTCAACCTTTTCAAGGGTTGATGAATTGTGAGCCACGATCACCCAGCGTAGCTCGTTCCTCGCAACGCTGGGCTGAGTGATTTCAATCCCGTTGGGATTCAATCGTCGCAGACGACTTGGGTAATGACCAGGCCTCCGGCGGGTGCGAATAAAAAATTCTTTTCGCACCCGCCGGAGGCAAGATGCTACCCGGAAGTTTTTGTTCGCGCTTTTTTAACTTTTATTTCATCAGCCGATAAAAGGCAGTCGTTCCGCTGATCGGGTCGGTCACCACGAATTTACCGTCCTGCTGCTGAACAGGCTGATTGACCGTTCCCCAATTCGGGCTGCTCAGACTGGTAGTTTTTTGCAGCACAAATCCGACTGCGGAACTGGGCCACGAAAGAATCACATTGCTCCCGGAAAGCTGGATGCTCAGTTTTAAAGGCGGAGCGACAATTTCAAATCCGACCAGCCCGTTGTTCGCATTCAACGCGAAAACACGATTCGACGAGACGACCACTTGCCCGAAAGAATTTCCGTTGCTCTGATGATTGGTCGGAAAGTTTCCGCGGGAGAGCAAAACGGGCTGGGCGAGATTGGAGATGTCATATAACCCAACCGAGTCGGGCGTGCTGGAATCCGGCGCAAAAATTATCGCGGCCAGATATTTGTTGGTAAAATCCAGTCCCAGCGGACCAGTGACGCTTGTGAAAATATTTAGATTCGTGACCACGCTGCTTGAGTTGACCGTGAAATCGTAGGCGGACTGGACGAGCGAAGGCGGGCGGCCGTACGGTCGGCTGCGTCGCATCTGCCACAGGGTGTTTCCCGAACCAAATTGAAGGGAGCGGCCAATGCTGCCTCGCCCGTAAGACTGAGTGAAATATTGAAACACAACCCCGGAAAACAAATACTCGAAAGTGTTCAGCGTCGCATCGGTCGGAGTTAAGACCACGCCAAACAACCCTTCGTCATCATCGATCAGAACCTGCGTATTTGTGCCGCTGCCACGAACGGCCAGCACGTCGCCCCAGCGCAGGCTGATGGTTTGAAGCGCGGGCGCGGACGGGCCAAAGACCTGGACGGGACTCGTATTGCTGTTGTCATTGGCCCAGCGATACAACCTCCATTGCGCCGCGCTCCCGCCACCAGTGTCAGAGACATTGCAGGCGTAGATCGCGCCGTCGTCGGCCACGGCGATAGCGCTGAGAAGAATGCTGCCGGAACTGGCGATAATCGCGTCGCTGCCATCGCTGTTCGTGGTGGCCAATTGATGGAGAAATGCGCCGGTGGTTCCGTCGAGAACGTTGATCGTCAGGCCAGACGCGGCCACAGAGAGGTTTGCTGTATTGTTTGTCCTGCTCAAAACATAGAGGTGATTCGACGGCGCGTGGTAGGCGAAGGTGCGCTGAAGATCGCCGGTGGAAATGTAAGGACGACTTCCCGGCGCGAGGCTCCACAATTGCGACAACGATGGGCGGTCGCCTGAAACCACGGCCAAGGTTGCGCTGTTGGTCGCCATCGCTGTGGCGTTGCTCATGATCACCGAATACGTTCCCGCACTCGCCGGTTGAGCGTTGGTAATAACGACTCTTGTTCCGGTCGCCCCAGGAATATCGGTTCCATTAAATTGCCAGCGGTAACTATCGGCGCGACCCGCTCTGATTTCAAAAAGCGCTTCCACTCCCGGAGCGACACGTTGATCGATTGGCGCAATGACAACGTCCATGTCGTTTGATCTCGGAGTGACGTCCGCCCACTTTGGGCCGATCAACAAATCATCGAGGATGACCCGTTGCGGTTCGTTCGCGCTGCGATTGAAGAGAACAAAGCTGCGGATGTTCCCGAACGCGGCGCCGGCGATGGAGGTAGCATTGGCAGGAGGCGGAGACGTAGCGCCGAAAGTCGCCGGGTCAGGATTGAGCCAAAGTTGAGAGTTGTCCGCGGTGTAATCGTAACTAACGACAACGAAGACCATTTGGTTGGTCGTAAAAATATTGGTGGGGAATTGAAAGTCTCCGACCGTCCCGGAATTTTTCGACACGCCGATCTGATAGCCGATGGTCGCCCCAGTCTCATTCGTGACGGCGCGAGTGATCAATCGCGCGGCGGCGACAGTCGGAGTGGCCGTCTGCGAGCCTTGCGTATTGTTAAACGCCGCCCAAAAAACGCCGCTGGTGGAAATGCCGGTGAAATCTGTCACCTGCATGAGAAACGAATAATAAAGAGCATTCGTTCTCACCGTGTGAATGTTTGAAAATGAGAAGCGCGCGCTCGTGCCGATTCCCCCGAAGACCGCGCTATTGCCTTTGGGCGCGGGCTGTCCCGGAGACGGAAGGCTGCCCGGAAAAATGGTGGGTTGGTTGGTGAGTCCCGTGTCCGGCCCGGCTTGAAGCCAGGAAACATTTTCAAACGAATTCGCCCGACCGATCAGGTTCGTCCCGCTCGGGTAATCGAACGGCTCATAAATAGGGGCAGCGCTTGAGGACAGGATCAAAAAAGGAGCGATGAAAAAACAAACAAAAGTTTTCATAAGAAATTACTTTCCAAGCAGGCAGCGCTCTTGTCAAAAAAACAATGTCGCCCGTGTGCAATTCATTCTCCCGCTAAAGTTCGAGCCGAGGGCGGATGCTACTTCACTTCGATGTTCAGTGTTGGATGTTGGATGTTAATTCTTTTCCAAACATTGAACGCGCGGGGTAGCACCCGTCTCGCGGGTTTGAATTCGGCACCGGGCCGAATCCTTCAACTTATTTCTCCACCGTCACATCACCGCCAATGATTCGTTCCAGCCGCCCATGCTGCGTCCGCAACAAAAGCGCGCCATCGGAATCCAGCGATTCGGCCTGTCCTTGAATCGCCCGCCCGCCAATTCGAATCGTCACATTATGTCCAATCGTCGTGCAGTACTGCTCCCATTCGTTGGCGACACTTTCAAATTGGCCGTCGCAAATTCGCGCGTAATCGGAATCCAGTTCAGCAAGAATCGCGGCGGCAAGTTCGGCGCGATTGATGGCGCGACCCGTTTCAATTTTCAACGACGTGGCGAGCTTGCGAACGTCCGCGGGAAATTCGCTCGCATTCAGATTCACATCCACGCCAATGCCGAGAATCAAATATTTCACACGATCCAATTCAGCGGAAAGCTCCGTGAGAATTCCGGCCACTTTTTTTCCGCGAATCAAAATATCGTTCGGCCATTTTATTTCAGGCGAAAGATTGGTTTGCAAACGAATCGCGCGCGCCAAAGCCGTCGCGGAGGCAACGGTCAATTGCGTGGCGGCTTGCGGGCGAATTTCTGGTCGGAGCAAAACAGAAAACCACAGTCCTTTGCTCGCGGGGGAAATCCATTTCCGACCGAGTCGCCCCCGGCCCTTCGTCTGCGATTCCGCGAAAACAACCACCCCTTCTTTCACGTCATCGCGCGCGAGTTTTTCGATGACATCATTCGTCGAAGTGGTTTCCTGGAAAACGCGGATGTCGCGCCCGACGATTTTTACATCAGGCAAAAGCGAACGCAAATCGTCCGCGTGCAAAACGTCCGGCACGCTGACGAGCCGATAGCCGAGATGCGGGCTGGCCGCGATGTCGTAGCCGAGCGAACGCAGTTCCTCGATGCGCGCCCAGATCGCGGCGCGGCTCACGCCAAGTTTTTGGGAAAGGTCCGCGCCGGAAACCGCGCCGTCTTTTTCCGCACGAAGCGCTGTTAAAATTTCTGCGTCCAGATTCACAAATCAATTTCGTCGAAACATAGCGAAGGTAATTAGTGGAGCAGGCTTCCAGCCTGTTTTCGCGGGCATCCTGCCCGCGTAACAACAAGCCACGGGCTGGAAGCCCGCGACGGCAGACAGGATGTCTGCCCCACTATTTTATCTCCCTCCGGACGATCGGTTTTTCCAAAATCAAAACTCGAAGTCCAACGCAACATCCACCGCGCGCGCCGAATGCGTCAGCGCGCCGACCGAAATAAAATCGACGCCTGTTTTCGCAATCGCGCGGACGGTTTTCAAATTCACTCCGCCGCTCGCTTCCAGTTTCGCGCGGCCTGCGACCCATTTCACAAGCGCGCGCATTTCTGCGAGACTCATGTTGTCCAAAAGAATGATGTCCGCTCCGCCTTGCACGGCGTCGATAACTTGTGCGGCAGTGTCCGCTTCAACTTCCACTTTCAGCTTGGGAAATTTTTTGCGCGCGCGACGAACGGCGGCCTCAATCGCGTTTGGCTTTTCATTTCGCAATGCGACGAGGTGATTGTCCTTGATCAAAACCATGTCGAATAAACCGATGCGATGATTCTGTCCGCCGCCGCAGGCGACTGCGTATTTTTCCAGCAGCCGCAGGCCCGGCGTCGTTTTGCGCGTATCCAGAATTTTCGCGCGGGTTCCTTCGACCGCTTCGACAAATTGCGCCGTCAAAGTCGCGATGCCCGAAAGCCGCTGCACAAAATTCAACGCGACCCGCTCCGCCATAAGAATTCCTCGCGCCCCACCGGAAATTTCCAAAAGCGTTTCGCCCTTTTTTACTTTCTCTCCGTCTTTCGCTACTTTTTTGATCCGCAGTTTTGGAGACACTCTGCGAAAAACTTTTTCCGCGACACCCAGACCACAAACCACCAAACTTTCACGCGCCACCATTTTCGCTGACGCTTGAATATTTTTCGGGACCGTCGCCAGCGTCGTCACATCGCCCCTGCCCACATCTTCCTCCAGCGCGGCGCGCACGATGGATTGGATTACTATTTTTGGCGGAAGTTTCATCCCGCGAAAAAAATAGAAGCGCACTTCCTAATTGGAAACAAAATCTTTCCTAGACAAAAATTGCATCCAGCCGCGTCATTCCTCAAAGCATGGCCGCGCCTCTCAATCTGGAGCGTCTTTATGACGAACATTCGCAGGCGCTGTTTGCGTTTCTCCTGAATTTCACCCGCAACGAAACTGACACGCGCGATCTGCTTCAGGAAATTATCGTCAAGCTCGCGCGCCAGCCCGCGTTGCTCGACGGCGTTCGGGAGGAACGCCATTTTCTCCTCCGGCTCGCGCACAATTCGGCGATTGATTTGATGCGGCGACGCGGCACGCGCGAAAAAAATTACGCGCAACTCGCCGAAGAAATTCGTTCCGTCTTCGCCCCCAGCGTTGATCCCGACGAACAATCATTTCGCGAAGCCTTGGCAAATGCGTTGGGAGAATTGCCGCACGAACAACGCGCCGTCGTGCATTTGAAACTTTGGGAAGGGCTGACCTTTGAGCAAATCGCCGATGCGTTGGAAATTCCGCTCAACACCGCCGCGAGCCGGTATCGCTATGGCTTAGACAAATTGCGCGAGCGGCTGCGTCCACTTTACGAGGAAATAAAATGAAAAGTATCGTATCTCCCTGTAGCAGCCGACGTGAGAAGGCTCATTCTGATTTTTTAGTCAGAGCCTCGTCACCTCGGCTGCGACGAAATAATTATGAACTCCGACGATTTTGAAAAACGAATTGAGCGACAAACCTTTCACAAGGTTCCAGAAAACTGGCGGCAAGAAATTTTAGGCGCGGCGAAAACGGAATCCGTTCAACGATCATTCGCACCCAACCCTCAACCAACTTCCTGGTGGCGCGAATTACTCTGGCCGTGTCCTCAGGCGTGGACTGGTTTGGCGGCAGTTTGGATCGTGATTCTGGCAACAAGTTTCACGGCACGGGAACCGAAAATAAAAATGGTAAAGGTGCCGCCGCCATCCCCGGAATTCAGAATAGCTATGAAAGAACAACGTCGTTTGTATTTGGAATTAGTAGGACTGCTTCCCCGCGAAAAAGAATCCATCCAACCGACTGCGCCCGGTCCACGAAGCAAGCGCGACGAAGACTTTCAAATTGTATGAATATGAAACCCTATTTCCGGGAAGCCTGGAACGAACCGCGTCGATTCTGTTTGTGGCTGGTGCTGCTTTCGCTGGTAGGACTGGGGATCGCGTTCATCCTCGAACAAAAGTCTGATTTTTCTCCGCCGCGCTGGTTGCTGATCGTTGGTTTGCTTTCCCTTGTCGGCTGCGTGTTGGGTTTCGTTTTAGGCGTCTTGGGCTTCATCCTTTCGTGGATACCCGCAATCTATCGTTTGGAAGTTCGATTATTGCGCCGCCGGTTCTTTGTGGTGGCGTGCTTGATAACGTTTATTGCGCTGCTCAACGCCGAAGAAAATTGGCGCGGCAAACGGGCCTGGGAAAACTTCAAACACGAATGGGAAGCAAAAGCTGAACGGTTTGATCTCGTCAGCTTCATTCCACCGCCTGTGCCGGACGATCAGAATTTCGCGCTGACCCCGTTGTTAAAGCCACTCTACGATTTCACACGCGGAACCAATGGACTGCAATGGAACGACACCAATGGCGTGAAGCATATCGAGCACGTCCGCGCTGACCTAGGCTCTGAAAACAGAAAGAATCGCCTCACCACTGGCAGCTTGGAGAAAGGCTCGTTTACCGATTTTAACGAGTGGAAAGATTTCTATTTAGGAAACACCAATTATCCGCACCCGACAATATCGGGAACAGCCGCTGAAGATGTTTTATTCGCGTTGGGAAAATTCAACCAGGAAATGAAGGAACTGAGCGAAGCCGCAATCACCCGTCCGTCCTCGCGATTTCCGATTCAATACCACCACGAGCCACCCAGCGACATTCTGCTCCCGCATCTCACGCACATGAAAGGGCTTTGTTTTCTGTTTCAATTAAGAGCGGTAGCTCGACTCGAAGCGGGTCAAACAGAAGACGCTTTTCAGGATTTGAAAGTTGGATTTCGTCTGTCCGATTCGATTCGCGACGAGCCACTCCTCATCGATCATCTCGTTCGCCTGTCGATGTGTTCCATCAATCTTCAAACGTTGCGCGAAGGTCTGGTTCGCCACGCGTGGAGCGATGCGCAATTGGCCGAGCTTGAAAAATATCTTGGCTCATTGGATTTGCTGTCGGAATTGAAACAAGCCATGCGCGGTGAACGCGCCTTCAACGTGGCGGGAATTGATTTTATCCGAAGGCAAGGAATTCTAGCCGATCAAACGACATACTTGGAGGAAGATGGCGGCGCGCAGCAAACGGATTTTGGTTTTGGTTTCATGCCCAGCGGTTGGCTCTACCAAAACATGCTCACCATTGCCCAAATGCACCAGCAGTTCACCATTGCCGTCGCTGATGAAAAACAGCATCGCGTTTTTCCTGACGTTGCGAGGGCTAACACTGAAACTGTGGAAGCGCTATTCCACAAGTGGTCGCCGCATAACATATTCGCACGGCTCATGTTTCCTGCCTTTGGCAAAACCGGACAGAAGTCCGGGCGCTTTCAAACGTTCGTTGACGCAGCGCGTATCGCTTGTGCTTTGGAACGTTATCGACTGACGGACGGGAGTTTTCCAGAGAAGCTCGACGCGCTTGTCCCGCAGTTCATGGAAAAACTTCCCAACGATGTCATCGACGGAAAACCGTTGCGCTACCGGCCGGACAACGGCGGAGGATACATCCTCTATTCAATCGGCTGGAACCAGACTGACGACGATGGCGAAATCGGTTTCGGCAAAGGCAAAAAACCGTCGGTGGATCCGACCAAAGGCGATTGGGTTTGGGTGATGTCAGGGGACAAAGTGCGCCGCAAAACCAATTGAAGCACGCCGCAAATCTCACTACGTTGCGCGCGTGAACGTTGTTCCAGACGCGTTTAAAACATTTCAATCACTGCTGAATGGACACGAACCAATACGAATTCGTTTAACGCAAAGACGCGAAAGCGGCCTTCGGAGACGAAGGCCGCTTTTTTTCCGACGGGCTGAAATTTATTTTGCCCGGATTACTTCCCGTATTTCACTGGCTTGTCGTGCAGCGCCAGCAATGTGCTTCTGCTGAAAGTCCTCGAAGTGCGCACAAAGCATTTGCCGCACAACAATGCCTCCTTGGCTATGGCAGACGAAAATGATGCGGTCTTTCGCCAATGGCGCTGGAGGTTCTGTGGGAGTTCGCAAGTTGGCGAGAACTTCATCCGCAGCCGCCCGAACGTCATAAAGTCCAGCGCCGATGCGACATAGCCAGCAGCAAATATGGCCGGGTCTTGAAATTGAGGGTCATCCTTCACCATCTCCGGCCAGTAGGTCTTGGCTTTCTTGTTGCGCCAACACGCGTCGCTGTCGGACAGAATCCCATGCACGAAGATGAACACTGTTCGTGACGTGCTCTTGTGAACCCAAGTGTTGTTGTTTACCGCAGACATTCGCGTCTCCGTCACACCTTCGCATAAAGCTCGCTGCCCTCCTCGGTGAACTCGCGGGATTTTTCTTCCATTCCCTTTTTCAACGCCTCTTCTTCTGCGATGCCTTGTTCGGCGGCGTATTTGCGGACGTCCTCCGTTATCTTCATGCTGCAAAAGTGTGGCCCGCACATGGAGCAGAAGTGAGCCGTCTTCGCTCCCTCTTGCGGCAGCGTTTCATCATGGAATTCTCTGGCCATCACCGGATCAAGCGAGAGGTTGAACTGGTCTTCCCATCGGAACTCGAACCGGGCTTTCGATAGCGCGTTGTCGCGGTATTGAGCACCCGGATGTCCTTTCGCCAAGTCCGCCGCGTGCGCCGCAATTTTGTAGGCAATCACGCCGTCCTTAACGTCTTTTTTATTGGGCAATCCCAAATGCTCTTTCGGGGTCACGTAGCAAAGCATCGCGCAGCCATACCAGCCGATCATCGCCGCGCCGATGCCGCTGGTGATGTGGTCGTAGCCGGGCGCGATGTCGGTGGTGAGCGGTCCGAGCGTGTAGAACGGCGCTTCGCCGCACCACTCGAGTTGCTTGGCCATGTTTTCCTCGATCATGTGCATGGGCACGTGACCCGGACCTTCGTTCATCACTTGCACGCCTTTGGCCCACGCGCGCTTGGTCAATTCGCCCTGCACTTCGAGTTCGCCGAATTGCGCCTGGTCGTTCGCATGGGCGATTGAACCGGGACGCAAGCCGTCGCCGATGCTGAAGGCCACGTCGTAGCGATGATGATGTCGGTTCATTGGCCGGTGCGGCTCGCATTTCAATTTAACTTGGGCAAAACTTTTTAAATTCAACTCGCGTAATAATTTTTTACGAACTCGGTCAAATGTTTCAAGTTGGCACAACAAGGTTCAATTTTGCCAACCGACTTCGGATAGCGCCTTCCTGTCTGTGCAAGATTTTTGCGATTTCTCTCACGCTTTTCCCGCTTCGGCAAAGTTCGGAAAGTTGTCCGTCTTCCTCATCGCTCCATTTCTCGTAGGCGCGGGGATGGTCATGGCGGATTTCCTCCACGTCGTAGCTCTTGCCTTCATTTGTCACCTGTCCAGCTTCGAGCGCTTCGGCTGCGGCCTGGAAGATGTCGTGGTAAGTCCATGCCAAGTCTTGCACGAGAATTTGCTCGTAAGTGTGACCTGTTGCGATGGCCTGTAGGATGGCGCGGGACTTTTCGCTTAGTGCCATCTCAGGGTTCTCCTTTGAAGGCGTCGGCAACCAAGCCCGTGGCGAAGGTCGTCGCCGATGGAAAATAAAAAGTCGCAGGCGGCCATGATTTCGCAGATTTCGTTCACCGAAGCATCGTCTCAAAACCGACGATGGAAAGCAACGACCAAGAAGGAACAATGCTCCCTATAAGCCGTGGAGCAAAAGCCCGTGTGCCGATAAGCTGCCCGCCGTGAAAAATCGGAAGCTTACTTTGCTGGGGCAGCAAATCCGCCGCCTGCGTGAGGAGAAGAATCTTTCGCAAGAGGAGTTTGCCGGCCTCGCTGACATTGACCGCGCCTATTTCGGAGGAATCGAACGAGGCGAAAGAAATGTTGCGACTCTCAACCTCATCAAGATTGCTGATGCGTTGAACATTGAAGTCGGAAAATTGTTCCCCACCCTCTCAGCACTTCGCCGCGCCGGAAAGGGAGGGTCTGAATGAACGGTGAAACGCTTCGGCTCGGAATCTTTGCGCTTCGGACACGCCGCTTCGGATCAGTTGCTGAATGCATGGTCGAGCGCCTTCAAAAATGCGGGAAAGCCAAAAATCTATTCCATGACCTCTTTCACGAAGACGATGGTGAAATTGAAGTGAAATTCTCGACGGTGCAGCAAAAGGCTAAACACACAGTCAGCCTTGAAACGGTCCTTAAGTGCATTGAAGACGCGATTTCGGAGAGAGAACCTGTGCCGTTTTCCGCATGGCAGAACTACAAATTTGACTGCAACATTCAACAAGTGAAGCGACGGTTTTTCAAAGTTCTTTACTATGGTTTGTTTTTCTCCGATTGCGTGCAGATTTTCCGAATCAACATCTCTGAGATTAAGACACGCGTAGAAGGTGGCAACATCGGTTATTCAGACAAGCAACACAAAGGCAACGTTGGCGAAGGACAGTTCCATGTCACGGAGAAGAACATCCAGACTCATCTGGAAAAATACCATCACAAGACCTTAACCTACGAAGACCTTTACAAACTTCTTGTCGGCTAACCAAAGAGAACAGGCTGCCCTATATCTTCGTTTGAGGCATCGCCGATGGGATGAACAATTTCTTGTGGCTCTGGGTCGCCAACCAATCGTTTCAATTCATCGTCTTCCATGATTTCGACAGCGAAAGGATTGCTGTTTTGCCAGCCGGTTCTTCCCGTTGCCCGAAATAGTTCGAGCCGACGAATGGCTATCTCGCAGTAAACAGGGTCGATATCCATTGTTAAGCAACGCCGTCCCAGCATTTCGGCAGAAATTAAGGTCGCACCTGAGTGGCAAAAGAAATCAACAACTACGTCACTTTTGCATGAGCTTGCCTGAATAATGCGCTCACAAGATTTCAACGGTTTCTGCGCATAACACCCGTTGACATTCTCCACCATGCGATAGAACACCTGCTGAATATCAACCCAGACATTTCCAGCCCGGATATTCTCAGACTTGCTCCGCTGAAAGTTGTCCGTGACAACCCCGTTCACTTCTTTGTAGTAACCTCGCAAGATTTTCGGAATATCCGTGTATTCGGCCTCCACATTAAATTGCGGGTTACCACGAGTGTAATAAAGCAGTTCCTGGCGCACAGCCATCCAGTTTTTCTGAGTTCCATATCCGCGCTGGTTTCGCATTGTGAGGAAGGAACGCGGCAGAAAACCCGTGCTCCTCATCATGATCATGAAATCAGGCAGCGGCTGAAACCCTTCTCGTTGATCCGCACCCATCCAAACATACAGTGCGGCATCTTTTTCCAAAATTGACTCGGTGTTAAGTATCCACTTGCGACACCACTCAATAAATTCGCCAATGCTCCGCTTTTCAAATGCGATGAGATTGTATGGTGGGTCATGCAAGGCGAGGCGTGCCTTTTGGCCTTGCGCTAGCTTTTGAACATCCTCACGAACACTTGCATCAAGGCAACCAATCCGGTGTTTGCCGGTTGGGTCTTCCCAAATGTCCCCACGACGAATCCGACAATGCTTTAGCAGAGCAGTTCGGAGTTCTGGCACATCATCAAGCCGTGGCAGAGGGTGATTTTGCATAACAATTATTCTATTAACAGACTCACGCCTTGGCGTAAAGCTCGCTGCCCTTTTCCGTGAACTCGCGGGACTTTTCTTCCATTCCTTTTTTCAAGGCCTCTTCTTCCGCGATTCCCTGTTCCGCCGCATACTTCCGCACGTCTTCCGTTATCTTCATGCTGCAAAAGTGTGGCCCGCACATGGAACAGAAATGAGCTGTCTTCGCTCCCTCTTGTGGCAGCGTTTCATCATGGAATTCTCTGGCCGTCACAGGATCAAGCGAAAGGTTGAACTGGTCTTCCCACCGGAACTCGAATCGGGCTTTTGAAAGCGCGTTGTCGCGGTATTGCGCGCCGGGATGGCCTTTCGCCAAGTCCGCTGCGTGGGCCGCGATTTTGTAGGCAATCACTCCATCCTTGACGTCCTTTTTGTTGGGCAATCCCAAATG
>JBBQRQ010000070.1:0-26510 GCA_038214755.1 Verrucomicrobiota bacterium
GAGGGCCACCGCACTCCAAGACGCTCACGCGAATTTCGAGGAGGCCTAAACAGCACGATAGCGTCTTGGAGTGCGGTGGCCCTCCACCGCTTTTGCCCGCGTCACCAAGTAATAGCAGCGAACAAATAATGCAGGTCATTCCACTGAAAACGTCGAGGAGCCTTGTCCGAATTTGAAAACATGTATGTTTCCAGCCGCACGCGTTCGTGTTCTGCGGGCCCTCCCGAAAGCGCGCTCAATCCCGAACCGTACGCCTACGAAAGCGCTTTCGCGGTGAAATGGATGATCGAACGACAAATCAACGGCGCGGCGGATTTGAATTTCGATCTGGCAAAAGGCGATGTGGTCGCACCGTGCCTTTCGTGGGGGACCCTATCTTTGGGCAGATGGAACGGTCGGGCGTTCCGATGGATTTGTCCGGCGATGCAACGACTTGGAAAACGATTTCACGCATCCTAACCCGACTTGGCGGATTCGACCTTGGGTTGAACTTTTTTCATGACGCAAGTGGTTGATTTGCTGGCAAGGCAGGTCTGCGAAAGGGGCAAAAGTGGCTGTAGTGAAGACCTACTCTATTCCCCTCTCCAAAAAGTGTGCATACTCCTCAGCCATTATGTTTTTGCGCTCCACCAAGCGAAAGAAAAAGGAACATCGCTATTACAGTCTGGTCGAAAACAAACGCCTGAACGGCGGACGGATCGTACAACGGCACGCCCTTTACCTGGGTGAGATCAACGACACTCAGCGGCCCGCGCGTATTGCTCGTTCCAAACTTTCACGTCTTGTAATTCCTGGCGTTCAGCGGGAAATTGTTTTTGTCGAATTTGAATTTGTCGATGCGCTCGTCCAACCAAAAACCTGATTCCGCGGATTGTCTCGTCCATTCCGTGGCCGCTGCTTTGGCCGCCGAACCGTCGCTCGAAGCCGTCACGATTCATCGCTCGGGGGATTCTGTCTCCGTCGCGACGCTCGGCAAAATGCACGATCCCGCCCTCGAAGATCGCGTCGTTGAAACCGTTCGACGCGCCCGGAAAATTTCGGACGACAATCACTGCGGCCTCCTCGAAGGAAAATCCGACTGCGCCGTTTGCACGATTCCTTTCGCTCCATTTGAAAGGCAGAGCATCACCATCAAACGCGACTCCGAGAAAACCACCATCGCGCGAGTGACTTGTCCGACCGCCCCGCAATTCTGGCATTGGCGCAAAATCTCTCTGCCAAAACTCGGGCCGCGCGAACTGGAAATTCCAGCGGATGAAAAGCATCTCAACGAATGGAAATGGCAACTGCTGGCGGCTGCTCTCTGCGGCGCATTTGCCATCGCGGCGGCTCTCATCGGAAAAAATAATTTTGGTTTGGGATTTTACATCGTGGCTTATCTCGCCGGAGCGTGGTTCGCGGCCGTTGAAGTTTTCGAACTGCTGCAAAAGCAAAAACTCGACGTCCATTTTCTCATGCTGGCCGTGGCGGCGGGCAGCGCCAGCATCGGCGCGTGGGGCGAAGGTGCGACGCTTCTTTTTCTCTTTTCGTTGTCAGGCGCGCTCGAACATTACGCGATGGGTCGTACGCAAAAAGAGATACGCTCACTCTTCAAAGCTTCGCCCAAAACGGCGATCCTCCTCGATGAACTCGGACGCGAACGCGAAATCGCCGTCGAAGATTTGCGCGTCGGAATGCGGCTGCTGATCAAACCCGATTCACAATTCCCGGTGGACGCAGAAATCGTCAAAGGCAAAACCGCCAGTGACGAATCCAATCTCACCGGCGAAAGCATTCCGGTCGAAAAAAGTATTGGCGACACCGTGCTCGCCGGAACGTTGAATCTTTCCGGTGTTGTCGAAGTGACGGTTTTGCGCGCAGCCAGCGAAAGCGCACTGCAAAAAATTATCCATCTCATCAAAGAGGCGCAGCACCTTAAAGCGCCCGCGCAAAGATTCACCGACAAATTCGGCACGACTTACACTTACGGAATTCTGGGTTTGTCGCTCATTATGTTTTTTGTCTGGTGGCTCGCGTTCGGATTTCCCGCCTTCGCCGCAAAAGGCCTGGGGCAAAGCGCGTTTTATCGGGCGATGACTTTACTCGTGGTTGCGTCGCCGTGCGCGTTGGTGCTCTCCATTCCATCGGCGGTTTTGGCGGCGATTGCCTGGAGCGCGCGACGGGGGATTCTTTTTCGGGGCGGAGCGGCCGTGGAAAAATTGGCGGAAATTCAAGTCGTCGCTCTCGACAAAACGGGCACGCTGACCACCGGCGAACTCCGGGTGGCGAGCGTTGAAAGTTTTCCGCCCGGCCACGAAAAAGAAATCCTTCAACTCGCCTATTCCCTCGAACGCTTCTCCAAACATCCGCTGGCCCGCGCCATCACCCGACACGCCAAACAAAATCAAATCATCCCGATGGAGATCGAGCATCTTGACGCTGTGTCGGGATTCGGGTTACGCGCCACGGTGGGTGATAAAAACGTTTTGCTCGGGCGACGCGAGTGGCTTGGCGAAAAAATTTCCGGCTTAACGGCTCATCATGAATCCGCCCGTAGCCGCCGACGTGAGGAGGCGGACTTGGGCCAGGCATGCGAGTCTCCGCCTCCTCACGTCGGCGGCTACGCTTTATGCGCGAAAAAATTTTCGGAGGAATCTCTTCCCGCAACGGATCTTTCGCAATCCGAAGTCTGGTTGAGCGCCGGAGATTTGTGCGGAAGAATTTTGTTGCGCGACGACATTCGCTCGCAAGCCAAAGACGTGCTGGCAAAAATTCGCCAAGCCGGGTTGAAAACCATCGTCTTGACCGGCGACCGCCAGGCCACCGCCAATTATTTGAAAACGAAATTGGACTTGGACGACGTGCGCGCCGAACTCAAGCCCGAACAAAAAGTCGAAATCATTCGTTCGCTCACTCTGGAAAATAAAAAAGTCGCAATGATCGGCGACGGAGTGAATGACGCGCCGAGCCTGGCCGCTGCACACGTCGGCGTGGCGATGGGCGCACGCGGTTCGGACGCGGCGCTGGAACAAGCGGAAGTCGTTTTGATAAATGATCGGCTGGAAAATTTTTGGCTGGCCTACCAATTGAGCCAGCGCGCGCGAAAAATCATCCGGCAAAATTTAGTAATCTCCCTGGGCACAGTCGCGACGCTGGTGGGCTTCGCCATGTTCGGCGCGATTCCCTTAACCATCGGCGTCATCGGCCACGAAGGCAGCACGGTCGTGGTGGTGTTGAATAGTTTGAGATTGTTGTTTGGAAAAAATGAGCAATGAAACTTCGCCGTTAATTTGAGCTTGGGGAAGATGGAAAAGGCTTCCGCTCAATCAAACAGGGAACCCACCTCAATGGCGAGTTCCCGATTAAAGAAGGTTCGATGTCCGAGATTACTTAATCCTTATGTGGTAAATGACCTGATAATCCACGCCATAAGCGGGGTTGGTTACGCGGACCCGAATCGTGTGCTGGCCACGGTCAAGCGGCTCCAGCAGCAGCCAGTAACCATCGGCTACATGGGGAGCGAATGTTCCAGCCGGAAATCCCAACGCCGCCCCTTGCGGGAAGGTGACACTAAAGGTGCCCGGAGACACCGCGCGATAGTTGCGGATGTGCTTGACCGATTTGCCGTCAATAGACACCTCCACTGTTTGCGCAGAGGTTGTCGCGGCGGCAGCGGCGGCGCGCAAGGTGGGCACGTCGCACGGGACGCCAGGAGCGGAGGGATCGCAATCGAAAACGCTCGCCCCAAAGATCCAATTGTGGACGGGCATGAAGATGGCCTTTCCTCGTGGGATTGTCACTGTGCGTTGCACTGAGTCTCCAAAGGTGCCGGCCAGAAACCAAATTGGACCTCGTTGCCCGACACTGGCGAACTGTCCGGTGGTATCGAGCACGGGGTTCTGCGCTGCGGGAATGCCCAACGCCCATTGCCACCACGCAACAGTCAATTCGCCGTAAGTTGTGCCGCGATAATGCTCGTCTGGGCGAACGATCTCTGGCCCGTTGTCCGAGTCACGATCATCGCCGTGCCGCGAATCGTGGCGATCGTTGTCCGCGTGGAGTGGCGCAGTGCCCGACATGAAGAGTGCGCCGGCCATGAGCAGCGCGGGCATGAGTCCCTTCGCCGCCAATTTCTGATTTTGTTTTGTTGTCATAGTTCCTTTCGTTTCAGGCGCGTTATGCCTGGATTGGTTTATGTTGTCCTTTGTTTTTTAAGAACCGAATCTGCTTTCAGGGCGAGTGTCGGACTTAAAATCTTTTGAGTTGCGTCCCAGAGTGCCCCATTCAATCCCTTCTCTATTTATTGCTCGGTCAGTTCGCGCCTGAGCTGGTTTGTTTTTGCGTCAGCTGCGTTTCAAACCGGCTCTCACGGATTCTTCAAGCGATAGAAGCGGTTGCCATTCGGCGGATTGACAATGATGTATTTGATGGTGCCGTTGTCGGTGACAGTTTCCGTAGGAGTGACCCAGTTGGTCGTGGACAGGTCGGTGTTCACTTGTAGGTTGTAACCTGTGGAAGGCGATGACCAATAGATCATCACGGTGTTTGTGGTAGTGAGCTTGATACCCAACACTGGATCGCCTGGAGTTTGCACGGCATAGAGCGACCAGAAGCCGCCGGTGAGCGAGTAGTTACCGCCGGTCATCGGCCCGCCCGCATCGTGCTGGCCGATGGTGCCGCTTACGGAATAGACTCCGCCCGTGCTCGTGCCGCCGCCACTGTCAATCGTACTCCAACTCAGATCGTAAGGGCCGCCGCTCTGGGCAAATGCTGCTGAACTAAGGCCGAAGGCTGCGAACAAGACAGATGACATTTTCAGAATATGGTTTTTCATAGTTTTTTCCTTTTCAAGGTTTGCCGATTGTAACGCTCCCGCGTGTTGCCCTGAGCGTCACCCGCTTGTAGATAGTTGGTTGCTCGTTGTAGTTGCCGGGTCGGATGAGCACAATGTCGCCTGGAGCGGCGGCATTGATACCGCTGGCAACGCTTAACAGCGGACCGCCGAAACCGAAGCTCGTGCAACCACTGCCGCCCGCCGGTTGCAGGCAGCCGTTCTGCCGATCCACGAACCAGGTACGTCCCGTCGCCACGTTGAACCGCTGACCTGAATCATTGGAAGCGTCTGTCATTGCATCAAGCTGGTCATCCGTAAATAGGCGGCCAGGGCTATGGTAGGACATGATGTTAAGCCAGGTATTCAGGACAAGTTTTTGCTGAAACGGTTGAAGGCTCGGGTAAGGCATCCCATAATTAGCAATAGCGACTTGATTGCTGCTGTTCGTGTAGCATTGATGGTCAAGGATCGTGTCCTGTATCCGGCCCGAGTCTCCTTGAGCTGGAATCCAAACCGCGCATGAGCAGTTGTTGGTCGAGCAGGTGCTCCCGTCCTGGTTTTGATAAAGTTCACCTTGGTGCGTGTGCTGCAAACTGAAAAAATGTCCCGCCTCGTGGATAATGACGTCGGAAAAGGAATTTTGCGCTACCAAAATAATGTTCTGGCCGGTGTTAGGAAACGAGCAAAGCCCGCCAGAATTGGTGCCACTTGTGCCGCAGATGTAAACATTGATCGCGTCCGTGCGCCAAAAGTAAGTAGTTGGGTTCGCAGGAGCCGTTGCTTCCAGGGCGCTTTTATTGTTCTTAGCGAAGTCGTAGTTAAACCATTGTGAAATTCCCGGCACCAGCACCACTTCGTCCAGCCGTAGCCGGTAGCCGCGCCCCAAGCGATCAAGGTTTTGGTTGATGGTTACTAATTGGTTTGTCACGATCGCAGGCGAATTGATCCTGCCGGAGGCCGGCAAGTTTCCGTTTGAATCGAGAATGAACTTCACGGAAAGCCTCCATTCCAGTTGCGCAAACGCCAGTGTCGGGGCGAGCAATGTGGCCATGAGGAGAAACTTCTTCATACCGAGCCTCCTATTATTGCAAGGTTGTTCATAATACGCGTGTTTACGCTTACCGAATGGTTGCCGGACCGCCTTGGCTCTCGAGCCGAATGTATTTGTTCATAGTTATTGGCCCTTCTGAGTAGGTACCGGTGAAAATTAGAATTCTGTTGCAGCTTTGGGCAGCGTTGTATGCGGCCCGCACCGTCAGGAAGGGACCGGTGGGGCCGACTTTAAGAACGTTGCCGTCCAGAAAACAGTCATTCGGAAATATTGCTCGGCCGGTGTTCGGCATCGTCCAAGCGCCCCGACCATATGTTCCAGCCACAAGAACATCGTCCTGCCTGTAATAGTGCAAATCCGTGACTATGACGTTCGGGAGATTGTCTCCGAGTCGCTCCCAGACGGCAGTTGTGCCAGCAGCACTCGGGTTGCGCAGGACGAACACCCCTCCGAAGCCGCCCACGAGCAAGGCCTGCTCATCGGGACGTGCTGTGGGCGAAAATACCTCGATAACACGCGGATCAGTGCTAAGACTGCCCAAATTCCCCGTCAGATTGATCCATCCGCCGATTGTCGAGCCAGCGTCTGTTGTGCGCCAAAGTCGGCCTTGGTTGTCCACCACATAAAGCCGATGCCAGTCGTTAGGATCCATGACCATGCTATACGGATTGGAACCGCCGGCGTTTTGGTAAGAGTCAAGCGGAGCAGGATAACCAGTGCCGCTGCTGCGCAACCAGAGTAAATGCCCGCCCGCATTTCCAACCGTGCCAACATAAAAAATGTCGGCATTTTGCGGATGTCCGTAGGCATAGGATCTCACCTTCCCGACAGGATTGATGGGGATCGGTTGTCCCAGTCTATTCTGGCCGATGCCACCGAGGGACTCGAAGTGGTCGCCGCGATCAGAGGACTCATAAAGATAATCGGTGCCAATCAACAACCGCCTGCCATCTACGGCGTTTAACCTCCAAGGCTGAATGAAATCAATGGTGCCAAGGTCGTTATCGTCATCTGGAGTGAGCGCTCCTTCGACGAAGTTGTTGCCGCTGTACTGGTTGGGGCCGACACGAATCAGCAATTGGACCGGTTGTTCGGTAAATGCTGTAGGACTGGTGTACGTGCGGCGGATAAACTCAAACAAGGATTGCTGCGAACTGTAATGAATTGAAGCGCCTGGTGTACTGGTGTTGTCCACTCCTACCTGGATACCGTCTCTGGAAAAGCGTTCATTCGCGCCCCACGCAATGGATCCCGGCACGGTTTGATGCGGGATCGAGTTGTCCCAGCATGCCCCGAAGAGAACGTTATTGAGGGTGTCGTAGCCCACTGATAGAAACTCTGTTACTCGCAGGTTGCCGATGGCGGACTCCCACCGGGGCGAGAGCGAAGAAGGATTGCGCAGGCGATAAACGCCACCGTCATCAGCCTCGAACATTACCGTGCCGTCTGCGCTGAAGACCCAGTCACGGATATCGGTGTGGGGTCCGGTGCCGCCCGCATTTGGGCCGTCCACCTTGTACCACTGCCCGCCCCCGGCAATGATGCCGTTACCTCGCCAATGGTTTGGAGTGCCGCTGTCACTCGCCGAGAAGACAATGGTGGCGTTGGCCGGACTGACTACTATGGGCCCTGCAAAATGCGAGCCATCCGGTGGCTGTTCCATGATTGTCCATGTCGCGCCATTGTCGGTGGATCTGAAGATCCCGATGCCGCTGACCGATGCAAACAACCAACGCCGTCCGATGCCATCGACTCCAGGACTGATAGCTAGGCGGATGTTGAAATAGCCACCAGGCGTCACACCCGTCAACCCGCGCGTGATGTCGGTCCAGCGTTGCCCGCCGTCGTCGCTACGATGCACGCCGTTGGCAAGCGCGCAGTAGATGCGCTGCGGATTTCCCGGATCGCTCACGAGGTCGAAGGCATCGATAGGAGCCGCTGGCAATTCAAGTTCACCCGGCTCATCGATTAATCCATTGTCATCGTTGTCAATTCCATCATGAGAACCATCAGCACCACACAGTTGCGCCCAACTCTGGCCGCCGTCGGCACTGCGCCAGATGCCCGCCCGTGAATTGTAGAACCACGTCGAGACAATGATGACCGGGCCGTTGGGGGTGTTGATCGCCGTAGGCAAGATGCGCGTGACCCCCTGCCCGGAAAAAACATTCCGAGCCAGTTCGGTCCATGTGTTTCCGCCGTCTGTCGTCTTCAGTAAGCCCAGCAGCGGTCCGTGGTTCGACCCGTTGGGCGGCCCGCCGTGACTGCCCTGTCCAAAACCGGCGAACAATGTGTTGCGACTCTGATCAAGCGGGCTAAACGCAATCGCGCCCATGGAAAGCGACGGAAGGTGGTCGGTTAGCGGTATCCATGTGGGGTTGGCGGCGGCCGCGTTGTCACTGCGCCAGATTCCACCATTAACGGCGGCGACGAAGACGCGGTTGGCATTTACAGGATCGGCGGCGATGGCTTCGATGGCACCGGAGACCTGGGTATACCCACAGCAGTTGAGTACCGTAGCCGGCCCTGGCCCTTGCTCGACCCAAATCGGTTGTCCGTTTGAAGTGATGCTGGTGCCCAACAGTACGGTCAGCGAAGTCGCAAGCCAGGAACATTGAAGACATGAGTCCATCCAGTGTATGGCCGAAGTCCTTTGAATTATGGATTTCATAGAATTGCTTTCATGGAAATGCGCAAACAATTCAGACGCTGAGTTACTGCAGGCTCACCAGCACCAGCACCATGCCTTTGCCTTCGGCCAGTGCGCTCATGGCCTTGCCGATGATGGCGCCTTGGGCTTTGGTGGAATTGGTGACTTTCATGCAGTGACTGGGCGTGGCGGAGGTGGTGAGCAGGTCGCCGGGATTGATGGAGGATTCCGAAGCATCGGCTAAGGCATAGACACGTCCGCTCAAGGCCACGTTCTGACCGCCTTCGAGGAGACCTTCTTGGTGCATGCTGATACCGGGATTGACTCCGTTGGCGCCGCTGATGATGCCAGCCACGCGCGAGTCAAACACATGCTCGCTCAACTTGAGCTTGCCGGGATGCTCTTCATCAATCACCACCACGGAGCCAGCCGCCATATTAGTGGACGACATGTGGAATGGTTCGGAAAGATCACACCCACCTGTGATTGTCAGGGTGCAAACACTGGCATCGCCATTGACGCGCAGCTTCGATGTGGGGTAGCTTGTCCCCGTTCCAATTCCCACGTTGCCGGTTACCGTATCAAAGGTCAGACCCCAGCCCGAGCCTCCTCTGGGATCGTTTCCGTAAAAACCAATCCGGGTAGGATCGAGGACCCCAACAAATCCAATATCTGCCACTCCACCGGAGCCAAAGCCATGGGCCGTGTTGAACCAGAGCCCGGCCGTACCGTTCCCGTCACGGATCCGTGATCGGCCCACGACATCCAGCGCGTACCCCGGGGTGGTCGTCCCGATGCCGACGTTGCCGCTCACAGAAATCCCTCCCGTGAATCCTGCTGCCTGCCCACCGGCCAAAACAAC
Source organism: Verrucomicrobiota bacterium (assembly GCA_038214755.1). Classification (GTDB taxonomy): domain Bacteria; phylum Verrucomicrobiota; class Verrucomicrobiia; order Limisphaerales; family CANJXF01; genus CANJXF01. Next base: position 9,377 of record JBBQRQ010000070.1, read on the forward strand.
GTCGGTCCCGGTGAAGTCGTTGTGGGCATGGAATGGAAGCCCGTAGCTGTGGCAATACAATGCTGTCCCGTCCACAGAGCCTGCAGTCAGCACAATATTCCCCGGATTACCTTGGTCATTTGGGGAGGCAATTATGTTTCCATTAACTTCCAGTTTCGCGCTGGGGATCGTCGTGCCGATGCCGACGTTGCCGGACTGCGTGATCGTCATCCGGTTGTTGAGCGTCAATGGAGTTCCCGCGCTGCCACTTGGAGCCGTGCGGAATTCGATGCCGTTGTAGCCGAGTCGGATTGAAGCAGCCTTATCGCCTTTAAAATAAGTATAAATGTCGCTCGCCCCCGTGTACCCTACGTTGTATCCAATTTCATCGTACTGGCCGCCCGACCTTCCGATTGTCATGTTGTTCCCCAGTTTAGTGTTACCCGCGACGTTCAGCTTGAAAGGCCCGGGCGTAGCTGTGCCGATGCCGACATTTCCACTCGATGCTACGAGTTGGTTTCCACCCAAAATCAGTCCATCTGCCGGTAGGTTCAACGCGCCGGTCATGGTATCTCCGGCCTTGGCCACATACGCAGTCGCGCCTTGTCCTCCAAGTTGCGCCGCATTTCCCGCATAGATGGCATAGGGCGTGGGCGTGAGTGCCTGTCGGGGATTGAGCGTGGTGTAAGTGCCCACACCGTTCGTCCGCACGCTGATTTGCAGCCAGCGCGCCGGGCCGGTGAAGACGCCAGTGCCAAAGTCCAGCGTGACGGTGAACAAGCCGTTGCTGACAGCCACGGCATTGGCGTTGTTCGGATTCGGACTGCCATAACTGCTCCCTGTACCGACAGAGGCAGTGTCGAAGACCTGGAATTGGAAGTCGTAAGAGCCGTTGTTGGTGGAATTGTCTCCGACGCTCAGGCGGCCTTGGTAGGAGAACGCAGTGCCTTGGGCAGCGACGAACTGGGTCCCGCCCAGAACGAGCGCAAGTTTGAATAGTGTAATGAGTATTTTTCTTTTCATAGGTTTCTTATAGTTTGGTTGATTGTTGATGTTCAATGCCGTTGTCCGCCGACGCGGTGAGGACCAGGGCCAGCGAAGCTGAGGTTAATATCTGCCTTCGGCCGCGAGTCGGCCCCCATTTCTCGGTTAGTTGCGTATGAGTAGTCATGGATTGTTTGTTTTATTTAGGTATGTTCACACCATTTTTTAGTGGTTTGTGGGCGGGCCAGAAAAACGAGCCGGTTATAATCAGGCAGACTGTAGAACAGATTGTTTTCATCGCTTCACTGATATACCTAAGCGAAGCGGGAAAAATGTTACGGAGAATTTTCCGGAGCTGGAGCGAGCTGTTTTCTTGTAGATGGACGCGGGTTGCAGCTTGGAAACAAACGATGAGGCACGAAACCTCCTTAGTTCATGACAAACGGCCGCACTTGAGAATGCGACTAGCCTCGTTTAGCTATGGTTTTTCGGGATCCTGTTTTTAATCGTCTCCTTGATGATAAGGAAGATTCGATTCGTAGAGGCTTAACCGGAAGGTCATCCCTGGCTTCAATTTCTGATTATTCAAAAGGCTGACGGCTTCCTTCTGAACACTCGACGCCCTTCCGAACTTACCGGCCTCCGCGCATGCAGCCGCCATCGCGTCAAGCGAACCAGCGTCTTTGCTTCGCTTGACGCCGCCATTTTTGCACGTAACGAAAGGCTCGCCGTCCGTCGCGGATTTCGGGATCCAAGCAGGTCGCCAATAGCCTGGCAATCCGGTTTTCGTGCCGGCTTTTTTACAATAAACGCTCGTGAGATTATTCGCTTGATGCACGAAGTAATGTGATCTCACCGCCAGGGGGGCCTTCTGTGCCACTACTGAAAGCCAGTTTGTTTCCGTCAGGTGAAAAAGCCACAGACCAATTCAACCCGAAGCTGCCTTTCAAAGTCATCAATTGCAGGCCGCTGGCCACATGCCATAGTCTTACTGTTCCATCCCAACTTGCCGTGGCGAGCGTTTTTGAATCCATCGAGAAGGCCAAGCCGTAAATTTCATCTTTGTGCGCCAGGAAAGTGAACCGCTGGGTCATCGTGGCCAGATCCAATAATTGCACCTCGTATTTCGCATTTGCCTGCGCAAGGAACCGGCCATCAGGAGATACCAGCACGCGCAGACTGGACCGGTTATAGGACGCCAGTTCCTGTCCATCGGCGACACGCCAAAACCGCAGCCGTGGTCCGCCAGTAATCAGTGTCTGGCTATCGGGCGTGAACGTTAGCGTGACGATGTTGTTGGTGATGCCGGGCAGACTCAAGCGTTCCTTGCGGGTGGCGAGATCGTACAACCGAACAGATTTATCGCGCCAAGTGACGGCCAGCGTCCGGCCATCGGGCGACAATTCCTGCGCGATCGCGGAGGGTCGCTCGGATGGAGTTCCAGCGGGCGTCGGCCCTGGCGTTTCCCCGACATAACTCCAGTTGTTTGCGTCCCAGAAGTGGATGTTTCCTCGATAGCCCACGCTGACGAATATTTGTCCATCGGGCGAAAAGTTTGCTTTCAAGTCGTAGGAAACTGCGTTGGTCAAGCGACGCAGCAAAGAGCCCGATCCGACGTCCCAAACATTAATCGCATCTCCACCAGAAGCCAGATGTTTACTGTCCGGCGAGAACGCGAGAGAGTAGATGCCGAAAGTGGAGAGAGTCTGCGCCTCCTGCGACTGCGTCACGTCCCAAATCCGCACTCCACCGTCCCAGCTTCCAGAGGCAAGCCGTCGGCTATCGGGCGACCAGGCCAAGGAAACAATAGCATTGGTATGACCTCGTTAACGTGTCAGAGGACGTCCGCTTGCAGCATCCCACATACGCACAATCCGGTCCGCCCCCGCTGTGGCCAGCCACCGGCCGTCTGGTGAAAACGCCACACACAGAATCGAACCGGGATCGTCAAACCGGGTCGTCGGCAGACGAAAGCTTTCTGCGTCAAAAATATTACTCCGCGCTCCATCCATAGTCTTAATGGTAGTGGGTCCGAGGCTTTGGATCATCGAAGAGAAACCGAGCAGCCTCAACTTGCCACTTACGAAAAAGGGGTTCCAACTCGCCACGCAAAGCTGTTTGTCGTCAATGGATGATGCCAGCGTTACCATGCCGGGGGGAAAGTTGGTGAAAGTGGCAACCATCTCGCCCTGTTCGAGATTGTAAAGTTTGATCGTACGGTTGTCGGAGGCGGCGAGACTCTTTCCGTCAGCCGCGAAAACTGCGGTCCGAAGGTTATACGATTCTGGGGAGAGCTTCCGAAGCACGGTGCGATTGCGCCAGTCCCAAAGAACGAATCCGGGTCGCAAGGCCTCTGCGAGGTACCGTTGGCCAGGGGTGCCATGTCCCGACCCCGGCCGTCCGCAAGCCGTTAACAAGAATTGCCCGCCCGGCGAAAAGAGAACCAAACCGACCGAATTTGTGTCCTCCGAAAGAACCTGTGATGCGTGGCCCTCGCCTAAGTCCCAGATACGAACAGTACCGTCCGCACTACCCGTTACGACCGACTTCCCGTCCGGAGCGAAAGCCAGAGAGTTGATTGAGTTTTTGTGGCCCGTAATTTCCCTGAGGCCCGCACCGGTTGCCGCGTCCCAGATTCGCACTACGCCGTCATCGCCACCGCTGGCCACAATCTGGCCATCAGGCGAAAATGCCAACGTTCGAACGAAACCTGTATGGCCTGTGAGATTTAAGAGTTCGCTGTGACATAACCGCCACAGGTAACGCCACTCGAAACCGCGCAAATCTTCCATGCCACGATTAGGGCGAAGGCCGTTGAGGATTTGCTCCACCCGGGCCACGTCGCCTTCGTCAAAGAGTTGCTGTGCCAAATGAATGTTTGCCGCATACAACCGCCGCCTTTCCGCAGTGGCAACATCCTCGGCAGTCCGCCGTAGTTGCTCTGCTTTCTCGCGCTGCTTCGTCTCGGCAAGAGCGCTCTGTTGCGCGCGTTGTTCTGCCACTACCGCACGCTGACGTGCCACTTTTTCTTTGAAGAACATCCACGTCGAAACGGTGAGTCCGACGATGAGCGCGGCAGTCACTGCAGTGGCGGCGGCGAAGGCGAGTCTGTTTCGGCGAACTGATTTCTGGAAGCGATAGAGATTGCTCGGCGGACGCGCCAACACGGCCTCGTTTTCCAAATGACGCCGAATGTCTGCCGCCAGTCCATTAGCCGTTTCATAACGCCGCGTGCGATCTTTCTCCAGCGACTTCATCACGATCCAATCCAGGTCGCCCCGCAGAAGATGAATCAGCTTTGGCGCGTCGGACTGACGGTGCCTGGCAACAGTGGTGAGGTCAGCCGCGAGCATGGTGCTTAAGCAGGTCGAAGGGCGCGCTGGTTCTTTTTCGCGGATGGTGCGGCGCATTTCGTCCAGCCCGGCAGCGATGAGTTCCTTCGCATCGAAGGGAGTTTTGCCCGTAAGTAATTCGTAGAGGAGCACGCCAAGCGCGTAGATGTCGCTGCGCGTGTCAATATCCAGCCCACTCATCTCGGCTTGCTCCGGACTCATGTAGGCGGGCGTGCCGATGAACTGATGTAGTTCGGTATAGACGGTCATGTCAGTCAGGCGGCCCTCAGTTGCTTTGGCGATGCCGAAGTCAATCACCTTAGGCACGGGCACACCATCGTGCAGCGTGACGAGGATGTTCGACGGCTTAATGTCGCGGTGAATGATTCCCTTCTGATGCGCGTGTTGAATGGCCTGACAAACTTGCGTGAAAAGTTTCAGGCGTTCTTCCGTGGGAAGATTATTCTGGTCGCAGTAGTCGGTGATGCGAATGCCTTTGACCAACTCCATCACGAAGTAAGGCCGGCCAGTATCAGTCGCACCGGCATCGAGCACTTTCGCGATGTTCGGATGGTCCATCATCGCCAGCGCCTGTCGTTCCGCTTCGAAGCGGGCGATGACTTGTTTGGTGTCCATCCCGAGCTTGATGACTTTGAGCGCGACGCGGCGGCGAACCGGCTCTTCCTGTTCGGCGACGTAAACAACCCCGCAACCACCTTCGCCGATTTTCTCGCGCAATTTGTAGCGGCCAATTTTATCGCCCGGTTTTTCAATGGGCGACACAGGAAGAATAATGGTATGGGACGGCACCGAGTCGGTTGGGGAACCGGGCGAAGCTATCGCATGTTCGTGAGCCACGAGTAGCGCATCCACGAGGTGGCGGAGGGTAAGGTCACCGGCGCAAATTTCGTCAAGAAAAGCAGTGCGCTGCGCACGCGGTCTTCCGAGCGCAGCGTCAACGATGGCATCTTCGGGCCGAAGCGGAGGACTCATAGACTTAACTGCATCATCACCGCCAGATCGCTGGTTCGTGGCTTCATCTGGGTACCTAAGCATTATTGCAAAAACGTTACACGATTTCGCAGTCAACCCCACCACCGTTCGCGCGAGCTCTTAAACTGTAGGAGACGACGTAAGGAGGCTCTAATTTTCGACCTGAAGAGAATGAGTTTCCTAACGTCGTCTCCTACACTCATAGATTCCACTCAGCTCAGGGCGCTGAAAAGGTAGCGAATCTCGTCATCAATCTCCTCCGGCCTTTCCACGGTGTTGGCAATCTCTAATCGCAAAAGCTCTCGATATCGCTGGCGCAAGCGATGGACGTTGACTCTGAGAGCGCCTTCGCTCACTTCCACCCGTCGGCTAATCTCAGCGTAAGAGGCGTGTTCGTCGTCACCGCTCAAAAACGGTTTTAGCTCTTTAAAAAACTGTCCTTTTCCCGCTGCTGCAAACTCTCCTTCGAGCGCAGCCATGACCTGACCAAGCAGCGTGTTCGCCCAACGGCGCTCGAATAACTTTTCCGGCGTCATCGGGTCCACCGGTTCCAGCCGATAACGGTTTTCCGTGTCTTCGGCATCCAATGAAATAATTTGGTGGCCGCCGCCCCGCTTCAGCCGATTGGCCCGGTCCCATTCGTTGGCCAGAAAACGCTTGAGAGCCGTGAGAAGGAAGGAGCGGAACTTTCCCTTATCCACTTCGATTCCTTGCAAATAATTTTTCTCGAGTAAGCGCGCAAAAAATTCCTGAGTGAGGTCTTTAGCTTCCTCCGTCGGATGTCCCGAACGGCGGATATAAGTGTAGAGGGGATACCAATATGTCTGGCAAAGCTTGGCCAGAGCGGGATTCGCCCGTGCGTTGTCAGTGCGGGCCGCATTGAGGACGACACTCCAATGCGTGGTCTTAAACCAGCCATCTCCAGCAGAGGTTTCGCCGATATGTTGATCGAGTCGAGTCATACGATCAGTAAGGGATGTCGGAGCCTAGACAATTCCCCACTGAATTGACAATCGAATTTAAATCACTGCGCTTTCTGCTCGGAGTCGGCTGGTTGCGGATAGCTCACCCTTCATGGATAGCGCGTCTGCGATGCACCTGACTACGGAGACTACGCCATCAGGAGGTGAAATTTCGACTTCGCCATACCAGCGAATGCCTTCTTCAGAAAACTCGATGAGCCGCGCCGTTTCCGTAACGGTGGGATAGGGACTAATAGAGTGATAATCTTCTGGAGGCGGATTCACTTTCATCAGAGTGATTTATTCATAAGCTGGAATCGCGCGCCCCGGTTGGCGGATGGAGGAGGATGGATTTGACCGCGCTGTTGTTATTTACCGTTTGCGGAGTAGGGGCGGAAGTAACTAAAGCCGCAATCAGGGACAAACGCGAACTCCAGGAATGACAGCATAGAACCGGCGTTGCACTGCCCCTCCTCGCACGCTCTCGTCCACAAAGACTCCTGGTTGCCTGACCCAGCCCAAGTTCGAGTTCGTATAATTGTTGGCGGAGCAGACATTGTATGGGAAGCGGGGACTGTCCGAGGAAGCGAGGTAGCCGGGGATCGCCGTCGAGACGGCATTGTAGAAAAACAGCATTTCGCCCGTGGGCAGCAGTCTGGGTCCCCATACATAGAAGGGCGAGCCACCTCTTCCGGTGACGTTGACAGGCTGGGACCAAGTGACTCCCCCCTGCCGATCAGTGGCCTTGGCCACGAACGTATATTGGTCTTGTTGCGCGGGACGCCACCCGACCCCGTATGGCGAATTGGTTGCCGTCCCGATGAGGTTCGAATTTGCGAAATACTCTATTTGCGCAAGGTCCTCCGGGTTCGGCACAGAAGCCTGCACCCAGGTGCCCCAAGACCAGGAGAAGACCGACCCGTCCACCGGTGTGTTGATAGTCAGAGCCGGTGGGGCGCCCGTCCAGGCGACGACGGTGATTGTGCCGGCTCCGGCTTTTGTCCGGTAGGCAAAAAAGCCGGCATTGGTAAAGGTAAAGGAGAACGAGTCACCCGAGTTCAGTGCGGGACTTTTCCACTCGCCACCATAGCTCTCGACGTAGTTTGTCCCGGCGTTCTGAGGCCACTGGTTGACCCACACGACCGTGTCCCCCGCGTTCACCGCCAGGCTGTATAGCCAGGAGCCATAGTGCAGGTCGTTGGTAATGGTCGAAGTCTCGGCCCGTTCGGGCAGCCCGAAGAGAAAGATAGCCGAAAAAAGAATGCAGATTGCGGCTTTGTCTTTTCCGCCCTTCATAGCGCGAGATTACGCCTGAGGAAAAAGCCCGTCAATCCAAGACGTGTGACTTTCGCGGCGCAAAAAGGCGGCCTCCGTCGCCGGAGGCCGCTGGCTTCAATCTCAGGTCACGTCCGTTACGCGCCGACGGTGGCGCTCAACAGATAGGAATTTGCTTTTGACGCTCCGCGCGGAGAAAGGTTCCGTTCTCAGGAGCCGGTGTCCATTGTGTTCCGTGGTATTTCAACACCGAGCCATTGGCCGGAGCATTGGCTGACGTTCAACAGCCGCAGCGTCCTCGGCGGCAGCCTTTTGGGGCAAAAGAAGTTCGCGGAAGCCGAACCACTCCTGGTTTCCGGCTATGAAGGCATGAAGCAGCGGGACGACAAGATTCCCGCCGCAAGCAAACCGCAATTGAAGGAAGCCCTTGAGCGCATGACACAACTCTACGAAGCCACGGGTCCATCTGACAAAGCGACTGAGTGGAAGGAAAAACTTACCGACTTTAACAAGGCCGAAGTCGAGAAGAAGGGCGCTGCTTCCCCGCCATAGACGTAACTATGCACCGTTGCCGCTGTCATCCACGATGAGAGATTTGTAGCGCGTGGCGCAAGACCATCCAGGTTTTTGCCGAGCGCCAAGCCCGTCGGCGGATGATATGATCTTTTCCTGGCTGCTGCGCTGTTCGGCGCACCCTCCTTGTGGCGGCTGTATTCATCGCAAGCTGGCTCGGCGAAAATTCGCGGCGTGTCATTACTCAACCCGCAAGCGCGATTCGCACTCCATGAAACCAGTTGACGAAGTTGACCCAATAGATTTGCGCTTGGTTCGCAGTTGCGAGGTTGATTCACCATACCGGCGCGCCCAAACTTTGCATGGGGGATTTTTTATCATTGTAGTTATTTTTTCCCTGCCGTATCAAATTCCGTCCCGCTCGAAGCCGGAGGAATTGAGTGTGCCAGCGGGCAAATTTTTTTAGTGAAAAGGCGAACGATTTTAAAGGGATTACTTTTGGCTGCTTCACTGGCTTGTTTGTTTTTTTCGCTTCAGGCTGAGGCGGACGCCGGCTCCGCTTTGCGTTTCAATGGCACCAACAGTTATGTGTCCGTTCCGCACGCTCCCGCTCTCAACGCTTTTCCACTGACCATCACCGCGTGGGTCAAAACTTTGCGCAATACGAATCTCGTGGATGGAATCGTCAGCAAATATTTTGACGCCTCGTTCAACGGATACTCTCTCAATCTCCGCAACGGAAATCTCTACGCCTGGTATCTGCGCAGTGGCGGCAGCGTGGTGGTAAATCCTTTCGGTCTCGATGGCGGGTTCATTGCCGATGGCCACTGGCACCAGATTGCTTTTGTGGTCAGCGCGACCAGCGGGCAGTTGTATGTCGATGGCAATCTGCGGAACAGCGTCAACTGGACTGGCACTCCCGGCCCGCCCACTGGAACCGAGCCGCTCCAATTTGGTCGCTACCACAATTATGGAAATACATTTGAAGGCGAGATGGACGAAGTCACGCTTTGGAACCGTGCGTTGGCTGCGAGTGAAATTAATTATCTCAAACATCGCAGGCTCGGCGGCACGGAGGATGGTTTGCTCGGTTACTGGCGATTCGATGAAGGCGCTGGAACCGTGGCGTCAAACACGGCCACGAATGATTTCCACGGCGCGTTGCTCAACAGCCCCGCGTGGGTCACGTCGCACGCGGCGATTGCACTGGAACCGGTCGCCGCAAATTGTCTCAAGTTCGATGGCGTCAATGGCTACGTTCAAGTTGCTCACAACGCCGATCTCAATGCGTATCCGTTAACGGCTTCGGCGTGGTTTCGCACCACGAACACCAACAACGTGGTGCAAGGCGTGGTCAGCAAATACGCCGACGCCAGCGGAAATGGTTGGACGGTCGTGGTGCAGAATGGACGGTTGCGCGCTTTCTATCTTCGTTCGTTTTCCAACAGTGCGCTGGACGTGACTTCGGCTGCTTCGGTGGCGGATGGCGGATGGCATCATGCCGCCTTGGTGGTGGATGCTTCGGGCGGCAAACTTTTTCTGGACGGTGTGCTGGCGGGGTCAAACCCGTGGTCTGGTCCTGCGGGCGCGGTGACGGGAACAGAGCCATTGCAAATCGGCAGGTATCACACTTATCCAAATCGTTTTGTCGGCGCGATTGATGAAGTGGCAGTGTGGAATCGCGCGTTGACCGCCAGCGAAATTTTATCGCTGAAAAATCTTTTGCTCTCGGGCGTTGAAGCGAACCTCGTTGCCTACTGGCGGCTCGACGAAGGAACTGGCGCGACGACGGCCGACCTCAGCCTCGGACATACCGGCACGCTCGTCAGCAATCCGGCGTGGACAGGTTCCACCGCGTATCTCGGTGATGGCAGTGTTCACCTCGTCGCTGCGTCGAGCATTCCGAATTTCACGCGGCAATACGCCATCAACACTGCACCGGGAAAAAATTCCTTCACGATTACTGGGCGCGGTTTCCTCCGGCGATTTTATGATTTCGGTCCAGCGCCCGCATCGGTCGCGCTCGTTACTTTGCTCAGCGCAAATTTGAATACGGGCAGCACCCCTGTTCCAACGAAACCAAACACTGTCACGAACAGTTTCAGCATGACGGCTTACAACGCCTCGTCACCGCAGCCACTTTTCTTTGGCAGCGTTGCCTCACTCTCCTCCACGATCAATCTTGAGCCCGACGGCGTGCAGCTTGATTCGATCAATAATCTTTACGAAGGAATCGAAACGTTGACTCACACGGAAAACGGCGGTGCTCTCATCAACGACGGATCGGATTCCACTGGAGCCGCGCGGCTGCTCCATTTCAACGGCACGATTTTTTTCGGCCCGGTCGCGACGGTGATGACGAACATCGCCAACACGCCGACGCCGGGAAATCTTTTTCCGCCCAATTATATTCAATCGCCGATTCAACTCAGCGCGAACGGAGGTTACGTCGCGGCTTATCCCGCAGTAAAATTTGGCGGCGGCGCAGCCTTCACCGTCAACCTCGGCACCGACGGCACGGCCACCAATGTCAACGGCTCGTTCAGCCTTTCATCCGCGGGACAATTTTTTGAATCGGCGGGCATTCGTTACCAATTGCCGGGAGCGACACTCAGCCCCGCTGGAATCACCGCGACGAGTTTGCTCGCGTGGTTTCCCACCGGTTTTGGCATGACCCTCAACACGAACAATCGCGCCATGCTGCCGTACGCGACGAAAACTAATATTGTTCTCGACGGAAATCTTTTGCCGAACACGAACAATCTCGTTTTCACCGCCGCTTCCTATACGACGAACCGACTTTATTTCTCCGAGGAAACCAAACCGTTGCTCATCGGCGCGACGCAAATCGAATGGCACATTCCGCAGGGAGAATTTTATATTTCGCAGGCGGACTCCGTGACGTTCGTGCGCGAACAGGAGGACGCCGATCTTTTTTCGCAAGCGCCGAATCTCGTCAATCCGTTGGCGGCGGATCGCGTTTCCAATGACAGTTATTATCGCCACGTCATCGCCACGGCGGGGACGCCGATTTACGTTCGCCCGAATGCGAAGGGCGCGGCGTGGCTGACGATGCAGGCGACATTGCAGGAAAGTGAATTCCGTCCGCACTTCCCCTACATGAACCGCAACATCGGCGGACATATTCCCGTGGTCGGCGGGACATTCATCGTTTCAAACGACATCGTCACCGCCGCGAGCCATTTGCTTTTGGCGGGTCCTGCGCCGATGCCTTACGCGCGCGATTGCGGCGTGGATTCGTGCAGTGGCGCGGCGTCGATTGCAGCACAAGTATTGAATTTCACCGCGCTGCCCGGCGAATTTGGTTTGGGTCAACTGAACTTCACGCCGGACGGCGGCTTGCTCGCTTACGGCACCATTCCGGCGGCAAATCTGACGTGGGGTTTTATCGGCGGGACTCAATATGCGCAACGAACCAGCGACGTGTCTGACGGCGCAATTTATTTTTCCGGCACGTTCCTCCGCGCTGAGGATTTCTCGAACGAACAGGATGCGCGTCGGCCTGTGCGGATGTTGCTGACGGGTTACGGAAACAGCAGCAACGATGTCAATTATGTCGAACGTCCCGACCAAGCCAACTACGCCGATGGTTTTGCAAATTATGCCGGACTGAATTTTCGCGCACCCGCGCAAGGAAGAAGTGTTATCGCTGGCACGGACACCGGTTTATATCCACTCACGGCGCGTTCCAAATATTATGTCCGCTTCGGCGGCGTCAGCGGGATTCACGAGTCGGCGAGTTTCCCGGCGAATCTCACCCTCTACGGTTATCCCTTCACGTTTCAAAGTTATCGCCTCTCTTTCCTCAGCAGTGAAAACGAAGAATCGCGCACCGACGGTGTCATCACGTTGCCCGTTCCTTCCGGCTTTCCGGTCGAGTTCGAGCGGATGAAATTTTTGTGTCGCGGCAATCTCGACTCCGCGCGCCTCCCCGCCAACATCGGCATGAAACATTTGGTTTATTGGAACACCGATCTCAAATTGCTGAGTCTGCAATTCAAACCGCGCACCAACAACGCGTGCAGTTTGACGGAACGTTATCTCGTGTTGGGCGTCGAAACCAAATTGCCATTCATCCCGCAGGCATTTCACACCGCGCTCGCCATCAAATCGAATGGAAATATCGCGCCTGCCTCACAAGGTGTCGAAGGGGTCGATTCGCGTTTCGCCGTTCCCGCGAATCTCCAACTGCAAGGGCCCGGCGGAAGTTTTTATCCGATCACGACGGCGGGCGACGGCTATTTCAACAACTGGGAAACCGCCGGTCGTCCTTCGTCGGGTTTTTATAGTTTGGTCGGACGCATCCGCGTGCCGTTTTTCCGCGACATCAAAACACAATTCCACGTCACGCCGACCAGCCCGACGACGGCGCAAGTCAACTTGATGGGCGGGTGGGCGGCGGAAGAAGGACTGGGCGCAAATCGCGGCTGGAACAACGGCACGAATAATTATTTCAACACCGCGAAGTTTGATTTGAATCACGAAGGCTGGCCTGTCGGTGTCTCGATTGCCAATTATCGGAATTCGCCCGACGAACAATTCCGCCAGCGCGCGCAACAAAACTGGATTGACGTGGCGACCTTCGATTATCCGCTGACGTGGAACGCGGTGTTGCGCGAGTTCTCCGGATTTACGCCTGCAAAAGTAATTCTGCCGGTGATCGACGTGGACAGTAACCTCAAAGAAATTTCTCCGGGCAAAGTAGATTTGGATTTCGCGCAGGACATCAGCCTCAACCTGCCGCGCATCAAAGTTTTGGATTTTGCCAACGATGCGTTGAACGAACTCAACGCGCCGATCAACACCATTTCCAACGCCATTCGTGAAGCAATCAGCGGCGCGATCAACACGAGCGGATTGACCAGCGGTTTTCGCAGTTTGCAAAATGTCATGCGCGAAAACGCGGAAGGATTATTTCGTCCGGTCCTGGAAACCGCGCTGACCGACCCGGCCAACAACGTGGTGGATAAAATCTATCTCGCGCTTTCCAATTCGCTGGCGGTGAGCGGCAAAACCGCATTGCTCGCGCAAACACCGGGCATCGTCAACTCGGCGGGAAATGGATTGCAGACGGCGATGATGAATCTCAACGGCACGGCCGGAGATGCGGCCAGACTTTTTGGCAAGCTCGACGGCACGCTCAAAGATGCGGATGACACGCTCGGCCTTTTCATTCGCGTGCTCCAAAAAGATGGCAGCGGCAAACGCAACGTGGTGCGCGCGATTATTCAGAAGCTGACGCAAGATCAGGGGCCTGTGCTCGGTTTCGCCGCAAGCCTCGGTGGCGATGTCGTGGACGGTTTGCTCGGCAATCTTGAACCGACGCTGGCGAAAATCGAAAGTGAATTGGTGCAATTGCGCGCGGAGTTTGGCAAGGTTCGTTCGCAAATCACCGTGGGCGATTTCGCCAGTTCACTCAACGCCGTCAATCACACTGGAACGACATTGACTAGTTATCTGCAATTGGCGGGCAGCAGCATGTCGAATTTGTTGTCGGCAACGGTTGGTCCCGCCGGAGATTATTTCACGGTTGATCCGGCGCGGGCGAAACGGGAAATTCGCGAGCGGCTCACGATTGCTTTTCTGAGTTCGTCGTTGTCGGCGAATTATCAAACGTCTTTCCGCCAATTTCTTTACGACAAAAATTTTCTACTGACCCAGTTGACCGACGTTCTGTTCGATCAAGTCAATCGTTCGATCCGCGACGGGCTGAGTTCGCAAATTGCCGGGGCCAAGGATGGTTTGTTTCAAGGAATGAAAGGCGCGGGCGCGATGAGCGGTTCGTTGCTCTCGGCCAAGATTCGCGGCGCGCCGACGTTCGAAGGCGATTCGCTGCGCCGGATTCATCTCGATTCGGAAATCAAAATGAATCTGCCGGACGAGATGAAGTTCATGGCCTACCTGGACATCAAGGAACTCAACTCGCAATCGACGGCATTGAGTTGCATTCCCGATGGTGCGCCCGCCGCAGAGGTGACGCTCGGCGCAAAGGATATTCCACTGGATTGGCTCGGCGTCTCGGGTGGCGGGCCGCTCTCGCTGAACGTGGAGGCGCGCTGGACGTTGCAAAGTAGCGCGGTCATCGGCATCGGCGGGTCGTTTGAAGTGATCGGAAAAGTCGGATTCAAAGGATGCAGCATCAATAATTTTGGGGCGTCGCTCGCCATCGGGCAGTTCGAAAATTATTTCGCGGCCAAAGCCGGGGCCACGGTCACCATCATCGCCATCCCGGTGGATTTTAACGTCGGAATTTTTGCGGGGCACGCCTGCTCGATTGAGCCGCTGAAATTTATTGATCCCGAAGCGGCCGAAGTTTTGATCGAGAACATCACCGAGTTCACCGGGGTTTACCTCCAGTTCGGCGCGCGGGTTTCTCTCTCGGATATTCTTTTTGGCACATCGAGTTGCCTGCTCGATGTCACCGTAAGTGTGAATGACGCGCTCTATTATCAAGGCGGCCCGCGCTTCGGCATCATTGGCGGGCGGGAAAAAATGGGAATCAGCGCGGACTTGATTTGCATCATCAGCGCCGAAGGTTCCTATGCGAGCGGCTACCGATTGGACACGGAAGGAAAATTGACACTCGCTGGTAAAGTGCGGCTCTGCGGAAAAATTGGCGCGTGTCCGTTCTGCCTGAAAGCCTGCGGGTCGGTGGGAATCAAGGGCAGCATTGGCCTGGGTGGAATTGATTACTCGATTGATACGGACTGATAAAAATCCGAAAACCGAAATCCGAATGCCGAAAGAAATCCGAAATTTGAAATCCGAAATCCCAAGCGAACACAACGGAGCGCGGACGTTCTCGTCCGCGTGTGTGGCGATGTTTCTACATGGTGCGTTCCCTCTACAAACTCGCGGACGAGAACGTCCGCGCTCCGTTCGGATTTCGGATTTCGGATTTCGGATTTGGTTCGCGTTTCTAATCTCATTGCTCGTCACTTCCGCTTTCGCCCAAACTCCCCTCTCAAATCTTGTCTATGCCGTCGGCACCACCGTCCGCGACAATTTAAATCAAGATTGGTCTTACGTTCTGCTCGACACCTCCGAGCCGCAAATCATCGCGGGCAAACGCTTCGCGGTTTATGGAAAGCCTGGCACTCCGACGAACGCGGGCGCATTTACTTTGCGCGGAAATCTTGTTCGCGAAACCGACGTTGCCGCCATCAACACCAAGCTCAATCAATCCGTGGTTCTCGGGCAGAATCTCTCGTCACTCAACAACGCACTCGCCATGGCCGTTGGCACCAACGTCCTCGGAGTGCTGCGCCATGTTCCCGGCATTACCAGCCAAACCCTCGCGCAGAAAGTGGCCATCGCTTTTCAAATGGCGACGACGAATCCATCCATCGCGGAACAACTTTTATTGCTCGGCCAGGGCAATCCCGGTTTGAATATTTGCGCGGGTCGCGCTTTTTCGGAAGTGATCGGCTCGGTCACGACTTACGAAATTCGCGAGATCGATCCGATCACGGGGAGCGCGGGAAATGTGGTGGGTCGCGTGACGCTCGTTCCCAATGCGCCGGTCGTGATGCCTGCGCCGGGCAAACCATTTCAAGTCGTCAGCAATCAAACGAGCGAACATCTGCTCATTCGATTGCGCTGGGGGACGCCGCCGGAATTGCGGCGGCTTTCGATTTTAAATGTGGGTTTCAATTTATGGCGCATTCCGCGCGCGCTGGCGGAGGCGGGTAATTTCCACATCACTCCGCCGACCACCGCGCAACTTTCCGCCAATGCGAATTTTGCCCGCGCCAATCGCGCCACGGTTTTCGCCACGATGGAATACAACACCGGCACCAGCGCAGGCGCGGCCGATGATCCCGCTGATCGCATCAACTATTTCTTCTCCGACAGCGGACGCGGCTCCGGTTCACCGCCGTTCAATGATGGCCAGGAGTTTTATTATTTTGTGACCGCGCGCGATCTGCTTGGTCGCGACGGGTTGGTGTCGCCGGGTGGATTGGCGCGCGCGTGTCGCCGCCTGACGCCCAAGCAACCGACCAACGTGCGTGTGGTAAACACCGTCCTGCCCGGCACGACGAACCTGCCGCGTCTTGAAGTCACCTGGATTCAAAACACAAACGCCGCCGACCTCGTCACGCACTATTGGATTTATCGCTGGCCGAATCCGACAATGGCGCTGACCAACGACGCGACACCGCTGAACTTCCGCGTTGGTGTCGTGACAAATCTCCCCGGCACAAACCAAAATTCATTCATCGACACTGGCGCGGGCGCGATGACCAACGCCAATATCAGCAACGTTTGGTTCACCGTTCGCGCGGTGAGTCAGGCCGCGTGTGATCCATTGCTCTCGCCCCACGCCGGGCCGGCTTGGGGAGTTCTTCGTCAGCGCGACGCGCCCGCAGCGGCGACGGGTTCAGTAGTTGGAAGTTGCGGAACGCCCGTCGTGATGTTCCAAAAATTTGCGACGAACATCATTCCGGTGGACACACAGAATTGGAATTTTCGTTTAACGTGCGTGCGCCGCGATCCCGGCATTGCGTGGGTGAAATTTACCATCGTCAACTTGGCTTCGGTCGTTGAGACGATTGGGCCGGTTTATTTCCCGCCCGATGGCGACACCGCGCAGATCGATTATTTGCAACCCGCTGCCGTCACCAACGCGCCGGGTCAATTGATCATCAGTTGCACGGTCGGCACGTTCTACGATCAAGTTTCCGGCGCGGCGAATGCCACGATCACGACGCCGTTTCCATTCACGCAACAACGCGAGGCGATTTTTTTCGCGGGACAATTGCTGTCCACGGCGCTGAGTTCGAGCGACCCACTGCTCTCGGTCGTCAATGTTGGGCAGAGCGTGTGCATCAGTCCTTTCAGCGTCGTGCCGGATGCGAGCGGAATGGTGGCTTTGCAATTTGATATTAATATCAATTTCGGCGGAGGAGTTTTGATTCAAGCCCTGACGAATAACACCTGGTACGACGTGGCCGTCGTTTCTCCTGATCCGAACAACGTCTATTGGGTTTCTTTTCCCGGCTGTTTGATTGGGCCAGTTCCACCCTTTCGCGGATGCAGTGTGAATCTTCCGGTCGATGCGAATTGCGATCAACA
>JBBQRQ010000071.1:0-26454 GCA_038214755.1 Verrucomicrobiota bacterium
CACCCTCGGCAGCGCGGATGTGCTTCGCCGCGCCATGGGAAAAAAGAAAGTAGAAGAGATGCAGAAGCAGCGCGAAACTTTCGTCAAAGGCGCGGCGAAGACGAACAAAATTTCCGAGGCGAAAGCAAATGAGATTTTCGATTTGCTGGAAAAATTCGCCGGTTATGGCTTCAACAAGTCACACGCCGCCGCTTACGCCATCGTCGCCTATCAGACTGCCTACCTGAAGGCGAATTATCCCGTCGAGTTTCTCAGCGCGAACATGACCAACGACATGAACAACACTGACAAGCTCAGTGTGCTGATCGAGGAGGCGCGCAATTTTGGGATCGAAGTTCTCGCGCCGGACGTGAACGAGAGTCAGGTCACTTTCGCGCCGGCGCCCAAAGTTACGAATGCAACTAACATAGGGCAGGCGTCTCGCCTGCCCCAGCCCAACGGCGCGAAACAAGATACAAAATCGAATGCCGAAAATTCTCAGGGCAGGCGAGACGCCTGCCCCGCTTTAGAACCGGTCATTCGTTTTGGACTGGCGGCGATCAAAGGCGTGGGCGAAGGCGCGGTGCAAAGTATTTTGAGCGGACGCGAGAGCGGGAAGTTTAATTCGTTGGAAGAACTTTGCGAACGAATCGATGGCCGCGCGTTGACGCGAAAAGTTTTGGAGGCACTGATTAAATCCGGCGCGTGCGATTGTTTCGGCGAAACGCGCGCGACGATGTTCGCTCGAATCGACCTCGCGATGGGCCGCGCTGCAGGTATTCTTTCCGACCGGCAACGCGGACAAAATACGTTGTTTGGGATGCTCGAAGAAAACGCGGAGAAAATTATCGAGCCGGAAAAACAACTTCCCGAATGGCCGCAGCACGAGTTGCTGGCGCACGAAAAAGAGTTGCTTGGATTTTATGTGACAGGACATCCGCTGACGCCTTACGCGCCGCTGCTGGAAAAATTTGCGCTGCACAAAACGAGCGAGCTGGCTGCGCTGCCGAGTCGCACCGTGACGCGCATCGGCGGGTTGATCGGCGCGGTGCAGCCGGGAGTTTCCAAGAAAAATGGAAAACCTTACGCGCTCGTCACGCTCGAAGATTTACAGGGATCGGTGCAGGTGCTTTTCATGAACGAGAATTACGACAAGTTTCGCAATCTGCTCGTGCCCAATAAAGCAATTCTCGTCGTGGGCGAAGTGAATACGGGTGAAGATAAGCCGAAGATTTTCCCGCAGGAAATCATGCCGCTGGAGGACGCGCCGAAAAAATATACGCGGCAGGTGCATCTCAGATTGCACACCGCTCATCTCCAACCGGAAACGATGAACGCGGTGCAGGAACTGGTCAGTGCGCACAAAGGAAAATGTCCGCTGCTCCTCTGCTTCATGCGCCCGGCCGGAGAAGTCGTTTTCGTAGCGGCGCACGAATTTTTTTCGGTGACACCGTCGCGCGAATTGCAGCACGCGGCAGACTGTTTATTTGGCGAAGAAACTTATTACGCAAAGGTGGACAACTCTTTGCCCGAACGCGCGCCGCGACGATGGGAAAAGAAAAGCTACGAGGGGAACGGGGAAGAATAGGCGGAGACTTTTATTTTTTCGCGCGGCATTGGCTTCCGAGAACATTCGCCGCAACGGTGCTGGGAATTTTTCCACCCCCTGTGAAAAAGAAAATCAGGCAAAAGTTTTGCTGGTTAGTTTTCTGGCCGGGATCGGCTCGGAGAACCTTTCCGTTCTTCTGAGCGAGGAATCTCTGGTTTGCATTCCGCCATTGAGGGCGACGTTCAATCCCACTATGCTGAGGAAAGGACCGAAGTCAGAGTAAAACGAACCGAAGACCGTGAAAAAGAAAATTATTCTGGCGACGTAATACGCCAAAAAGAACCGATTGATATTCCGCAAAGCCGGGTCTCCGTAGCGGTAGTTGTTCGCCAGAACACGGACCGATGCGACCAGGAACCAAAGGAATCCAATGACCCCAAAAATCCCAAATGGGACGATCAACGAAAGCGGTCCATTGTGGTAATCCCCCGCGACCAGCGCTACCTCCATGTTATCGGTCTGGCCCAGGCGGACCTGGTTGGCTAACAGTTCGATTTCGCCGAAGTTCAATCCCAGCCCCTTGCCTAAAAGCAGGTATTGCGGAATCTCCGGGATGACCCGCTTCCACATGGCCCATCGCCATTCCGAGGAGGATCGGGCGTTGATTTGCGCCAATGGATCGACATTGATGGGCAGGAAACTCAACGCGCGTTGCGCGGAAAGAGGAAGGTTTCTCGCCATGGGAAGGACAATCACTCCACCGAGCAGGACGCACAAAATCAAGACGGGAAACAGACGGGTCGAGAAAAGTTTCTCGTAAAAAAACTGGACGACAAACGTAAGGAGAAAAAGAATCAGGATGGAACGAAAGCCGCCCAAAAGGCTGACGATCAGAGCCAACAGGAAAAAAATGAAGCGCCACGGCTTGTTGACTTGCACCCCTTCTTTAAATTGGAAGGGAAGAAATCTTAAAGGGGAAGAAAAATCGAAAATACCTCGGATGCCATATCTGGCCAGTAAAGCGCAATAGATAGCAGCGCAGGCAACAGAGAGCCCGCCGAAGCGCGTAATAGAGGATTCCGCCGCCAAACCGATTGCCTCCAACCCGCTCTGTTCAGGAGGAAAAATGGCAAAAATGATATAAAAAGCGGGATTGACCAGCGGAAGAAGATTGCCGATGGCAGACGTTATTCCGCCAAGAAAAAAAAGTGAAACATAGAGATGAGCTTTTGAGGGGGGAATGCGATAAGAGGTCAGCGCGAAATAACCGACGGTAGCCGCAAAAATATAAACATACTTTTTGCCGCCCGCAGTTGTTGAGCCGAGCACCTGCAACCCCACGCCGCCTCGGAGTTCCGCCGTTAGCAGCACCACGGCTGCCAAAAAAACCAGGGGGACGATAAGGCTCGGAACCGAGACATACACTTTGTTCTTTTCCATTGCATAATGAAGAAGGGAGAAAAGAAAACTGATGCCGACCATCAACATCCAGAAAAGAGGTTTGCCGGGAATGAGAAAAATCAGTGCGCTCATGTTCCAACTGGCTACCATCCACGGGTAATGCCATCGCAACAGAAACGGGATGGAAAAAAGCAAGAAGACCAGCCCAAAAACCCCAAGGCCGGTTCGATTGAGTGGCGTGGCCACGACATAACCCAGCAGAACCGCCAGGGGAAGACAGATTCCAAAAATGATCAAAGTCCGAAATATTCTCACGCTAATCCTTTTACGATAATTTTGTTTTCACTGTGGATTCTGTAGCTCCCGTTTCTTTCCTGAGAAAACTGCCTTGGTTCCTCGCCAACTTTTTTTGCCGCGCCATTGATACTGACGCTAAGACCGATTAACCCCAAGAAGCTGGCCACATCAGAGCCGATGGCGCCGAACACGGCGAAAAAAAAGATCACCCGGGTCAAAAAAACTGCCAACAAAAAAACATTGATGTGACGCAGCGATTCCTCTCCGAATTTATAATTCCGATAAAGCACCCGACCGCTGGCGATCAAGAACCAGCCAAACGCCAGCAGCCCCCAGAGGCCGAAAGGAATCAGCAAAGAGAGGGGACCATTGTGATAATCCGGGGCGAGGATCGCTACCTCCGCGGAGCTTTGCATCCCATGGGCGTTTAGAATGTCTGCCATGTAAAGGTCTTGGGGGTTGAAGATATATCCTTTTCCGAAAAAGAAATGTTTTTTAATTTCGGGTCCGAGGATTTTCCACATCTCCACCCTCCAGTCGGTTGAACCCTGGGCGTTTTGCCGGACCAAGGGATCGACATTGATGGGAAGAACATCGAGAACGGCAACTGTCGGACAAACGGCACGGTCAGGATTCCCAGCAGCCCCATGGCCAGAATCAGCTTTGGAAATAATGTGGTGCGGTGCAACCCTTCGAGGAAAAACAGAATGACCAGCGTCAGACAAAGGATAATTAAAGTGGAGCGAAAGCCTCCCATCAAACTGGCCATGATCATCCCAATCAGCAGTGTGAATTTTCCAAGATGACGCCAGGAAAAAAGTTTCTGAATACCATCGTTCACCAGGAGTGCGGACACACCCCCCAGACAGCCGATGGCCAAACCATTGATCCGCACCATTTCATGATTCGATGAGCGTTCCATTGCCATCGCCTGGTCCAGAGCTATCTCGGAAGGAAACAAAAGGTATAGAAAATAAAATCCAGGCCCCGCCATGTAGGCAAGGTTGCTGATCACTGCGGTCAGGCTCGAAAGAAAAAACAGGATCGCGTAAAAGGCGGCGCGCCCGGTCGGAATTTTTTGACTGCTCAGAGCGAAATAGGCAACAATGGCGGCAAGAATGTAAATGTACTTTTTCCCGCCCATTTGGCTCCCGCCAAACAAGGCCAGCCGAATGCCGCCTGTTATCAAAGCGGTGACCAAAACGACGGCCCCAAAAAACAACAGAGAATGGTTAACGGCTGGCGCGTGAAGGAACTGGCTTTTGGGTTGAACAACTTTGCGCAAGATGGAAATGGTCAGACTGATCACCGCTACAAACATCCAAAGATAGGGACGACCTGGCAGAAAAAAAAGCATCAGGCTGGCGTTCCAACTAAAAATTAAAAGCCGATGATGATGCGTCAGCAAAGCGGAATAAATAATGCAGAGACAACCAAGAGGATTACTTCAAACGAAATCAATTCATCCGGCGTGGCCAGGAAATAACCTAAAATCAAACAGATTAAAATAGCGGCGCCGAAGGTTCGCGCGACAAATTTGCTCGTCATCCAGGGCACAGTGTAGGACAAACTTTTCGCGTTACACAATTGTTAAGACTCCTTAAATTCCCTGCGCGCGACATGAAAATTTTATTTGATCATCCCAGCCCTTTCCTGCTGGCCCATGGCGGTTTCCAAACCCAAATTGAACAAACTAAAAACGCATTGGAAGAAATTGGCGTTGAGGTTGAACATCTGCGCTGGTGGGATGCCCGGCAGCGAGGGGATTTGATTCATTTTTTCTCCGCGCCGAGTCAGAGTTATTTGAATCTGGCGCGCGCGGTGCGGCTTCCAGTCGTCAACACCACGTTGTTTACCGAAACCTGCAATCGCTCCGACGCAAAGCTTCGGCGACAAGGTTTTTTAGTGCGGGTGATTCTTTCTTTGCCCTTTGGTGAGGGAATCAAACAGCAACTTACTTGGGGAGCTTACAAAGGCTGCGCGCATAATGTGGTCACGTTGGCTGCCGAAAAATTCGTTTTGGAAACAGTCTATGGTATCGCTCCTTCCGCCATTTCGATTGTTCCCTATGGGTTGTCCGAAATTTTCTTACGCGCTGGACGCGGTGACCGCTCCAAAAATTATTTGATTTCCACAGGGACAATCACGGAAAGAAAAAACTGCATTGAACTGGCGGAAATGGCGAAGGCCGCCAAGGTTCCAATCTTGTTTGTAGGAAAACCTTACCACCCCGACGATGCCTATTGGCGAAAATTTGAGCGACGAATCGATGGGCAATGGGTCCAGTATCATTCTCACGTTGAGAGCGAGGAAGAGATGGTTGGTTTGCTCAAAGCTTCGCGGGGTTACGTTTTGTTCAGCCGGCACGAGAACTGGTGTTTGTCCGCGCATGAAGCCGCCGCCTGCGGGCTGCCATTATTGGTTCCTGATCAAAAGTGGTCGCGAGAACGTTTCGGAGGCTTGGTCTCCTATTTCAGAGGATTCGACACCAACGACAACGTCCAAATTTTAAAACAGTTTTACGACAGATGCCCCTCGCTGCCGCCTCCCCCGGTGAAGTTCTACCAGTGGAAAGACGCGGCTCAGCAGTTGAAAACGATTTATGAAGCGGTCTTGAGCGTCTCTCGATAAATTTCTAAATGCTGTTGCGCAATGACGGTCGGATGGAAACGGTTTAAGGCCTCTTGTTTGGCATGGCGAGCCAGTTGTTCCCTCATTGGCAAATCATTTAAAATCCTTTTCACACTGGATTCGATCGTGGCGGGATTTGTCGGATCGCAAAACAATCCGGTCCGCCCCTCCTCGATCAAATCGGGCAGGCCACCCACTTTCGCGACAACGACCGGAACGCCTGCGGCCATTGCTTCCAGGATCACCATGGGACAATTGTCTTCCAGCGAAGGGAGTGCGAGCAGCGTCGAACTTTTCAGAAAAGCCTTCAGCTTTTCGCGAGTGGCAAATCCGTCGTAGCGGCACCAGGCACGCGTTTCGAGCAATTGAAAAAACTCCCGCACGTACGGATCTTTTTTGTCCGCCAGTCCCAGGAAAATAATTTTAAAATTTCGGGAAGCGGCCAAACCATCCAATGCGCGAATGAAATTATTCTGGTTCTTGCGAAAGCAAATATTCCCGACGCACAAACTGGTTTCACCCTCGCGCGCGACTCGCTCCACGTCAAAAAAACTGGCGTCCACCGCGTTGGGGACAACCCAGGTCCGCCGAGCCATCTTTTGTATGGCTGACTGAGTGTAGCGGGTGATGCAGACGACGCCGCTCGCGCGAGGAACGGTAAACTTTTCCAAGGTGGCGGCCAGCCACATAAAAGAGAACGGGCGCGCCTTGTTCACCTCGGCAATAAGCCTCATGTTTCCATGAATCGTCAGCACATTCGGGAAACCCGAGAAAACCGCGCTGATCGCGCAATCCCGTTCCGTGCCTTGCCCGTGGACCACATCGGGATTTATCTCTCGAATTTTTTCTCGCGTCGCCCGGATGCATCCCTGATAGCCCGTTCGCATCCAGCCAACCTTAGGCACGTGCAAGCTGTGGAACCAGATATTGCCCGCCAATTTCTGCGGCGAATCCATTCGCCGTTGCGCGCAACTCACCACATGAACTTTCACCTCGCTTAATTGCGCCAATCCCTGAAGCAAAGCTTCGGGCGCAGTGCCAAACCACGGAAGTTTTTTTTCGTATTCGCGAAACGCTTCGCGGTTGTCAATGATGAGTTGAACAATGACCATGGCGCCCTCAGGAACGATGCAGGAAATAAGAGCAAACCGTTTCCTCCTCTATTTGGAAACCCAGTCCAGCCATGCGTTGCAGAAATTCGTTTGGTTTCATTCGGCCATTCGGGTCGTCATGCACCTCCAAAGACATCGCGGAAATTTTTCCCCAAATATGAGGTGGCGTCTTTTCCAACATTTCAAACTCGGCTCCTTCGATGTCGATTTTTGCGAGCGCGACCGCATCAGGAAGCGAGTCCATCACTTCGGCAAATGACCGCACTTGAACCTGAACAGAATCTTTCTCTGCACAAAATAAACCCGAGCCGCCTGGATTTTGCGCATCGAAATGCCAGTGAGTCAGCCGCGTTTCACCCGCCACAGCTTCTTTGCGCAATTGGATGCGCGACGAGATGTCAGCGTTCAACAAACAATTGATTTCAAACATCCGATAATTGGGCGGCCCCGGCTCATAGGCAAAAATCCGCGCGCCTTTGTGGGTGGAAGCCGCCCTCAAGCTGAACAGACCGATGTTCCCGCCCAGGTCCAGCACGATTGGATTCCCTTTTAAATTTCGCAGGTAGGAAAAGGCCCGGTCATAGCCTCCAGCGAAAAACAATTCGTGGATCACGTCCCACTCGCGGGTGCCTCCCCGGCAAATGAGATTCAATCCATCACGAAACGAAAGCAGTTTCAGGGCTTTTCGCCCCCGGCGAATGCGCAGGTCGAAGGCGTCCGGCCAGTTTCGTATCTTTCGCGTGATGTCCCAGGCCGTCTTCAATTTATTTCTTTTATATGATTGCATTATGAGAATTGTAGTTAATCGGCCCGAATTCTTTCGGACGACCTTGCGATTTTGGCATTGAGATTTTTAAAAGGAAACTGAAAACATCTTTTGCCACATAGAATCCCTAACCGATCTCTTCCTATTGATTAACGCTACGAAATTTGCTCATGCAGGGGGCGCTCAGGTTATGTGAGTCGTCGTTAAACACATCTACACCTACCGCCCTCATGAAGTGGATAGCTTGAATGATTATGAGCAAGGTGAACTGCGGCGTGAATAACCATATCCAAGGCAGTCTTTCAGATGGGTTTGGGCAATTCGCACATAAGCACGTGCAGCGTTTGTTCTGAGGGTCGCTTCAATTGGGGATTTCCTCGGTGTCGCTGAGGTGACTCGCCTGCTCTTAAGTATGCGATGTGGAGCAAACGGTATGTTGTGGTTGTGGAGTCTTTTTCGGATCGCAAAATTTACACCATTTGTTAAGGCAGGCTTTTCGAGGTCTGCTCGAAAAATGAGAAAGAGCAGAGCAATGAAAACAAAACCCAAGAACTACAGTGGAGCCTTCAAAGCCAAAATTGGTTTGGCGGCATTAGTCGGAATCAAAACGACGGCGCAAATTGGGCGTGAGAACCAAGTGCATCCGCTCTTGGTTGGGCAATGGAAGATGATCGTGCGGGAGCGGTTGCCGGAGCTCTTCGAGCCGGGCCATCACAGTGAGCGAGCTTACCGAAGCAGCGACAAGAAGAAGATTGACCATTTGGTGGAGGCGCAAATGGCTTTTCGGTCGAGGAACAGAACCCTCTTGAGAGAGGGGTGGGCAGCGCTGGCGGAAACTGCACATTACGATGCCAACGAACTCGCACGGCTGTGTCAGTTGTCCACCCGCCAACTGCAACGGCAATTTCGACACCATCTCGAACGTTCCCCGCAGGATTGGTTAAATGAGCGACGAATGCTCGCGGCCAGGGAACTTCTCCGCTCCGGTCTGCGCATCAAGGAAATCACGTTTCTTTTGGGCTTCAAGCAAGCCTCTCACTTCTGCCGCCAGTTCAAATTACTGAACGACATGAGCCCGTCGGAATTCGCGGGTTCGCGTTTTCCTTCTAAATGTCGCTGATAGATAACAAATGCCGCTCACGGATAATGAACGCAGCTTGAAATCAAAACTTTCGTTGAGAATATCAAATCTAATCTAATAAAGATGGCCGAATACAAAAAAC
The DNA here is from genome assembly GCA_038214755.1 of Verrucomicrobiota bacterium. GTDB lineage: Bacteria > Verrucomicrobiota > Verrucomicrobiia > Limisphaerales > CANJXF01 > CANJXF01. The sequence goes on from JBBQRQ010000071.1 coordinate 8,959, forward strand.
ACTCTGATGAAGCGGTGCTTTTCAACCGAAAGAATCAATGAAAAATTGCCAAAACTATGAAATCAAAAATTGATTTTCTTATAGCGGGAATGCTGGTGGGATTGATTTCGAGCGCAAACGCTGCTCTGGAATACCCCTTGAGTGTTCAAAATATATCGGAGCTCCAGTCCCTCAACATGTCAGGAATAACCAACAAATCAGTGGCATTGGTTCTGGGCTACTACGCGCCGAGTGACCGCGGCGGCGGCATGTTTCAGTGGAATTCCAGTTCGACAGCCACGAATGATGGCGGGCGCTACATAACAACAAACTCTTGGGCTGGCGGCGCTGGCCGCTGGGTTCGAATGCTCAATGGTGAAACGGCTAACGTCAAAATGTGGGGAGCCACCGCCAATCCGGTGCACGACGATACGACCAATATCCAATACGCCGTGAATGCTTGCGGCTTTGGATGGACAGAAGAGTTGTTATTTCCATCCGGCTCCTACAAGGTGACGGACACAATAGTTTTTCCGAGTCAGTTACACATTCGTGGTGAAGGACAGGTTAACAACACGCATGTAATTATGCCAGCAGGGAGTCAATTTCAGAAAGACATATTCCGTACCGGGCTCGCAAATAGGTACTTGACGGGAGACTCAGTGATCCCCGGCTACGACTTGGACCACGGCCTCGTCTTCGAGAACATGTACATTGCATTCGATGGAGTTGAGGAAACTCGAAATACGTCGAATGCGTGCCTTGTGGTTTGCAGTCCCGGCGAAGGAAACGAAATCCGCAACCTGCACCTCCTTAGTGGCGGATATGGAATAAGATGTATCGGAGGCGGCGCCCCTGGATTAAGAGTTCGAAACGTTAGCGTTGGTAATCAAGCTATTGCGGGCATTAGCGTCGAACCGATGGTTATTAACAGCAGCGAGCAGGACAACGGCGGCTCGATAAATCTCAGTGGCATCAGCGGCGACTATCGTTGGAATAGTTATGCAGGCACTGCGAGTTTAATTCGACTTTATCATTCCATTGCCACGGTTTCCATCCATAGTTTCAAAGCAGAAGGCGAATTTGGCGGTGGAGTCATACAGGCTTCCTTACCGGCTGGATGGCCTGGAAACCCGATGGGATCAATCGGTATTTACGGAGGAACATACAGTTCTGGACCTCTTGAAGGGCAAACCAATGTTCCGCGCGATTTCGTAGTATTGAAAGGCCCCAGTGAAAGTCCATCACGAACCCCCTCAGTTTATATCGATCGGGTGAATCTTTCCGGTACTCGTTATTTAATTCGAGACGAAGTGACGGGACGTAACGTGTCTCCGCCGGATAATCTTGGCGTCGGACTTATGCAAGGTGTGTGTCGCCTTCCTACCGAGTATGAGGGGTACAATTATGGGTGGCTGCGTTCCCGTTTAGTGGTCGGAGGCGACGCACTCTATACCTTTCTCCCCCCCACTAATGGTTGGTATCGCGTCATGGGCCCGGTGACGGGGAATCCCAGCATTGGAGGAAGGCTGGTCATCAGTAGCCTCATGGAGTCTTCGGAAGTAAGTGTGCAGGTGTATCCTGGAGGAGGAATTACCGGAGCGGAGATTAATGTAATACGCACAGTGAGGGATGGTGGGTCTTATCGACCGATGGTAACCAAGATTCGTGCGGGCAGCTATAATGATCCTTCACTTAGTGGAAATAATGATTGTCCGTTTGTTGATATATACGTGGAGCGTTTACACGATGATTTATACGACTACTATAGAACCATTACACTTGCGTATCCAATTCAAGCCGCCCAAAATTTGATTGTCAGCGGGGGAATGGTTCCATTGTTAACCCCGACCAGTCCGCTAACGAACGGAGATCCCTTACCGTCATCCGGCTGCACGCTTCTTCAGTGTATCACAAATAGTTTGGTGCGGTAACCGAAATTCTATACGATTAAATTTCGCTGGCATTCCATAGTTTTACCAGCTCTTTAGGCGCGATTGGAAACGCGGTGCTGTTTTATATCCTTCGGGCAGTTGAAAGTGAAACAAAAGAAAGCAACGCAAATAAAATTTTGTGGAATAGACCACGGTGTCCTGTTAATCAGAACGCTGGATTGCGAATTTGGCGGAATCCGATGGTTTAAAAATTTCTCATTTGATGCGATTTTGACGCTGATAGATGCATCAACCTTTTGAGAATGGACTTGCGACGTCCATTCGAGGTTTGGCGAGCATGACGGCCATTTCCTGGTGACATGACCATTTTTATTTTTTTCGTCGGCTGCTGTATTCCTTAAGCAACCGGTCGCCATAATCCTGCCAGGTATTTTTAAGGGCTCCCTTTTGATACGAAGCTTCACCCATTCGTTGATTCAGATTTTGATCCTGCCCCAACTTGATCATGGCCTCGGCAATCTGCGGCGGATTGCGAGGCTGGACTATAAATCCTTCGATTCCGTCCTGCACCAAAGTGGTCGCGCCGCTTTCGTAGCTGGCAATGATGGGCAAGCCGGCCGCCATTGCTTCCGACAAAACGCGCGCAAAACCTTCTTCCAACGAAGGGAAAACAAACGCGGAGCAAGTGGTGAGGAGCTTCGCCATTTTAGAGTGGTTGAGACATGGATAATGCGTAAATGTCCCCATCCATTTTGGTTTTTCCAAACGGAAATCGGTTTTGTAATCGCCCACGCAGATCAACTCAGCGTCAGGGAGAGCTTTCTTCACCTGTTCGAAAGCGCGGAACAAATACTGATAGCCTTTGCGCACGCAGATGGTTCCGACCGAAATGAAACGCGGTTTTTTGGGAACGATTTTTCGCGGCTGAAAAACCGAGCTATCCGCGCCAAAGGGATTCACAAAACATTTTTTGCCGGGAATCCCGTTCGTGACCATCGTATCGCGAACAAAATCCGACGGACATAAAATCAGGTCGGCTCGCTCCAATTCGCGATTCATCCGGGCAAACATCCAGCGGGGAATGGGAAGACTTTCGCCCGGACACCACAAATCACATTCGCGCTGCCAATAACCGAAAAGGGTGGTTGGATGGCTATTGGCGCAATCGGCTACTTTGAGCGCACCCGTTTTTTCCGCGACGTCAAATAGCTCGGTGCCATAACCCGTGATGGTTTGGACTACGTTGAAGTCAGGAAACTTTTGTAATTTTAACCAGGCCTTCCACAGTGGAATTAATTCGTAGAACGCGCGCTCCCCCCAAACTTGCGGCACCAAATGGTAAAATGGCTTCATCGCGAGATGAAATGGCCAGCAGCGCCGATGTTTTTCCGAGGGCAAGGCGGTTCGATTTTTATTGGAAATCCAAAGCCCCGCCAACGCGTTTCGTTGTTGCAATGCTTGAGCGGTATTCTCCAGATACCAGGCTCCACAAGTAGCCAATAGAATTTGCAGTCGCGGTTCCTGGGAGGAAGCTGGGTTGATTGTGCTTGGGACTGTTTTCAATTTGTCTGATCTGAATAACCAAATTGGTCCTTCAACGAGGGCTGGTTTCGTTTAGCGCGGCTGGGCGAAACAAGCCCAAAACGGAAATGCCATGAAATGGAAAGATTCGTCGAAACATCCCGGTTTCGAGCCAAATGGTTGCTTTTGTGCCCAACACCTTTTGTGAAATGTTACTGAGAAACGGAAGCAGCGTTGCATCGGTTCCCCATTCGACCAGTTTTAATCCACAATGGGTTTCCGCTAAATTTAACAAATGCCAATGATCCCATGACTGGAGATGACCTTGATTAACTTCCGCCACATTGATTGTTCTTTTGAAAGTGCGATGGAGATAACGCAGATTGGGAACGGCAATAATGACGAACTCGCGAGAAATTTTTGCTAGAGCGCTGAGGGTTTGTTTCGGATTGTCAACATGTTCCAGCACATGAAAACAGGTCACGACATCGAACGATTTTGCGCCGAACTGCGCTAAAGGGTCCGATGGATTGAGTTCGCAGCTGGGGCTGAAACGCCCGGCCAGCCTGACACATTCGGGATCAATGTCTGTTCCCTCGGCCATAAGCCCAACCCCTTTGGCGAATTCTAGGCATTCTCCTCTGCCACAACCATAATCCAAAAGCGTTTTGCCTTCGGGATGGCAATGTTTCGATAACAAAGCCAATCCCTGCTTTTTCCAGAAATTCTCGTAGTATTCAAACCGGTTTTTTTTTTCGTCTATCTGATAAGGCAAATGTGGTACTTTCATGTGTTGGCGCGGCAAATCCGGGGAAGAACTTGCCTCCGCGCACAGCTTGCAATAGAAACCGAACATGGTTCAAGATGTTTCACCCTCGACAACACTGCGAGTGGCTTTCGTCACCGGCGGGTTACAACTCGGCGGCGCCACCACATTCTTATGCAATCTGGCGGGCGAACTTGTCCGCCGAAATGTCGCGGTGAAAGTCTTGAGCTTTGAGAAAGAAAATCCGTTCGCTTCGGATTTTAAAAAATTAAAAATTCCTCTTTCCTGCACAGATGAACATCGTTCGATTTTCGAGGACCGGATGCAGTCTGTTTTGCTGGAATTAAAAAACTTCAAGCCCAGTGTCGTCGTCGCCAATTTGGGATCGACTTCCTTTGAAACGCTTCGTTACGGGCCGCCAGGAGTGTTTCGCATGGGAGTTGTCCACGCGGACGATCCGAACGTTTACAAAGTGATCGTCCATTACGCGCCCTACCTGGATTTGTTGGCAGTAGTTTCCGAAGCCATCAAAACCAATCTTGAGAAAATGCCGGAATTTTCAGGAGTGCCGGTGCGTTATCTTCCATTGGGGGTTCCGATGCTTTCCGAGTCATCGCTTGCAACTCGTGTGACCTCCCCGGCCCTCCGAATTCTTTACATTGGTCGCCTTTGTCAGGAGCAAAAGCGGGTCCGGTTATTTCCGAGTATTTTTGAAAAGTTAAAATCCTCCGGCATTCCTTTTTCCTGGACGATCGCCGGCGAAGGGCCGGAAAAAAGTTATTTGGAGCGGGCGATGAAAAGCGACAATCCAAACCAAACAGTTTTTTTCGCCGGGAAAATTGCCTATACCGATGTGCCACAGCTTTTGCGCGAGCAGGATATTTTTTTACTGGCTTCGGATTATGAAGGATTGCCGCTCAGTCTGCTGGAGGCGATGGGGCAAGGAGTGGTTCCAGTCGTCAGCGATCTGTCCAGCGGCATTGGTGAATTGGTGGATGACACAAACGGCAAGCGAGTTGCGCCGGAAAACATCGCCGGGTATAGCGACGCCATTATTTGGCTGCACCAGCACCGCGACGAGTTGGAGCGGCTTTCACGCAACGCTCGGGAAAAAGTTTTTCAAACTTTCTCGGTCAGTGCGATGGCGGACCGGTGGATTTCAGCGTTCTTGCAAGCGAAACCTCATCCAACGGAATGGCCCCCGCGCTGGCCGATCCAGCCGTTGTTGTTAGCAACGCGGCCTTTTTATTATTCTCCTCTCGTCAGAATTTTTCGGCGACTCGCTTTGAAATTTCGACGGCCGATTTAGGTTGCCTCGCTAATCTTTGGAACGGCGACGCCAAAAATGCGGCGCAACAGTGGAACGAACGGCCGGGGCGCGCGACGCAATACTTCGTGATGAAAACTGCCAGGAAGTCCAAGACGCAAAAATAAAAAAGCTCCGCCACCGCCGCAAAGCAGGACGTTGATCGCGAAACGTAAAGGGATGGACAAAGGTTTTTCCAGCGACCAGGCCGCGAGCGCAAACGGTGCGTAAGCGATCAAAACTTTTCCCATTGGTTGGAGCCAGGTCAAACCGACTTCTTTGGTGGAAAGACCAAAATATTCTTTGACCCGCCATAACCCATAGGTGCCACTAAACACGAGGCTGCAAACAATCGAGCTTCCAATAATTGCCGGCAACCCACCGCTCGGCGCAAGCATTACAGCCACAGCAACAAAGATGACGCCTTCGATAAAATAGATATACCGCATGGACGCGATTCTCTTAGTCATTAAAACAAAACTGTTATGACAATGAAGCAGCGCCAACACGATCATCCAACCTCCTAAAAGCAAGTCATTCTGCACCGGCCAGAAAAATTTTCCACGCATCCAAAGAGTGACGAAGTAACTGTTGCATAAAACGTAAGAAATAGCGGCAAAAGCGCTCAAGGACGCGGTCATAATCACCATTGACTTGTAACGCTCACGCAAAACGGATTGCTCGCGGCGCGCCATCATTTCTGAAAACGCGGGCGCCGAAAAGTCTGAGACCTTCCAAATGGCCTGTGAAATCAAATTGAACATTTTTGTTCCAATGTTCCAGGCGGCGCCGGAAGTTAAGCCAAAGTCTCGCGTGATGATGAAGGTCTGGCTGAACATGATCAGTTGCGTTCCCACCGAGACTAAAAACATATCTTTGCCGTAATCAAAAAGCTCTTTGAAATGCAGCCATGATATTTTCCCCCACTGTTTAGGGAACAAGCCCAGCTTTCCGCAGGCGATAATTAATAGAATCGCGTTGCCGATGGAAGTCGCGAGGTTCGCCCAGATTGAACTCAAGACTCCCTCGCCTCGTTCAAAAAAAAACCAAAGTAAGACGAGATTGGATCCGGTCATCACAATCTGGCCGTAGTTGATGATGTCAAAGCGTTGATGGGCGTAGAGAAGGTGGTTGAAAATCCGCGCCAAAAATCCAAAGGCAAGAATGCCGCTTTGCCAACGAAGAAGAACGATGAAGTCGTGGCGCCAAACCGGTTCTATTTTCAGCCAGTCGCAGAGCACCGGGGCCAAAAAAAACCCGGCGCAGAAAATGATTGCGCCTTGCACCGCCAGGACCAGCCAGCCGGTTTGAATTAAACTGCCGTAATTACCACTGGCTTGTTCGTCTTTATAATCAATCAGCAAACGGGCCACAGAGCCGGACATGCCCATATCAACCAGGTTCAAATAAATACCAATCGATCCCATCAATGCCCATAAACCAAATTCTTTTTCATTGAGAAAATGACTCGCGACTCGCAAGGAAACGAGTCCAGTCAGGGCCACCAGCACGAGAACCGCGTAACCGGAAGCAACACTATGAGCGACTCTTTTAAATCGGGACATAACTCAAATTTTTTGGAAGAAGCCGTAAATGCTGTTGCCCCATTCCGGGAAAAAATATTTCATCCCGGTTTTGCGATAAACCAGGGAAACGAGTTTCGGGAAAACTTTTCCTCCTCGGCGCTTCCGCCGCCCGACAATGGGCGCGGTCTGATTATGCATATTCCAAAATTGTTCGATTTGCTCGCCGAGCAGAATATCGCCGCCGCTTGCAGTGAGCTTCATATTTACGGCCGCAGCTAATTGCTGTAGATCGGCGAGTCTCCAGCGGCTCACGTGATGCGGCGGCCATTGGTGGGCGTCGTAAGGTACCAATCGGTAAACTCCACCGGCGGAAGGAACAGCAATGGCGATGTAGCCGCCCGGTTTCAATAGGGATATGGCTCCTTTCATCACCCCCACGGGATCAGCCACATGCTCCAGCACTTGAAAAAAAGTAATCAAATCAAAGACCCCACCGGTCTTCGTTTCATCCAGTTGGTCGAGCAATTCTTTGAAAACAACGTGTCCTTTTTTTTGCGCTTTCTCACCAGCTGCTTTGTTTAACTCGATCCCACAAACCTCGTGCCCCGCCGCTTTGGCCAAATCCAAAAAGGTTCCGCTGCCGCAGCCGACATCCAGGATTCGCGTGAGATTTTGTTGCCTGGCAAATTTTAACGTACGGCTAAATTCCGGCCGTAAAGAAGCGAAATAGCCTTGATGCTCCAGATCGCGATAAAATCTCTCGCCTCCGGAGAATGATGGATTGAAAAAAGAAAACCCGCAGTTCTGGCACTCGTAAAGAATCACAGGCTTATTTCGGGGGAGATCTTTCCATCCTTCGTCCGAGAATTCCAGGTTAAATGTCTTCCAGAGTTTTCTGATTTGCTCACTGTCCAACTGGTCAACGCCTTTCGGTTCGATGCCCAAGCACAAAAGGCACGTTAGTTTGCCGACGTTTGATTCAATTGTTTTGCTATCGTTCAATTGTTGAAAGCTAAACTGATTCTTGTCGAAAATTCAGTACAAAACAGAAGACTTATTTTACGTGGCCGTTCACTGCTGTCCGGTTAAGTTTCGGGTGACAGCGATTTTGTCTCGATAACATCGAGATTTTTTTCGCTGTTCTGCTTTTTTCGATTTCAATTTCCCAACCGCTCTTTGAGGGTAAATCACCGCTATCCTGCGGTTTTTTATCTTATGAATGAAGGTCGCACCGTTTTCGCCCAACTCCTGGACTGCCTGCCCAAATACGAATTCGACAAGTGTGTCGCCCGTTACGGTGGCAACTTCCGCGTCCGCAAATTTCCCGCTTATGAGCAGTTTCTCGTTCTGGCCTTCGCCCAATTGACCTGGCGCGAAAGTCTCCGCGACATCGAAACCTGTTTGGCTTCCTTCGGCCCGAAACTTTATCACTCGGGCATCCGCCAACCCACGGCGCGCAGCACGCTGGCCGACGCCAACGAAAAACGCGACTGGCGTCTTTTCGCCGATTTCGCGCACGTCCTCATCCGGCAAGCCACCGCCCTTTACGCCCACGATCCCTTCGGCATTGAACTTCAAGCTCGAACTGTTCTTCAAATGGATCAAACAACACCTGCGCATCAAAGCCTTCTACGGCACGAGCGCCAACGCTGTGCGCACACAAATCTGGAGCGCCATCGCCGTCTATCTGCTCTTCGTCATTTTGAAGAAACGTCTGCATCTGGATTCCAGTCTCTACACTATTTTAAAGATTTTAAGCCTCACGCTTTTCGAGAAAATGCCCATTTCACAGGCCCTTTCTCAACTGCCGCTCCCTTCGGAATCACCCGATTCCCAAAATCACCCCTGTTTGCCGGGCTTCTAAACCGGACAGCAGTGGTGGCCGTTCAATCTTTACAGCCGCATTTGGCGCGGGCAATCTTCGACCCAATAAAGGCGCAGGAGTTGGCTAAACCTTCCAGTCGAGCGCCAAGAAACCGCAAAGAACTCGCGAACAAATGGGACTTGATATCAACGGAACGCGCTTTCTGCTCTATGCGAGGGCAATGGGCGTCGATTTCTCACGGGCGGCAATGATCGGTCGCCAGAGGTTGCATCTGAGCGCAGCGGAGTTGGAAATAAACCTGCGGGATTTCAGTGCTTCATTTGATCATGAAACGATTAGTCGAATCTTCAGCCTGAAAGGTTATGCGGAGGAGTTTTTGAAATTCCTTGGGGCAAGAGAGGTTCATTCATTGGATAACTCCCGTTACGAGGAAGCCACTCATTTGCACGATATGAACCGGCAAATTCCGAGTGATCTTCTTGCGCGATATTCGATGGTGTTGGATGGTGGTTCCCTCGAGCATATTTTTAATTTTCCTCACGCAATCAAGAATTGCATGGAGATGGTTGAGGTTGGCGGATATTACCTTGGAATCACACCGGCAAACAATTTTTCAGGACACGGATTTTATCAATTCAGCCCCGAATTGTTTTTTAGCGTCTTCACGGAAGGCAACGGTTATAAAGTGGTGAACGTTTTTGCTTTTGAAGCGGGACGGGGCGTGGCGGATTGGTTTTCCGTCAAAGACCCCGCTATCGTTCAAGGCCGCGTGACGCTGACGAACAGCGAGCCGGTTTATCTTCTGGTGATTGCAAAGCGTGTGAGAGAAACAAAAATTTTCGAATCAACGCCGCAACAAAACGATTACGTTTCCGCTTGGAAAAAGGGCGACAACGAACCTCCGCCCACCATTCCCTCACGTTCACGAACTTCAGTGGCAACCTTGTTCAATCTTGCGCCCAGACGATTGCGGCGCGCGGCCAGAGAACTCCTCGGCTCCAAGAAATCTATTTTTAATCCGCGTTTTTTTTTACCAATCGATCCCATAAAGGTGGCGCGAGAAATTCAAAAAAAATTATAATTGTTTTCAAAACGGAGATCTTAACGCGGACTCGCATCGAAAAAAATTCCACTCAACACTGCGTTGCCAGCCAGGGCAGTGATACGGAATCTCACCACACCTCGAATGCTCCAGACAAAATAATTCCCATTGTGAAACTGCGTCGCGCGTCGGCTATCCAAAACCACCCCTGTCGCCGGATCAATCGCTTCGATGTTTTGCACCCGTTCGTTGCCACCCCAGTCCTGGCAATAAAGCGCGATCTGATGGAAATTTCCGTCCAGCACTTTCACGGACATCGTCAGATTCGTTTGGGAAAACCAGGCCGAGGCGACTCCCCCAACTCCGTTCGTCAGTCGCAACGCGCTCGGATCGTCTGTCCAGAGGAGCAAAATATTTTTCGCATTGATGGAAACTTCCGCGTAGGCGGAAAAATTTGTGGCATGGCGAATAATATAGAATCCATCTTTTCCATATTTCTCATTCCATTTTCCTCGAGTCACAGAATCTTCTCGCAGAAAAATTGCGCTCGCCGCCGGGAGTTTTACGTGACAGGTGACTGGCTCCGTAAAAAATTCCGCGCCCGAATCGTCCGTAATTTTCGCGGTTAAAGAATGCGTTCCGGCCAATGCATTCGTCCATTCCAGCCGGTAAGGAAATTTCTGCGCCTCTCCGATTTCGCGGGCGTCGGCAAAGAATTCCACGCCCCGCACTGTGTCTCCAAAATTACCCAAATCGATTACGAGCGGAATAGCTATCGGTGCCACAAAAGTCGCTCCTTCGACCGGATTGGTCAGCCGTCCGCTCGACATGCGAAGTCGATCAACGGTCGCTTCGCCGATTCCGCTGATCGCCAGCCCAGCGAAAATTTCATTCGGCATTTCAATCGTATCCGCGCTGAATTGAATCCAGTTCGTTCCGTCGTTCGAAAAAAATCCGCTGAACGCATTTCCGTCGCGGACCACTCTGACCCACTGCGAAGTTTCATTCGTGCGGGTGGTTTGCGTGGACGATTTCTTCAAATCGGAATGTCGTTCAAAAAGGATGTTGCTGCCGCTGAGAAATGTTCCGGCGCTCAAAGAATTGGAGTCGAGATTTTGACGAAACATCACACCCACTTTCGCTGAAGCCAATTCAACTCCGCGGAGGTGCGCGACGATTTGCCCATTGCCAACAAAAGGTTGAGACACGAAAAAAAGTCCGTCATTCGTTGCGGAATTTTTCAGAGTAAAAACGCCATTCGTGGCAGAAAAGTTTCCGACAGCGCCGTTGATGGCCGCCGTTTTAAATTCAGAAAAAGACACCGCTTCCGCGCAGATCACAAAAAATTTTGTCGCGAAAACAAGTGCCAGCGCCAGTTGGGAGAATCTCTTCAAGACGATCATTTTTGCCTTTTGCGCGGTGGAATTCCAATTTAATTTCCGGCCATGCCATCATTTGACATTGTTTCGGAGGTTAGCTCGATGGAAATCGAGAACGCGGTCAATCAGGCCAAAAAAGAATTGGCGACGCGATTTGATTTCAAAGGAAGCAAAGCGGAAATCGTTTTGGAGAAAGACGAAATCAAGCTGACCGCGGACGACGAATTCAAAATGCGCGCGCTCCACGAAATCGTCATCGGCAAACTTTCCAAGCGGCAGATCAGCATGAAAAATATCGACAAGGGCGAGCCGGAAGTTTCGCCGCTCGGCCATTCGCGGCAGACGATTAAAATCAAACAAGGAATCGAAACGCCGGTCGCGAAAGAGATCACCACTTTTATTCGCGAAACAAAATTGAAGGTGACCACGCAAATTCAGGACCAGCAAATTCGCGTCACGGGAAAAAGCCGCGATGATTTGCAAGCAGCGATTGCCGCCGTCAAAGCCAAAGATTTTCCAGTGGCCGTGAGCTTCCAAAATTTTCGCGATTAGTCGCGGCGGCTAGTAACAGCACGAGTCGCGAGGTCTCAGGGACTGTGGCGGCATGACGCCGCTTTTCCTTCGCCTCTCGCCTACGAAGGACTCTCAAACCTGCTGACATTTTCGTCCAAGTCACGATGCAACCAAAGCGGCGTCATGCCGCCGCAGTCCAAGGACGCAGCCGCCGCATCTTCGCGTTCAGTTTAGGATTCGCCCCGATGGTGTGAACCGCGATTCAAAAACCTGTTCTTGCTTGACGACCCGCTTTGTTCTCGGCGAATACTCCTGCCCATGAAAATAAAATTTCTCATCTCTTTGACGGTCTTGACTCTCGCAGTGTTTGTCACGGGCTGCGTCAGCACGGTGGATGGCCATATGAAAATGGGCGTGCCCCTGGTGAAAGACAAAATCGAAAGCCGTTATCAACGCGGAATTCCTCAGTTGATCGCGGCCGCGAAAGCGGTGCTCGCCCGCAATGGCACCCTCGTTTCCGATGACACCATCAACAACACCGTCACGGCCCGCGTCGATACTCGAACGGTTTGGGTAAAAATTACCGAGATCGATCCCAACGTGAGCCAGGTGACAGTGCAGGCGCGCACCAAAGGCGGCGGACCGGATGTGGATCTCGCCAGTGAAATCGACAAACAAATCGCACTGCATCTGGCGACCCATCCGTAAACGGATTCCATTCGGTTCAACGGTGTTCGATGTCTCAATATGACAACGAACATTCAACGCTCAAGAGTCGAGCATCGAATTTGAAAACGCCGCTGGCCATTGAACCCCCAATTCCGAAATGGCGGCGGCGAAGCCGCCCGGAACGGGGGAAGCGCACAAACTATTCTGTGCCTCTGTTTCCAATGCCAGCGTTCTCCCCATTCCGTCGAGCCAGTGGCCGGACGGCACGGGCCGTCGCCCGTGCTACCATTCCAACTTCGGAGTCCGGGTTGACTCAATGTTTTTTCCCGCCGCCGACAGCTTCTCGTTTTCGATCAAACCAAAATTGTGGCCAACGCCAGAAATGTTCCCATGCTGACGACATCCGTTGCAGTCGTCAGAAAAATACTGGAAGCCGTCGCCGGGTCTGCGCCGAGTTTCCGCAACGTAATTGGGACTAAAGCGCCGGCCACTCCACTGACCACGCAACTTCCCGTCATCGCCAGGAACACGACAAACCCGAGCGTGATTGCCGCTGGATGTTTTTCGTGATGGGCGTAAAACAACATTCCCAAACCAGCGGTCAATCCGACGAGCGCGCCGTTGAACAATCCGAGCAAAGCTTCTTTGGCCACGAGATACCGTTGGCGACCGGAGCGTAATTCTCCCAGAGTAATTCCCCGCAACGTCACGGCCAACGCTTGACAACCCGTGTTGCCCGATTGTCCGGCGAGCACCGGCAAAAATACGGCGAGCAGAACAATCCTTTCCAGAGTATGCGCGAAGAGTCCCACGACCGCCGCCGCCACAAACGCAGTCAATAAATTAAGTTGCAACCAGGGGTGCCGATATTTGAGCGAGCGCACCCACGGCGTGACCAGACGTTCTTCTTTTTCGACGCCAACCATCGAGCCGGCCTGCGCGCTGAGTTCGACGGCCTGCGCTTCAAAAAGAGTTTGGCCGCGCACGACGCCAATTAGTTTTCCTTCCGAATCGCAAACAGGATAGACCGGAAAGTGGCGAGTGACGGTCACGCGCATCGCGTCAATCGAAGACATGGTGGGCGTCAAAAAAAACGGGTGGCGCACCATGATTTCTTCCAGCGGCTCAGTGCCCTTGCCCAGACAAAGTTCCCGCATCGCCACCACCCCCAATAATTTTTCCTGCTCGTCGGTGACAAAGAGGTAAGTGATAAAGGCGCGCTTGACCAGGTCTCGCAAATTCTCGATGGCTTCCGCAATCGTCACATCCGGGCGAAAGACAGCAAATGCCGGCTCCATCAAACGGCCCACCATGCCTTCCTCAAATGCTTCGTTGCGTTTCCATTGTTCGCGATCTTCACGCGAGGCTGCCGCCAAAATCTCCGCGCGACGCCGCTCGTCGAAACAGGCCAGAATGTTTTGTCGAGTGGGAGGTTTGAGCAATTTCAAAACGGAGACGACAAATTCTGAACGATAAGACTCAAGCAATTTTGCGGCGGCTTCCGGCGACCGCTCAACCACTTTTGGAACCAACTCGCGCGGCTGCTCGTCTCCTCCTGCCGGTATTTTTTGGGGATTAGTCGGATTCATGTGGGAAAGATATTGTTCCGCCCTTTGGCTGGCAATCCTCTGGAATCGACGGGTAGCATCTGCCTCCGGCGGGTGCGAAGGCATTTCTAATTTCGATGTTCAATGTTGGATGTTCGATGTTGGATGTTATCTAATTTTCAAAACCTCAATCCTCAAACATCGAACATCAAACATCGAACATCGAACATCGAACATCGGACACCGAACATCGGACACCGAACACCGAACATCGAACATCGGACAGCGGACAGCGGACAGCGGACATCGGACAGCGAGCATCGAACATTCAACACCGACATCGAATTGAATTCGCACCCGCCGGAGGCAGATGCTACCCGTTGCCAAAAAAAAGCGTGTCATTTTTCCAGCGGTTGCAGGAATATTTCCCGTGAGGTTCATCAGGCAATTCAATTCGAAATCCGAATTCCGAAATCCGAGAGCCGAAAGAAATCCAAAGCCCGAAGATCCAAAGCGATGCGAAGATTCGCTCCTGGCAAAACACTTTTCCGATCACGGGACCGAGGGCATTTTCGGTGTTCGGATTTCGACCTTCTTTCGGATTTCGGGGACTCGGATTTCGGATTTCAAGTTCGACAACTCGCCCATTAACATTTCGACCAGACAAGCCGGTTTTTCCCTCGTCGAATTATTCATCACGATTGTGCTGGTGCTCATTCTCTCCGCGTTGCTGCTCGGGCGCGGCATGTTTTCCAATCAGCAAAGGCGTTTGGTCAATTGCCAAAAAAATCTGCAAAATATTTATCTGGCGTCGAGCATTTACGCGGCGGACAACCGAGGAAATTTTCCGCTGCTGGCGGGCGCGCAAACCGCCGAGCCGCCGTTGAGCCTGCTCGTGCCGCGCAGCACCACGGTCACGGAAATTTTCATTTGCCCCTCCTCCAACGACAAGAAATTGCCCGAGGGCGAACCGTTCGCGAAACGGCGGATCAGTTACGCCTATTACATGGGGCGCGTTAAGACCGACGGCAGCGGCGTGGCGCTCTTGTCGGATCGCCAAGTCAACACGCTGCCGAAAATAACGCGGCAGCAAATCTTTTCCGAGAACGGGAAGGAGCCAGGCGCGAACCATTCCAGGGCAGGCGGAAATTTTTTATTTTGCGACGGAGAATTTCGCAAGGAGAAGCCGCGCGCCTCTCGCGAATATTTGTTTCCAACCAACGTGGTTCTGTTAAACCCCAAGCCTTGATGAATTTAAAAATCCAATGCGCTTGCGGAACGAAGTTTTCTTTCGACGTCGAACCGGTCGATGGAAAAATGCCCGTCGAAATTTTTTGCCCGAAATGCGGAGTGGATGTGACGGGAGAGGCCAACGCGTCGATTGATCAATCGCGAGCGGGAGAAGGTCCGATCGCGGTGCAAGTCGCAGCCAAACCGCGGGTTCGTTTGCATGTAGCTACACCGGCTGTGCCGGAGACTTCGGCGAGCGCCAGCGCGATGCCTGGGGTTGAAATGTGTTTCCGGCATCCGCGAAATGTGGCGACGGCCCATTGCGCCGTTTGCCAGAAACCGATTTGCCCGGACTGCATGCAATCGTTCGGATATTTATGTTCGATCAATTGCCGCTACCGAGCGGAGCAGGAAAAAATTCGCGTGCCGGTTTACAAGCTGCAAAAAAATGTGGCCGAGCGCGGCGCCTTGCGAAAAGCGATGGCGATCACCGGCGTGGTGGCGCTTGTCCTCTGCGCGCTGGCGGGAGTCTGGCTTTGGTACATTTTCAGCGGCTCCAAACCGAGGCCGTTTTACACGTTGAAACTTCCGGCGGACAAACAAGGAACTTCCGCCAGATTTTTCGGGCCGAACCAAATTCTGTTGCTCAACAAAAACGAAATTTCGGCCCACGACATCAAAGCGAAAAAAAATGTCTGGTCCACTCCGCTGAACGATCCCCTGCCCGCGCCCGCTCCGGGGCCGGTCGCCGCGAAAGGCTCGCCGAAAAATTCATCGAGGGTGAATCCTGCTAACGAAGCCGATTCTGAACCCGACAATAATTTTTCATCTGCTGTGACCGCGCCTTTTTTCACCGGCGATGAAGTTTGGATTTGTCTTTCGCATAACGTGGTTTGCATCGATTTGAAAAGTGGCGGCGTAAAACACACCATTCCGTTTCAGGGAAGATTAAGCGCGTTCACTCCGGGCGAATCGACGTTGCTGGTTGTCTCAGACAAAACGCCCACGAAAAAATCGGTGACGCAAATCACTCCTGGTTCCGGCGAAACGAAGACAACGCAGGTCGCCTCGTCGTTGCGCGAAAAACTTCCCGCCGCCAAAGAGTTGCCCGCGAATGTCCTGCCGACGGCCGCGCTCCTTTTGAAATACGAACTTGAGGGAGCGGAAAAAAGTCATCCCTCTATTTATAAATTCAGCAGCGAGTTTTTTCCGGCGGGCCGAAATCTGGTGGAGATGCAGGTCAAGCTGCTGGAACCAAAAGTTGTCGCGGTCCAAACCATGAAACCAGCGGGACCGTCGCAATTGAATTCCAGCACAACTTCCTCGACCAGCGCGCGAGCGGTGCAAGAGGAAATTTTGAACGAGCAGAAACGAAACACGACCGGTGGCTTCAAACGGATCGATCAAAGCCGCTACGGGGTTCTGCTTCGGCGAACCATGGAGACGGGCGCGCTGGATTGGACGGGAGAAGTCATCGGCGTTCCGACATTTTTCCCGGAAAAAACGGTGGATGTGCTGATCGCGGGGAAGAGCCTTCTGGCTTTCGACAAACAAAACAAAAAGATTTTCGACAGCCAACTTAGCTACCCAATTGCGGACAAGTTCACGGCGGGTGATCGAGGCGCTGGCTCGCCCTGCGTGGAAACGAACAACACATTGCTCGTCTTCGACAAAGGCGTGTTGACGGCGTTCGAGTTGCCGGGCGGAACGGTGCGATGGCGTCTGACGAGCGTCGGGATCAGCGCCATTCAATTTGACGAAAAGGGGATGCTTTACGTCAACACCACCACGGCGTCGCCGGAAGACATTCAATATTCCGAAGAAATAAAAATACGAGACGCGATCCAGCCGATCATTTTAAAAGTCGATCCACAGGGAAAAACTCTTTGGAAAAGCGAGCAGATTGGCGGCAGATGTTTTCTCACGGGAAAATTTGTTTATGTCACCGACGCAGCACGAGCCGACTTTTCCCTCTTGCTCGCGGTGGAAGAAGCGTTTGGAGCGACCTCGCGTTCCAGCGGGAATCTAACGGTCTATCGGCTTGATCCCGCGAACGGAAAAAAATTGTGGTCGTTTACAAAATCAGGCGCTCCCTCCGACGCGGATTTTTCCAACAACCGAATTCTTCTGCGCTATTCCGACGAAATTGAAATTCTCAAGTTTATTTCCTTTTAGACGCGCGCATCTGTCGGGGGTGAAGCCCAATGGAAAGGAGCGCGGCCGGTCGCGTGCGCGGGACTGGGGTGGGCCGAAAACCCTGAGGGTTTTTGGCGGTTTGTAAAGCGGGGTAGAGAACGT
>JBBQRQ010000072.1:0-26378 GCA_038214755.1 Verrucomicrobiota bacterium
CCCCAAAACCACCCCCCCCCCCCCCCCCCCCCCCGGCCGCGCTTTTGCCAACCCGGCTGGGCCACACGGGGCCTCGGCCCGCCGTCTCCCACCCCGCCGCTCCGATGTATTGGCTTCCGCGTCTTAGCGTCTTTGCGTTAATCCGTTTTTAATTCTCCATCTACCAACTCGATCACTCGCGGAGCGCGCGCCGCGAGTTTCGCGTCGTGAGTCGCGATAACCAATGTCGCGTTTTGTTCCGCGCGCAACGAGCAAATCAAATCCATAATCTCCTCGCCCGTGTGCGAATCCAGATTGCCCGTGGGTTCATCGGCCAAAATCAAATCCGGCTGGTTAATCAACGCGCGAGCGATGGCGACGCGTTGTTGTTCGCCGCCGGAAAGCTCGTAGGGCCGATGTTCCAATCGTTCGCCCAGTCCAACGCGTTTCAACAATTCACGACCGCGCTCAGCCGTTTCGCTGCGGCCTGTTCGCGCCATCCGCGCGGGCAGACACACATTTTCCAACGCGCTTAATTCCGGCAACAAATGATACGCTTGAAAAACAAACCCGACGCGGTCGTTGCGCAGGCGCGTGAGGTTCAGGTTGGAAAGTTGACCCAGATTTTTTTGCGCGAAAAAAACTTCGCCGCGATTCGGCAAATCCAATCCGCCCAGCAAATGGAGCAGCGTGCTTTTGCCCGCGCCGGACGCGCCGCGCAACGCCAGAAAATCTCCCGCGTCCACTGACAGCGTGACATCGCGCAGCACTTCCAGTTTTCGTTTTCCCATCGTGTAAATTTTGTGAACGCCCCGCGCTTCGAGCAGCGGATTTTGCTTTGGCGTCGGCGCGTTCACGCGGGAGTTTTCGCTCGTGTCATTCATAGCGCAACGCCTCCACCGGTTGCAGCCGGCTCGCTTTCCACGCGGGAAAGAGTCCGGCGAGAACGCACGTCAAAAAAGCGGTCCCGCAAATAATCGCTATGTCCGACCCTTGAATCGACGCGGGCAGTTCGCTGATTTGATAAATTTTCGCGGGCAACAATTCGAAACCCGTCAGCCGATTCATGAAGCGCAGAAATTCATTTCGATAATTCAACGCGAGCATCGCCATGCCGAAACCCAATCCCACTCCGAGCACGCCGACAACGATACTTTGGCTCAAAAAAATCCAGAGCACCTGGCGATTGTTCGCGCCGAGCGCTTTGAGAATTCCGATCTCGCGCGTCTTCTGAACGACGAAAGTAATCTGGCAATTCACGATGCCGAAGCCAGCGACGATCATGATGAAGAAGAGCAAAAAAAACATCATGTTCTTCTCGACGGCCAGCGCGTTGAAAATTTCCGGGCTTTCCTCCGACCACGTCAAAATGTCGAAGCTCGCGCCCAAGCTGGCGGTGAGTTGTTTGCGCACTGCGTCGGCTTGAAAGGGGTCGCGCAACATTACTTGCAAGCCGCGCACAGAATCTTCGGTGTATTCGTAAAGTTGCTGGGCGTTTTCCAGTGAAGTCGCAATGATCGACGCGTTGTATTCTCCGTAGCCCACGTCGAAAATTCCGCGCACGGTGAATTCCTCCGGGAGAATCGCCTCGGCATTCGTCTGGCCGCGCGTGCGCTCCATTTTTTCCAAGCTGCTCGGCGAATAAACCACTACGCGATCGCCGACACTCAATTCCAAACCGCGCGCAAAATCCCGACCGACCACCAACCCTTGCCCGCTCAAATCAAATTCTCCCTCGACCACGCTCTTGGGCAAAACGCTCACGCCTTTTTCGAGTTGAGGATCAATCCCGCGCAGGAGCGGCGCGGCTACTTTTGGATTTCCCTCCGCCGGTTGCGTCTTGACCAAAACCTGTCCGGTAATAAACGGAGCGACGCCCGTGACATTTTGATTGGTGCTGACAATTTTGCGGACCGCGTCAAAATTCGTTAACGGAATTTCACGTCCGGTCGCGGGATCGAGTTGGGAAATTTTCAAATGCGCGTTGAAGCCGAGAATGCGATTGCGATATTCCTGGTCGAAGCCGCTCATCACACTGATGACGATGATCAACACTGCCACTCCAAGCATCACGCCGATGATGGAGATCACCGTAATGACCGACACGAAAGTCCGGCGTGGTCGTAGATAACGCAGCGCAAGAAAAGCCTCAAAGGGCAATCGTGACATGGGGCGAGAAATTAGACATGCCTGACAGAAGTGTCAACGAACCGGCCGGTGCCGAGGTGATTCCAAGTGGCGGCCAAAACGTAGCCCAGGTTTCCAACCTGCTGCGTCGCCGATTTCCAGTCCGCAGAGCGTCAGACTCCGACTGCGCCCCACTACCTGGCCAAGCGGAGCGGTGTCAAGATGCGCACTGGACGGAGTGGAAATTGACTTTGAACTTTGAAGTTCAAACTCCGCAATTTACTCTCGGCGCATGACTGATCGTTTTAAAACCAACCTGGCCATCTGGCCTTTTGTCATCGTTGATATTTTTTTTCTCGGATTGGCTTATTTGATTTTTTCTCACGCGCATCGTCCTCTCATTTTCTGGGAAGCTCTGGCGCTGATCGTTTGCGCGAGCCTCGGCGCGTGGAGTTTTCTCACGCCCTTTTTGCGCCGGAACGACGCCGCCATGAGACTTGTTGAGGCGGAAAGTTTGACAACCACGGTGACGCAAATAAAAAATCTCGAACAAGTCGCCGCGCAAATCAGCAGCGCAACCAATTATTTAAAAACAGCGGAGGACGAATCAAAGCAAACCGTCGCCGCCGCCAAAAACATTTCGGAAAAAATGGCGGAGGAAAGCCGCGCCTTCGGTGAGTTTTTGCAGAATGCGAACGATGTGGAGAAATCCCATTTGCGTTTGGAAGTGGAAAAGCTCCGTCGCAGTGAAGTCGATTGGATTCAAATTCTCGTCCACATTTTGGATCAGGTTTTTGCGTTGCATCAGGCGGCCGTTCGCTCGGGAAAAGTTCCACTCATTGAACAAATTGGAAATTTTCAATCCGTCTGCCGCGATACCGCCCGCCGCATTGGTCTGTCTTGTCATGTCCCCGAAACGCCACAAACTTTCGACGAGAAGCTGCATCAACTTTTGGACGGGCAACCTGCGCCCGAGCCGACCGCGCAGATCATGGAAGTTGTCGCCGCTGGTTACTCATATCAAGGCCGCGTTGTGCGCCGAGCGTTGGTTCGTTTGCAAAGCGAGACAGATTCTTCAGAAAATTCGGAGGGACCGGCGGCGGAATCGAATTTTGTCGCCGAAGAAAAATCGACCGTCGCTACAGAGGAGACGTTGATTTAACCCGAAACCGGGGCTGCAATCCCACAGAAGGAAACAGAGGGTGTGATTCCAAGTGGCGGTCACTGTGCGTGCTGTTGAAAGCAAGACGCTTGCGCGAATTTCGATGGCGCATGAACGGCGCGAAGCGTCTTGGAGTGCGCCAGCCCTCTGGCGCTCTTGTTCTGACCGCCAGTTTAAATCACACCCGAAACAGAGAGAACAAAGGGAAGGATTTTAAACTTATTCTAATTCGGTCGATTTTGGGCAACACCAGATTTCTGCAAACACTTCTTGCTTCGTTTTCTTCGTTTTCTTCTGTGAAATGAATTTCGGAAGTCAGGTCTAATCTTCTGAAACACTGACCGTTTTTTGCAGCGCCAAAAAATGCAGCCAACGTCGGGTGACCGGCCGTTGGTAAATTTTACCGAGCGCGTCCGAATACAAAATGACTTGTTGCCGATAATATTCCGTCCGCGTTTCCAAATCCGATTCCGTCATCTGATCGGTTTTGAAATCCAGCAGCCAAATCTCTTTCGGCAAAATCACGGCGATGTCGATCACCCCTTGCAACACCACAAATTCCCCGGTCAACGCTTCCACGTTTTTTCCCAGGTTCAGTTTTGCAAAATCGTTTCCGTCCAGTCGTGATGTGAAAGGATGTTCGCGATGCACATCTTCGGCATGTCCGAAAATTTGTTTGCCCACTACCGAATTCCAAAACGAAGCGATCGCCGCAAAATTCAGCGCAGCGATCTCTTTTGCGCTGAGAATTCCACCTTGCCCGATCCGTTCTGCTTCCTGCCGCAAATCGGTTTCGTTGCCCATTTTTTCGAGCGAAACGAATTCGAGGAAAGTGTGATGAGCCGTTCCTGCTTCGCTGGCAGAAAGTTCGCGCGCCATGATTTCGGGAACAGTTCGCTTATCACGAAGCCGAAACAGAGGCTGGCCTTCTTCCTCGAGTTGATTCGCCTGACGACGCAGCGCGGAGACAGAAGTTTTAGCCGGCTCGCTCGCAGCTGCTGAGAACGGATAAACCCATTCAATTCGATTTTGCAAAGCGTGAAAATTTTCTGAAGAAATAGGTTGTTCGCTGGGCAAGACCGTTTTTAAGACGGTTTCATTTTCCACAACGAGTCGGGAATCGTTCTCGCCGTAAATCGTCCGACTCAGGAGCGGGTTTTGGCCCGACTCCGCCAAAGAATCGGTTTGCGCCAGCCACGGCCCTATCCAGTCGAGATAATTTTTCGCGTCGGAAATTTCCTGAACGTCGATGCCCCGTTCCGCCCGTTTCGGCCATTTTTCGGAGACGGCTTTTTGAGTCGTGGTTCCGAATAAAATCAATCGTTCGGCGGCGCGCGTCATGGCGACATAGAGGAGACGAATTTCTTCGCCGAGCGTTTCGGTTTTCTGCCGTCGCTGCGCCAACCAATAAGGCAAACTTGGATAAGTCTGGCGCGTGCCGGGCGGCATGACCTGCGCGCAAAGGCCGTAAGTCTCGTCGAGGATAATTTTTTCCTGTAGGTCGGAAAAATTAAACGGCTTGCCGAGATCCCCCACCACCACGACTGGAAATTCCAGGCCTTTGCTTTGGTGAATGCTCATCAGCCGAACGGAATCGCCGACCTCGACCGAGGCGGGTTCCAAATCGATTTCAGCGTCCTGCTGCGACTCGATGAAGCGAATAAACCGGAACAGACCTTGTCCTTCCAAAGCATCAAACTGGCGCGTCAATTTGAGGAGACGCTCAATATTGGCGCGGCGCTGTTCACCGCGTGCTTGGGCGAGCAGCCAATCGGGATAATGCGTTTCATCGAGAATCGTTTCCACGAGTTGGGCGAGCGACATTCTTTTTTTTGAGCGACGCCATTTTGCGAAGCGATTGAAAAAATAATCGATCTTCGCAAAAGCACTTTCGGAACTTTTTGTTTTTGAATTTTGTTCATGCCAACGAAGCAACGCTGTCCAAAATTTTGCGTGACGATTGGCCATTCGCACTTCGGCAAGTTCATCCAACGACAGGCCGACAAAGGGCGAACGCAGGACGGCGAGCACCGGTAGATCCTGTAGCGGATTGTCGAGCAGCCGGAGCAGATTCAAAATGTCGGTGACTTCGAGGCTGTCGTAAAAACCGGTGCGCGTCGTGGTCAGAGGAATGCCGAGGCGCGCGAATTCTTTGGCGTAGGCTTCGGCTTTATTCCGGGGCGAGCGCAGCAAAATGACCATGTCGCTCCACTGCGCCGGTGGTTGTTTTCCGTCTTTCCAAATGAGCGACTGCCGCGTTTTAAATTCGCGCAGACGAACTGCGATCAAGCGCGCTTCTTTTTCGACGTTGGAAAGAGAATCCAGATTTGTCTCGGATGTTTCCTCATCAGTTCCGGTGACTCGCAAATGTAACTCCACTCGCGAGGCCGGATCAGCCGCGACCGTTAAATGGGTTCGTTCAATTCGATTCCCAAATTGCAACCTCGCTTCCTCGTCGTAATCGATCCCGCCGATTTCTTTTTTCATCACCGTCGAAAAAAGCGGGTTCACAAAATTCAAGATCGCTTCGTGACTGCGAAAATTATCGGAAAGCGAAATAACTTCACCCGACGAATCCTTTTTCCAGCGACGTTCGTAGTCCAAGAAAATTCGCGGATTGGCCAGGCGAAATCGGTAGATGCTTTGTTTGACATCGCCGACCAGAAAACGATTTGCTTTGTCTTTTTCGCGAGAGATCGCTTTCAAAATAGTGTCCTGCGCCTCGTTGATGTCCTGATATTCGTCCACCAGAACGAGCCGCAATCGTTCGCGCCAGCCCTCGGCGATGGCAGTCGGTTTCTTTCCTTTTCGATTCCACAAAAGTTCGAGCGCCAATTGTTCGAGATCATGGAAATCCACTGCCGCCCCCTCGCGTTTGGTCTTGGTGAATCTTTCGGCGAATTGCTGCGCAAGCTGCAAGAGCGCTCTGACCTGCGGTTTGACCCACTCCCAATCCTGCGCCAGCGGATCGATTCCATTTTCAAAAAGGCAAAGCGATTTTAGAAATTCGGCTTCGTCAAAAACTTTTTTAATCGGCTCGCGGCAAGCAGTTTTTCTGCGCGGTGGCCACAACGAATCATGATCGGTGGAGAGAATTTCCTCGAACACCACTCCAGCCTCGACGCGTTTGGTTTCGCCGGAAATCCGTTCTATCGCCGCGGCGCACTTTTGCGCGGGAGCGTTTGCCTTTTCCTGCGCGCGCAAAACGGGCAGCCACCAGTTTTTCCAGCGAAGCAATTCTTCGGAAAAAAACTTTTCCCAATGGGTCGGTTCGTTTTCTTCGAGGCTGGAAAATTGTTGCGCAAACCATCCCGCCGGGTCAGGCAACGTCTGGGTGTAAACATGAATTTTTTCCACAAGCTCACGGATCGGTTTGTCCCAGCCGTGGCCTTGCTCGGAAACGAGACGCTGCACCGGTTCGGCAATGGGATTTTTTCCCTCGTAAATTTCCTGCATCAAGCCATCGAGAACATCGCGCGCGAGGAGTTGGCCGTTTTCTTCAGGCAAAATATTTACCTGCGGATCCAATTCCAGTTCGTAAAAATGTTCGCGGACGAGTTGAAAACAAAAACTGTGCAAAGTGCAAATGCGCGCGCTGTCCAGCAGCGCGATCTGTTCGGCGAGATGCGCATTGTCCGGTTCCTCGCGGTATTTTTCCTCCAGACTTTCTCGGATCCGTTTGCGCATCTCAGCGGCGGCGGCTTCGGTGAAGGTGACCATCAGGATTTTGTCGAGCGATCCTGGATTTTTCTTATCCAACAAAAAAGCGAGACACCGTTGCACGAGCGTGCGGGTCTTGCCGGCGCCCGCGCCAGCGACCACCAGGATATTCCCAACAGAGGCGATAGCTTTTTGCTGATTGGCAGTGGGCGCATTCATAGGAGGAATGGGTCGATTAAAAAATCATTGGGCGAACAAAATTGGATCGTGGCATATGCGCTGCTCTGTCAGTTGGCAGGATAGAAATCGAAGAATGTTTGTCCAACATTATGACGTTTCGCTCCGATGAATATGACCAAAACCAGCATGCTGACAGATGGGGAATTTGATACCCAATCATTCCATAACACTACTCTCGCGGTTCCTGCCGCGCCGGCGCTCGAAGCGATGAAAAAATCTCCGCGCGGCCCGTTTGAATTTCGGGTCCATTTATCGGGCGAAGTAATGTACGAACTGGAAGTTTCCGATGACCTGAAGAATTGGACGCCTCTCGAATCTGGAATTGCGTCGGTGGAATCCATTGTTTACGTGGATGTCGATGCCGAAAAATTCACTTCCCGTTTTTACCGCGCCATTTGTGACGAGTTTATCTCCGAAAATATTATTGGCTACGCGTCAGTCGATCTGGCTCCAGGTTTTTCGATGATTGCCAATCCTTTCAATGCCCGCTCCAACGCGATCTCCGCTTTGTTTCCGCAAATGATCGAGGGAGTAACGTTGTGTAAATTCGACACAAACTTATTTCGCCTCACCAATAACTCTGTAAAAAACAAGCAGTGGACCAATCCAAACGAAACACTTGTCCCCGGCGAAGGCGCGATTTTTTTCAATCCGACCGACAGTTCAAAAATCGTGGAGTTCGTCGGAGAAGTGAGTCAGGGCTGCGTGTTGAATCCTATCCCGGCTGGACTTTCAATCCGTAGTTCCGTCGTGCCAAAATCCGGCGGCTTGCAATCCGATCTTGGGTTTCCCATTGCTGCAGGCGACGTCGTCCATATTTTCGATCGGGTTGAACAAAAATATAAACTTTATCCATTCTCCGCCAGTGGGTGGGAAAGCAGTCCGCCACTGGTGAGCGTGGGCGAATCTTTTTGGATTGCGAAAACTCAAGCAGGTAATTGGATGACAAATTATCCGAAAAGTTAGAAACGGTTTTAAGTCGTAGCCGCTGACGTAAAGAGGCGGATTCTCGGGTCTCTCTAATCGAAATCCGCCTCCTCACGTCGGCGGCTACCATCGTTTCGGCTCCCTCACATTTTTTTCAAAACGCGGTAGTGATGAACCCACGGATCGATTCGGCAGATGCCCACGAACTCACATTGCTCGCAAGCCCGGACATTTCCTTTTTGATATGGATCGATTTTCGCGACGCCGGAAAAAATTTCTTTTCCCATGCGAACGAGATGCTGCTCAACCTCGTCGAGCAATTTTCCAAAACTTTCGCTGCGCATAACCTCGCTGCTTGAGCCGTGCGGCATCCCGTCATTGTTCAATCGGTAATTAAACTGTGTCCCGGATTTTTCGTTTCGATTGTCGAGATGCGGAAGCGCGGCGAAGTCGAAACGTCCGGCGTGTTGATAAGCTTTTTGACGGGACTCATTTGATTCGCGCAAAACTTCCGAGCGGGTTTTCGCGCCGCTGAATTCTCCTCGCAGATTGACGTAAAAGACGCCCGCCGGAATCAGTCCCTTGACTCCAAAAATACTTTCAGGCTCCGGCAATCGGCGGAGAAACGCCAAATACCCGGCGAGTTGCAATTGCAACCCATGCGCGAGCAACACCGGATCAATTTTTTTGGCGCTGGATTTGTAGTCGATAATTACGGCCATCGACTGCTCTTGGCCGGGAATGCGAAAAGTATCGACCCGATCAATAATTCCGCGGAAGGCGAGTTTGCGTTTGTCGTCGAGATTGATTTCCCAGGCGGGCAATGATTTTTCTCCCGCGCCGAAACCCAGCTCCACCACGTGCGGATCAAAT
This sequence comes from Verrucomicrobiota bacterium, assembly GCA_038214755.1. Lineage (GTDB taxonomy): Bacteria > Verrucomicrobiota > Verrucomicrobiia > Limisphaerales > CANJXF01 > CANJXF01. The sequence continues at coordinate 8,969 of JBBQRQ010000072.1, forward strand.
TCGTATTGCTGCATCCAGCCAATCGTCGCCCCGATAAAATCCTGGAGCGTCGCGATCATTCTGCGCGCGGCAAAATCGTTTTGCGCTTCGGCGCCGAATAATCCATCGCGGAAAGTCGATTTCAATTCTTCGCCAATTTTCTTAATTCTTTTTTTCGCGTCGTCGCTGGAAATATCGCGCCACCGTTTTTTCTCACTTCGCAACTCCTCGTGAAACTTCGCCAAGACCGCGTGTTGAAAACTTCCTTTCTCCCGCACGTCCAGTTCAAAAACTTTTCGCTCCTCCGCGCGCAAACCGGCGCTGACGAAAAATTGGAACGGGCAAGCGGCATATCGTTCCAGAGCGCTGACCGAAGTTTTAAGCGTCGTTCCGTAAAGCCGCTCCGCGATTTCAGGAGAAAGATTCTCAGAAGCAGGCAGCGCGGAAAAATGTTTGAGCTGCTCTCGCAACGAATCAAAAATCGGTTTGTCCGCCAACTCTTTCAATTGATTGGAGTCGAAAGCTTGAGCCGTAATGAGAGGCGCAATCAATTCGGAGCGATGTTCAGCCTCAAACCAATTTCGCGAGGGAAAAAATTTCTCCTCGATCAGCGTCGGAAAAAGCTGTTCGAACAACGAATAAAATGGAGAACGATTCAAGGCGCGACCTTCGCTGTCCTGAGCAGAACGCGTCAGCACCAATCTTTTTTTGGAACGAGTGCAGGCGATGTAACCGTAAAACCTTTCGCGTCCGAGCCATTCCAATTTGTTCGGGCCGAGCGCAACATCCTGTTTTGAAAGTTCCGTCTGGTCAGTGTCCGTCAGCAAGATTCCCGATTTTGGGGGCGCGGGAAAAACTCCTTCATTCAAACCGAGCAACAAAACCAACTCTAAATCGGGATTGCGCGAACGATCAATCGTGCCGATCAAAACCTGGTCGAGCGCGGGTGGAATGATCCCCGCCGTCATCCCGCTCAAACCCGATTCGCAAATCGAAAGCCAATCACTCAAACGCAGAGCGTCTTTCGAAAAAGCTTTTTCAATATTTTCCAGCCAACTCTCCATTTGTTCCAGAACCGTCGCATGCACGGGATCATTGCTGGCCCATGTTTCGATTTGTTCTTCGACTCTCAAATCATTCCACAGGCGGCGGATCGCTTCGGCCATTTGCCCGCCGTTCGGAGAAAATTTTGCCAATGCGCCGACAAATTTCTGAAACGGTGGAATGAATCGCTGTCGGAATTCTTCCAAATCAATCAAAGACTTTTGTTCGTCGGGGAATTTTAGCGGAATTAACCACGCGTCCTTTTTCCAGCCGCGAGCCAGGGCTTCATTTTCCAATTGGTCCACCAGCGCTTCGTTGTCGGTGACCAGCCCAGATTTCAACGCGCAAAAAAAGTCGTCGTGCTCCCACCCAAACGCGGTCAGACGCAAAGCGCTTCGCGTCAACTCAGCGAGCGGATGATGCGCGACGGATTGGCGGCGATCTAAAAAAAATGGAATGTCGTAACGTAAAAAAATCCGCCGCAACGTATCGTGATAGCCCTCGAATTGGCGGAGCAGGACGGCCACGTTGCGGAAGCGCCCGCCGTGGCGGACGAAACGGAGAATTTCGTGCGCAGCGAGGGTCGCTTCACTTTCGACGTTCAGACATTCAGCCAGACGAATCGAGTCCGAGAGGGCGACGTTCTCCTCATTTTCGAAAGCGTTTGGAGACGTCCAATTTTTTTCGAGATGGCGCAACGGAACGGAGTCGGCGAAGCGATTTTTGCGAACGTGCCGAGGAAGATTTTCAATTTTGATTTCGCAATCGGAAAGTTTGACCAGACGGCTGTGACATTCCTGAAACGTTTTATTTACGACCGACCAGATGGATAAGGCGGACATTTTATTTGCCGATTGCGCCGATTGATCGAGGCAAAACGCGAGCGTGGCATCACCGCAAAGCGGGACGAACGCGGCCAGCAAATCCAATTCCTGCGGCGTCATCTCCGCGAAACCATCGAGCCACAATCCCGCGATGCGAATGGGAATTTGTTTCCGTTCATTGCGTAATGCTTTCGTTGCGAGATCCAACAAACGATTGGCGTCCTGTAATTCATGTTTGGCCAGCCACGCGAAGTAGGCGTCGAGCAACAACGCCAGGTCAAAAAGTTTGGCGCTGAGTGGTGTCCTGCTTTCTACTTTTTCACAGAGCTTAAAAAGCGCGGCGGGCGAAAATTGGTGTCGTTGCAAATCGCGCAACAAAAGGCTTAGCTGTTGGGCGAAGCCGGGCATGCGCGCGCTGGCGCGAAAGATTTTTAATTGGTCCTTGTTCCGCGAGAGCAAGGCCCGCAACACCATCACGCGGCCTTCCTCGGAAAGTAATTTCGCCGGCGCACGTTGGAGTTGGGTGAGAACAAAATCCGCCAGCCGCTCAAACGACAAAATTTGGAGCCGCGCATAACCCGCCAGCGAATCATCCGCCAGAAGCTGACGCTCCAATTGAAAGGTCGCCTGCTTGGGCGCGAGCAGAATCAGCGGGTCGCCTTCGGGAGAATTTTGCAGCGCCGCGCGAATTTCGGACAGACAAAGAAATGTTTTGCCGCTGCCCGCCGGGCCAAGAACAAAGCGCGTTCGCACAAAATATTTTCGCGCAGAAAAAGTTTCCGGCAAAGAATTTTCTTTAGAGTGGTTGAAGAAATGGGTAGCACCTGCCTCGGTGGAATGCGTAGAGCGTTCGATGTTCAGCGTTCGATGTTTGAAAATTGAACCGACATTCAATCCAACATCGAACATCCAACATCGAAATAAGAAGTGTCTTCGCACCCGCCGGAGGCAGATGCTACCCGGCGCGTTCTGTGTTTGAACTTCACCGATTCTGACAACGAGCATGAAACTGAATTTCTCGAATGAACGAGTTCTGGCAGTGGTGGCGCATCCCGACGACGCGGAACTGCTTTGCGCGGGAACGTTGGCGCGGGCGAAAGAAGATGGCGCGGCTATTGCGATTTGCGTTTTGTGCAACGGCGATAAAGGTCAGCCGAGCAAACCGATCAAAAACTTAAAGGCGGTTCGTCGTCGAGAAACGATTGAGGCGGCTGGGTTGCTCGACGCTAAACTTTTCTTCGGCGATTTTCCGGATGCAACTTTATCGGATGATTATCCCTCGCGGTCACGACTGATTGAAATTTATCGGCAATTCAAACCGACGCTTGTTCTCGCGCATTCGCCGGAGGATTATCACACCGATCATCGCGCGGCCTCGGCGTTGGCGGAAGCGGCTTCGTGGCACGGCGCATCGCGGGGGCACAAAAGTAAATTCGCGGCGATGGATTCTCCGCCGGCGCTTTGGTGGATGGATACTTTGGACATGAGCGGATTCAAGCCGGGATTCTTTGTGGATATTTCACGGTTCGCAAATTTGAAACACGATATGCTGGCGTGTCACAAAAGCCAGTTGGCGCGAGGCAAGGATGGCGATTTTTCTCCGCTGAGTGATTTGATGCACTTGCAATATCGAGCGCGCGGAATGCAATCGGGCGTTGCGGCGGCGGAAGCTTTTCGCGCGCATCACGCCTTTAAGCGAGCGAGGGCCTGGTAACTATTCCGGCAGTTCGCGCCCTTTTGTTTCGGGGGCAAAGAGCAAAACAATTGCTCCGGCCAGAAAAAGCAGACTGAGAATTGAGGTCGATTTTTCGAGACTATAGCCCCAGTCCTTTTGCATCCACCCGCTGACAAAAAGAATTGGCGCGGCGACAATTCGTCCGACATTAAAACAGAATCCGCCGCCGGTCCCGCGCAGGCGCGTGGGAAAAAGTTCTGGAAAATAAATCGCGTAACCCGCGTGCATTCCCAGAGTGAGAAAACCAAAAATCGGCAGAACGACGTAGAGAACTGGCGCGCTGGCGTGGGCGAGAGTTTGAAAAACCAAAAGAGTGATGACCAATCCGCCGAGGTGAAAAAATAAAAATGCGCCGCGCCGGCCAATGCGTTCGCAAATTGGACCGAAGGATAGCAGGCCGAGTCCGCCGCCAGTCGTGACAAGCAACATGCCGAGCATTTCCCATTTCTTGATGATGGGAGAATGTTTTTTGAGCACGGCGTCTTTGACAATTTTGGGCGCATCGAGAGAAATCTGTTCCATTTTCAAATAGCGTTTTTCGGCATCGCGCCGCATCAAATCTTTTCCAAAAACATGGACGCCCCAAAAGGTCGCCAGCCCGGCCGCGGCCAGCGTGACGCCGACAACAGTGCTGCGCAAAAGTCCGCCGCGAAATAAATCGAGCAGCCGACCCGTTTCTTTGGTTGGATCTTTTCGGGCAATTTCGCGCGCCTGAATCCATTCCTCAGGTTCGCGCAGACGCCATCGAATCCACAAGGTCAGGAGAGCGGGCAATGCGCCGATGCCGAATCCCCACCGCCAGCCAAACTTTGGATTGCCGACGATAAATGCGCCCGCCGCAATCGCGAGATAAGTTCCGAATACGCTGGTGGCGTGAAAAATTCCCAGCGACAAAGCGCGGGCGCGTTTCGGGAAAACTTCAGCGACCATCGCACTGGCGACCGCCCATTCGCCGCCCACGCCCATTGCCACCAGGAATCTCAACCCGGCCATTTGCCACCAGGTTTGCGCGAATGCGGTGACGCAGGTGAAAAGCGAATACATCAAGATCGTATAGACCATCGTTTTGGTCCGGCCAATTTTGTCGCTGAGAATTCCGAAAAGGACTCCGCCGAACGCGCCGCCGAGGAGAAACGCGCCGAGAGCCACTTTGTTGTAAAAATCTTTTGTTCCCGCGTCGGTTCCGGGCGGCAGGAGCGAAGGCATCGCCTCATTCATGCTGGCGACAAAAATCTGTCCTTCGAAGGTGTCGAAAACCCAGCCGAGCGACGCGATGATGAGAACCAGCCATTGATACCGCGAGACGCCGTGATACCACGGAACTTTCGGTTGCGATTCGTGGGTCAGAGAATTTTCTGACGGCAGTTTGGACATGAAATTATTTATTCATGCTCTGAATTTTTTGGACAGCACGAAATAGTCGAGCCGAGAGATCAACCCGCATCTTAATTGTACCGCCAACCGATCAGACGTAGTGGGGCAGGCTTCCAGCCTGCCTGAGCGGGCATCTTGCCCGTGAATCAGCAGGGACTGGGGCTGGAAGCCCCATCGGCAGACAGGATGTCTGCCCCACTAGTTTGGTGCCAGTAGTTTGGTTGCAGTGCCAAGATGGCGGGGAAGCCATCAGGGTTCCACCACGACGGGCGTGCCAATGGTGACGAGCCGTAAAAGATATTCTGCATTCCAATTGGCGAGGCGAAAACAGCCGTGCGATTCCGTTCTGCCGATCTCCTCCGGCTTTGGCGTTCCGTGAATTCCATAGCCCGGTTTATCGAGACCGATCCAAACTGTGCCGACGGGATTGTTCGGGCCGGGAGGTATGATTAATTTTGTTTTGAGTTGGCGCGCCTCGACAGATTCAGGAAAATTTTCGGGGTCGAAAGTGTAATCCGGATTCGGCGCAAGTTTCTCGACGCGCAGTTCGCCGACGGGACGTTTCTCCACGCGTCGTGCAATGCTGCACGGAAAATGCGCGAGCAGATTCGTGTTGGCATCGAACGCTTCCAGATTTTTTTCCGACAAACGAATGCGGATGAGAGCAGCGGAATTTTTTGGTTTATTCACTTCAACATTCGGCACACGCACCGTCGTATTTTCATGGACGCTATCCCAGTTGACCAACGGATTGAGTCGTTTGAGAAAACCGGGGTGACAACAAAATTTCTTCGCGACCAATTCTAAAATAGTTTCGTAATCGAGACGGGTCTGTTGCGATTTGCTCAACCAATTTGTGCCGAGCGGTTGCAACTGGGCCAGTTCGTTCATGGTCACAGTAAATTGGGTGTAAAGGGGCGCGTCCAAGAGCAATTTTGTTTTCGTCGCAGCATCGAGTTCGCCGCTGACGGGAAGGTTTTCGCTCCGTTGAAAAGCGCGAAAGGCGGAGCGCGTTTGTGAGCCGATGACGCCGTCGATCGAGCCGGGGGAAATGGCGCGACGAGCCAGGGCGATTTGCGCTTCCAAAATATTTTGGGCGGGACGCGATGTGAATGAATCAGGGGAAGAAATATTTGAGCGATCTAAAACCGGAGGGGCAACGGTTTGTGTTTTAATTTCCCTCGGCGGAATAACATTCCCCGGATTGATCGGTAACTCGGTTTTGTTCATCACAAGAATATGAGTTGGAACCGATTTTTTTTTCCCCGGAGCGGAGGGTGCAACGTGAGTCGCAAGCTGCGCCGTCTTCGCGTTTGGCTGAGAATTTTTTTGAGTGAACCAGAGCAAAAGTAACGCCATGCCGCCCACGAGAACGACGAGAGCGAGAATTTTTCCGCCCGATTTTTTTGCATGAGCGAGCGGGAACTGTTTTAGAATCGGCACCCCGAATTGTAGATACAAAAACAGTTTTTGACCCAAGCATTATTGAATCGATTTTGAAATCCGGTACCTTCCCGACTGTTTTGGAAACCAAACGAAGCATTCTCTTGGCTGGATTCGCATTCACTTTGTTTTTTTTCAATTGCGAAAATGTTTTGGCGCAACCGGCAGAGGAAGTTAGTCCGATCAACAGGGCTGATCTCGCCACGAATTCTGACCTTCCGAAAGTTGTAAAAAATATTCCGAAATCAAAACCAACGACGCGACAAAAGCTCAATCCAATTTTTTGGTTCCAAAACATGGACGACCCAATCCCGCCACACTGGTATCGGCCAAAAAATAAAATGCGAAGTGTTCTGTGGAATTTTCGCAATCCGCTGCACAACTTTTTTTTCTACGTCATTGGAATTGCGGACAAGGAATTTGAAATCGTCGGGCGTTTTCCCGGAAAAATTTCCAACCCAAACGGCGGATGGAACTGGACGGTCTGTAAATATAAATGTCTGCGACTTCCGTTCATTTCTTACCAACGCGGAAAATTTAATTTTTATCTCGGCTGGCGAAATCGCGGGAACTTTGGTGTGAAGCTCAATTATTCCGACTGAAAAACCCCGCCCTTTCCGCCACTCGCATTACTCATTCCACCGTCACGCTTTTGGCGAGGTTGCGCGGCTTGTCCACGTCGCAGCCGCGCGCCACGGCGATGTGATAGGCCAGGAGTTGCAGCGGAATAATCCCGAGCAACGGAAAAACCGGAGCAATCGTTTTCGGGATGAAGATGACGTCGTCGGCGATCCCGGATATTTTTTCATCGCCTTCAGTGGCGAGGGCAATAATCGGACCTCGGCGCGCCTTCACCGTTTCGAGATTGCTCAAGACTTTTTCATACATCGCGCCGGTGGGAACGAGCACGACGGTCGGGCTGTTCTCGTCGATGAGCGCGATGGGGCCGTGTTTCATTTCGGCGGCGGGATAACCTTCAGCGTGGATGTAGGAAATTTCCTTGAGCTTCAAAGCGCCTTCGAGCGCAACGGGAAAATTGATGAGCCGTCCGAGAAAATAAAAATCACGCGCCTGAGAATATTTTTTTGCCAGCCGATCAATTGCCTGGCTTTGGTCGAGCAATTTCTGGATTTGTTCCGGCACCGCTTCCAGCGCGCGGATGATTTGCAAACCATTACTCGAAGAAAGCATTCGAATTCGCCCCATCAACAGCGCGAGCATTGTCAGCACGGTGACCTGCGAAGTAAAAGCTTTGGTCGAAGCGACGCTGATTTCGGGCCCCGCGTGCAGATAAATTCCTCCGTCCGCCTCGCGCGCAATGGTGCTTCCCACCACGTTACAAATCGCCATGACTCGGTGGCCGCGCCGCCGGGCTTCGCGCATTCCGGCAAGAGTGTCGGCGGTTTCGCCCGATTGAGTCAGGGCGAGAATGAGAGTGTTTTTTTCAATCGGCGAATTGCGGTAGCGAAATTCGCTGGCGTATTCCACTTCCGTTGGGACGTGGGCGAGTTCCTCGAAAAGATATTCGCCGACGAGCGCGGAATGCCAGCTCGTCCCGCAAGCGGTAATCACGATCCGATCCACACAACGCAATTCCGCGATGCTCATGTTCAAGCCGCCGAAACGCGCTGTGGCTTCTTCGTGATCGATCCGCCCGCGCATCGCATTCTCGACGGTGCGCGGTTGCTCAAAAATTTCCTTGAGCATGTAGTGGGGAAATTTGCCGCGCTCGGTCGCTTCCGCATTGAATTCAATCTGGCTGATCTGGACGACGGCTGTGTCAAATCCCAGGCTCGTCACGTTGAAGCGATCCGCGCTCAAAGTGACCACGTCGTAATCATTCAAATAAATTGCCTGTCGCGTGTGCGCGACAATCGCGCCGGCATCGCTGGCCAGAAAATTTTCGCCTTCGCCCACGCCGACGATCAGTGGCGAACCGCGTCTTGCTCCAACAATCGTTCCCGGATGGTCGGCGCAAACCACCGCGATGCCATAGGTGCCGATGACTTCCCGCAACGCGTTCATCACCGCCCGCGTCAAAATGTGAATGTCGTTGCTCGAAGGCTCCACGTCCGCTTGTTGCCCGATTAACCGATCGTAATGTTCGCCAATTAACTGAGCCAGAACTTCGGTGTCAGTGGTCGAAGAAAAAGTGCGGCCGGACTTGAGGAGCCGGGCTTTGAGCGTGTCGTGATTTTCAATAATGCCATTATGCACCAAGGCGATGCGACCGGATTGATCCAGATGCGGATGGGAATTTTCGTCGGAAGGTTGCCCGTGCGTCGCCCAACGCGTGTGACCCACGCCAGTTTCTCCTGTTACAGGCCGCGTCTCGAGTAATTTGGCGAGACCATCATCGATCTTTCCTTTTTTTTTCCGAACCTGGACACCGGTCTTTTGCAAAATCGCCAGGCCCGCGCTGTCGTAACCGCGATACTCCAGCCGCCGCAATCCTTCGAGGAGGATTGGGCTGGCTTGACGTTTCCCGACATATCCGACGATGCCGCACATAGGTTTTCTGAATGACGAGCGACTGAATTTCCAAACGGTCGCCAGAAGCGAACTAGTGAGTCAAGAGCGATGGCAGCGGAGCCTTTCAATCATTTCCAACGAACATCCATTTTCCACTTCAGCTTTTCGACGCTCAAAATCTACAACGATCTTTTGTTGCATATGCAACAAAAGATTGCATTCCTTTTTTTGCGCGATCCTGCCATTCTTCCGCAATGCAGCCCAAAACCGAGGAGTTTCTGAACCTTCTGCTCTGGTCGGCTGACCAACTCTTGCGCCCCACCTTTCGCAACCTGACCGACTCCTACGAAGGCTGGGCCTATCGCAATGGCCTCCTCCGCCAGACGGTTGCCTTGGAAAAGCAACAATTGCTGGAACGGGACGCCACTTCGCCGGATGACCGATTGTTTCGCCTTACGGCACGGGGGAGGTTGCACGCTCTGGGCGGGCGCGACCCGGAGGAACGTTGGGCGCGACCATGGGACGGACAATGGCGGATGGTGCTCTTTGACGTGCCCATGGGACAGAACGCGCAACGCGAACGACTGCGCCGCTATCTCCGCGACAAAGGCTTCGGTCACTTGCAAAACAGCGTGTGGATAACACCCGATCCGCTGGCGGGGGAACGGCTGATTCTCGCCGGCGGAAAGATCAATGTGGAATCCCTTGTCCTCTTGGAAGCGCGGCCCTGCGCGGGGGAATCGGACGCGGAAATCGTGGCGGGCGCGTGGGACTACCCGCGCATCAACCGTGGTTATGCACGGCATCTCAAAGTGCTTGGGGAGCGACCGATGGGCGCATTGCGGAACGCCGCCGCGGCGAAGGTGTTGTTGCGCTGGTCACAGGCAGAGCGCGAGGCCTGGATGGATGTGGTGACGAACGACCCGCTGTTACCCGGCCGGATTCTGCCGTCGGATTATTTGGGCCAACAAGCGTGGCGGCGGCGGGTGGAAGTGCTGCGCGACGCCGGCCGACAACTCCGGACATTCCAACCACTCAAGAACTGAGACGATCTTTTGTTGCATATGCAACAAAAGGTTGTTCGAGGAGACTCTCGGTTCAAACCATGATTGGAGGCAGCGATGAACTTCGTCCGATCAAGCGCCCACTTGCTGTTTGATCGCGTCGCAGATTTTTTGGCTCCAACGATGGAGCACCGCGGCGTCGCGGCCTTCCATCAGCAAGCGCGCTTTGGGTTCCGTGCCGGAGTAACGCAGGAACACGCGACCGCCCTCCGGTTTCACTTCCGCTTCCGCTTGCGCGACCGCATCCAACACGCCGTCGAGTTGGTCGAACGGTTTTTTTTCGCGGACACGAACATTGGAAATCAATTGGGGAAATCGCGTCCAGCAATCGACGAGTTCTGAAAGCGTTTTTCCGCGCGACTTCATGATGCGTAAAATTTGCAATGCGGCGACAAGTCCATCTCCAGTCGTGCCGTAGTCGCTGAAAATCAAATGGCCACTCTGTTCGCCGCCAAAATTAAATCCATTGCGCAACATTTCATCGATCACATTTCTGTCGCCCACTGGAGTTCGCACGATTTTTCCTCCCGCCGCGTGAATCGCAGCATCAACCCCAGCATTGCTCATCACCGTTGTGACCAAAGTTTTTTTGGCCAAACGATTTTGCGCGAGCAGATCCAATCCGGCTACGGCCATGATGTCGTCGCCGTCGATCACATTCCCTTTTTCGTCGCAGAGAATCACCCGGTCAGCGTCGCCATCGTGCGCGATGCCGAGGTCGGCGCGCATCTCGCGAACTTTGCGCGCGAGATTTTCGGGGTGCATCGAACCGCAATCCTGGTTGATGTTCGTGCCGTTCGGTTGATTGCCGAAAACAAAAACTTCGGCGGCAAGCTCGCGCAAAACGCACGGCGTCGATTTGTAAGCTGCGCCGTGAGCGCAATCGACGACGATGCGCAAACCTTCCAGAGTCGAGCCGCGCGGAAAGGAGGCTTTGGCGAATTCGATGTAGCGGCCCAGCGCGTCGTCGATGCGCACCGCTTTTCCAATTTCGCCGGCGGTCGGGCGAATGTTTTCGATGTCGCCGCTGAAAACCAATTGTTCGATGCTCGCTTCGATATTGTCGTCGAGTTTGTAACCGTCGGCGCGAAAAAATTTTATGCCGTTGTCGTCATACGGATTGTGCGACGCGGTGATGACGATGCCGGCGTCAGCGCGCAAACTGCGAGTGACGTAGGCGACGCCGGGCGTGGGCAGAGGGCCGATAAATAAAACGTCCACGCCCATCGAGAGAATCCCGGACGAGAGCGCATTCTCCAACATGTAGCCGGAGAGCCGCGTGTCTTTGCCAATGACGATTTGGTGTTTACCCCTCCCGCGCGGTTGAGTTTCGAGATGTTTGAAAACGTGAGCGGCGGCGCGGCCCAGTTTGAGCGCCGTTTCCGCCGTGACCGGTTCAACGTTGGCGGTCCCGCGAACGCCATCGGTGCCGAAGATTTTTTTGGGAGAAGTCATGCGCGAAAACTACACGAAAAATTTCTCAAGGGGAAACTTGTTCGACATTCACCGTGCGCGGTTCCACGCGGAAGGCGGTGGTGCCGGTGGGAAGGTCCAACTTTACCTGCTGATTGGTTTCGTGCGAAGAACGAACACTCGTTAAATCCACGAACACGGAAATATTTTGCGCGGTGAGATCTCGCAGAATCGCCTCCTCGCCGACGACAGTCAGGACGACTTCTTTGGGATGAACTTTGAAAACTCGTGTGTCGCCGGGCTGACTTAAAATGCGAATCGGCACGCCCGAAAATTGTTTGGTGGTGGGATTGATGATCAGAGCTTCTGGAGATCGCAATCCGCTCTGAATCCCAAAATGAATGGCGAACCAGATCAATGTCGCCAACAACAGCGAAAAAAGTTTCAGCCAAAAATGGTGGAGGATAAGCGCGCGAATGGACATGGTTTCTAAGCGGTAACGATTCGGTTGGAATTCAACGCGAAGGCGCAAAGAAACCATGACACGACGACACCGGAGCGCCGGTTTGCAACCGGCTTAACCTCGGCGCCTTGACTAAAGCCGGTTCCAAACCGGCGCTCCATGGTGGGGATTTTTGCGCCTTCGCACCTTTGCCTCTTTGCGTTAAAAGTTTTTTGCATGGTTACTAGGAATCAATTTTAGCCGCGACAACTCCGTTGACCGAAACGCGACCGGCCTTCCACGAGCGAAATCTTTCGACTAGATTTCGAGATCTGTTTCGCGAAACAAAGACGGAGGTGAGAAACGCGCGAAGCTTTTCCAACGTGACGCCACGAACGAGTTGCCCTTTGTAGGCGTAGGAAATCGCGCCCGTCTCCTCGGACACGATGACGACGATGGCATCAGTTTCTTCGCTCAAACCAATGGCGGCGCGGTGTCGCGTGCCGAGCGACGGATGCAAATCCTGGCGTTGCGTCAGCGGGAAAATGCAGGCGGCGTAGGCGATGCGATCTCCTTTAAGAATAACGCCGCCATCATGCACGGCGTTGTTCGGAAAAAAAATCGTCTCCAACATTTCCGGCGTCGCTTCGCAATCGATCCGAATGCCCGACTCAACTTCCTCCTGAAGCTGAATGGATTGTTCGATGGCGATGAGCGCTCCGATTTTTACTTCGGAAAGACGTTCGACCGTCTGGATGATGACTTCGATATTTTCGCGCTGTTCCTGAGTGGTGCGAAAAAGCGGCTTGTTGCCCAGTTCGGCCAGGATGCGTCGCAGTTCCGGTTGAAAAATAATCAGCACCGCGATGGCGGAAAAAGCGACAAAAGAACGGAGCAGCCAGTTGAGAACTTCCAGTTTCAGCGCGCCCGCCAAAACGGTCATCGTCACCAGTACGACGACAAAGCCATAGACGACCGGAGCGCCGCGCGTGCCGCGAACGAAATCGAAAGCGTGATAAAGAACGACGGTGAGAATGACCACCTCGAGGACAGGCCGCCAACTCACTTTTAAGATTTCCAAAGGGTCCATTTTTTTTGTAGCGGCGCGTCTGTGACCGCCGCTGATTTGGTCTTAAATGGCGGCGCTCACAGAGACGCCGCTACAGATCAGTGCGGCATTCACAGACGCCGCTTCAGATTTTTCAAAAGATTTTCCGTCATCGCAACCGCTTGTTTCGTTGCCGCGACTTCGTGAGTGCGAATTATTTTCGCGCCCGCTCGCACTGCCCAACATTCGCAGGCCAACGAGGCGGGAAGACGTTCCGAAACTTTTGCGCCGCGATCCTGGCTGAGAAACGATTTTCGCGAAACTCCCATGAGCAGCGGACGGTTCCATTTCGTAAAATTGCCCAAATTGCCGAGCAACTGCAAATTATGTTGCGCAGTTTTTCCGAAGCCGATGCCCACGTCCAAAATGATTTGCTCTGCATTGACACCCGCCGACGCCAAAAGATTCAATCGCTCCGCGAAAAATTTATTCACGTCAGCGACCACGTCGATGTAAGACGGATTTTGTTGCATGGTTTGCGGTGTGCCTTGCATGTGCATGAGGACGTAGCCAGCGCCAGTTTTCGCCACGATGCGCCACATTTCGTTGTCGGTGCGATTGGCTGCGATGTCGTTGATGATGCTCGCGCCCGCGTCAATGGCGGCGCGAGCAACGGCGGGCTTCATCGTGTCGATGGAAATGGGAATGGAAATTTTTTTTGCCAGGCGTTCAATGACGGGAATGACGCGGCGCAATTCTTCTTCCTCCGCCACCGGTGTGGCGCGCGGTCGAGTCGATTCTCCGCCGATGTCGATAATGTCCGCGCCTTGCGAAATTAAATCCAACGCGTGATTGATGGCAGATTCTGAATCGAAAAATTTTCCACCATCGGAAAAAGAATCCGGCGTCACGTTGACGATGCCCATGACCAGCGTGGGGCGGGGGAAAGTAAATTCAAAATTTCGGGCGCGAAGAAGCATCGCAGAAATAATGGCGCGAAGCCGCAATGACTGTCGAGCGTCTTGGCTTCAAGATTACCTCGGACCATGGTTAGGCGTTTCGTTCGATGCGGTGATGCCAATATCCAGGCTCTCGGCTACAGTGCATGACGGCATAAATGGTGACGCGTTCCTGTTGCGACTCCCATCGGTAGTAAATGACGAACGGGAAGCGGCTGAAGACATAGCGCCGAATCTCCGGCTCCTCGACAACGCGCCACCGAATTGGAGCGGCGACCAAGGTCGTGATAGCAAACTCGACAGCCGTAACAAATCCGTCCGCCACTTGGGCTGAAGCTTCGTGGAGATAGTAGTTCGCGGCTTCCTCATATTCGGAAAGTGCCTCGGGATGAAAACCGTAGCTCGTAGCCATCAGTTTGGCGCGCGTGAAGGGGCCAGGAGTTGGCGAACCCGAGCAAGAGCGTCGTCGCCCGGAATAAGTGCGACCTCTCCAGACTCGACCTGCGCGACACGCCGACGAACCTCGGCAATCTGGGCCGCTGCGATGTCCGGTGGAATGTCGTGGGCGAGGCTCTCCATGATACGGTCGGCGAGTTCGGCGCGTTCAGGGGCAGAAAGCTGCTCTACCTTTTCGAGGATGTGTGAAACGGCTTGAGTCATGAAATCAGGATAGAAGCGCTTTGGATTCGGGCAAGCGTGCAGACACCAAACCCGGTTGGCGCCTTGCTGAAAGATTTGAAACATTGAGACGTACGGTCATGTCTGCTGCCTCTCTTTCGCGAATCTGCGCGCCTGAAACAATTCGAAAATGCCGTAAGCCAAAAAGCAAGCTCCGAGGATAATGATGAAGCCAAATCGCTCCATGTCTGTAAGCCCCCATGCAATGAAAATGGCCCCAGTAATCAAATTGAACGTAGCCGCGCTCGACCGAATCTTGCGACCTGACTCAAGTATTCGTGCCGTCTGCGGTGAAAGCTTGAGGCTGCGGTCAACGAGCGCGACGACAGCCCGAACGTCTTCCTCGCATCGTCCGCGACAGGCCAGTCCCTTCCCAACGTCAGCCGCACAGTCTGGACACAAACCTTTGCCGCACGACTTGCAACTGCCAACTGCCTCTTTGTCTTGATGGTAGAAACAACGCATAGATTCTTGAGAGACGCGAGTGTGGTCTAACAGTTTAGTCCACCGCCCGCATATTGGCCTACTGGAATAGGAGACACTCGGTCGCGCATACGGGCAAAAAGAATGCCGGACAAAATTTGTGTCAGGTTGTCTTCTCTTCGCATCAGCGAAGCATCTTCGCCACGGTCACAAGCGCAAGCGGAAAAATAATGTTTGTCGGAAAAAATGAGAAGTTTTGCGGCTGAAAGTTTTCTTCAGTACGTTTCTGAACGGCGCGCCTCTTTTGAAATTTGGATCAGTTCAATTTCGTAACCTTCGGGCGCATCGATAAAAGCAAATCCGCCGCTGCCATCAGGTCGCATGGTTGGGCCGTCGGAATATTTCAAGCCAAGCGACGCCAAATGTTTCCCGAATCCTTCCAGGCTCTCGACTTCAAACGCCAGATGCGTCAAGTCGGGTTGCACTTGCACTGGTCCCGCTTTTGGAAAATGGCAAAGCTCAATCAACTCTTCGCTTTCAGGCGCTTTCAGAAAAACCAATTCCGATCCTCGCGGAGATTTGTGGCGTCGCACTTCGTCGAGGCCGAGGACCTCTTTGTAAAATTTCACCGAACGTTCCAGATCGTTAAGACGATAGCGGGTGTGGAGAAGTTTTTTTGCTTTCATGGAAAAAACGATAATCGTTCCGACACGAACTGTCATGGCGCTTTTTGGAATCGGTGATTGGAAATCGCTGGCTACTTTTCTATCGTTTCTCGCGATGAAAACTTCTGAAATATTTTGCGGTGTGGTGGGCTGCTTCATAACTTGCGGCATGTTTAGTTCGGTGGCAGCCGAGGAAGAAAATCGCGATGAACTTTTTGTTTACTTTGGCTCCTCCTCCCGCAAACCCGGTCACGGCATTTATGTTTCGCGACTGAATCCGGCCACTGGAAATTTATCCTCGCCGAGCCTCGCGGCGGAAATTGCCAATCCCGGTTTTCTCGCGCTCCATTCTTCCCGCTCTTTTCTCTACGCCATCGGCGCGCCTGTCACCGCCAAAACAAACGACGGCACAGTCAACGCTTTTGCCATGGATTCCCACACCGGCCGGTTGACTTTTTTAAACCAACAATCTTCCGGCGGACCAGGGCCTTGTCATCTCGTCGTGGATAAATCAGGACGATGGGTTCTCGTTGCCAATTATGCCGGCGGCAGCGTCGCGGTGTTGCCGATTCACGCAGATGGGCGGCTTGGAGAACTTACCGAATTTATTCAGCACACCGGATCGAGCGTCCATCCGCAGCGCCAGAAAGAAGCGCACGCCCATTCCATCAATCTCGATCCAGGAAATCGTTTGGCGTTCGTGGCAGACCTGGGCATCGACAAAGTGATGATTTATAAATTTGACGCGGCGCGGGGAAGGCTGGTGGCCAACCATCCTGCTTTCGCACTCGTGAAAAAAGGCGCCGGTCCCCGCCATTTTACGTTTCATCCCAATGGCCGCTTCGCCTATGTCATCAACGAAATGGATTGCTCGGCCACTGCCTTCGCCTTCGACAACACGCGAGGAGACTTGAAAGAAACGCAAACGATTTCCCTCCTGCCGAACGGGGAGAAAGTTAAAGCCGGTTTCAGCGGCGCGGAGGTTCAAGCTCATCCGTCGGGAAAATTTCTTTACGGCTCCACGCGAGGCCACGACAGCATCACGGTTTTCTCCATCGACAAAAAAACCGGAGCACTGACTTTTGTGCAAAACGAATCAACGCAGGGAAAAGTTCCGCGCAATTTTGGGATTGATCCGACGGGGCAAATTTTGTTGGCGGCCAATCAGGATTCGGACAGCGTGGTCGTTTTTCGAATCGATGCGAAGAGTGGAAGGATCACTCCCACCGGCCAAACAATTGAAGTGCCAAATCCCGTTTGCGTTAAGTTTTTGCCGAGGGCGCGTTAGGCGAAAATCCGAAATCCGCGGCCGAAAGAAATCCGAACACCGAAATCCGAGAACGAAATTCACCGAGTTGCGGCAGTGGAGGGGTGGTGGCCAAACATTTTTCCTAACGCTCGTCGAAAGGCCTTTTCGGATTTCGACCCTCTTTCGGATTTCGGGGATTCGGATTTCGGATGTCACGCTGCCAGCTAATCCGCGCGGCGGGATAAAATTGAAATGGTGCCCACGACAGGATTTGAACCTGTACGATGTTACTCACTAGAACCTGAATCTAGCGCGTCTGCCAATTCCGCCACGTGGGCCACGTGTTCTTTCTGACCTTTCATCGCGCGCCACTGAAACGGCGCGAACCAAACTGCCGCGCACAATATCAAACCACTTTCCATCAGCGCAAGCGCCCAAATGAACAACATGGGTCTGAGGCACGGCCAATTCATGAAGATGATTGAAAGCTTGGCTGGCGGGCATGAAGGCAGCGGATGGCGTAGCGATGATGTTCGGCGTTCATGGCGGTGAAAAAGTCGGTGGTGGTTTTGTGCTGCGGTTTTTTCTGCCGGTTGCG
>JBBQRQ010000073.1:0-26351 GCA_038214755.1 Verrucomicrobiota bacterium
CTAATTGCGGCGGTCGCAGACGCGCCGCTACAAGACCAAGACTCAGCCACTCGGACGGATTCGCGCAAGCCAAACATTGTTTTCCATTGTCCTAAGTCCCGACCATCACAAATCATTCCCGCGCCGGTGGCAGCCTCTTCGGAAAAATGGAAACGAAAATTTCGCGAGCAACGAAAAATGGCAGACGCAGTTTGTTGATGAAAAATTTATCTTCGCGAAAAATGGTTTTGATCGTTTTCCAAATCAGTTTCGGGCTGCGCGCCCGAATTCCTGCCAGGCCATTGAGCAAGGCGCGGCACGAACAAAAGAAAATACTGTCCCGAATAATTTTCTCCCGCTCGTTCGCGGGAAAGAGTTCCAACGCCTTCGTTTCTTCCAAAATTTTTCGCGTGATGTAGTAGAAGGCTTCAATTTTCAATCCACTTTGGTGAAGGGAGGCAGTGTGATTGTCCGTCATCAATCGCCACGACGACAAAACTTCGTCGATGTAAAAAAAATCGTACTCGGTGGCGATCTGCATGACTTTTTCGAGATCGCCCGCGAAATCCGCTTTCTCGTCAAACAATCCAAAGCGCTGGAAACATTCCGCGCGCAGCATGATTCCGCTCGGCACGGTGCAGGGATAATCACGCGTCAAAAAATCCTTCAATACTTCGCGTCTGTCCACCAAGCCGTCGCCCACTTGATAGCGATAGCGATACCGCATTTTTCGAAAGACATAAAATCGCGGAAAAATTCTTCGATCATTCGCGTCAATAATTTCCATCGGCGCCATCGCCACGCCGGCGGTTGGATTTTTCTCGAGTGCCTCGACCATTTTTTCGAGGCAACGCGGTTTGAGCAAATCGTCGTCCATCAAAAATTTGATGTATTGGCCCTCGGCCAGAGCGGTGGCGCGATTGGTGTTGCCGCAGGGCCCAAGATTTTTATCGTTTCTAAAATAGCGGATGCGTGGGTCGTTCAAGCGCCGGATAACTTTTTCGGATAGATCATTGGCGCTGTTGTCCGTGACGACGATTTCAAAATCCTGAAACGTTTGCGCCAGGCAGGAACGAAGCGCGCGCTCCAGAAAATCCGGGCGGTTGTAAGTGGGCGTGCAAATGGAAACGAGCGGCGGATTCATCGGTCATTCACAATTTGCCGCACGATCAAATCGGCGAAGGCCTCCGCGCTGAATGGATAAATGGCGGGGCCAAAAACGAACTCGTGAATGGCTTTGCGATAATTTTCGTATTCGGCTGGTTCCATGTTTCTCAAAAAATTATACAGCTTCTCGTAACTGCCAAAATTCTTTTTGTTTACGAAGGCGCTGGATGGAATGGATTTTTCTACTTCGGGGTCGCCGAGATAAACCGGCACGGAGCCGGCGAAGAGCGCGTCGAAAATT
Source organism: Verrucomicrobiota bacterium (assembly GCA_038214755.1). Lineage (GTDB taxonomy): Bacteria > Verrucomicrobiota > Verrucomicrobiia > Limisphaerales > CANJXF01 > CANJXF01. The sequence continues at coordinate 1,388 of JBBQRQ010000073.1, forward strand.
TTCTCCGTCAAGTAGCCCGGAAAGATGGAGTTTTCGTAGCAGAGCGAAAATTTGTATTGCCGCAAAGTCTCGCGCTTGGATTTCACCGGACCGCGATACGACGGAAAAGTTTTCCAACAAGGAAGCAGTGGGAACTTTCGATAAGCAACGGAAAGGACCGGGTTGACCGTCGGAAGCTGCTTGGAAAAAAACCGGTCCCAACCGATGCCATACAAATCGAATTCGTCGGGATGATTTTGCTCGAACCAGCGGATCGCTTTCACGCGTTCGGTGTAAATTTCGTGGGGATGTTTTCCGTATTTGTGGCTGGCAATCGTACAGCAAAATTTCTCGGTCTTGGACGGAGCGTAAGCCATTGGCGTCGGCAATTTATTCGGCAAATAAAATCGAAAATATTTTTTCTCGTCCACCCACGTCGGATTCCAGGTGAAAACTTTTCGAAATGGCTCGTGATTTTTTTTGTTCCAATTGCCCAGTCGGATCGCGGGGCTTTCGAGGAGGAACAAATAAATTTTAGGAAACTTCTCGTGAACCAGTTTTCTAAAGTGCGGGTTAAGCATCGTCGGGTAGTCGAGGAAGACGACGGCATCGAATTTCTCCAAATCATCCGTGTCGATGGTGGCGGCGCGATGGCCCAGCTTCTTCAATTCCTGCGCGAGATAAAAAGTCGGATACCCCAGATCATCACCAATGGGCGAGGCGGGATCGGTGAGCATCCGATTGCGATTGTAGCTGCGATAAAAATTGTAAAAGCCGAGGTACATGTCGCCGCGCAAAATAATTCATTCTTCGATGGGTCACAGAAAAATATGTCCCCTTGAATTGCCTTCTTCGCTCTGATTACGCTCTGCCCCAATGAAAGTTGTCATCCTCTGCGGCGGAAAGGGAACCCGTCTCCGCGAGGAAACCGAGTATCGTCCCAAGCCGATGGTCCCGATTGGCGACCGCCCCATTCTCTGGCACATCATGAAAATTTACGCGGCGCACGGCTTCAAAGATTTTGTCCTCTGTCTCGGTTACAAAGGCGAGATGATTAAAGATTATTTTCGCAATTATCTTTGGATGACCAGCGACGTCTCACTCCAACTCGGGCGCAAACCAGCGGTGCGTTTTCATAATCATCACGACGAGGAAGATTGGTCAGTCACGCTGGTGGACACGGGACAGGAAACTTTGACCGCCGGTCGGGTCAATCGCATTCGCGGTCACCTCGGAAATGACTCTGAGTTTTTTCTGACGTACGGCGATGGGGTCGGCAATGTGGAGATAACAGCGGAACTGGATTTTCACAAACAGCATGGAAAAAAAATGACTCTGACCGCCGTCCGCCCGCCGGGACGCTTCGGGGAATTAAACATCAATGACGATGGCGGCGTGACTGAGTTCAACGAAAAACCGCAGGTCACGCAGGGCCGGATCAATGGCGGGTTTTTTGTTGTCTCGACAAAAATTTTTGATGATTTGGAAAACAGCGACAACATTTTGCTCGAACAACAACCGATGCGAAAGCTGGCCGGCGAAGGCGAATTGAAAGCGTTTGCTCACGACGGATTCTGGCAACCCATGGACACGTTTCAGGAATTTACCCTGCTCAACAAAATGTGGGCGGAAGGAAATGCGCCGTGGAAAATCTGGTGAGTTATGAGAGAATTTTTCGGCGGCGCATTCACTGGGAAAAGAATTTTTCTGACCGGCCACACCGGCTTCAAAGGAGCGTGGCTTTCCGAATGGTTGTTGAATCTCGGCGCGAAAGTTATCGGCTACGCTTTGCCGCCGGAGACAAAACCTTCGCTCTTTGAACAACTTGATCTCGCCTCCCGACTCAAACATATCGAAGGCGACATTCGCGACTCTGCCAAATTGGCAAAAGCAATTCGCGCCGCCAAACCCGATTTCGTTTTTCATCTCGCGGCGCAAGCCATCGTTCGCGAATCCTATTCCAAACCAGCCGAAACTTTCGCCGTCAACGCCATGGGCACAGCGCATGTGCTCGACGCGCTGCGCGATTACAAAAAAAATTGCTCGGCTGTTTTCGTCACCACGGACAAATGCTACGAAAATCGCGAATGGGTTCACGGTTATCGCGAAGAAGATCCGCTCGGCGGGCACGATCCCTACAGCGCGAGCAAAGCGGCGGCGGAAATTATTATTGCCTCGTATCGAAAATCATTTTTCCAAAATCATCCGGTGAAAATTGCCAGCGCCCGCGCCGGAAATGTCATCGGCGGCGGCGACTGGGCGGCGGATCGAATCGTGCCTGATTGCATTCGCGCGTTGCAAAAAAAGCAGCCGATTCCCGTTCGCAACAAAACCGCGACACGTCCTTGGCAGCACGTTCTCGAACCGTTGAGTGGTTATCTTTGGCTGGCCGCTGCGCTGGCAAATCCGAAGTTTTCCAAAGCGCCTTCCGAACTTGTCGCGTCCGCTTTTAATTTCGGCCCCGGCCATGAGTCAAATCGCACCGTCGCGCAATTGGTCACTGAAGTTTTGAAACATTGGGCGGGAAAATGGGCGGACATGAGCGATCCAAACGCCGTTCACGAAGCCAGGCTGTTGCAACTCGCCACCGACAAAGCGCACGCCTTGCTCGGCTGGTCGCCGGTGTGGAATTTTTCCGAGGCGATTCAGCAAACCGTGGAATGGTATCGCGATTCGGCCGACGCAACATCTGCCAAAGAGTTTGAAGTGCAGACTCTGTTTCAAATCAGCCAATACGCCGAAAAAGCGCGCGCAATGAATTTACCGTGGACAAAATGAAGTCTCCTTCAGAAATCAAAGCAGAAATTTTGCGGCTGACTCGCGAATACTCGGCATCTGTTCATCAATCCAACCATCCCGGTTACGAAAAAACTTCGGCCATGCGCAAATTTATTCCCGGTGAAACCGTCGTCCCCTACGCCGGTCGCGTCTTCGATGAAAACGAAGTCGAAGCCGCCGTTTCCGCCACGCTCGATTTCTGGCTGACCCTTGGCCCCGAAGGCGAAGCGTTTGAAAAAGAACTGGCGCAATTTCTTGGCGTAAAAACTTCCATTCTCGTCAACTCCGGCTCATCCGCGAACCTCGTCGCTTTCGCCGCGCTCACCTCCCACAAGCTCAAAGAAAAACAAATCAAACGCGGCGATGAAGTCATCACGGTCGCGGGTGGATTTCCGACGACTGTTGCGCCGATTATTCAAAACGGCGCAGTTCCAGTTTTTATCGACAACGATCCCATTACTGGAAACGGCGACATTCGTTTTCTCGAAGAAGCGTTCGTCGAAGGCAAAACCAAAGCGGTAATGATGGCGCACACATTGGGAAATCCATTCAACCTTTCCGCCGTCACCGAATTTTGCAAACGACATAATCTCTGGCTCATCGAAGATAATTGCGACGCGCTCGGCTGTCGCTACGACGGCAGACTCACCGGCACGTTCGGCGATATTTCCACGCAAAGTTTTTATCCGCCCCATCATCTCACGATGGGCGAAGGCGGCGCGGTGAACGTCATAAAACAACCGCGCCTGAAAGTTTTGGTGGAAAGTTTTCGCGACTGGGGACGCGACTGCTGGTGCGCCAGCGGCAAGGACAACACCTGCGGAATTCGTTTCGACTGGCAACTCGGCGAATTGCCGAAAGGTTACGACCACAAATATATTTACTCGCATCTCGGCTACAATTTGAAGCCGCTCGATCCGCAAGCCGCCATCGGCCGCCAGCAATTAAAAAAATTGCCGCAGTTCATTCAGGCGCGCATCGACAACTGGAATTTTCTGCGAACTGTGCTGGCTGATCTCGAAGAGTTCTTCGACTTCTCGCTGCCCACTCACGCGACCGGGTGGTCAAAGCAAAATGGTTTCGCGTGGGACGATTCGAGTCACCGCACCGAATGTTCGTGGTTTGGTTTTATGATGCTGATCAAACCGACCGCGCCGTTTAAAAAACGCGAATTCGCCCAGATGCTCGACGCCTCCAAAATCGGCAACCGAATGTTGTTCGGCGGAAATCTCGTGCGACAGCCAGCGTTCGTACAATTGCGCAAAGAACATCCTGCCGCGCTGCGGACCATCGGTGATTTGAAAGGAGCGGATCGTTTGATGAACGAAGCTATTTTCATCGGTGTTTATCCGGGGCTGACGAAGACGATGCTGGAATACGTTGCCGAAACGATTCACAAATTCTGCCGCAAATAAATCCGCTCACCGGGAATGTTGAAAAGGAAATGGGGAGCGCACGCCTCTGGCGTGCAGCGGTCGGCGTCGCGCCGACCGCTTCGTTCATCTGAACTCTAAATATCAATTTAACTTTGCCAGTTCGATCTGCAGCAACTTCACCAGCGGCCTTACCGTCTCCACGCTGAAATCGAATCGGCAGCCCGCGGCGGAGAATAATTCCGGTAACGGACGCGAACCACCGAGAGACAAAGCGTTTTGATAATCACGCAACGCTTTGGCTTTTTCCTTTTTTGAATTCGCCCAGACCTGCAACGCGCCAAGTTGAGCGATCCCATATTCGACGTAATAAAACGGGTGCAGAAAAATGTGGAGTTGCCGATGCCACAGATTGGCCAGCGCGTCTTCGTAGCCGCTCCAATCGACGTCGCCGCCAAAACGTTTCATCAAAACCAGCCATGCCTCGCGCCGCTCCTCCCGCGTGTGGCCCGGGTGCGAATAAATCCAGTGTTGAAACGCATCGACCGTCGCGATCCACGGGAAAATTTCCACGATGCCTTCGAGATGTTCGCGGCGCGCGCGTCGGGCTTCCGGCGCGGCGTAAAAGGTTTCGATGAATTCGTTGCCGAGCAATTCCATGCTCATCGAGGCGACTTCGCAAAACTCAATCGGCGCGCTGCGATAGGCGTAAAGATTTTCATCACGCGTGGCGAGCGCGTGAAAGGCGTGACCGGCCTCGTGCAACATCGTTTCAACATCGCGCTGCTGCCCGACCGCGTTCATAAAAATAAAAGGGAGCCTAGATTCTGCGAGCGTCGATTGATAACCGCCCGGCGCTTTCCCTTTGCGATTGTCGAGATCGAGCAAGCGCAAGTTCTGCATTTGCTGAAAACCTTCGGCCAACTCGCCGTCGAGTTGGTCGAAAATCCGCTGCGTGCCAGAAACCATTTTGTCCACCTGCTCGAATGGGCGAAGCGGCGGCAGGCTCGTCGGATCCACCGCCAAATCCCACGGGCGCAGCGATAGATGTGCTGCCGAGATTTTCTCGGCAGAATCTTCGAACTGCCGAGTGGAACTCGGCGGCACTTTGTCCTCTTCGGCATCAAGGCGGAGCTTCCGTTTTCTATCCGCTTGCAATCTGCGCAGCACCGGCATGATTTCTTTCTCAATCGCCGTGTGAAATTTCACGCAATCCTCCGGCGTGTAATCGAATCGGCCTTTCGCGCGAAAAGCGTATTGCAAATAATTGGAAAACCCGGCGTTCGTCGCAATTTTTTCGCGGAGCTTTAAAAGTTCCTCGAACTGCGCCTCGAACTTTTCCTTTTCCTGCAACCGCCGATTGGCGACAAGTTCCCAGGCTTCCTGGCGCACGGAGCGATCTGTTTCCTCGAGGTAACGTCCCATCTGCACGAGCGTTTTTTCTTCTCCGCGAAATTGCACCGTCAACGACCCGCTCAGTTTTTGATATTGCTGGCCGAGCCGGGCTTCTTCGGTTTCGAGCGGAACATTTTCTTCGCGATACAGCTCCACGTGCAACGCCGTGTTGCGGTCCAAAACTTCATAGCGCGATTTTTTCTCGCCCAATAATTTTTCACGGAGCGGATGCGCCAGATAAATTTGCGCGAGCTTGAATTGGCGCGGCTTGAGTTGCGGCTCGATGTTTTCGACGAAATGGAGAAAAGCTTTTTCCGCCTCGGCGTTATCGGTGTGGCAAGTCATCGCGATGTAACGCTTGCTCGCCTCTTCATCAATCGCCGCGCTCAATTCGCCTCCGCTAAGAATCCAATTTTCAAATTCGGAAATGTTTTCGCATTTAGCCGCACGTGTTTCGAGTCGATCGAACAAGGATGCGATTTGGTTCCAATCGCCTAGATCAATTTTCGGTGGAACAAATTTGCGCGGCGCATGGGCGGGCAAATTTTCAAACGGCAATAAATTCATGCGCCAAAGTTAAAAGTAAAAAGCCGAAACGCAAAATTTTTCAAAAGGATCCGCCACTGGCAAAGGCCCAATCCTCTCCCTGTTTTCTCCATGGCCTCTTGTTCCCAACTCAATTGTTCCAGCCAAGCCGTAACCATGCAGTTGAAGTCACACGCGATGCGGCAGGAGCGCGGAATTTATTCCGCTTCAACGCAATCTCTGCCCATAGGTATCGAACACCAAACGGTGAACCACGTTGAAGCGGAATAAAATCCGCGCTCCTATTCGCAAGAGCAACTTCATTGCGTGCTTGGCGTCATTTCCCAACTGCATGGTTACGGCTAAGGAAGCGTCACCCGATAGAAGCGCTGCGTAAAACTCGGGGCGTTTGTATCGTCGAAGCGGAAAGTCCCATCGGTGGCCGCGGTCTGCGTGCCAATGGATGTAAACGATTGATTCAAATTTGTAGTGGCGTAGATGGAATACGTTAGGTTCGCCACCCCGCTGACCTCCAAATGTAATGTTTCACCGGAGAGCCTCGTGATCGAGAGAATGCGCAAGACTGGTGGTGTCGCGACGGCGATGCCGCGGCGGCCATCGGTGAGTTGATAATAGAAGGCGGTTTGGCCCGCGTCGTTAAAAGCGCTGTTGCCGAACCTCAAGCCATTTACGACGGAGCCAAAAAGGGCGTCGCCATTGCGGATGATTTTGTCTGCCACCAGATCGGGACCGGTGAAGATTCCCTTGGCTCCCGTGTTCAGGTTCGCCAGGAAGGCCACCTTGCCTGCGGTGTTAATCGAAGGAGAGCTGAAAGTGGCGAAAGGGGACTTGTTCGTGACAATGGTCGTAGTCGCGCCGCCGCTGCCGGTGAAAACGCCTTGGCCCACACCTTGGCCCACGCCGCTGAAACTCGTAACGAAAGCCACCGTGCCAGCCGCGTTGATCGAAAGCTGGCTGTTGATGAGGTTGTCGAAAGTTCCGCCGCTCACCGCAATGCTCGTGGTTGCGCCTCCGTCGCCGGCGAAGACCCCGGTGTCCCCCGCGTCCAGGCCGGCACCGAAGGCGACCGTGCCCGAGGTGTTAATCGAAACGACGGCCCCGAAACCGCTGAAGGTAGGATCGCTGTTCAAGTAGAGGCTTGTTGGCGATCCGCCGCCACTGCCGGCGAAAACGCCTTGGACCCCGGTGTTGAGATTCGCCTCGAAAGCGACCTTGTCCGCCGCGTTAATCGACAGCGGAATCTGGAGAGGGAAAAGGACGAATGGCGCCACGCCGCCCAGCACGATGGTAGTGGTCGTAACGCCATCGCCGATGAAGATTCCATTGCTGCCAGCGTCCAGATTCCCAAGAAAGGCCACCTTGCCTGCCGCGTTAATCGGAGTACCGCCGCTTCCGAAACTGCTGAATGTGGGTTCGCTACTCAGCGCGATCGTCGTCAAAGGGCCGCCGCTGCCGGTGTAGATGCCGGTGCCCCCAGCGGACAACGTTCCAAGAAAGGCCGCGATGCCTGAAGCGTTGATCGAGGGAGCCGTGCCGAAATCTGAAAAGCCGCCGGTGCTATCGGCAATCTGGGTGAAGCTGTAAGACGCGGCTTGGCTAATGACCTCGAAAGACCCGATCAGCGCAGCGATCAGGACGCACCTGCACAGTTCCCGCCACGGCCGACGCAGCGAGCGCAGGATAAAAAAATTCGTCAGAGCCGAAACGGGCCGGACCAAATGATGGAGATTCATAAAAAAAGATGACGTGGCTGGAAACTTCTTTTTTTTGACGCTGCGCGCTTCAGGAGAATTGTCTCTGCGTCGAGTTCATTCGCACCCACAATACGGTGGCGCGACTGGGAGTCAATTCGATCTTGCTCGCTTTCATTCTGGCGAGCGACCCGCTCAGTTTTTGATATTGCTGGCCGAGCTTGGCTTCTTCGGTTTCGAGCGGGACATTTTCTTCGCGATACAACTCGACGTGCAACGCCGTGTTGCGATCCAAGACTTCGTAGCGAGCTTTTTTTTCGCCCAACAATTTTTGGCGAAGCGGATGCGCGAGATAAATTTGCGAGAGTTTGAATTGTCGAGGCTTGAGTTGCGGCTCGATGTTTTCGACGAAATGAAGAAACGCTTTTTCCGCATCGGCGTTGTCCGTGTGGCACGTCATCGCGATGTAACGCTTGCTCGACTCCTCGTCGAGCGCGGCGCTCAACTCGCCGCCGTCGAGAATCCCGTTTTTCAACATCGGAAATGGTTTTGCAGTCCGCCGCACGAGTTTCGAGTTGGTCGAACAAGGGTGCGATTTGGTTCCAATCGCCAAGATCAATTTTCTGTGAAACAAATTTGCGCGGCGCGTGGACGGGCCAATTTTCAAACGGCCATAAATTCATAGGCGGAAGTTAAAAGTAAAAATCGGAAGGCAAAAGTTTTCAGCGCCTCGCAGTTTCAAAATGAAACTCTAAGAAAGGACTTCTCAGGCGAGCGCAGGCTTGCGACGGCGGGAAACAACCGTTCCGTTGCCGTTGGCTCGCTGGCGGCGCAGATGCTCGAGGTAACTTTTGGAAAGCTTCAGGCCGTGCCGGGCCGCGTAAGAACTCGGGCTTGGCCCGCACACGGCAGGAAACTCGTCTTCAATCGCCCAAAGTTCTTCAATCGAGCGAATGCGACGGCTTTTGCGTTGCAGTTTCATGGTCTGACTATCCTACTTTGTCGTGCGATGCGCAAGCATTTGCTCACGCGATTTATGCAACTCACTGCGACAATAGCGCAGGACATCCTCCTTGATGAAGAAGTGGTCGAGAATCTGTTTGACGTCCAGTGCGCGTTCGTAAAATGGCGCGGAGAGCGCCGTTGCTTCACCCCAAATGCACGGGATTTCTATCTCTTCAGCGAGTCCAACCAACTGGTAGAGAATTCCCGTGCCGACGCCGCGTATCCGCTCCGGTTTTCCGTCAATCACGCGGGGATGCACCGAAAGGAAATCAACAATGAGATGATGACACCAACTCCGCCGGAAGTAGGCAAAGCCAAGAATCGGCGTGGGCGACGGCCAGGTGGCGCGCGCCACGAAAATCATGGCCAGTTCCGATTTCGGATCGCGCCAAATCGAATCGCGCAACTCGGTCAAACTGGTGACGGTCGCGCCGGTGCGGCGATATAACGCCACCGTTTGGAAACGAGCCTCGCGTATTCGAGCGCGTCCGCGATGGCCGCATTTTCACCTGGCTCGCTTTGGAAGCGCCAGCGCGTGAGCGAACGCACGTCGCTGTCGCTGCCCAATCGGAGTTCTGCCTCGCGCGGATGGCCGTCAACTTCGATTTGGAAACGGACGTTCATGGAGCGGTGATGAGTGTTCCAAAACTTTCACGGCCACGCCACGCTTTTGTGATGGGTGTCTCATTCGCAAAAAATATAACTTCGGGAGAAATTTTCCGCTCGTTCGGCAAATGTTCCAACTTTTCAAAGTAGGAACAAGGCTATTCCCATCCGCAGTTGGTCGAACAACGGCGGGATTTGGTAACAATCGTCGAGATCAATTTTCGCTGGAACAAATTTGCGCGGCGCGTGGACGGGCAAATTTTTGAAACGGCAATAAATTCATGGGCGAAATTTAAAAGTAAAAATCCGAAAGGCAAATTCTTCAGCGTCTTGCAAATGTTGTCAGGGTAAAACCGCCCTGTGCGGGATTAACAGTCAACATTGCGGGAGCCGTTGCGCTCCCGGTTGAAATTTACACTGTCGCGCTATGGAAATTTCTGAAGCGGTTCGACCTTCAGCGTTTTCGATTCGCTAGGATAGTTAAAAACTCGCTGGCGCGGACGATTTGAATGCCTCGGAAATTTTTCAACTCCAGCAAATCGGTATCGCCGGTAACAATAAATTCCGCGTTGCCTTCAATCGCACATTCAAGCACGGCATTATCATCGGGATCACGCGGCAAGGCCTTCAACGTCTTCGGAATGCTTACCACGCGAAGAAAACTCAAATAATCTGCAAGCGTTTCGGTAGTCTGTTCGGGAGAAACCGAGTTTGGATTCCAATTTCTCCGCCAACTCCTCCATCAACTCAACGCAGGTCACCGCCTGAACATTTCCATCCCGCGCCTGTTCCACCCACTGAAATGGTTTGCCGCGCCAGCCCGCGGCGGAGAAAAGGATGTTCGTGTCGAATACGACGATGATCGCCACGATTACTCCTCGTGCAACAGGCGGTTTACAAATTCTTCACGTTGATCTTCTGACAAGCGATCCCAGTCCAGCCCGCGTTCGGCACAAACGCGACGTAATTGCATTTCCCCGAAACGTAACCGCTCATCACGGCGGACTGCGATTCCTGCGCTAAAGCGAGCAGTGCGTCACGCTTCCGTGCGGCGGGCAATTGGCGCACGAGAGAAACGACTTGCTCATCGGTCAATTCCAAAACGCTCATGCGAGAAAAATAACAGCCACCAAGCAAATCACAACTTGATTACTACCCGATCATTATCGTTGTGGCACGATGTAACGCTTGCTCGATTCCTCGTCGAGCACCGCGCTCAACGCGCCGCCGTCGAAAATCCAATTTTCAAAATCGGAAAGGGTTTTACAGTCCGCCGCGCGTATTTCGAGTTGGTCGAACAGAGGCACGATTTGGCTCCAGTCGCTGAGATTTAATTTTCGCTGGAACAAATTTGCCCGGCCGCTCCTCGACAACCGCCTTGCTCAAATAATTTCTTCTCCGAGGGCCGCTTGGCCGGAAAGCAGGAAAATCTCGATCAATTCGCCTTCGCCGCACACCGTCATCTCGGAGAACCGCTTGAACCATGTCCCTTGAGGTACGTCCGGTTCGAGCTCAAGCCATCGAGTAATAATTCCAGTTGGTCCGTGGAAATCTCCCGCTCCGCAACGCGGTGGGCCAGGTGGCGAAACAGAGGCCGAGGAAGGTTCTCCCGCCGAACTCTAGGGATGAGCGAGATCGCCGTAGAAACCGCGTTCCAGTTCTGCTTTGAGGCGGGCAACCTCGGCAGGATCGTTCGAGGCCACCATGCGATCGGCAAGCTCGCGCCGCGATTGGAAAACGCGCCTCCCGCCGCAACTGGCCCAACAACCTGCAACCCTCGAAGCGCTGCGGCTGCGCGTGGCCCAACTGGAGCGCGACAACCTCCAGTTGCGCCAGCAACGTGACATTTTAAAAAAAACTTTGGGCATTGTCTCGACGACGTAACCGACCGCTACCCACGCATCCAAGCCATGCAAAAGGAATATTCGATGACGCAACTCTGCGAGACTTTTGCGGTGAGCCGATCGGGCTATTACGCCTGGTGCCAACGCCAGCCCTCGGTCCGTCAACAAACCAATGCCCGACTGTTGAAGGAAATCCAGGCCCTGCGCCAGGGCCAGGAAGCCTGCTACGGCAGTCCGCGCATGACCGAGGAACTCAAAGGCCGCGGCTACCAATGCAGCGAGAAGCGCATCGCCCGGCTCATGCACCAACACGGGCTGCGAGCGCAAGCCCGGCCCCGCTTCGTGCCCTGCACCACCGACAGTAACCATGACCTGCCGGTGGCCCCGAACCGGCTGGCTCAAACGCCCGCGCCGGACGGTCCAACCAGGTCTGGCTGCAAGACATCACCTACGTGCCGACCGCGCAAGGCTGGTTGTATCTGGCGCTGGTGCTGGACTTGTGGAGTCGCAAGATCGTCGGCTGGGCGATGGCCGATCATCTCCGCAGCGAACTTGGTGGTCAGCGCGCTGCAAATGGCCTGCACCCAGCGCCGCCCCGCCAAAGGATTGCTGGTGCACTCCGATCGCGGCGTGCAATACGCCAGCCAGGAAACGCGCGCGTTGCTGGCACGCCACGGCTGGGTGGCCAGCATGAGCCGCCAAGGCAATCCCTATGACAACGCCTGGATGGAAAGCGCCATCGGAAAGATCAAAAACGAAGTGCTGGGCCGGACCCTGCCCGCCGATCACGCGGCCGCGCGCCAACAACTCTTTGTCGGCATCGAAGGCTGGTACAACCAACGTCGCCCTCACAGCGCCTTGGGCTATCAATCTCCAGTTGCCTTTGAAACGCAGTTCATGAAAAACTAACAACCATAAACCACTTCCGCCCCCGTCCACCGTTTCGGGGGAACTTCACTTACCGCTGGAGAGCCAGTTCTGGACCGCTTCGCGTTTGAAGGTTTCATCGAATTGGCGACGGGGTTTGGATTCTGTTTTTTTCATGGGCTTTGCTTTTGATTATTCGCCCAATTCCCCGTCCGTCAATTCGAAGCAACCTCAAACTTCATCACAACTTCGCTCCTCCTTCTCCTATACTTTCTGCGCCCGCAACCATCATACCTACCCATTCATCATCCTGCTACCTCGATGATTTGAAATAAAAGATAGGCACGTCTCTTCATATTTGCTGACTTCAAGTCCTCGAACAGATTAGGTTCAAGAGGGTTTGGGTAATGTCGATGTTTAGAACCGGCGACACTCAGTTGGATAACAAAACACTGTCCGGCCTGATTGACTGCGCACGGGAGAATAGTCTTGAGTGTCTCAAAATCCACCTGACATTTTCATTTCTTAAGGGTATCCCCCTATCTTTGATGTCTAATTGTTTTACATAAATTTTTCAACTCTCATTTCTGCCAGACATTTGTCGCTGCTTAATTCTATGTTAATCAATATGTTAAGATATTAAAATAAAAATAGAGAGGCTGGCACTATGTTAGCTTAGACGGAAAAGTGTCTCAAAAATGGAGTCAATAAAACTTATGAAAAAAATAATCGTCAATAGCGCAATTGTATTGGGAGTAATTATGGCATTCAGTCAAACCGCAGCCGCGCTCCCCCCACCGCCGAACGTGCCGGATGCAGGAAGTACCGCGTTGCTTCTCACGGGTTCACTTGCCGGAATTGAACTGGCTCGTCGAGCGTTAGGAAGAAAAAAGAAGTAAGCGGTTCCTCGCATAAGCAGGTAGGTAGGACCGAACCTTTCAGAAGGTTCCCATTGTTGAGCCTCGAAGCCTTGAAGTTATTTGTCGCGCCAGGCTGACGTTCCGCAGTGAAGCCAAGTGACCTGCAATGTTTGCCGTTGCACCATTTTTTCGCGGCAGAATTGGTCACGAAGTGACTAGTGCGAAGAAGGGTGCTTGCGTCACGAAGGGTTGAAAGAAACCTCACGGAAAACCATTGAGCATTACCAAACCATCAAATTGAAAAGAAAGACAAATAAAAAGACGGATTCGATAATTATGAAGACTATCTCACTCGGTCGTATCTCCAAGGTTTTGCTGCTCACGGTCATTGGTGCTCTACTGGGATTTGAGGCATTCGCGCAAGCGCCTCAAGCAGGTTGTTGCCTGGTTCTGCCTGTCTATCCTAGCAATAAAGTTTCGCTGGAGCTAACGGCCTACTACGGCTATCCCAATAATAGTAGTCTTCTTACCGCGAAAGTCTTGACCGGGCCGGTTCCCTCTTCACCTCCTCTCTATGCTGCATGGTGTGTCGATGCGAACGCTAACCTGGATGTCCAGCAGCACGGTACCTTTACGCCCTTTGACGGACTTCTTTTCTCCAGTTGCGATCCCAATCTCAACGATAAGCTTGGTCAGACCAACCCCGGGGTTTACCATTCTCCAACTTCCTATGTATCTCCTGCAGTCTGGAAACAAGTGAATTATATTCTTAACCATCGCGACTTTACCCAGCCGCCTTATAGCGGCCCGGTGGATGGTTACAGCTATGCCTACTATTGGGATGTGCAAGAATCCATCAACGTATTGGTTGGCGGTTCGTTGACTGTCCATTATGACGCTGTTCATTCGGGAGTTACTAACGCCCTTCTTAGCGCCGCCGCCACGTATGCCCCCGCGTGGCAACCTGCCTGTGGCGACAAGATGGCTGCCATTGCCTATCTTGATGCTACACTCTGGTATGATCCGTTTGACGACCCGCAACTTATCATCATTGAAGTTCCCTGCGTATGTCCTCCTGTTTGCGACGTGATTGGGAGTACCAATATCTGCGCGGGACAATCGCAAAATTTCTCCGTGACAGTCAGCGGCGGGACACCGCCCTATACGATAGCCTGGACCGGGCCTGGTGGATTCAATTCTACCAATGCGACTATCACCGTCAGTATAGCAGGGACTTACACCGTGACCATCACGGACTCAACGGTGCCCTATCCGCAGAGCACCTCTTGTTCGGGATTCTTAAAGGTGACCACCACTCCGCCAATGTTCGATAATTGTCCTACCAACTTGAATTTAGGCTGCAACCCAAATACGAATAGCATCCCCAGTTGCAACAATCCCGTAATAGTAACCGCTCACGATAATTACGGAAGTGTGACGGTTAATTGTACCGGCATGACGGATCAAGACAATGGTTGTGTCAAGACGCGCACGCTCACCTACACGGCGAATAACGTCTGCGGCAATGCCACCTGCGTGCAAAAAGTCACTTGGACGGTGGATACGAACAAGCCTGCTATCACTTTCGTCCCACCGGGTGGTGACCTTGGTTGTAATCCTACCAATCTGCCGACAGACCTGAACGTAAAAGCATTGGTAACGGCAACCGATGATTGTGGCGCGACGACAAACGATGTTTCCCATGTGGACACGACCAATGGTTGCGGAATGAGGCGCACCTTCACGGTCTTTGTCACCGACGGATGCGGTAACGTTTCAGATTCAAAGACCATTGTTTATACGTGGACGACAGACAACGCTAAACCGACGGTCATGGTGAGCGGCGGCGGCAACCTCGGCTGCAACCCCGCCAATGTTCCGAATGACTCGACTGTTAGAACCATGGTCACGGCCACTGATAATTGCAGCGTCCTCTCCACCAATGTCACCCACGTTGACACCTCAAATGGGTGTTCTATCACTCGAACCTTTACCATCACCGCTACGGATGGTTGTGGGAATATCTCAGATGCGAAGATGGTTGTTTATAACTGGACAGCGGACACCACCAAACCCAGCATCACCTGTCCCGCGCCTCTGAGTGTCCAGTGTATCGGCGACATCCCCGCTCCAGACCTTAGCGCAGTCGCAGCCTCCGATGGATGTAGCACGCCTAGGAAAAGTTTTGTTGGCGACAGCTACCTGACCAATGGCTGTGTCATCATCGTTACCCGCATTTATAAAGCGACCGACGCCTGCGGCAATTCCAACACCTGCACCCAGACTATTACAGTTAGTGATACAACCAAACCGGTCATTACCACCGTTCCGACTGGCGGGGATCTAGGTTGCACACCTGCTTCCCTTCCTACCGACGCAAGTGTGAAAGCATTGGTAGCGGCCATGGATAACTGCGGAATGCCAACCATCAATGTCTCGCACATTCTCGGAGGCAATGCCTGTTCATCAAATCTAACATTTACGATTACGGCCATTGATGGTTGCCGTAACGTTTCCGATGCGCGAACAGTAGTTTATACCTTCGGTTGTCCTCCGTGCGTGCCGAGCACTTTTAACTTCCAGGGTAGTAGCGCTCTTTCGGGCACCAACGGAAATACCCGCACCTTTTCGACCAACGGTGTCTCGATCAAAGTAACCGCGTTCAGTCGCACCAAACCGGGCGGAAGTTGGGCCACGGCTTACCTCGGCAGCTATGGTGGAGGTTTAGGAGTCACGGATTCCAGCGAGGGCGATGGTAGTAATAACCGGCATACCGTGGACAATATTGATCGAGACAACTACGTCCTGTTCGAGTTCTCCGAGCCGGTTGTTTTAAGCCGGGCGACGTTGGGTTATGTGGTTTCCGACAGCGATCTGACTTTGTGGATAGGAACCTTCGCCGATCCGTATAATAATCACTTAACGCTGAGTGATGCAGTCCTCGGCAGCTTCGGTTATACGGAAGACAATTTGACGGGTAGCACCACCGCGCGGACAGCAGATTTAAATGCCACGGGAGTCATGGGCAATGCAATAGTAATCGCCGCCTGGCCGGGAGATGCAACCCCGGAAGATCAATTCAAGATCGCTCTATTCGACATTTGCAAACCTTCTTGCGCGCCCGCGCCTTGCACCGGCAGCATCTGCGGCTCAGTAGTGCGCGACTGTGATGCGAGCGGAAATCTAAGCGGTGATACGGGCATTCCAAATGTTACTGTAACTCTCAAGAAGAACGGCACCAATGTCACGTCCACCGTGACTGGCACCAATGGCGATTATTGTTTCGGCAATTTGGTTGCCGCGACCTACACCGTAGTGGTGACGCCGCCGACAAGCTACTCTCTGACCACACCATCTGGTTGTAATCATCAACAGACCGTTACGTTGACCGCCTGCCAGAGCAAGACTGGAATCACGTTCGGCTATACTGGAACCGCGCCCGGCATTTATTTCAAGAAGACCGGGCCGGCTACCGCTGTTTGCGGACAGACTATCACCTATACCTTTGCGGTAACAAATACGGGTAACACCTGTTTCTACGGAGGCATGCACGTGGATGATCCTATGTTGGGTGGCAGAATCTTTTACCAGACTCCCGTATCTCCGGGACAAGGGTTCACCTTTACTTCCAATTATGTCGTGAAGGCCACAGACCCGACGAACCTCGTAAATACGGCGACTGCCACCGGCCATCCGCCTACTGGCAATGCGGTTTCCGCGCAATCTTCCTGGACGGTGAAGGTTACGCCTTGCACTCCATGCACGGGCAGCATCTGTGGCGCGGTGTTGCGCGATTGCGACGCGAACGCAAACGTCAGTGGCGAAGCAGGTATTGCTGGAGTGACGGTCCAACTTAAGAATAGCAGTGGAACTGTAGTGGCCACCAACATGACGGACGCGAACGGCAATTACTGTTTCAATAATCGAACTGCCGGAACTTATACGGTCGTTGTTACCCCGCCCGCCAATTATACGCTGACGACACCCGCCAGTTGCAATCATCAGCAAACGGTGACTCTGGCCGCCTGTCAGAATAAGGCCAGTATTAACTTCGGCTATACAGGAACAGCTCCCGGCATCTCTTTCAGGAAGACTGGTCCTGCCAATGCAGTGGTTGGCCAGACGATTACTTATACCTTTTCCGTAACCAATACTGGCAACACCTGTTTCTACGGAGGGTTGCACGTGGATGATCCTATGTTGGGTGGCAGAATCTTCTACCAGACTCCCGTCTCTCCGGGACAAGGGTTCTCATTTACTTCTAACTATGTAGTAAAAGCTTCAGACCCGGCCAATCTCGTGAATACAGCGACAGCTACGGGTCATCCTCCGACGGGGAACGCGGTTTCGGCGCAGTCGTCATGGACGGTAAAAGTAACTTCACCCACCAACCCGCTACCCAGTCCGTGGGTTGCCAGGGACATTGGTAATGTCGCTGCAACTGGAAGCGCCAGTTATTCCGCCGGCAAGTTCTCTGTGAATGGTTCCGGCGCTGACATATGGGACACCGCCGATGCGTTTCGTTATGTCTATCGCTCGGTTACCGGCAATTTTACCATAGTAACTCGCGTCGCGACTGTCCAGAATACGAATCCTTGGGCGAAGGCGGGAGTTATGGTTCGCGAAAGCCTTGATGCAGGTTCAAAGAATGGCGGGTTATTCGTCACTCCAGGCAATGGTGTGGTAGGTCAGAGTCGGAATACTACCGGCGGCATCACTTACAGTGGGACCTTGGCGAGCTCAACGGCTCCTTATTGGATAAAGATTGTCCGCAGTGGAAACAGCTTCACTGGCTACTATTCGGCAAATGGGACTACCTGGAGCGCAACGGGGTCGCAAACGTTGACGACCGTGCCCACTGTGTATATCGGTCTAGCGGTTACCAGCCACAACGACGGGACTTCATGCACTGCCACGTTTGACAACGTCGCCGTGACACTTTCTACCAGTTCTCATACACAATCGGAACAATGAGTCAGGGCGTAACGTGGGCTTGAGCGTGGAGCCAGTGGTGAATGAGCGAGACGACTTTGGCGGGAGTTTCCCAGAACGGACGCAGGACCCCGGTCAGCGTGGCTTCCAATTCGTCCAGATCGGCGTGCCGCTGGATAACGACACTTTTTTCCTCACTTTTGCCGAGAATTGAAGAAGACGTGCTTTGAGCCAATGAGTTCAAAGTTACTCCTGAAAAAAAGAGGAAAATATAGAGATTAGATGCAAATAATTTCATGGTTAAGATTTTGTGCTATGAGCAAAACTCTGGCAGTTTCAAGCGGCGAAACACAATAGAAAGTTTTCGCGTTAGTCCGTTCTCACGCTGTTGAACAGTCACGCCACCCAGAGTTGAGCTTTTGAAGAACCTCATTCTTCACGGATAGATTGCTGTTAAGCACTTCGAGCGGGGCGTGTTGCCAATCCAATTCAATTTCCACAAAACCACGATTGAGTTTGAGTGCAGCGACCGCCCTCGTGCCGCCGCCCATAAACGGGTCGAGAACGCAATCGCCTGCCCGCGTCGAGGCCAGCAGACAGCGTTCAATCAGCGCGACAGGCTTTTGCGTCGGGTGTCGCCGAAATTCCCAATCATTCACTCTATAAATCTACGTCTCACACCGCACGATGTGCGTTGTCTCGCACATGGTTTTCTTCGGCCCGGGTTCTCATGCTTCGTGAATGCTGATGTCCCCGGTCGTATGCACCACGCTCGCTTCGCTCACTTGCGCGCAGGAAAGAAACACGAACTTCGTCTCGTGAGCCTGTGTGAAAACTCAAATCTGGTCATTTTGCAAAACGAAAAAGTGGTTCAAATCACTCTCGCCAAAAATAAAAACGCGTCAGAACGAAAATGTGAGCGACGATTTTTTCATGCGGCTTGCTCGTGGTGAGTTTTCACACAGGCTCTCGGGAAAGATTCGCTCGGTTTGAGTGGCCGGTTTGTCGGACATCGCGTGATCCATTGCTCGTACCGGAAAACAGATCAAGGTCATTTGCTTTTCTAAAAATGGGTTCAATGCGAGATCGGCGGCAGGGACGACTTCCACCTCGTCCCTAACTTTTGTGCGGATGATATAGAAGCCCGTCGGGATTAGTCGGGGGCGCGCTGGAACGCATCCCTACCTTTCTACTTCATCGCTGCGTAAACGCGATGCACAGCATCATGGTCGTCGAGCGCGTTAAGGAATTCGGTGACTTGTTTGCGGAAATTTTCGCTCAACTCAGGAAACGTTTTGGCGACGTAACGAATTTCTGAAGCAATAATATTCCAGCCAGCCGCTTTCAAGGCTTTGCCCACGTGATCGAGATCTTTTATTTCGGTGAGAAACCGCGCCCCTTTTTCGCCGACGGGAATTTCTTCGGCTTCGAGCGCTTCAATTTCCTGCGCCCCGGCTTCGATGGCGTCGGCTTCCGCGTCGCGATTCGTATCGGTGTGAGTCGCTTCGACGACACCGAGATGGTTGAAGAAAAACGCGACGCTCCCGGGACTGCCGAGCGAACCGGCTTTGAACAAATTGCGGATCTCCGGCGCGGTGCGGTTTCGATTTTCGGTCAGGCACTCCACCACGACCGGAACTTTGTGCGGCGCGAATCCTTCATAAGTAATTTGCTCAAACACAACTTTTTCATCGGTTTGGCCCGAACCTTTTTTGATCGCGCGCTCAATCGTCTCGCGCGTCACGGAACTTTTTCGCGCTTTCTCCACCGCGACGGCCAACCGCGCATTCAAGTCTGGATCAGGGCCGCCCAGTTTGGCCGCGATCATGATTTCACGCGTGAGTTTGGCGACCATCTGTCCCTTTTTTTGGGCGTTGGCTTCGCGACCCGCCTGTTTCCATTGTGCTCCCATACATTGATAGTTTGCATAATCGATCCGTGGCGATTCAATCCAAATCGCTTTGGCGCGAGGCGAGGCCGCAACCAAGCGGGAGTGGAATCTTAAACGCAGAGGACGGTCAGTTTTTCGCAAAGAAACGCGAAGGAAATTCCTTCTTTGCGTCCTCGGCACCCTTCGCGTTAAACCGAAATCCGAATCCCCGAAATCCGAAAGAAGACCGAAATCCGAACACCGAAAAAAGACTTCCGGTCAGTACCCGGAAAAAGCCCTTTTCCACCGGCGCAGTTCTGCCGCACCATCGGCCATCGGACTTCGGATTTCTTTCGGCTCTCTGATTTCGGATTTCGGATTTAACATTTCTCCAACTTGCCGCCGCGAAGCACGCGAAAAGTTTCACCGCGCCATTGGATTTTATTTCCGACAAAAGCGAAAATCCAAATGGCAACGTTCAACAAGTCTTTGATTGGGATGAACCACCAATAAAAATAATGGCGTCTCAATCGTGTCAGCCGTGTTTGCAGAGAAAGCGCGATCACGATCCGAATCGCGACAAAAAACAAAGTGAGCACGGCCATTGGATTTGTGATGAACCAAATCAGAGACCAGAGCGTCGTGTTGCTTAGAATGCTGAAAAAAAACGGGACGGGCTGGCAAACGCGGATCGTTCGCGCCCAGCGCAGTTGATGCGTCCAAACTTTTATCCAGGTTGGCGGAGGTTCCCGGCATTCGACGACCACGGGTGAAAGGATAATTTGTTTTCCAGCGCGGGCGATTTTATTTCCGAGTTGATAATCGTCCGCCAAAAAATCGACGAGCGATTCGAACCCGCCAATTTGTTGGAGTTGTTCGCAACGCGTGGCCATGACCGCGCCGAGCGCAAAATCGAGCGGCTTTAAAGTTTGCGATTGCAAAACCTGGCTCCAGAAATCGGCGTTGACGGCGATGGCTTCCCAATGCATCGCGACGTTGGATGGGTTGGCGAGAGTATAAAAACAATTGACCAAACCGACTTCGGGATTTTCCAGAGGCGCGACGATGTTCGCCAGAAAATCTTTCGGGACGAAAACATCGGCGTCGCTGATGATGAGGATCTCGTTTCGCGCGTGACGCTGGAGTTGGATGAGAGTGGAGACTTTTGCGTTCGGTCCCAGTGCCTCGTGGCAGACAACAAGCGTCGCGTCACTTTGCGGATTTTGCGAAATGAATTCCTGGACAATCGGGCAAGCCGGATCGTTGGCCGAAGCGACCCCGAACAAAATCTGGACTGGCCCGGAATAATCCTGGAGGAACCAACTGAGCAGACATTCTTTAGTTTCGCCGTCGCAACCTTTAAGCGGTTTCAGAATGGTGATGGCAGGAGAAAAATTTTTATTTGCGACGCGCTGATGGAGAGGGAAACGTCGCGCGACCAGCCATTGCCAAAGTGTCAGGCCGCAACTCAAAATGGCCAGACCAGCCGCGACCCAATTCAAAAAAAACACGCGGCGAGATTATAGGGAGTGAGAAAACAAAAAAGTTTTTTGCACGGAGAAAAGAAACGTCGCCCTGCGAGTT
Organism: Verrucomicrobiota bacterium; assembly: GCA_038214755.1. Lineage (GTDB taxonomy): Bacteria > Verrucomicrobiota > Verrucomicrobiia > Limisphaerales > CANJXF01 > CANJXF01. Next base: position 22,718 of record JBBQRQ010000073.1, read on the forward strand.
TGGAAATTTGTTGCGTGGCAGGGCGCGTCACTCCGTGCGCGCCGAGGTTTTGGAAAGACATCCGACGGCGCGCACGGGAGTGACGCGCCCTACCTTTCTGAGTTGGGATCACCGGCGTTAATGCCGATGATGGTGATGATAGTAGCGCGGGCCGACATAAAACCGGAACGAAGGCCCATAATAAAACGGGTCGCCATAATAAACCGGCGGGCCGTAGTAAACTCGCGGCGGATAAGCGTAGCCGGGCGCATAAGTCGGCTGAGGTTGACTCATATCGAAGTAAATCCGATGTGGGATTTTGTCTTCCGGCCCGAACATTTGTCCGGTGCCAAACCAGCGCGTTTGGACGAACTGATTCGTCCCCACCGGCATCGCGCGAACTTCATAAGATGCAGAACCGAAATCGTGAAACGTTCCATCCCGGTCTCCGAAAATTTTTAGATGCAACGGCGCGTTTCCGATCGGCTCGCCGTTCGCCTCGATGCGCGCGCCCGGCGGCGAACTCTCGATCAACACATCGTAAGCCATCGTTCCGTTCGGCCCGGGTTCAGCGCCGGGAGGAAGCGGAGTTGCGCACCCGGCCATAAAAATCGCGCCGAGCGCGCTTCCAAAAAAAACAAATTTTTTAAACATGAAAACAAAATGGCTCGGAGAAAAAATTTTGCAACTTGTCGCGCCCATTCCGGGTGTGCCCACAAAGTAGCGCAGTGCGTCTCGCCTGCGCCGGGAAAAAATAACGCGGTGCGCAGGCGGGGCGCATCTCAATTTCTTGCAAAATAACGGAACGCCGATCTCCTGATCGGCTCGCGGAAAATGTGGCCGTTCCGCTGCCGATCAGGAGATCGGCGTTCCGCCTCTTTCCGAATCTTTGCCATCTACAATTTAGTGAGATGCGCCCGCGCAGGCGAGACGCGCTGCGTTACTTTAGCCGTCTCGCTCTCTCTCGCTGTAACCGGTCCTCTCCCAAACTTTCACGCGCGCGGGTGAGCCTCATCGTAGGCGCGCTTTAAACGTTCCATCGTCAAGTGCGTGTAAATCTGGGTCGTGGCGAGATGGGCGTGGCCGAGCAATTCCTGCACGCTGCGCAAATCCGCGCCCGCATTGAGGAGGTGCGTGGCGTAACTGTGTCGCAATTTGTGCGGCGTGAGTTTGGGGTCGAGTCCGGCCAGCGCGAGATATTTTTTTAATCGCAATTGAAGAATGCGCGGCGCAACCGGCCGAAACTTTTTTGCGCTCGCAAGAAAAGCCGACGCGTTGCCAGTGGGCGGATGCGGCAAAAGTTGCCAGTAATTTTCAATCGCCTTTAAGGCCGGTGCTCCAATGGGAACGAGCCGTTCCTTTTTTCCTTTGCCGAGAACGCGAACGAGTTGTTGGCTGAAATCAATGTCGCCCGCAGTCAAACCGCAAAGTTCGCTGATGCGCAGCCCACAGGAATAGATCGTTTCCAAAATTGCCACGTCGCGATTGGCCACGCTCGATTCGACACGCCGGCCCCGTTTCTTTTTCTGGTTGGTTGGCTGCAATTGTAAAGGCGCTTCCAGCAAATCGTTCATCTGTTCCGCGGTCAAAAATTTCGGCAGCCGATTTCCGACTTTCGGCATGGAGATGTTTTTGATCGGCATCGTTTCGACTTGCCCTCGTCGAATGAGAAATTTGTAAAAGCTCCGCAGCGCGCAGAAGCGAAGTTGAATGGCCGCGCGACTCAATTTCCCCCGTCCGAGAAAACGAAGGTATGAACGGAAATCATCTCGTAGCAACGACGGCCAAATGGGCGGCTGTTGTCGCTCCGTCCTGAACCAATTGAAAAATTCCAGCAACGCCTGGCGATAATTTCGTTGGGTATAAATGGAAGCACCACGATCCGACGCCAGATGTTGGAGAAAACCTTTAATCCATTCATCGGGTGTTTCTGAATCACTATTTTCAGATTTCATCTGAAATGCTGCGATAATTTCAACCCTTGTAAATTGCGTGCGTCCCGATGTCGATGGACACGACGCAATCTTTTTCAATGTAAAATGTCGACCGTAAGTCGCCTTCAATATCCACTGCGTAAATGGTGCAGCCATGCAAGGCGGATAGCTTGTGAATTTTGTGCGCGCGAAGGCGGGGATCAAACGGATTCTCTTTGAAAACTTTCCAGGCGCGTCGAGCGGACTCCTTCTGCGCTGCGTTCAACCGATAGAAGTGAGTCCAAAACGGTTCAACGGCTCGGAAGCGATAATTCATCGCAAATGAGGCGGCGGGGTTTCAAACAGGGCGGTTTCCATATCCACGAACCGGCCTTCCGCTGCGGCTTTCATTCCTTCTTTGAAAGAGGCGGGAACCCACGAATCGTCTTCCTCCATGACAAACTTGGTGACTTGCGCCCGTTCTTCGTTGGGCAGGATTTTGATTTGTTCGATGATTTCTTGTGCGCTCATGCTGTTAATTATTCACGGATTTTCCTCGCGGGCAAGTCTTCGCACAAGAGCGACCGGAGATTGGTTCAATTCATTCCGCTTCGCGCGGGGGAAAATCAAAGGTCACTTTTCCTTTGTCGTCCATCACGAGATACGCGAGAAAAGGTTTGCCGGCTTTGGAAATAAAATCTTTCAGCAAATCCGTTTTGTGGTCCGTGAGAAGTTTTTTCGCCTGCGTCGCATCAATCGGCTGCTGCAAAATTTCTCTGCCGATCTTAAATCTGCACGGCTTCAAATCGTTTTGAGATTTTTCGCAGACGTAATCCGTCGCCGTTTCAAAAACTTTCCCAACGCACTTTGGACATTTGCCAATGGGCGTCTGGCTGGAGAAATCGATTTTCTCAAGGGGCTCTTTTGGTTTGGCGGATTTTCCTGCGCCTGATTTTGATTTGCCTTCGCCGCGCGCCTCAAATTCAAACGCGGTTTTTCCTTCTTTGCCCACGACGAGATACGCCTTGAACGCGCGTCCCGTCCGTTTGGAAATAAATTTCGTGAGCAAATCCGTTTTCCCGGTGGAAAGCAGCTTGACGATTTGTTCCTTCGCAATCGGCTGCTGCAAAATGATCGCGCCGCTGCGGAAATCGCAGGTCTTGTTCGGACCGACCGATTTTTCGCAAACATAATTCATCCCGTTTTCAAAAACGCGCGCGCCACACTTCGGACATTTCCCGAGCGATTCTTTGCCGGTGAAATCGACTTCCGCCACCGTGCCGTCTTCATTTTCCTTCGGGCCGAAATCAAATTCCGGTTTGAATTCCGGCGTGAGTTTTATGACGGCGGCAAAGGGAAATCCTTGCTTGCTGCGAAAACCCTGGAGCGGGCCGACCTGTTTCTTCGTGAGCAGTTCTTCGATTTCTGGAATTTCAAATTGCCGTCCCGCCACGATTTTCCAGAGCGAAAAATCGCAAGCCTGACACTGAAACTTTTTGTAGTTCTCGTGAATCTCGCCGCCGCATTTCGGACACGCCACATTGAGCTTGCCGAAATCGCCGGGCACCGTGTCGCTCTCGTATTGCTTCGCTTTTTCCACAATGTGCCGAGTCATTTCCTCGATTTGCCGCATGAAGTCGGCGCGTTTCAACTGGCCACGCTCCATTTGACGAAGTTGAAATTCCCAATCGCCAGTTAATTCCGGCGAGGAAAGTTCAGGAACGCCAAGACCCCGCAACAGC
>JBBQRQ010000074.1:0-26009 GCA_038214755.1 Verrucomicrobiota bacterium
TTCGCGACGTGTTCAGAGTGGCGATGAGCTGGCCTGAAGGAGCGCGGGCTTCAGTCCGCTTCGAGGTGAGATACGATTTAGTGTCCGGTGATTGCAAGGCGTCCTTCAGTCGAAGCGGAATAAATTCCGCGCTCCTATTTATCGGAGTCTGCACGTTGAAACTCGCGCCTACGAATTCGTGGGAAGCGATGTAACAAATTCCTTTCGAGTGAATGGAATCCGGCAGTTGCCCAACTTCCTTCCTTCGAGTAGGTAATGGCAGGATTCGCGTTGGGAAATAAAAACACATGCAGACTCTGAAGCGGGCACGGCACAACTGGAGGGAGAAGCACCCGGACTTAGCGGAGGCGAGCGAACCGCTTCTCCGAGCGGAGTTGTTCAGCATCGAACAACTGGAGCGCCACGCCCGGACTCTTGCTGCCAGTCATCAGGTCATCACCCGACGAGGTTCCAATCGCCTCCTCGCCCGCCTCGACCAAAACGAGGCGATACTACGCTCCTTCAACCGCGCGACTTTGGCAGTGGATCAAACCAGGCGCGTTACTCCCGCCGCCGAGTGGCTGCTGGATAATTTTTATTTGATCGACGAGCAGGTGCAAATGGCACGGACGCATTTGCCCCGGCAATACAGCCGCGAGTTGCCGCGTCTGGCCAACGGCCCTTTGACAGGTCTGCCGCGTGTTTACGAAATCGTGGTCGAATTAATCTCGCATGTGGATGCGCAAATTGATTCCGCGGCGCTCACCGCATTCGTCCGAGCTTATGAAGAAGTCTCTCCTTTAAAGCTGGGTGAGTTATGGGCCATTCCGATTATGTTGCGACTAGGGTTGATTGAAAACCTACAGCGCGTGACAAGCTGGTTGACCCTCGCTCGCCGTGAACGCGACCTCGCTGACTTATGGGCGGAACGTTTGCAAGACATGGCAGAGAAAGACCCTTCTCACCTCGTCGTGGTCGTAGCAGATATGGCCAAAGCCCGCCTTTCCATGTCCTCTTCGTTTGTCGCGGAATTTTGTTTGCGCCTCGCCGGAAAAGCTTCCGTCCTCCCTTTCGCGCGAGGCTGGGTCGAACAACGGCTCTCCCAACAGGGCCTCTCCATCGAACAACTGGTCCAACGCGAAAGTCAGAGCCAGGCGGCCGACCAGGTATCGGTCAGTCATAGCATTGCCAGCCTTCGCTTCTTAAGCAGCATGGATTGGAAGGAATTCGTCGAGACGACAAGTCTGGTCGATCAAATACTGCGGACCGATCCAGCGGATGTTTATAGTGACATGGATTTTTCCACCAGAGACAGCTATCGCCATTCCGTGGAAGCTCTGGCCCGGTATAGCAAGCAGACCGAATTAGATGTCGCCAAACACGTCATACAACTCGCCGCGGACAGCGCAAGAGAGAAAGGACGGGAAGATCGCAGCGCCCACGTCGGTTATTACCTGATCGACAAGGGCCATCCTCTCCTGGAGCGCGCCACCGGAGTAAAGTGGCCGCGAGCGACAGCGATTGAACGAGCCATTCCTCGTCATCCACTGACCTTCTATGTCGGCGGAATTTTTTCAGTGACCCTTCTCGCTACGTTCCTGTTCGCGCGACAAGCGGTGTCGCTCAACGTCCAGGGTTGGAAACTTATTTTCTTCACCTGCATCCTGCTGCTCTGCTCCAGTCAATTGGCGGTCGCGCTGATGAATTGGCTCTCCATCCTGTTGATCAAACCTCGCTTGCTCCCGCGCCTGGATTTTTCGTCAGGCATACCGCCGGACCGACACACGATGGTGGTAGTCCCTACCATGCTCACAAGTGTGGAAGAGGTGGAGCATCTCATAGAAACACTCGAGATTCATTACCTCTCGAACCGGGACGAACAACTTCACTTCGCTTTGCTGACCGATTTTCGCGACGCTGTGGCGGAGGTCATGCCCAATGACGAGTCACTGCTGCAATGTGCGCGCAAGGGAGTAAGGATGCTGAACCAAAAATATTCAACGGGGGACAAAGACATCTTCTTCCTATTCCATCGCCCGCGCCGTTGGAACCCGGAAGAAGGATTATGGATGGGTTATGAACGAAAACGCGGCAAGCTCGCCGAGTTCAATGCGCTCCTTCGCGGCGGCAATGACAAATGTTTTTCCGAGATCATCGGAGATATCTCCATCCTGCCTTCGATCAAATATGTCATCACTCTGGATACGGATACTCAACTGCCGCGCGATGCGGCGCGTCAACTGGTCGGAACGATGTCTCACCCATTGAACCAGCCGCGTTTCGATGCGGAGCGCGGCATCGTCACTGAAGGTTATAGCATCCTACAACCGCGCGTGGGTGTCAGCTTGCCCAGCGCGGGACGATCGTGGTTCGTTCGACTTTTTGCCGGCGATGCTGGAATCGATCCCTATACCCGCGCCGTGTCCGATGTGTATCAGGATCTCTTTCATGAAGGCTCTTTTATCGGAAAAGGAATTTACGACGTCGATGCCTTTGAACGGTCGGTGGCTGGACGCTTCCCAGAGAACAGGGTGTTGAGCCATGACTTGTTGGAATCCTGCTATGCCCGATCCGCTCTGGTCAGTGACGTGGAATTCTACGAAGCGCATCCTTCCCGCTACAATGCGGATATAGGCCGGCGTCATCGTTGGATACGAGGCGACTGGCAAATAACCCAATGGCTCTTGCCTCGAACTCCTGGAGCAGATGCCCGCAGCATTGCAAACCCTATCTCCGGTTTGTCACGTTGGAAGATTTTCGATAATCTCCGTCGTAGTCTGATTCCTCCCGCTCTGCTGCTCTTTCTGGTTTGTAGCTGGCTCCTTCTCCCGCAACTGGGTGGGTTAGGATCATTGTTTGTTCTCTCTATCATCCTATTGCCTGGTTTGTTGTCCGTCCTCAATGAGTTATTTAACAAGTCCGAGGCTTTACCTTGGCCCATGCATCTCCGCGCGGTCGCCAGGTCCTGCGGACGCGACCTGGCCCAGGTATTTCTTACCCTGGCCTTCCTCCCCTACGATGCTTTCATCAGCGTGGATGCAATTGCGCGCACACTCGTTCGTTTGCTCGTGACTGGGAAACGGCTCTTGGAATGGCAAACGTCAAGTGAATCCGAGCGCACTGCCCGGTCGGACCTTCCTGGCTTTATCGCTAGCATGTGGGTCACACCGGTTATTGCTGTGGCGAGTGGAATTATCCTCGCTTTACAACACCCACACCAATTGCCCGTCGCTCTGCCCTTCCTGTCCGCCTGGCTCGTTGCTCCGTGCATCGCCTGGTTGATCAGCCGACCTATCGCAGCCCCATCGCCAGATTTAAGTGAGGAGCAACTGGCCTTCCTCCGACGTGTAGCCCGTAAGACATGGCATTTTTTTGAAACCTTCGTTACCTCGCGGGATAACTGGCTGCCTCCCGATAATTTCCAGGAGATTCCCGCGCCAGCCATCGCCTCGCGCACCTCCCCCACGAACATAGGTCTGGCGCTGCTGGCCAACCTCTCCGCGCATGACTTCGGCTACCTGTCCACCGGCCGCTTGCTGCAACGCACCAAAGATACGTTTGCTACCATGCAACGGATGGAGCGACATCGTGGACATTTCTTTAATTGGTACGAGACCGGAACGCTTCAACCTCTTCAACCTCTCTACGTCTCCTGCGTGGACAGCGGAAATCTCGCGGGACATCTGCTCACGCTTGGCTCGGGTTTAAAAGAGTTGCCTGATGAAAAAATTTTCACCCCGCAAATTTTTCAGGGCTTGCGGGATACGATGAATATTTTGGAAGAGTTGAGAGTTGAAAAGAATACGCTGACCCAGTTGGAGGCCGAGTTAAAAAAAACGCCTGCCACTCTGCGCGCGAGCTTTGACCTACTGGAGAGGAGTAGAAACTTGGCAACCCAAATCGCTGACTCAATCCCGCCGCAGGAAGAAGAGTCCAGACGTTGGGCGAATATATTGAAGCAAAGTTGCGCGGAACATTTGCAGGAATTACTCCTGCTCGCTCCGTGGCTTGGTGCAACCTCTGACTTTCCTGACAATCGAACTAACCAAGAGGATACTTCTTCATTTACGGTACCCGCCGACGTGAGGAAGCGGATGTCAACTGATGAACCACCCATCCGCCTCCTCACGTCGGCGGCTCCAACCGAGGAAACTACTTTCCGTTCTCTCAACGCCAATGAAGGTCTGCCTACTTCCACTTCGACACGATGGAAGGAGAAGCTGGCGCAACTCGACCAGATACCTACCTTGCGCGAAGTGGCAGAACTGGAACAGACACTCATTCCATTGATTGAAGAAAAGTTAAAAAGTTTCGCGGCGGAGCCTGCTTCATCTGCCGAGAGAAGAACCTGGCTCCGTGAATTGTCAGACCACTTGCGCGAGGCCGGGGAGCGTGCCCGGCAGCGTACACTCGAGATAGAGACGTTGGCTCAACAAAGCGCCGAGTTGGCCGAGATGGACTTCACCTTTCTGTTCGATCATGCGCGAAATTTATTTTCGATTGGTTTCAATGTTACCACTTACCGGCGCGATACCAGTTTCTACGACCTCCTCGCCTCGGAGGCGCGCCTTTGCAGCTACGTTGCCATTGCTCAAGGACAAGTGTCGCAGAAGCACTGGTTTTCTCTCGGCCGTCTGCTCGTGGCTAAGCGAGGAGAACCGCTCCTGGTTTCATGGAGCGGGTCGATGTTCGAGTATCTGATGCCGCTGCTCATCATGCCCACCTATGAAAATACTTTGCTCGATCACACTTGTCGCGCGGCGGTTCGGCAACAAATAGAGTATGGCAAATTGCGCGGCGTGCCCTGGGGTATTTCTGAATCAGGTTACAATCGAACGGATGCCCATCTCATCTACCAATACCGCGCCTTCGGTGTGCCGGGCCTTGGATTGAAGCGAGGTTTAGCGGAGGACATGGTTATCGCTCCCTACGCCGCAGCCCTGGCTTTGGTCATTGCGCCACGAGAAGCTTGTCAGAACCTGCAACGAATGGCGGTCGATGGCCGTGAAGGAGCCTACGGATTCTACGAAGCAATCGACTACACGCCATCGCGCCTGCCGCCGGACGAGTCTAGTGTTACTATCCAATCCTACATGGCGCATCATCAGGGGATGACCTTGCTGGCATTGGCGTCTCTATTGTGTGACCGCTCCATGCAACGACGCTTCATGGGTTGCCCTTTGTTGAAAGCCGCCGACTTGCTTTTGCAGGAACGTTTGCCCAGGGCCGCCGCCAACGTCCTATCCGAAGACTTAACCATGGAAGAGCGGAGAGTCTCCGGCGATGGCGAAGGTATCATGCGGGTCTTTACTCAACCTTCCTCCCGCGCGCCTGAGGTCCATCTATTGTCCAATGGACGTTACCATGTGGTTATCAGCAGCGCGGGGGGCGGTTATAGTCGGTGGGGTGATCTGGCCGTGACCCGCTGGCGTGAAGATCCCACGCGCGACTGTTGGGGAACATTCATTTATGTGCGCGACGTTGACACTGGAGAATTTTGGTCAACCGCTTATCAACCTACTCTGCGCGAAGCGAAATTTTACGAAGCAATCTTCACTCAAGGACGCGCCGAGTTTCGTTTGCATCAATCGAACCTCGAAATTCATACCGAGATCAGTGTCTCGCCGGAGGACGACGTGGAGTTGCGTCGTGTCACCATCACCAACCTATTACATGTTGCACGCACCTTGGACCTGACCAGTTATGCTGAAGTAGTTCTGGCCGCGCCCGCCGCAGACGCAACCCATCCGGCCTTCAGCAACCTGTTCGTTCAAACAGAATTTATCCCATCCTCTTCGTCGATTCTTTGCACTCGCCGCGCCAGGTCACAAGAAGAAAAACCGCCCTGGCTTCTCCATCTCATGGTCGTTCAAGGGCAGGAACGAAGTAACCTTTCCTGCGAAACGGATCGTTTCAAATTCATCGGACGAGGCGGGTCTCTGTCCCACCCGGTGGCGATGCAAAGTGTTTCACCCTTGAGCAACACCGCTGGCTCCGTCCTTGATCCGATTATCTCATTACGACGCGCCATTAGCTTGAAGCCAAATGAAACCATCGTCATTGACCTGGTTATAGGTGCGGCGGAAAGCCGGGAGAACGCATTGATGCTGATCGAAAAATATCAAAGCTCTCGCATGGCCGACCGCGCGTTGGAACTCGCCTGGACTCATAGTCAGGTAACCTTGCGCCATCTCAATGCTACCGAAGCCGAAGCGAAACTCTACGGCGGGTTAGCCAGCGCCTTGATTTATGTTGACCCTTTCCGACGCGCGCCCACCAGCATTTTGCGCGCGAACCGTCGCGGCCAAAGCGGTCTTTGGAGCTATGGCATCTCAGGCGACTGGCCGATTGTGCTGCTACGGGTAAGCGATACTGAAAAAGTTGATCTCGTTCGCCAGTTGATCACCGCCCACTCCTACTGGCGGATGAAAGGGTTGACGGTGGAACTAGTTATCTTGAACGAAGACCTTTCCGTTTATCGCCAATCCTTGCACGAGCAGATAACAAGCATGATTTCCTCTGGCCTTGCCGCGCGAATGTTGGACAAGCCCGGCGGCATCTTCGTCCGGCGGCTGGAACAAATCCCGGAAAACGACCGCGTGTTACTTCAGTCGGTGGCTCGCATTGTCCTCGATGACCAACATGGAACTCTGACTGAGCAACTGGAACAACGCAGTCTCATGGAACCGGTAGTTCCTCCACTCACACCGACGCGTTCTCCCTACCTTGACGCGCCAAAGTCTCTTCCACCGCGCGAGCTAATTTTCCACAATGGCTTCGGCGGCTTTACCCCGGATGGACATGAGTATGTTATAACCCTTCAACCTGGACAAATGACTCCAGCCCCATGGGTCAATGTGCTGGCCAATCCCTACTTCGGCACAGTCATATCCGAAAGCGGCGGTAGCTATACCTGGGTGGAAAACGCCCACGAGTTTCGTCTCACACCCTGGAACAATGATCCCGTCCAGGATACGACAGGAGAAGCCTTCTACATTCGCGACGAACTCACTGGACAATACTGGTCCCCCACCCCTTTGCCGGCGCGCGGCCTGACGCCGTATGTCATCCGCCACGGCTTCGGTTATACTGTATTCGAACATATTGAAAATGGCATCGCCTCCGAGTTATGGGTCTATGTCGCGATGGATGCGCCGGTTAAGCTGGCCGTCTTGAAGTTACGCAATGAATCAGGACGTCCAAGACGTTTGTCTCTGACCGGCTACTGGGAATGGGTGCTGGGTGAGTTGCGGCATAAAAGCCTGTTGCATGTGCAAACGGAAGTTGATCTTAAGACCGGAACGTTGCTCGCCCGCAATTTTTATAATACCGAATTTCCCGAACGCATCGCCTTCCTGGATGTCAACGACACCGCGCGCACTTTGACCGGCGATAGAAAGGAATTCATAGGTCGCAATGGAAATCTTTCACATCCCGCCGCGCTGAAGCGCATGCGCTTGTCGGGTAAGGTAGGCGCTGGACTCGATCCTTGCGGCGCGTTGCAAGTAACCCTCGACCTCGCTATTGGACAGGAACGCGAAACAACCTTTCGCCTGGGAGTGGGTCGTAACATGGCGGAGGTTCACAATCTTATCCAACGCTTCCGCCGCGCGGATTCCAGTCGGGGCGCCCTCGAAGGTGTCTGGGCCTATTGGAACAAAACTCTCGGCGCGGTAAATGTCGATACTCCTGACCCCGCCGTGAATGTAATGGCCAATGGCTGGCTCTTGTATCAAACCCTCAGTTGCCGCGTTTGGGGCAGGACTGGCTTCTACCAATCCGGTGGGGCTTATGGGTTCCGCGATCAGTTACAGGACGTGATGGCATTAGTCCATGCTGAGCCAGGTTTGACACGTGAGCACCTCCTCCGCGCCGCTGCTCACCAGTTCCGAGAGGGCGATGTCCAGCATTGGTGGCATCCACCCGGCGGGCGAGGTGTGCGAACTCATTTCTCTGATGACTATCTGTGGTTGCCTTACGTTACCTGTCGTTACGTCTCCTCTGTGGCCGACACTGGCGTGCTGGACGAAAAAATTCCCTACCTCGAAGGCCGGGCTGTGCGACCCGACGAAGAAGCCTACTACGACTTACCCAATCGCTCGGAGGAGTGGGGCACACTCTATGAACATTGCGTGCGAGCTATTGAATACGGATTGAAGTTCGGCCAACACGGTCTCCCCTTGATCGGTTGCGGCGATTGGAACGATGGCATGAACCTCGTTGGAAAAGAAGGACGGGGCGAAAGTGTCTGGCTGGCCTTCTTTCTTTACGAAGTGCTGAAGCAATTTGCCGAACTGGCTCGCGCGCGAAAGGACAACACCTTCGCCGAACGATGCCTTACTCAGGCCCGGCAGCTCCAACAGAACATCGAGCTACACGCATGGGACGGCCAATGGTATCGCCGCGCCTACTTCGATAATGGCGAACCTCTCGGTTCCCAGTCCAACCAGGAATGCCAGATCGATTCACTCCCGCAAAGCTGGTCCGTCATCAGTCGCGCCGGCGATCCGGAACGTTCTACTCAGGCCATGAATGCTGTTGATCAACATCTCGTCCGGCGCAACGCGAAATTGATCCAGCTATTTGAACCACCTTTCGATAAGTCATCGCTTAACCCCGGCTACATCAAAGGTTACATCCCCGGCATCCGCGAGAACGGCGGCCAATACACTCACGGCGCAATTTGGACCGTGATGGCCTTCGCCTTTATGGGAAACAATGAACGAGCCTGGGAACTCTTCCGTCTGCTTAACCCCGTTCTACACGGGAACACCGCGAAACGGATTGCCGCTTACAAAGTGGAGCCTTATGTCGTCGCGGCGGATGTCTATGCCGTGGCGCCACACACAGGTCGAGGTGGGTGGACATGGTACACCGGCTCGGCCGGCTGGATGTATCGACTGCTGATTGAGACGCTGCTGGGTGTGAACCTCGAAGGAGATCGACTAAGGATTACACCTCGTTTGCCGAAACAATGGAACACTTACAAGATTCACTATCGCTACCGACAGACCCTTTACCATATTACCATCACTCGACAGGCCGCTGATGCGGTTGCCTCAGACCATCTTCTTTTCCTCGATGGACAACAACTGTCGCAGACTTCGATCCCATTGGTGGACGATCACCGAGAGCATATGGTCGAATTGAAAGTGCGTTGATGGTTCGGTCAAGCGGCAACCGCTCGCCTCCTCTCGGCGAATAATAGGTGAAAACTCCTCTTTGTGACAGGGCAGGTCAGTAACGCGAAGCTGCTCCGGTATTGACTTTCAAATACGTGGCTCATGCCTCGCCATTGGTTGCCGTCATTTTGGACTCTGAAGCGCTTTCTCAAACTCCTCTATGCCGAGCTTACATTTTCCCTGTGTGCCGACATCTAGGTCGTCTTCTTGCTACTTCTTTGGTCTCAAAATCGAGACTGATATTAAAGCGATCAAAAGTGTATTCCTTAACAGTAGGAACGCCTAACACCCTTTGTTCACGAATTGCATCCAATAGTTTACGACGAACATAGGGATCGGCTTCTTCAGAAAGAAATTCGCTTAGTAGTTTTTCGTTCATGGGATTCTGACAGGAAATGCCGTTTGTATCTGTCCATTTTTAATAAACACCCGAATATTCGAGGTGGCTCCGCCTGCCCGATCTGTTCCAATTGTTTGACCTAGATTATACTCGATCTTAATGCCGTTAGCACCCTGTGGGGTTATATTACCGTATCGCGATGCCTGATCTACAAAGGACTTAATGTCACGGGCGGATGTGCCTTCGGCAAAACGACTCACATCAGAAAATCCAGAATCAAAGGCGCGTCGGTAATTAATGTGCTCAATCGCGGTCATTAAGCCGCCCTCCCTGTAGGTGTTCAATGCACCCCATGACCCTCTTGCGGCAACGCTCTCGACCCGTGTTGCCGCACGAGCGCCTGTCAATCCCACCCGTTCCAATGGAATCAGTGATAAGCCAACACTGGCAGTCGCCAGAATTTTCTCCTGTGAAGTGACTCAGTTATCATACAGATCATAGCCTGTGGTAGCCGACGTGACATCGCCAGCGAAGCCTAATGTCACTATGTTGAGAGCACCCGCAACAATGAGACAGATGACACAAATCACTTTCATGCTAGGTACTAGGAGGCGGCAAAAGAAGACCACTGGGTGCAAAAAACTCACCATCGTCTTCCCTGAACGAAACAATCCCTCCAACAATAAAACCCAACCACTCATGGCCTTTAATGGAGTAGACCTTATTCCCGGACTCGATCATTTGAGCCGGATTGCTGTGGAAGTCTTCCAAAAATGCTGCATCAATCTCTTCAATCGTTACACCTTCAAACCAAGACCTCAACTCCATGGCCCTGACATCTTGGAACAATATGTCAATTCTCGTCGGAGCTTGCTTCGTCTTTCTGCTTCGCAATAATAATAGACCATGGCTTGCAGCATAGCTGAAGATCACAAAGCTCCGCTTGGATTCAAATATAGGAGTATTACTCATTTTATGAATGGATTAGGCATTGGGGTCAATTGTCCGGGCTGATAAAAATTCGCTTGAGGGAGGCGTCCAGCCTGTTGCAGTCGTTGTAATTCCCAACCCGTGTGAGAGCCACTTTGCATCTCGTTCATAATCATTTCCGCTGGTGTATCCCCGAAGAACCCACCCATGTTAATATGAAAAGTTGTCGTAGGGTTCTCCACATGGGAAAGGAAAACGTTCTTCCATTGATTATTCGGCAGGTCCAAGAGATGGTTGGCTCCTATGTCTGAGGCGAATGTTCGTAACCCGCTAAACCTGGATCCTAATGCTATATTCGCGCCCCCTCCTGCGGCAACGCGCTCCACTCTTGTTGCGATACGCGCGCCGGTAAGTCCGACACGTTCCAACGGAATTAGCGATAAACCAACACTGGCAGCGGCCAGGATTCTCTCCTGACTGGTGACTCGGTTATTATACAGATCATAGCCTGTGGTAGCCGACGTGACATCCCCGGCCAAGCCCAATGTCACTACATTCAGGAAGCCCGCCGCCAGGTTCCGTCCTGCATTGGGATCGCCATAGTGCCGCGCATCGGCTTGCAGATTTTGGGTTTGCTGATACCAGGATTGCGATTGGAGCCAGGACGCGGAACTCGCTGCTGCAATTGCACCCAACCCGAATGGATCACTCATACTGATAGGATTGCCATCGGCATAAGCGTAGTGGTTCAAGCCACCGGAGAAGCCGCTAGGGTCGGCGTTGATGAAGCGACATAGGAACGGATTGTAATATCTGGCCCGCATGTAGAGCAGGCCGTTGCTGTCGGTCTGGACTCCATAACGTCCGTTATAGAGGAATGGCGTGTCCGTTGTGCCAGTGCGGTACGTGGTAGTTCCATAAGCAGAGTATTCAACGCGGTCAGTGACGATGCCGCTGCCATCAGTCAACGCTACGGTGCTGCCACGACAATCGTAATGATAGGTCTTGGTATTTCCCGCATCATCCGCCTCATAAAGCAAGCCGAGGCCATAGACGTAGTAGTTAGTCACTCCATTCTTCCCACGGATGAGCACTTGTGAGAGAGCGGCGTTCGGATTGATGATGAAGCGCGTTACGTTTGTCCCGTTGGTTATAGATGTCCTGCTCCCCGTTGGATCGTAACCATAAGTCAGGGACGCCGTCGAAGTCGTCCCTACCAGCCGATTGCGCGCGTCATACGTGTAAGTGGCAAACGTGCCATTGGTGAGCGGCGCACCTGTTATGTTGCCATCCGAATCATTCGTCACTGCCGTGCTGTTGAACGTTGCCAGACGGTTGTCATCATCATAGGTCATCACTCGTGTGGGCGGCGTGTAGGCATGAGGTAGTGGCGCGGCAAATTCCCATTCCATTCTTGCGGCGCTGTTCCAATTGAATTTGAAGAAGGCAATCGGGACTCCTATTCCCATCCGCTCGATGATGTTCGTTGTCTGTCCCGCGGCATCGTAGAAGAGTTCACGCACGGTGTTGTTCGGACGCGTGATCTTCTTTAACCGATTGGCGAGATCGTATTCCATGCTCGTCTTGCGGTTTGCCCAGTCGGTCACGTTCGTCAGCCGGTTCAAGCTATCGTATGCATAATAGACATTCTTGCTGTCAGGATAAACGAGGTTCGTCAGATTGCCGTTCGGGTCGTAGCGATATTGAAGAAGGTTGTTATCCGCATCGCGGTAAGTAACAGCACGGTCATAAGCGTCATACGTCCAGACATTCGACTTTCCTAATTCAATGACGTTCGTCGCATTGTCATTGAAGTCATAGCGATAGAGAGTCGTCGCGACTCCATCGACGCGATTGGTCAAGCGGCCTTTCGCATCGTAATTATTCGTCGCTGATTGGGTAGATGGTTCCTTTACCGATGAAACCAATCCGCGATTATCATAAGTCAACTTAGTTTCGCGTCCTAGCGGTGTAACCGTGTTCGTCAAACGATTGGCGGCATCAAATTGAAACTGCCACTTCTTTCCGTTCCTATTCGTCAGCGTAACTTGGTTGCCCCCTTCGTCATAGACACTCGAGGCGGTATGACCCGCTCCGTCTATTACCTTGACTGCTTCACCCCGCGCGTTCCATTCCTGTCGGGTTACTTCCAAAGCCGCATTGGTCGTTTGCGTTTGGCGTCCGACAGCGTCATAGACAGCTCGGCTCGTTCGCAGGAGAGGATCGGTTACGCTCGTGACTCGGCCCGCTATATCGTTAGTGTAGAGCGTGGGTTGTTGAAGTGGGTTCAGGGTGCGTAGCACCCAATCGCGATTGTCATAGATATTGGTTACTATCGGCGTGCCTTGGGCAGTTACCGGGTAAATAGTCGCCAGTTGTTTCTGCGTGGCGCTCCAAAGATTGCTCACGACAAAACTCCGTGCATCTGTCGCACTCACTGCATTGCCCACGGCATCAAAGGCTATCTTGGTAATAATGTTAGTCGGCGCTATTGTGTTAGTTACTTGTCGGCGCGCGTTGTATTCAAAGCTGGTCACGAAGTTACGCGCATTCGTATAACTCAGGACATCTCCATTGGCGCTGTTCAGAAAACTATTTGTGCCAAGACTGCCCGAAGAGATGACAGTCTTCAATTGTCCCCAAGTATCGTAGGTAAAGCTGCTTGTTCCTCCCGGATCGCTTTGACTGGTTAGAGTCCCGTCCGTCGTACTGTAAACAAAAGTCTTCCAATCACCCGCTCCATTGGTCATTCCGGTCAATTGATGTTTGGTATTGTAACCGAATGAATTGATTTTACCTCGCGCATCGACGCTCTGACTTAACCGATTGGAGGAATCATAACTGAACTGATTGGTGAAATTCAGCGCGTCAATCGAACGGACCAAGTTGTTTCGTCCGTCATATATCATTCGGTTTGTCTCGTTCAACGCAGAGATGGAGATCACGGCGTGGTCATGGCCGTCATAGAAGGTTTGGCTTAGATTTCCCAAGGCATCCTTTACTCCAATCGGGCGATGTTGTTCGTCGTAGTAAAAGAGCCGCTTGCTTCCCGCCGGGTCTTCCTCTGTATTCATGTAACCGCTCCAATACAAGCGCCAGCGCCGGTTGGTGTCGCCAGCGGTGTATTGTTCTACCACACGCCCGAAACCATCGTAGATGTTGCTTGTGATGGTTTGGTTTAACTCATCCTTAGTTGCAATGATTTGATGATTGGTATCATAAAGATAGGTGCCTGCCGCCTTTTCAACATTCGTGACCGCCACGAGATCAATACCGCTGGTATTGGCAACATAGCTAAAGCCAATCGAACGCCCGGTGCTATCCGTCACACTATCCAAATGCTTTGGCGTGCCGGAGTAGGCCAGGGTCAAGGTGCGGTTCTTCCAGTCGGTGATCAAAGTAGGAAGAGAACTGGTGCTGTTGAGATAGGTAAACGTGAGGTCTTGAAGATAGGGATCGACGATGCTGGTCAGCCGGCCTTTGGCGTCGAAGTTAAAGGTGTTCTTATTCCGTTCCTTTAGCGCATAGGTTGTCCCGGTCTTGGTCAAGGTCATGGTGCAGTTGGCTGGCGGAGTATAGGAACCGTCCGGTTGTTTCACAAACTCCAGAGTGTCATTGCCCATCGTAATTGAGATTCCGTTATCAATCAGTTGATCGATTCCCCACTTTGCAATGAGCGCGGTGACAGTCCATTTTTTGACATCCTCGGCAGTTGTATAAAGGTTCAATGCCGCGCAGGTTGCGACCAGCATGGAAGCCATTTGTGCCGGAGTGCTTCGACCCAGGCCTGCTTCGGGCGAACTGATTTGCGCGAGGTTGAAATAGTAGTTATGCAGCCAGCCATTCGCCATGCCCGCCAGATTATGTCGCCGTCGCGCCGGGTTGTAATACCGGGTAAAGGCCAGTCCTTTCGGTTCAGCTTCACCAATAGATAAATCAAGGGAGTTAATATAGAATGAACCATCCGCCATGTTGACCGGGTCCGCGCCATGAAAACTCGGAATCGAAGGCGGTTGCGGCGCGAAATAGGTGGGTGCGGCATAACTGGATTGATAAACAAAGGGTGGATTAACAAAAGCGGAAGGACTGGAAACAAAGCCTCCATTGTAACCGCCCTCGATTTTCAGACGGATACTGCTATTGCCGGTGGTTGCCTTAATGATCAAGCCGTAACCTGCCCAGCCCGCACCTGCGACCAACCGATGACCATCCTTCGGCAGAAGCAACGTATTGGTGGCATTGATATATCCCTGTAAAAGGTTGGTGTCGTAATTGACTAACTGACTCTTGAGTGTTGCCCAATTACCGCTGTTCAATAAATAAATAGGGACTGACGCAGCAGTGGCGGATTGAAGCATCTTGATGGTGGAAGCTCCAACCAGACCATCAGTTTGGAGTTGTTCAATTATGCCATGTTCAAGAGCACTTTCAAAGTAACCCGCAAGGTCAAGGAACTTCGATAATTGACCGATACCTTCCAGGGTCCGCCCTTTCTCTGGAAAATCCAACGCAAGCTGCGCATAGGCGTCAATATAGTAGCCGCGACCTTGCTCTTGCGCCATGCGTCCGAGGCGATGATGATACTGGGTGAGCACGTCGCTTTGCCGCGCCAGTATATGTTCGCTTAATGCCGTCTGAAACATCCAGTTCAATCCCATGACATTCAGTGTTTCGCTCGTTACTTCACGCGAGGTGTTGGTTAAACCCATTTGCACATAAGCATCTAATTTCTTTTGGCGCAGTCGTAACAGTTCACTGCCCGCTTCAAAGCTATAAAGCAATGCGTAGGTGGAGTTGGTTCGTTGGTAGGTTATGGTCACGGATTGATCGTTTGTGATTGAATTACGGAGAGTATTGGCGGTGGTCCATTGTCCATGAGGATGATCGATGCTGAGTGTTAGATCAACCGTTCGGCCACCGGTGGTTGATTGTTGTAAAAGAAGGTTGTCTTCCTGCCACAGCTTACCCAACCCGTTGGCGTCGAAAGTCAGTGATAAACGCTGCCCTTGCAGGGACGGAACAAACCATTGATAATTGGTTCCCCCAATGCTGATGGCCAGAGTCGTCATCAAACTGGTCGGCAAATTGGTCCAACTTAACAACGGAAGAACCCCATTCAGATCGTCCCGCGGGAAAAGTGGGGTCTGACTTAACTCATTGGTCCAGGGAACGATTCTGCGTCCACCCAGAATTTCTTCGACCGAAGCATTGGGACAATTTGATTGCAGATAGCCCAGTAAGTTCGTGGTGTAATCGCGTAGCTTGTTGCGCAAAGGAGTTTCTGTCAGATTATCCACGTAGCCCGTGCCGAGAACGCCCGCTGCATTGGTCATCAGCGCGTTGGTGCTTAGACCGGTGGCCGTAAGCAGATTGGTTCCGATGATCGCTTCACTCACCTTGAAAGCAGGATCGAAGTAATAGTTGGTGGAGCCAATGGTCAGCGCCACCCAAACCCGATGGAATTCAATCGTTGAATTGCTACTGGGCCATACATACGGATAGCCTCGAGCCAGCAATAGAGCCGCAGATGAATTATACGACGTTGTCCAATCGGTATTGGGGAGGTTAAATTCAAACCAATGCTGTAAATCATTATGATCCGAGCTTTCATACGGCATCCGCATCAGACTGAATTGGTAAGTGGTATTAGTATGTCCCGCCGCGCGCAGCAATGCCACCAACAACGCGCATTGATCAAAGTCATTGCCGGAACGTTCCAATAGTGTCAGCTGCGCTCCTTTCTTGGACCCAAAATACAGGACGTGTCGAATATAATCATGGACGTATCGGAAGATGCGAAGCGGATCATTTTCCAAACCTCGCGCCAGTTCTTGAATTTCCGGCGTGACCGCTTCCGCGATAGCGTCAGGAGCATTAATGTATCCCTCAGACTTAGCCTCGTCCGGGGACACTAGTTCGCTGATAGGCCCCGAATCATCTATCGTCGCATTAAACCAACCCGGTTCCGTAAACTGTTGTGCGTGGCCAACCGCAGCGGTTGTTATCAGCAGGAGGAATAAACAAAAAATTCGGGTGTATTTCATAGACTTAGCTTTTATGGGGTCGCCTGCGAAACGTTTGCTTCGGAATCCAGACCGATGGTTTCAATGCGCTTGCCTGAAATAGTTCGCAGCCACGCATCCGTGCCATAGGTGTAGTTTAGCCTTCCGCTGCTTTGCGCCGATTCATCAACCCGCGGGTTCAGGCCCGACATGACTTCCCATCCATCAAGAATCCCGTCTCCATCCGTGTCTGGATTAAGTGGGTTGGTGTGGCTCATCAACCGTTCATAGGCGTCCGTTAATCCGTCGCTGTCACTATCCAGAGAAGTTCCTAAAATCAGGAAGGCGCGACTCGGCAAATTGGTAATCGTATAAATATTGCAATGATACCCTTGCCCCATCCAAAGCCATTGACTGTTCGTGAGCGATGACCCGATAAAATCGCCCGTGGCAAAAACATCGTAAGGCAGATTGTTCGAACCGCCCGCAATTTCAAAGGTGAAGTTTACACTTTGATTTGTTGCATTCGTTCCTACTAACGTCGCGACCATGTTCGTGATCCAAACGTTGCTGCTGGTCACGCAACTCGTCGCATTCGACCCGACCCATTGCAGGTATCCCGCGCCGGTAATAGCGAGGAAAGTGGGATCATAAGAAGGAGAAGACTGCGCAGAAGATAAGTTGGCAAAGTTCAGCGGATTTAAATAGTAATAAAAAGATCCCATGCTGAACGTCCTGCTGATCCTGGCCGCGTCCAACTGGAAGTTATAGGTCGATATATCGTCAAATATTCCGCGCGCTTGGCTCAGGCCGGCGTTGTCGCTGCCGACAAAGAAGCCTGCCGCGAGCACGTTAGTATCGGGCAAGTAAGTTACAGGCAATCCGTTGGTCGCAAGTTCTCCGTCCAGATAAAGTGCGGAGTTGGTAGGCGAGTAAGTTAGCACAATCAAATGCCAACGGTTGGTCGTCCAGGCAATCGGAGCAGAAAGATGTGTTTGGCCTGCGCCGTTGGTTTGCGAGGAGAAATAAATGTTTGCGCCGTCGGGATCGAGATAAATGCTCCACCAACCGTAACTCGCATTGGTCGTATAAGAGCCAACTTCAATCAAGCGTCCCCATTGTCCGGGACCGTTGCCGCCTTGATTAGTTCCCGTCCAGTTTGGCGCGAACCAAAACATCAATGTTCCTTCGTTCACCGTCAGGTTGGTTACGCCGTTAGTTTCAAAGACGTTGTATTGCAGCCAAGCCCCATTGGTGTTGTCTAAAAAAAGGGCGGAACCGTTGCCGAGCGGCGAAACTTCGAGATTTGTAAATGAAACAGGCGCGTGGCCAATTTCACTTGTCCAGGTATTGGTGTTATTGAACGTCCAATTATCCAGCCAGTCGTAAGTAGGAGGATCGCCGGGGGAAGGAACGTCAGCGCGAACCAATCCGACCAGCGGAAAAAACAATAAAAGAAAAATCCCGCCGATATAACGAAAACGCCGTGCCGCCGGATTCAAAGAGAACCTTCGCTGGAAGTCGTTCTTTAAGGATGAAGGAGCGAGAGGACTTTCCTGCGACGCGGGGTCGATTGTTTTCATGGGTTGTTTTCTGGTTAATTCCAGACAGTAAATTTTCAACTATTTCACAGAAGTGCCTCGCGCCTTCGGAGAACGTTCTTCTGATAGGACGACACATGTTTGGGGCAACGACGGTTTAATAGCAAGGGAAATGTTCAAGCATACCACGATATATGTATCGTTCACGATTCAGCACGGGCAGCGATTTAATATATCGTGCCTCTGAGGAAAAAAGAATGGAACAGACTGAAGGTGTATGGCGCGAATGTGCGGCGCGAACGGGTGAGGAAAGGCTGGACGCAAGAAAAGCTCGCGGAAGAATCTGAAATTGCCACAAGGAATTTACAAAAAATTGAAGGTGGAGAAATTAATGTCCTGCTTACCACCGCATTTAGAATTCAACTGGCTCTTCGTTGCTCTTGGAAGCGTCTCGGCCCACCCGAATGATGCAAACCGAAGCGGCATTTACAATAAACTTCGAAGAAGCAAATAAGACTTCGCGTTCGTTACTCTAAACCTTCTCCGGTTCGGGATGAATCCACGGTGCGCGATAGGCTCGCCGTAGCAAACGGTTTCCTTCTTCGTCGTTCACAATTTTTCCCTTTGCCGAATCCCATTCCAACCCGCGCTTAAGTTGCATCGACAGATTGGCGAGAATGCAGGCGGTAGTAGAGATGTGACCTTGCTCAATATCCGCAACGGGACGACCGCGGGTTGCAATCGCGGAAAGAAAATTTTTCATGTGCCCGCGAATGGCGGGCGCGACATGTTTCTCCAAATCCTTCTCCGTCTTGTCCTCCGGATATTGTTCCAACTCATAAGTCACATCGCGATGGATAGGTTGTCCTCCGCCCGAAGGTGTGTAGTCATAACCCATCAAGCCCGCCTTCAACGTTCCTTTGTCGCCATACATCGTCAGCGCCCAGGGATACTTCGGGTCGGGTGCGTCGCCCCAGGTTCGATGTTGCCAAATGATTTGTAATTCGCCGTAGTCAAACGTCGCGCTCTGTGTATCCGAGATGTTTGACTTGCTGTTTTTGTCCATCAGAATTCCGCCCGAAGAAGTGACGCGCTGCGGTGCGCCCAAATCGAGCATCCATCGAACCGTGTCAAACATGTGAATGGCCATGTCGCCGATAATTCCATTTCCATATTCCATGAAGGCACGCCAACTGCGAGGGTGAACCAGTTTGTTGTAAGGCCGCATTGGCGCGGGGCCAGTCCACATCTCGTAATCCAAATAATCCGGCGGCGCAGTGTCCGGCGGATTCTCGCGAGTCCGCATGTGGTAGTAACAACAAATTTCAACTAGGCCAATTTTCCCCAGCTTGCCTTCCTTGACGATGGTGTCGCGGGCTTCAATCAAATGAGGAGTGCTGCGTCGTTGCGTGCCGACCTGGACAACGCGTTGGTGTTTCCGCGCGGCGGCGAGCATCGCTTGTCCTTCGACGATGTCCATGCTGATGGGTTTTTGCACATAGACATCCGCGCCGGCTTCAACTGCCGCAATCATCGGCAAGGCGTGCCAATGATCCGGTGTTGCGACGAGCACGATGTCGAGGTCCTTTTCCTTCAGCATCTGCCGATAGTCGCCGTAAGTGCGCGGTTTATTTTTTGAAACTTGCCGCGATGCCACCATCTCCGCCGCCTCAGCGAGCATTCGTTTATCGACATCGCACAGAGAAACCACTTCGACCGGGGCGACCTGGATCAAGCGAAACAAATCACATTTGCCGTACCAGCCGCAGCCGATCAGGCCGACGCGCATTTTTTTCTGGTCGGCGAATTCCGCGGCGTAATTTCGGAACGGAGCGAGCGCTAATCCTGTTGCGCCAAGTTGAAGAAAAGTTCGACGATTCATGCGCTCGTTTTAGACTTCGAGAGGACGGAACGCAAGCGGGGATAAGTTGCGGGGGTGATTTAAGTGGCGATCAAAAACTAGAGCGCCCGAGGGCGAGCGCACTCCAAGACGCTTCGCGCCATTCAAGCACCATCGAAATCCGCGCGAGCGTCTTGGAGTGCGGCGGCCCTCCGCCGCTTTAACGGCGTCAGGGGTGACTGTCACTTTGAATCACACCTGAAGTTCCGGGTAAGGAAAATATGCGGTGAAAAATCTGAACAACGGTTCTCCCGAATTGCCCGACGAGACGCCTGAAGACTAACCCAACCGCCAGACGATGCGCGCTTTGTTCAGATCGTAAGGGGACATTTCCATTTTGACGCGGTCGCCGACGGTGAGACGCACGAAGCGTTTGCGCATTTTTCCTGAGATCGTGGCGAGCACCTGATGTTTGTTGTCGAGTTCCACTCGAAACATCGTGCCAGCCAGCACCGTAAAGATCCGGCCTTCTACTTCAATGTGTTCTTCCATGCGTTAAAACAAATCCAGACGGCAGTTGGGTCAAAAAAGTAACAGGCCGATCTGCCAGAGGAATGTTACCAAAAAAAGCGAGGCCAAGGTTTACCCAAGGCCTCGCGTGAATTCAAATCCAAAGATTAATAGCGACCACGTCCGCCGCCGCCCCCACCACCGCCGCCGCCGTATTCACGACGACCGCCGCCGCCGCCGCCGCCGGGAGCGCGTTCTTCGCGAGGTTTGGCAATGTTAACCGTCAGGGCGCGACCATCGAGGTCCGTGCCATTCAAAGCGTCGATCGCTTTTTGAGCTTCGTCCGCGCTGCTCATGGTGACGAAGGCGAATCCACGAGGACGGCCGCTCATACGGTCCATCATCAGGTTGGTTTCGACGACCGTGCCGTGTGCGGCAAAGGTGTCTTGCAGTTGGTTTTCCGTGACATTGAAGGAAAGATTTCCAACAAATAATTTAGTACTCATGTGATGTTTAACTCTAACTAGACTAACCGTTCTTTCTCCAGACTGTTCCCGAGGATCGGGTCTAAAATCATCACTGAACTAAGTTCACCTGAGGATTACCATGCCGTGAAAGTGACAAGCTATCTAAGGCGCTAAAGATGCAGTGTCTCAACCGAATAGCAATGGCTATTTTGAGAAATTTTTTTCGACTTTCAAATATGATGGAACGCAGACGAAGCGCTGGTTCGGAACCGGCTTGGCTCATTGACGCCTGAAAACTCAGTTGGTCATCGCAGATCCCATGGAGTCGGCTGCTTTGGGCCGTTCCGTCTTTGCGTTAAAGTTTTCTGTAGGATTTCGGTTAGGCAAGCAGCTTCTGAATAATTTCCCCATGCACATCAGTCAGGCGAAAATCGCGGCCTTGAAAACGGAAAGTTAGTTTCGTGTGCTCCAATCCGAGCAAGTGCAAAATCGTCGCGTGGATGTCGTGAACGTGACAGCGATCTTCGACGGGGCTGAAACCGAGTTCGTCCGTTGCGCCGAGAACTTGCCCGGCCTTCACGCCGCCGCCAGCAAACCACATGGTAAACGAATCGATGTGATGATTGCGCCCGGTTTGTTCGCGCACTTCGCCCATCGGCGTGCGGCCAAATTCTCCACCCCAAATCACCAGCGTGTCTTCCAACATGCCCCGCTGTTTCAAATCTTTGATCAGCGCCGCGCACGGTTGATCGACTTCTTTCGTGATCTTTTCAAACGACTTTTCCAAATCCTCCCCGGGGCCGCCGTGGCTGTCCCAGTTGGTGTGATACAACTGCACGAAACGGGAGCCGCGTTCCACGAGTCGGCGCGCGAGCAAACAATTTCGCGCGAACGAGGGCTGGCCTTCCTTGACCCCATATAAATCTTTTGTCGCCTGTGTCTCTTGGGAAAGATCGATCAGTTCGGGCGCGCTGCTTTGCATTCGATACGCCATCTCGTAGGCGGAAATGCGCGTGCGAATTTCTTCGTCGCCCGTTTCCACCAGCCGTTTCAAATTCAAATCGCGAATGGCGTCGATGGTTTGTCGCTGGCGATTCGCATCCACGCCTTGCGGGTTGGTGAGATTCAAAATTGGCTCACCTTGTCCACGCAACGGAACGCCTTGATACGTCGTCGGCAAGAATCCGCTCGCCCAATTCACCGCTCCGCCCCGAGGCCCGCGTGGCCCAGAGAGCAACACAATGAATCCCGGCAAATCTTTCGACTCGCTGCCGATGCCGTAGGTCGTCCACGCTCCCATGCTCGGCCGGCCAAATTGCGTCGAGCCGGTGTTCATAAAAAGTTTAGCCGGCGCGTGATTGAAAACATCGGTGGCGCAGGAATGCACGAGCGAGATGTCGTCCACGATCGTGGAAGTGTGTGGAAATAATTCTGAAACCCACGCGCCGCTTTGACCACGTCGCGCAAATTTCCGGCGCGAGCCTAAAAGTTTCGGCGGATTTTTCGCGAACGTGTCCATGAACGCGAAACGTTTTCCTTTCAAATACGAATCGGGAATCGGTTTGCCGTTCAACTCGACCAGCTTCGGTTTGTAATCGAACAACTCCAACTGGCTCGGCCCGCCCGCCATGAAGAGGTAAATAATATTTTTCGCTTTCGCCGGAAAATTCCCCGCTTTCGGATCGAGCGGATTGACGAGTTTCACCTGTTCGCCGCCGAAAACTTTTTGCTCATTGAGCAAAGACGCCAGCGCGATGGAGCCGATTCCCATCGCGCACTTGCCGAAAAATTGGCGGCGCGTGACTTCGCGAAGATCGCCGGCGCAATCAGGATTGTTAAAAAAGTGAGACATACTTCTAAACTCCAAAAACCAAACTCCAAGCTCCAGAAAAACACCCGGAAAAAAAATGCGCTTTCCAAAGCACGATGAAACATTGGAGCTTTGGATTTGGAATTTCTCTGGAGCTTGGTGTTTGGTGTTTGGAGTTTTTCATCATCATTCCCGCGTAATCGTTTCATCCAAATTCAACAAAACCCGCGAAACAGTCGTCCACGCCGCAAGTTGTTTCACGTCCGTGTTCGCAGGAATTGTTTTCGACAGCAACGATCTTGCGTCATCCGCGGATTGATAACTGAGCAATTGTTGGCTCAACAATTCTTTGACGCGCTGTTGCTCATCAGACTTCGGCGCGCGCGACAAACAAAGTTTAAAAGCGCGAACGATTCGTTCGTCCTCGCTTTGCGGAACTTCTTTTAAAAGGCGCAGCGCCAGACCTTGCGCAAATTCCACGAAGCCGACGTCGTTCAACAACGTGAGCGACTGTAGCGGGGTGTTCGATCTCATGCGCCGCGTGCAGGCGCTGGTTGATTCCGGTTGGTCGAAAACCATCAATTCCGGCGGCGGCGTGGCGCGATAAAAAAACGTGTACATTCCCCGGCGATAACGATCCGCGCCCGGGCTGATTTTCCATTCGCGCACGGCTTGGCCCAAAGTCATCACGCCATCGGGAATCGGCGGATAAACACTTGGCCCGCCCACTTTTTCACTGAGCAAACCACTGGCGGAAAGTTCCACGTCGCGCACAATTTCCGCATCAAGCCGAAACCGATTTTGTCGCGCGAGCAATTTGTTGTAGGGATCGATCAAGTCCAGATCGCGCCGCGCGCGCGAGCTTTGCCGATACGTCGCCGAAGTCACGATCAGCCGGTGCATTGCCTTTTGGCTCCACCTTTGTTTCACGAATTCGTTCGCGAGCCAATCGAGCAATTCGGGATGCGACGGCGCGGAGCCTTGCGTGCCAAAATCATTTTCCGTTTCGACAATTCCTTTCGCGAAATAGCGCATCCAAATCCGGTTCATCGTCACGCGAGCGGTCAAAGGATTTTTCGGATTCACCAGCCACTTGGCCAGATCGAGGCGATTGAGCGAATTAGAAATTCCAGAATGCGTTTCCAACGGTGGCAAAATTTTCGGGACGCCGGGCGACACTGGATCGCCGTGCCGGGTAAAATCGCCTTTGATGAAAAGGAATGTTTGCCGGGGCTCTTTGCGCTCCTCCAGAACCAGCGTGGTTTCGAACTCGGGCTTTTTCTTTTCCAGTTTGGTCAGCGCGGATTTTCTAGCTCTGTAAGCGGAATCGTCCTTTCGCACCTCGTCCAAAAGCAAAAGTTTTTGTTTGAGGGTGCGCTTTTCCAGAGCAGTTTCGAGGACTGTCGTAATTTCCGGTTTCAGTTTTGAAACTTCTTCCGGGGACAACGATTTTTTCCAGGCCGCAACTTCGTTGGTCAGCGAGTCGGCGTACGATTTCAATTCCAGTTCCGCTTTGGCAATTTCCCTCTTCAACAATTCCTGTTGGGCGAGTTGCGCGGGCGTGGCGACCTGCAAATCCGGTTCCTCCTGATTATTTAAAAACGCAAAAAATTGATAATATTCCTTCTGCAAAACCGGATCGAATTTGTGGTCGTGACACTGCGCGCAGCCCACCGTCAACCCCATCCAGGTCGTGGCTGTCGTGTTGACGCGGTCAATAATCGATTCGACCCGAAACTGTTCCTTGTCGATTCCGCCCTCCTGATTGATCTGGGTGTTGCGATGAAAACCGGTGGCAATTTTCTGATTGAGCGTTGCGTTCGGCAACAAATCTCCCGCCAGTTGCTCAATCGAAAATTGGTCGAACGGCAGGTCGCGATTGAATGCGTCAATCACCCAATCGCGATACTTCCAAATCTGACGCGGGTTATCGATGCTGTAGCCATTTGAATCCGCGTAGCGCGCGGCATCGAGCCAGTGGCGTCCCCACCGTTCGCCGTAATGTTGGGAGGCCAGCAAACGATCCACCAGCCGTTCGTAAGCATCAGGACTGTTGTCATTCACGAAGGATTCGACTTCAGAAATTTTCGGAGGCAAGCCGATCAAATCCAAACTCACCCGGCGAATCAGCGTGACGCGATCCGCTTCCGGCGATGGTTTGATTTTTTCTTTTTCGAGTCGCGCCAAAATAAAATTGTCGATGGGATTACGCGCCCAATTTTTTTGATTGTTCGGAGCGCCGATCTCCCGATCGGCATTCCCCGCAACCGACCTAGAGGTCGCCGCTCCGCCCTTAAATTGCACTTGCGGAATCGGAACCACCGTCGGCGGCGCAATGAACGCCCAATGCAAAACCGATTCCGCTTTTTCATCTGCGGGTGACTTTGCCCCTTCATCGATCCAGCGTTTGAGCAAGGCGATTTTGTCATCGTCCAGCGGAGTTTTTTTGAAAGGCATTCGCGGCAAATCTTTCGCCGTTCCCGAAACTGCTTGGATCAAAAGGCTCTCTTCACTTTTTCCCGGAATAATCACCACGCCTTTTTCACCACCCTTCAACGCATTAGCGCCCGTGTCCAAACGCAGCCCGCCTTTTTGCTGAGTCGCGCTGTGACATTGATAACAAACACCGGAAAGAATCGGCTTGATCTCCTTCGTGTAATCCACCGGCTCCGCCGCGAAAAGCGGGAGGGCGCCGGCGGACAAAATAAAAAAAATCGCGCGTAAATTCATGAAAAATTGCTGGATATATCTAATCTTTTTTTCCTTTTCTTCAAGGGCTTTCCCCATGTGGTTTACAAGCGGCACATCTCAGTTTCTTGCAAAATAACGGAACGCCGATCTCCTGATCGGCTCGCGGAAAAGATAAAGTGCTCTAATGCCGATCAGGATATCGGCGCTCCGTCGCCACCACTTTCCGAAGATTTGAAACTTGCATTTTAGCAAGATGCGCCCGTTTACAAGCGCAGGTCGGTTTCATAATTTCCGTCGTATGGAAGTTTCGGAAAAAATCCAATGCCCTTTCTGCGGACAAAGTTTTGAGTTGGCCATCGACACCAGTGTTGAAACGCAACAGTTCACAACCGATTGCGAAGTTTGCTGCCGGCCTTTAGAAGTTTTCGCGGAGTGCGAGCCGGGCGAAATTCTATCGCTTAACGTGAATGGAAATTAGAAATGCGCTCGTAGCGGCCGAGGTAAGGAGCCGGGCGTTTTGACTTCTCCCGGGAAAATCCGCCTCCTCACGTCGGCGGCTACCGTTTTGGTGGGCGCATCTTGAGGGCGTGTTGCCCAAATGAAAAAGAGCGCGGGCCTTGGCGTGCGCGGGGTTGAAAAAAGAAAAAAAACAAGATGCTTAGGGCCGAACGAACCAAACGCCCCAAGAAACAGCCCCCAACCACCAAGTTTTGGAAA
>JBBQRQ010000075.1:0-25966 GCA_038214755.1 Verrucomicrobiota bacterium
CGCTGGTGTCGAAGGTTCGATCATCGTGCAGGAAGTCAAGAAGCGCAAAGGTAACGAAGGTTACAACGTTGCGACGGGCGAATACGAAGACCTCGTCAAAGCCGGTGTGGTTGACCCGAAAAAAGTCACCCGCAGCGCGCTCCAAAACGCGGCATCTATCGCTGGGTTGTTGCTCACGACCGAATGCTTGATCACCGAACTTCCTGAAAAGGAAAAAGCCCCGGCTGGCGGCGGTCACGGTGACCACGGCGGCGGCATGGGCGGAATGGATTACTAAGTCCAAACGGAACCAATAAAAGTGAAGAGGCTGGTGCAAACCAGCCTCTTTTTTTTGCCTGGCAGCCGTAAGGAAAAATCAGTTACGTCGTTCCCAAATTTTTGCGAACGCCAAATTTTTTCTCCAGCGCGAGTGATGCGGAAAGCGTTTTCACTCCGCCGGTGCAGGTTGGATCGGAGAGGGACGCCGCCGCCGCGCAAACACCCGTCAGCAAACAGCGCGACAAATCCCAACCTTCATGCAGCCCCATCAAAACCCCCGCGCAAAATGCGTCGCCCGCGCCAGCCGTGCCCGCGATAAATTTCGCGGGTAAATTCAAGGAAGATTGCCAGACATCATCCCCGCGTCGCGTCCGCGCAAAACCGCCTTCCGGAAAATGCACCACCACCAGGTCGCGCACTCCTTGTTGCAATAAGGCGCCCGCCGCATGACGCAGCGCCACCGTATCGAGCGTCCCGTCTGCCCGGCGGATTTTAAACCCGGTTGTCTTGCCCGCTTCTATTTCGTTGAGGATGCAATAATCCACAAATTTTAAAGCCGGATTGACCACTTTCGAAAAACGGTCGCTGTCTTCACTCACAACATCGACGCTGGTTTTCATCCCGGCTTGTTGCGCGGCGGCGAGCAGGCGCGCGGCTTTGGTCCCGAATTTTCCATCACTCTCATCAAGCGAATCGAGCAACAACAAATAACCGAGATGAAAAATTTGCGCTTTGATTTTTGTAAAATTCAAGTCGTCGCCTTCCCACAATGCATTCGCGCCGCGATGATGGAAAAAGGTTCTGCGCCCGTTTTCCTTTTCGGTCATCACGTCGGTGTAGGAAGTGGGCGCGGCCGGATTGACGCGAAGAAATTTGGTGTCGATCTCATGTTCCAAACAGTTTTCCAAAATGTGACGGCCTAAATCATCTTTGCCGACGAAGCCTGCGCCGTAGAGTGGAAATTCCGCCCCGAGTTTTGCCAGGTTGATCAGGACGTTGTAAGGCGAGCCGCCCGTTCCCTGACACTGGCTGCGGATGTTGGCGAGTTGCTCGCGTTGCGGATACACGTCAATTATTTTGACCTGGTCGATAATCCAATTACCTCCGGCGAGAACACCGTTGCGCGTGGAATTTTTAGTTTTCATGAATGGGTTGAACGGCGTAATTCCGGCAAGCTTTGGACAGATGCAGCCATCAGGAACGACGGCGAGTTTAACGGAGCGAAATTGAAAATCAAGGGTGAGCAATTTCGTGGAGGTGATTCCAATTGGCCGTGCGCCGCAGTCGTGGCGCAGATTTCCAATCTTGTATGGCAGCGCTTCAACCCTCCGCCGCATGGAATTTCGAGGAAATCAAAATGGTCATGCTCTGCCGATTGGAAATCGGCGACAGCGGCGAGACGGCAGATTCAAAAATCTACGCT
This sequence comes from Verrucomicrobiota bacterium, assembly GCA_038214755.1. GTDB lineage: Bacteria > Verrucomicrobiota > Verrucomicrobiia > Limisphaerales > CANJXF01 > CANJXF01. The sequence goes on from JBBQRQ010000075.1 coordinate 1,682, forward strand.
GCGTTTTGACCGCCGGTTGGAATCACAAGTAATCGTTGAAATTGTTCCTGGTTTCAGGATCGAGTTCCACGATTCGGGCGCATCTTTGAGGGCGTGTTGCCCAAACCAAGTGGAGCGCGGACAGCCTTGTCCGCGCGTTTCGAAATAAACAACATCCCAAGCGTTTTCACCCTTTGGGATTCGCGCGGACAAAGCTGTCCGTGCTCTCCTTTCCATTTGGGCAACACACCCTCAAGGTGCGCCCCACCATTCGACGCTCCATTTTGTCTCTTGATAATCGGACCGTCACCGATGCAAATTCTCCCGCAGTTCCACAAATTATGAAAATATTTCGCATCGTTTTCCTGCTCGTCATTTCTTTGCTCGGGCCAGGTATCGTCACCGTGCCGCGCGCGGCTGACTTTAAACCGGAGCCGGGTTACACCAATTTGTTCAACGGCAAAGATCTCACCGGCTGGGGAGATCTCACGAATAATTTCGACGGGAAAAAACAGAGCAGTGATGGACGTTACGAAGCCCGCGACGGTGTGTTGATGGTAAATCCAAAAGAGCCCCGCCTGGTGGAGGTGTTGTGGACGACGCGGGAATTTCCCAAAAATTTTATTCTGAAGCTGGAGTTCCGCGCGGCGGTCAATGCGGACAGCGGAATTTTTATTCGCAAGCCACAGCTTCAGTGCCGCGATTATTTGGTTGCGGGTCCGGACAAATATAAAAATTTAAAAAAATATAAACCTCAGGATTGGAATGAAATTGTTGTGACGGTGAAAAATGGCGTCGCGCACTGCACGTGCAATGGCGAAGTCTTGGAGGACGCGATGAAAGTTCCCGAGACCGGTCCCATCGGACTGGAAGCCGACCGCGGACAAATGGAGTATCGCCATATCCGATTGAAGGAATTGCCGTGAGATGATGGAAATCCTTTTCATCAATGGTAAAGGGAGCGCGGCGTTGGGCACCCAACTAGACTCCAGCCCTTAACCAAGTTGCAAAGTTGTGCCAAAACTCAGCACGAGCAAGTCGCATGAAAAAAACCGACGCTCACATTTTCCTTCCACACGACTTCGAGCCTGGAGAATTTTGACCGCAGAATGACGCAGATTCACGCAGTTGTTTTTGATCCGTAATAGAATGTTGAGTTCATTCGTGGTTTCTTTCTGAAGACTGGCGGCTAAGTTCCTTCCGTCGTGGCGAAGACAAATTATGTCGAATTAGGCGAAGGAAAAAACGCGGAGCAAATCCCCATTTTGTTTGAAGACCGTTCGGTCATCGCCATCGACAAACCCGCCTACTGGATGCTGGTTCCGTTTTCCTGGCAGAAGACCAATCGCAATTTGCAGGCCGCCGTTGCTTCGTCCATCGCCGGCGGAAGTTTTTGGGCGCGTTCTCGCAACTTAAAATATCTCCACCACATTCATCGGCTCGACGCGGAGACCACCGGGATTTTGCTGTTCGGCAAAAGCATCGGCGCAGTGAAAACTTACGGAGAACTTTTCGAATCGCGTCGGATGGAAAAAGTTTATTTGGCCGCAGTCGAAGGAATTCCCAAAGAGTCCGAATGGAGTTGCGCTCTGAGCCTGGCACCCGATCCCGAAGAAATCGGAAAAATGAAAGTCGATGCGCGCAACGGAAAAGAAGCGCAAACTTTTTTCAAAGTTGTCGAGACGCACGACAACAAAACTTTGGTGGAAGCGCATCCGATCAGCGGGCGGACGCATCAGATTCGCGTTCACTTGGCGGAATCAGGGCATCCCATTCTCGGTGATCCGCTCTACGGTTCGCCGTTGAAGCAGCTCAACAAGAAACGTCAGGCGAGTCTGCAATTCCCGATTGGCCTCCGCGCCGTTTCTCTTTCCTACAACGATCCGTTCGAGAGGCGGCGCATTCGCATTCAAGCGCCGACTGAAAGTTTCGTCCGGGAATTCGGTTTCAAAAGCTGGCAGGTTCCGCTCGCGCGAAAAATAAACTCATGAGCACGAAGTATTCTGTTTTCTTTTGCCTGGTTCTCAATGCGACTTCCGCGCTGGCCCAGATTTACGGATGGACCCAATGCACCAATTCGCCAGTCACTTCGCGCAGTGACGATATTCATTTCATTGACGCCAACATCGGTTGGGCTGTGACGGGCGGTGCGGGCGGCGTTTGGAAAACAACGAATGGCGGTGTCACCTGGGTGCAGAAATTTTCCCAGACCAGTCCTCTCGCGCATTTTCGCTCGGTGGGATTTCTTTCCGCCACGCGCGGATTCGTCGGGAATCTTGGGACCAACGCCTATGACGCCAACGTGAAGGACACAAATATTTTATATCAAACCAGCGATGGCGGGGATACCTGGTCGCCGGTTCAGGCTGTCAATGCGTCCGGGATGAAAGGCTTTTGCGCATTTCACGTTTTAGATTCACATACGATTTACGGCGGCGGACGAGTTCGCGGTCCCGCCTATTTTGTGAAAAGCACGGACGCCGGAACAAATTGGACAATCGTAAATCTGACAGCGATGGGAGTGATGAATGGCATCATGGATGTTTATTTTAAAGATGCGACCAATGGATTCGTTGTCGGGATGGATACGAATTCCTATTCCTCGACATGCGCCAACCAGTATCACGGACGCATCGCCCGCACCACCGACGGCGGCGCGACCTGGACTCCGATCACGACAACGCCGGAGAACTGCTGCTACTTTTGGAAAATGTCCTGGCCGTCTCCCAGCGTCGGTTACGTCTCCCTGCAACAGAACACCACCATGACTAATCATGTTTTTTACAAAACCATTGACGGCGGAAATACGTGGATACCCAACCTGATACCATTTTCCGCGATTGGAGTTTCGTCGTTTTACTGGCAAGGCGTCGGTTTCGTGACCACGAATGAAGGTTGGGCCGGCGGAGATTCGGCGACCGCTCCTTACGCCAATAATTTTTTACACACGCTGGATGGAGGGGCGACTTGGACGAGGGCCGGCTACACCAATTCGCAGCGGATAAATCGGCTGCGATTCCTGAATTCAAATTTTGGCTATGCCTCGGGGGTAAATTTACATCTCTACCATTTGTTACTTGATACCACCCAACCTGCGAGTCAATGGGTGACCGCTGGCGTGACCGTCAATTTTAGCGTCAGCCCAAGCGGCATCGCCCCTTTCGCTTTTCAATGGAGGAAAGATGGAACCAATATTCTAAACGCGACTAATGCCACGCTCTCGTTGACAAATGTCCTACGCTCTAACTCCGGGACTTATTCCGTTCTCGTCAGTAACTCATCGACAAACTTGGTGAGCAGCAACGCTACCTTGCGCGTTCTTGTTCCGCAAAAATTTCAGTCGCCGCAAAATCTCGGAAACACAGTTCAACTTCTCTTCGGCGATGCCAATGGCGGATTGCTGACAACCTATGAGGTGAGCAGCTTTGAAGTGCAAGCGAGCACGAACTTGAGCGATTGGACGCCGCTCACGAATTCTCTTTTGCTGACGAATGGGTTGATTCTTCTGGAAGACGCCAAAGATGTGCCGCACAAATTTTATCGCGTGATCGAGCATTGAGCGGCGTTTTCTTTTTGGCTTTGTTTCCGCAAACTCTTTACGTTTTTCCGATGTCAATTTTTCTACAGAGTTTTCTTTGTCTGGCGTTGTGTTCCGGCGCTTCGTTGCATGGGGCAATAAAATTGGGCAATGAAGTTCTGGTGGAAAAAAAATTCAAATTACTCATCGGAAAAAGGGTCGGCCTCATCACTAACCCTTCCGGCGTCAATTCCAGGTTAGAATCCACGATCGAAATTTTGCGAAAGTCTCCCGACGTCAAACTCGTCGCGTTGTTCGCGCCTGAACACGGAATCTACGGCGACATTCCCGCGGGAGATAAAGTGACCAATCGCGTCGATGCGCGCACCGGTTTGCCCGTGCATTCGCTGTACGACAAAACACGCAAACCCACTCCCCAAATGTTGAGCGGCCTCGACGCGCTGGTGTTCGACGTGCAAGACACCGGCGTTCGCTCCTACACGTTCATCAGCACGATGGGTCTCGCCATGCAGGCGTGCGGCGAAGCTGGAATTGAATTCATCGTGCTCGATCGTCCGAATCCGCTCGGGGGCGAACGCGTGGAAGGCCCGATGGTGGAGGAAAATTTCCGCTCGTTTGTCAGCCAATTCGACATTCCCTACGTCTATGGAATGACCTGTGGCGAACTGGGGCGAATGATCAATGGCGAGCGATGGATGACCAATCGTTGCCAACTCACCGTCGTGCCGATGAAAGGTTGGAAACGTTCCATGCTCTGGCCCGACACCGGCCTGGAATGGATTCCAACTTCGCCGCACGTTCCGGAAAAAGATTCGCCGCTCTACCTTGCCGCGACCGGAATTATCGGCGAACTCGGCAGCGCGAATATCGGCGTCGGCTATCCGCTGCCGTTTCATTGCGTTGGTTTACCCGGAATGGACATGTGGAAACTTTCCGAAGCGCTCAATGGTTACAAAATTCCGGGAGTGAAATTCAAACCGCTGACTTACAAACCGTTTTATGGGCCGTTCACCACGAATATTATTTCTGGCGCGCAAATTTTTATTCTTGATCCGCGCCGCGCGCCGCTGACCGCGCTGAACTTTTACATCATCGAAGCGGTGAAAAAAGTTTCCGGTCACGATTTGTTGGCCGATGCGAAGAAAACTTTTGCGGAAGCCGAAGCGAAAAAGGCGAAAGCTGCCGCCGAAAAAGCCGCCAAGGAAAAAGCCGAAGGCAAAGGGCCAAGAAAAGAAGATCCGCCTAAAGCTGCCACGAAACTGCCGACTGCTTTCGACATGTTCGACAAAGTCATCGGCACTGACGCCACGCGCAAAGCGTTGCAAGCCGGAACGCCCGCCGCCGAAATCGTGAACTCTTGGAAGCCGGGTGAAGAAGACTTTCGCAAAAAGCGACAAAAATATCTGCTCTATTAAAGCGCCAAGTTGGCGGACGATTCAAAGAGTAGCGAAGTGCGTCCCGCCTGCGCCGGGAAACGAGGGAATTGACGAACCATTATTTGCAAAAATAAATTATTTTTGTGGGTCGGCTTTCTCCTCCACCGCGCAGGCGGGACGCGTTGCGCTACTTTCGCCATCCCGCTTGCGACCGTCTCTGCTCAACGCCATGGCTTCTTAACTGGAAAATCATTTTGACAACCTATACAGATGGGTGGTGACTCTTCCGCTGCCACTCCAACAACTTGACCGCACCTACGTCCGCGTCGGAAAGCGGAAGCTCAGTTACTTCGGCGGTTGCGATTATTTTCGCCTCGCCAGTCATCCGGGAGTTTTACGAGCGATGGAAGAGGGCTTGAAAAAATTTGGCTTGAACGTGGCCGCGTCTCGGATGACGACGGGCAATCACAAGATTTACGGAACGCTGGAAAAATCCCTGGCGCAATTTTTCGGGACGGAAGACGCCGTTCTCGTTTCCAACGGCTACGTGACGAACCTGATCGTCGCCCAGGCATTGGCCGGGAATTTTTCGCATGTACTCCTGGATGAAAAGGCGCATTCCTCCCTGGGCGATGCCGCGAAATTCTTCGATTGTCCGGTGGTGACTTTCAAACATCGCAACGCCGAAGATTTGGCGGGCGCGGTTTCGCGGATCCGAAACAATACGAAACCCATTTTATTCGCGGATGGAGTTTTCTCGCACGACGGCTCACTCACGCCGCTGAAATCGTATCTGAAACTTCTGCCGAAAAATTCCGTGCTACTGATCGACGATGCGCACGGAGCGGGGACACTTGGCCAAACCGGAAAAGGCTCGCCGGAATGGGAAGGCATCCCGCGCCATCGCGTTATTCAAACCATCACGTTGAGCAAAGCGTTTGGAGTTTATGGCGGGGCGATTTTGGGTTCGCGCGAATTACGGGAGAAAATATTGACGCGGAGCCGCATGTTTTCCGGCAGCACACCGTTGCCATTGCCGTTGGCCTGTGCGGCCCTGGCTTCGATCGAAATTTTACGCCGCGATAAGAGTTTGCGGCGGCGGCTCGAGCAAAATGTGATTTATGTGAAAGATGCGTTACGCAAAGCGGGATTGAAAATTTCCCCGCCGCCCAGCCCGATCATGGCGATATTTCCGAAGAGCAAATGCGCGGCAAATGAATTTAAAAAACGCTGTCTGGACAATGGAGTTTTTCCGTCTCTCATCAAATATCCCGGCGGCCCGGCTGGCGGTTATTTTCGTTTCGCAATTTCCAGCGAACACACGACAAAACAATTGGATGCTCTGTTGAAAGCAGCAGTTTGACAGAAACTGAAAAAATTACAGAATTCAAATATGAAATCTCTCCGCCCCTTAATTCCGTTGATTCTGTTGATTGTGTCCAGCTTTCCCGCGTTGGCCATCGACGATTACAAGCTCGGCACAAACTCGATGTTCAATCCCGACATGCCGCACGGCGAGGTGACGAAGCATGTTTGGGATAAAAGTAAAATTTTCCCAGGAACCGTTCGTGATTATTGGGTTTATGTTCCGAAACAATATGATGCGTCGAAACCAGCGTGTGTGATGGTGTTTCAAGACGGCGGTGGTTACGTGAAGACCAACGGTGAATGGCGCGTGCCAATTGTGTTCGACAATTTGATCGCGCGAAAAGAGTTGCCGGTGATCATCGGTATTTTCATCAATCCCGGTATAATTCCAGAAGCCGGACACGAACCAAAAAAAAATCGCAGCTTCGAATACGATTCGCTGGGCGACGCTTACGCGAAGTTTTTGCTCGAAGAAATCCTGCCGGAAGTTTCCAAGAAATATAATCTGGCCAGCAACGCCTCGAGCCGCGCGATTTGTGGTTCGAGTTCCGGCGGCATTTGTTCGTTCACCGTGGCCTGGGAGCGGCCCAATGAATTCAGCAAGGTCCTGAGTACGATTGGAAGTTTCACCGACATTCGCGGCGGTTACGTTTATCCCTTTTGGATTCGCAAACAGCCCGCCAAACCGATTCGCGTTTTTCTCCAGGACGGCGCGAATGATCTGGACAATCCATACGGCAATTGGCCGTTGGCCAACCAAACGATGGCTGCCGCTTTGAAGTTTGCGAAATACGATTACCTATTTGTTTTCGGCGATGGCCAGCATAGCGCAAAACATGGCGGCTCGATTTTTCCAGAGGCGGTGAAATGGCTTTGGCGGGATTTCCAGCCGTAATCGCGTCAGTTGTGATTCGATGAAACAACAAAAGACATTGCAGAAAGTCTTAGCCGGCTCGAAGAATATTCGTTTCACTGAGATGACTTCTTTGGTTAAAGCTTTCAATTTCCGGCTTTCGCGAATCAATGGCAGCCATCATATTTTCACGCATTCAGGGATTCCAGAGTTGGTAAATTTGCAGGATGTTCACGGGCAAGCGAAGCCATATCAGATTCGACAGTTCATCAAATTGGTGGAAAAATATGATCTGAAGCTCACTGAATAAACCATGAAAGATTACCATATCAATATTTTCTACAGCGAAGAGGACGAAGGCTACATCGCAGATGTTCCCGATTTGGTGGCATGCTCTGCCTTCGGCATTACCCCCGCGAAGGCTCTCGAAGAAATCCAAAAAGCTAAAAAAGCCTGGTTGGAAACGGCGAAGTCGGAAAGCAAACCTGTTCCACAGCCAAAATATCGACCAGCTATTTATCAGTTGGCTTCTTAATCTTCCTTCCGATCATCACGAATTCTTTTCGCGCTCCACTCGTTTAATCCGCGCTCATCGAGCGTCCGTCCCATATCAAGTCGCAATAATTCGAGCGCTTCGCCAACCAGATAGAGCGAGCCGGTGATGACGACGAAAGAATCCTGAGCCGTTGCTTCGAGCGCTTGGACCAAAGATTTTAAAGCCACGATTTTCGCGCCGGGATTTGTTTTGCGAACAGCGCGTTGCAATTCTTCCGGCGCAGTCGTTCGTTCGCTGTTTACCGGAACGACAAATAATTTGTCGGCAAGCGGCGCGAGGATTTCGCAAATCGAAGACCATTCCTTGTCCTGCAAAATTCCAATGATAAGCGTGAGTTTTTTTTCGAGAAAATATTTAGCCAGCGCGTCGCGTAATGCAATCGCTCCAGAAGGATTGTGCGCGCCGTCCAACAAAAACGTTTGACCCTTTTTGGTTTTAATTTGTTGAAGGCGTCCCGCCCACTGCGTTTGCGTGAGACCGGTTGCAATTGCTGATTCGGAAACGGAAATTTGACTCTGTAGAACGCGCGTTGTCGCGATTGCCAGCGCGGCGTTGAGGCGCTGATGTTCGCCGAGCAGCGAAGGCTCGATTTTGTCCAAGGGCGGCGTTCTCGTTCCCGGAACTCCAACCTGGCTAACGGAACTTTTGTTGACGCGCGCCGTTTCTAAAATGACTTCGAGCGCTTCCGGTTGAGTCGCGGATGTGAAAACGGGAACGCCAGGTTTGATGATGCCAGCTTTCTCCGCGGCGATTTGCGTCAGCGTGTTACCGAGCCATTTCTCGTGATCGAATTCCACATTTGTAATCACGCTGGCGAGTGGCGTGACAATATTCGTCGCATCAAGTCTTCCGCCCATCCCGGTTTCCCAAATCACCAGGTCGCAATTTTTTTCCACGAAATATTTCAATGCCATCACTGTCACCACCTCGAAGAAAGTGGGATGCGCGTCGTGTGGAAAATTTTTGAGCAGAGGCTGCATTTCTTCAACGAGTCGAGTGATTTCAAATTCGCTGGCGAGCTGGCGATCGACTTGAATTCGCTCGGCAAACGAAACCAGATGTGGGGAGGTGAAAAGTCCGACGCGCAAGCCGGTCGCGCGATAAATGGCTTCCAACATGGCGCACGTAGAGCCTTTGCCATTCGTCCCGGCGACGTGAATGAAGCGAAGTTTGTCCTGAGGATTCCCAGCGAGCGCGGCAAGTTTGAAAGTATTTTCCAGCCCAAACTTTGCGCCGAACATCTGCAGGTCATAGAGAAATTGAACCGCTTGGGCGTAAGTCATACAGAAAATCTCGCGCGGAATTCGCCGATTATTTCAATCGTGAAGAATCGATGTCGAGGAGTTCGTACTCTTTCCAATTCACGTCGTCAAAGTGCCACCATTCCGTCGGCAAGCCAATGAAGCCGTGCTTCTCCATCACGCGTTCGAGCAGGTTTCGATTTCGAATCGCCTCGCCCGAAGTGTCCGAAAAATCTCGATGCGCCTTTTCCGAAAATTCATCGTAGGCGGAGGGCATCAACAATTCTTTTCGGTCCTTCAAATTGATGAGTGTCACATCCACCGCTGCGCCGCGATTGTGCCGTGAACCCTTCGCCGGATTGGCCACGTAACCTTCGTGTGGATAAATTGCCCACATTTCTCTTTGGACGGAGAGCGGACGATAGGCATCGTAAATTTTCAGACCAAATCCCATGCGATTGAATTCTCTTTGGGCGTCGCAGAGTTTTTCCGCCACCGGCCGACGCAAGAAACATCGGTCGCTGTCGTAAAGTTTTTTTCCAGTGAAATTGTTTGTGGTGGCGTATCGAATATCCAGCACGATGTTCGGAATGATTTTCTTCACCTCGACCAAATCGCTCGGAACGGTCGTGGCGCAGGAAATTGCCAACGCGCAACCGACAAAAGAAAAAAATCGCAGAGGGAAAAATTTTAGGTGTCGAGTCACGGGAACGACGGATAACGTTTAAGACGCCAGCCGTCAACGGAGTAGAACGTGCTGCCGAGATCCTCTCGGAAGAGAATAAAATATTAACCCGCATTTCTCACCGGAGCGCGGCATTTATGCCGCTTCGTCGTGGCTGGCAGCCAGCCGTGGAACAGATTCAAGCGCTTTTCCAGTTCGACAGTTGAAGCGGCATAAATGCCGCGCTCCTACAGCATGTCGGGTATTCAGTTTTACGGTGAGAAATGCGGGTTCATTCACGCGGGTTTGAAGTTTGCTCGCCTTTCTGCCGAGAGGATCTCGGCAGCACCTTCGCTCACGCCAGGACTCCTCGAACCGGATGTCCGTAAACATCGGTGAGGCGAAAATCCCGTCCAGCGTAGCGATAGGTAAATTTCTCGTGATCGAAACCGAGCAGATGAAGAATGGTCGCGTGGAGATCGTGAACGTGAACAATATTCTCGACGGCTTTGAAACCAAATTCATCGGTCGCGCCATAAACCGTTGCACCTTTGATGCCGCCGCCCGCGAGCAAAACTGAAAATCCGTACGGATTGTGATCGCGACCATATTTCGCGTCGCCTTTGTCGTTCAATTCAACGGTGGGCGTGCGGCCAAATTCGCCGCCCACGATAATCAAAGTGTCTTCGAGCATCCCGCGCTGTTTTAAGTCGTGGATCAACGCGGCGACGGGTTGATCAATTTGCTTCGCCAGATCGCGATGGGTTTTCTCGATGTTCTCATGGCTGTCCCACGGCTGGCTTGCCCCATGCCAAAGCTGGATGAAGCGCACTCCGCGTTCGAGCAAACGGCGAGCGATCAACGTCTGCCGGCCATGCACGCTGTCGCCATACAGTTGCCGAATCGATTCCGGCTCGCCTGTCACGTCGAACGTGTCCGCCGCTTCCATTTGCATTCGAAAAGCCAATTCAAAAGATTGAATCCGCGATTCCAATCGCCCGTCGCGTTGGCGCGCTTGTTGATGTTCCGCGTTGAGTTGCTGCAACAAATCGAGTTGCTGTCGTTGCCCTTTAATCGAAGTAAAATTGCTCCGAATATTTTCAATGAGCTTCTCGATCTTCGTGTGCTGCGAATCGATATAAGTCCCCTGATAAACGCCGGGGAGAAATCCACTTTGCCAATTATCGGTTTCTTTAATCGGATAACCGCCCGGACACATCACGATAAACCCGGGAAGATTTAAATTCTCGGTGCCCAAACCGTAAGTAATCCACGAACCAACGCTCGGACGGCTTTGCACCGCGTCTCCACAATTCATCAACATCAGCGACGGCTCGTGGTTCGGCACTTCGGCTTTCATCGACCGAATAATTGCGCAGTCATCAATGCACTCGCCGATCTTCGGAAAAATTTCGCTGACCTCGATTCCGCTCTGACCGTACTTTTTAAACTTGAACGGCGAAGGAAATGCCGCGCCGGTTTTACGCTCGGTCTTGATGTATTCGCCGGGAAGTGGTTTGCCGGAATATTTTGCGAGAAGCGGTTTGGGGTCAAACGTATCCACGTGCGATGGCCCGCCGTTGAGAAAAAAATGAACAACGCGTTTTGCTCTCCCCGGAAATTGCGGCGTCCTCGGCGAAAGCGGATTTACATTTTCCGCGTGCGCCGACGGCAAAAGTAAACTGGTGTCGCCAAACATCGCCGCCAAACTCAACGCGCCCATACCCATTCCGCACTTCGAGAGAAACTCCCGTCGCGTCAAAAACGCGTCTTCTAGACTGGGCCGGTGAGACATAAATCAATCCACGAATAAAAACTCATTCGAGAGCAGCAACACTTGCGCATATTTTTCCCAAGCCGTCATTGGTTTTCGTTCCTCTGATGGCGGACCGCTGAATTCTTTTTTCGCATTCCATTCTTTGGCGTAGCCGTTGGCATCGCGAATCGCTTTTGGGCCAGCCATTTTAATACTTGGTGCCCAAAGAAAATCGTTGTTGTTCAAACTCTCGTGAATCGAAACCAGGAAATCAATCGTATCGCCTTGCTTCACTTCCAAATTCTCAATTTTTGTTTCGGCGCTTTGATTGTGCAGCGTCCACTCGCCTAACAAACCCTTTTGGCTGGAAATAATTTTCGCGCGAACGCCGTGTCCCTCGGGATGCGTGTGCTGGATTTTTCCCTCGATTGAAATTGCGCCGTCCACAGGAGAAACCCATCGGCGCACCACGGCGTGTGGCAAATCATTTCCGGTGTGACCACCGGACGCGGTCAATTGCGCCCAGCCCAATTGCGCGTCCGGCAAATCTTTTCCACCTTGCCACGCGTCGCCGGTGAAATACGGCAACAACCCGAAATTTTTCACTTGTTTGATCGCCTCGTCGAATTCGCCAAAGCCATATCTCCAAGGCGAAGGAATTTTCCTCGACGATTGCTCTTCGACCATTTCGGCCTCAGCCGCCTTGATGAATTCTTTGCCGAATTGCACTTGCCCCGTGGTTGGTTTGCGCTGAAAAACGATGGGGTAAAATTCTCTGATTTTTTCTTCGTCGGTTTTCTTTCGCGGAATGGGAGTTATCACAGGTTTCTTGCGAGCAGGTATTTCGCAACGCGTGAGATCGCCAACTCTCAAAGCGAGCGCCTTGGCTTGCTCGACGACAAATGGCCCGTTCATAAAAAACAAGGCCTGTTGCGGAACGGTGGTTTCGGAGCGCTGTGGATTGTGCATGTCCGGATTGGCGAAATCGAAAACGCGCAGCGCTCCGGGTAAAAACTGGCGGTCGATGAAACCATAAATTGAACGGCGTTTGCTGAATGGCGGTTTGAATAAGTCCTCCGCCTTGCCGCCCATCTTCGGATCGAGCTGACCCGAGGTGAACAGGAGTGAATCCCGCAACGATTCAAAATCCAGCCGCGGGCGATTCATCCGTGAAAGAAGTCTGTTTTCCGGATCAATCCTAGCCGACGACGTGACGAGTCGGTCTGAAATATTTCCACTCCCATCCATGACGCCGGAACGCCGATCTCCTGATCGGCTCGTAACCAGCAAAGTTTTTTCCGAGCCGATCAGGAGATCGGCGCTCCTACCGCGTCGTGTCTGTGATGTGCGATTGCTGAGCGAGGCGCTTCTCCTGACGTCGTCTGCCACATCACTCTCCTGTTGATAAACCGCTGAAAGCAAAATCAGCCGATGCAATTTTTTCATCGACCAGCCGTTCTCCATAAAATTCTTCGCGAGCCAATCGAGCAATTCGGGATGAGTCGGCGGCTCAGAGCGAATTCCAAAATCGCTGGGAGTTCGGACCAACCCGTTTCCGAAATGATGCGCCCAGACGCGATTCACAAAAACGCGGGCGGTGAGCGGATTGGCTTTGCTCGCGATGGCCTCGGCCAATTCCAAACGGCCACTTCCGTTTTCAAACCGTTTCCGTTTTTCTCCCGACAAAATTTCCAGAAACTGTCGGGGAACTTCTTCACCTTTACTGGCGGGATTGCCGCGCTTGAAGACTCGCGGATTTTTCTGCGTGAGGCGATCTTCGAGAATCACGGCGTGAGGCGGCGCGCCGGGCGACTGAATAATCCACTGGTCGATTTGCGCCTGAAGCGTGGACAATTCAACGCGAGTCGGTTCGTCGAAATACCATTCCATATCCACAATCGCGCCCGCCGGAACTGTTGCCGGCGAATCGGTCGCATACAAAACCTGGCGCAACTCTTCCTCGTTTTTGTTGAGCGCGGAATTTTTATCCGCCGCTTCGCTCCATTTTTTATTTACGCCAGTCAAAAGCTTTCCATAAGTCTCAGCGACATCGCGCATCGAAGTCGGAACTTTTTCTGCGAACGCTTTTTCGACGAGTGGATTTAGTTTTTGGGCCACATTGGTCAAAGAGGAGATGACGGAAGCGGCTTTTGCAGAAAATTCGTTCGTCGAAAGCGCCGCATAGGCGTGCCACGGCGACCAGATTGGATGAAAGTTTTTTGCGGTGCCGAGCAAATAAGAATTCCACTGGCGGACAATCACCGGATTCACGTCGTCGGCTTGCACGAACGAATAAAAAATTTCGCTCGGCCATTTTTCGACATCTAAAACTGCGACAAGGTAATCCGTCGTCTTCGCGCGAAACCGTTTTGATTGTTCTTCGCGCCTGGTATGGAAAGCGGATTGAAATTTTGCTTCGCGATTTTTCAATTCCTTTTCGAAATCGAGATACGCTTTGGCCGGTTGCGACGTGGCGCTTAATGGAACTTCGCGCTCATAACCGCCGGCAAATACACCGTAGAGCGAGTAATAATCCTTCGTCGGAATCGGGTCGAACTTGTGATCGTGACAGCGCGCGCAACCGACCGTCAGCGCCTGCGTGCCGCGCATGACGACATCAATCCGATCATCAATAATGTCGTGGACGACTCCGAGAAACCGCCGGCCGAGAGTGAGGAAACCCATCGCGGCGAGCGAATCACGATCCGCGTCGGCCAACTGATCGGCGGCAATTTGCAGTTTGAGAAAGCGGTCGTAGGGCATGTCGTCATTCAGCGAGCGAATCACCCAATCTCGATACGCAGACGAATGAATGAACTTCGTCTCTTCGCGACCGCCATAGACGTAACCTTTCGTATCAGCGAAACGCGCGACATCGAGCCAGTATCGCCCCCACCGTTCGCCGTAACGCGGCGAGGCGAGCAAGCGATCAACCACTTTTTCAAAGGCATCCGGCGATTTATCTTTTACGAACGCTTCTACTTCTTCAAACGTCGGAGGAAGCCCGGTTAAATCAAAACTGGCGCGGCGAATCAGAGTTCGTTTGTCGGCAACTGGGGATGGTTGAAGCCCTTTCTCTTCCAACTTCGCCAAAATAAAATTATCAATCGGAGTCTGCGGCCAACGATTGTTTTTTACTTTTGGAAGAGGGGGATTTTTAACCGGCTGAAAAGCCCAATGGCTTTTGGCTCTCGCGGAATTTGGGGAATTGAATTTTAAATCTTCAGTGGAGTTAGTCCGTGGATCAGGCGCGCCAGAATTGATCCACGCGACAAAATCTGCAATTTGCTGATCGTTTAATTTGCCCCCGGCTTTCGGCGGCGGCATTTGCAAATCTTCGTTTTTGTAACGAATCGCTTCGATCAACCGGCTCGCTTCCGCATTGCCGGGAACAAGGGCCGGTTTTCCAGACTCTCCACCTTTGAGAATTCCTTCTTTACGGTCGAGGAGCAGGCCGCTTTTCAGTTTTTCCGCTTCGGCGCTGTGACATTTGTAACAACGTTCCGCGAGGACTGGCCGGATTTTCGTTTCAAAAAACTCGAAGTTTTCGTTGGCGCAAAGTTGTTCGACGCTCGCCAAAAACAGCCGCGATATCGCGAATGCGAAACAAATGAAACGTGCTGTGCTTGGCTTGAGCATGGGAACTCTGCCAAGGATAAATTATTCGTGCGAAAATTGAAGGCCAATCAATCGCAGCAACCAACATTTTTTCCGATGGATTGAAATCAAGTGTTTCCCCACTGCGGATTTTCCATGAAGGCGTAGCAAACCAAATGGCAAATCGCCATCTGCGCATCTTCGACTCGTCCGTAATGCGTGTCGTTAATGACGAGAGTTTGGTCCGCGATTTCCGCCATGCGGCCCCGTTTGGCTCCGACCAGCGCGATGGTTTTCAAACCGTTTTTCTTCGACCATTCGAGCGCCTTCACGCAATTGGGTGAATTGCCGCTGACGCTCAGAGAAAGAACCACGTCGCCTTGGCGTCCATAATTTTCCAATTGGCGGACGAAAATATCTTCGTAAGCGTAATCGTTTCCGATGGCGGTCATCCAACTGACATTGTCGTTGAGCGAGAGGACGCGAAAACGTTTGCCGGTTTTATCCGAAGCGCCTTTGCCAAGGTCGGTGGCGAAATGCGAAGCGTTGGCCGCGCTGCCGCCGTTGCCGAAAACAAAAATCTGCCGGTCCTCTTTGAGAGCCTGCTGAAATGTCTTGATGATCGTCGCGACGCCTTCAACCGGGATGGAATCGAGCGCAGCTTTTTGAGTTTTGAGGTAATCGGAAATCCAGTCGTTCATCGGCGCGAGTTTAATTGTGGGGCACATGAATACAAGTCTCGCCGAGAGCGGTGTCGCGACACGATCTTTTCCCCGCGCTTGACGCGACTTTCTCCTTTGTTAACCTGCCAACGAAATGAATTTGAGCAGCTTTCGATTTAGCGCTTTCTGGTTTGGCGAATATTTTATCGCCAACCTGCGCTAGGCTGCGTTTGATTTAAACACAACCCCAGCCGCAGGTCGCACCTGCGGTTTTTTTTGTGACCTGCGATTAGAAAAATATGATCATTGTTCTCAAGCCCAATATTTCGAAAAAAGACGAAGCCGCCGTGCTCAGGGAAATCAAAAAGCTCGGCTACAAACCGCACGTCATGCGCGGCGTCGAGCGGACGGTCATCGGCGCGATTGGCGACGAACGGAAGAACCACACGCTCGAAACTCTCACCGCTGTTTTTCCGCAGGTCGAGAAAGTCATGCCGGTGCAGAAACGTTACAAGCTCACCAGCCGCGAAGCGCACAAGGGAAATTCCACCATCACTGTTCGTGGTAATTTAATCGGTGGAAAAAAAATTCAAATCATGGCCGGGCCGTGCTCGGTCGAAGATGAAAAACAATTGCTGACCACCGCCCATTCCGTGAAAAAAGCCGGCGCAACCATTCTTCGCGGCGGCGCATTCAAGCCGCGCACATCGCCCTATGAATTTCAAGGTCTCGGCGAAAAAGGTTTGAAGCTGCTCGCCAAAGCGCGCAAGGAAACCGGCCTTGCCATCATCACCGAGTTGCTTTCCGAACAGCACGCCGAAATGGTCGCCGAATACGCCGACATTTTGCAAATCGGCACGCGCAATTGTCAGAATTTTCAACTGCTCATCGCCGCGGCAAAAACCGGCAAGCCCGTTTTACTCAAACGCGGTCTCTCCATGAAAATCGAGGAGTGGCTGCTCGCGGGTGAATATGTTTTGGCGAACGACAATGCGAACCTGATGTTTTGTGAACGCGGCATCCGCACGTTCGAAACTTACACGCGCAACACGCTCGATCTGTCCACCATTCCGATCATCAAAAAAGAATCGCATTGCCCCATCGTGATTGATCCCAGCCAGGGCGCGGGACGTTCCGATCTCGTTCTCGCGATGTGCAAAGGCGCGGTCGCGATGGGCGCTGACGCGTTGCTCATCGAAGTGCATCCGAATCCCGCCGAAGCCTGGAGCGATGGCGCGCAACAACTGACCCTCGAAGGCTTCGCGAAATTGATGGAAGAATTGAAACCGTTTATTGCGGCAGCGGGGCGGGAATAATTCAAACTGGCAATTTGACCGCTCCTGCTTAAATTCCCAATGTGAGTTCAGCGACGGCCAAATTGATTACAGAATTTGAGGCTCTTGCAACGGAGGAAAAGCAAGTTTTCGTGAAAGAGATTTTTCTTCGTCTGCCGCCTTTTGATTCTGGTGTTTTGAACGACGACGAAGTTGCGCGCGCCGGAGACGACCTTTCCGCCATGCTCGCCGAGGAGGAAAATGCTTCCCAACCGCGGTGAGGTTTGGCTTTTCGATTGCGGCATGGTCGAAAAAGTTCGCCCGGTTTTGATTTTCAGTATTCCTTTTGCGGACAGTGATCGCGCTATTGTCACTGTAGTTTTTCATAGCACCGCGTTGCGTTGTTTCACAATTTGAAATTCCCGTTCCGGTTCCATTTTTAAAAGACGGCGCATTTATCGCCCAAAGCATCGCCACTTATCCAACTGTTCGCGCGATTCGCAAACTTGGCACGCTCAACCAGGCTCAATTTCGGCTCGTCGAAACTGCCGTGTTTAAATGGCTGGGAGAAAATTCGTGACATGCCACGCCGAAGCCTGGAAGCGATGGCGCGCAACAACTGACTCTCGAAGGCTTCGCGAAATTGAGGGAAGAATTGAAACCGTTTATCGCAGCGGGGGGGCGCGAGTAAATCGATCCGATGATCTTACGAGTCTTTTGGACGGTGCCGAATAATCTTTGTGGAGCCGTCCGGATTGAAAATTTCAGCAATAACTGGAGCGCGATTCCCTCGCAACACATCGCAGATGCGCTCGTGAAGTTCGGCAAACGTGATTCGAGAATACTCTTCGCCCGTTAGTGTCAGTAGAGGACTTTGATATTCCTGGCCACTTCGCTCTGTTCCTTTGCTCGTAAACTCCGTCACAAAAACCACCGCGCGCAGGTGGGGTGCGTCACCCTCGGAATCAACTTCTACCGGACGAGGAAGAAAAGAACCGTAAGGATCGCCTTCTTCATAACCTGCGCCCGGCGAGGGCGAACCAATATGCGGAGGCACTCCCTGGGCTGTCACCTCGATCCACTCACTGCCAGAAAAATCATCGCCGTCTTTGGGAAATTTGAGGTTCCACAACGTCGCGTAAATACTCATAGCCGAAAATTCTAAGACCCAGAAAGTCGCAGTCCAGCCAGCAGTCGAATAGTTACCAAACTAAATTCGTCACCATATTGCCCTGATAAAATTTAACATGGTTGTCCGCGAAAAGGATGTTGCCCGCCGGTTTAGCGCGATGCCAACCCTTCGTATCTCCCGGATACGAAAAAATGCCACACGCAAACACGACGGTTTGTGAAACGTTCGTCAGAGTGCTGGACGGTTTTCCGTCCAATCCGGCTTCGGGAGGAAACGGCGGCATTCCGCCAAAATTAAAAATGTAGGAGTTACCGACCCACTCGAACAGGTTGTAAGTGGTGTTGTCCACGGTGCGCCCCTGGTCCATCGGGCAAGTGACCACTGGTTCGGTCACACCGTAATGGTTCAGGGGCCGGTCGAAGCGGTTGAAGAGGTTGTTTTGCGCCGCGCCGATTTTATTATTATTCGTCCGCCCGGCCCACACGAACCACTCCATTCCATCGACGGAGACATCGGCCCCCCGCCAGAAAAATCGTTCGTTGTAATCCTGCAAATAAAGACTCATCGCGACGCCGCATTGGCGAAGATTCGACAGGCATTTAGTATCCAACGCTTTGACTTTTGCCTTGCTAAGTGCGGGAAGGAGCAACGCGGCAAGAATCGCGATGATCGCAATCACCACCAGCAATTCAATGAGCGTAAAAGCCTTTCTGCTTTTCATATTTCGACAATCCAAAGCTTCATTTCCCATCCCGGGACGTATCGCGGAGGAACGCGAAAGATTAGCGTCCTCAGCGCAACAAGTCACGGGAGAAGGATTCGCAAAATGGATGGAAGAATGGAATTTGAAGTCCGAAATCTGAATTGCCGAAGCCCGAAAGAAGCTCGAAATCCGAAGGCCGAAACTAATAGATAACCGATGTAGAAATGATACGTGGTCGAACCGGACGGGCAGGCATTCGGACTTCGGGTCTTCGGATTTCTTTCGGACTTCGGATTTCGAGCTTCGGATTTCGATCTCACGTTCAACCGTAAATCGGCAGCGCATCCAGCGTAAAGTTCGGGAAAATCTGGTTGAGCCGGTTGTCCGCGCCGTGACGCTGCAGGATTGGCGCGAGCACGTTGCGATAGTTTGTCATCACGGGCAAATCTCCCGGTCCTTCGAGAACGTCTCGGCTTAAGCCAGGCCATTTTCCCAACACGCGACCACCTTTGATCCCGCCGCCCATGACAAACATCACACTGCCCCGACCGTGATCGGTGCCGAACGCCGAGTTCTCCTCCACGCGCCGCCCGAACTCGGTCATCACCACCACCGTCGTGTGTTTCATTTCCGCGCCGAGGTCCTGATAGAATGTCGCCAGGCCTTTGGCCAGCCGCGTCATCAGCGGGTCCATGATTGTGGACTGGCCGAAGTGGGAATCCCATCCGCCCAAATCCACCGAGGCCGCCTGCAAGCCCACGCGGGCCTTGATGAGCCGCGCGATTTCCCGCAGGCCGCGCGAAAATTCGTCGCGACCGTAATCCGCGCCATGCGCCGGCTGATACGCTGTGTTGCGAAGTTGCCGGACACGCCCAAGTGCCGCGAGCGTGTCGCGACCCGCGCCCGCCAGGATGCCGGTTTGCAGGCCATACAATTTCGCCAGCGCTTGCGTGAGGCGGGACCGATCGTCGCCCAAGGAAAAATCGTCGAGTGACTGCAAGACGGTCGCGGCAGGAGCTCCGCGCAAACATTCGGGAATGGCTTTGCCCAACGCGACCGCCGCAAGCGGACCGCTCGTCACACCGGCCTGCGCGCGGAGAAAGCGACCGAGCCAGCCACCACCCGTGATGCCGCCGTGTTCCATCAAATCCTGCGCCTCGAAATGGGAACGCGTGTCATCCTCCGACCCGGCCGCGTGGATGACTCCGAGCGCGCCATCCTTGTAGGCAATTTCCAATGGCTTCAACAATGGATTCAATCCGTAGAAACCGTCGAGCGGAACGGCCTCTTTTTTGGCGATGGCAATGCGTGGACGCGCGCGATAGTAGCCGTCGTCCCCCAGCGGCGCGACGATGTTCAATCCATCCGCGCCGCCGCGCAGAAACACCACGACCAACGTGCGGCGCTCATCGCCGTTGCCGCTCAAAAAAGTTTGGACTTCTGACATATCAACACCTTTGAAAAGCGGGTGACGCCAGCATCAATGCCAGTCCCGCGCCGGAATCATGATAGGCCTGCGATTCGTCCGCTGAAGGTTTGCGGCCCAGGAGATGCGCCATCAAACCGGCGTCGCCGCCGGAGTTTTTTCGCAGCGCCTCGACATCCGTTTTCGTGCCCTTGATTTTGTTTTCACTCAAGGCCAGCGCGAAATTCCATCGCCAGAGCAGCGTCCCCATCCACGGCGCTTCTTCCTCCGGATAACCATCGGGCGTGGGATAGTTGAACGGCGCGTGCCCCATGCGTCGCAGGTAATCAACGATCTCCATCCCCGCGTCGGTGCTGGCGCCGGTGGCGCGCAAGGCGGAGACGATGTAATTGAATGGCCGCTTGAATTTGTTCCCGCGCTGCTGGCGAAATTCCTCCGTGACGAACAGCGCGCGCAACGTCGCGCGAATGTCGCCCCCGCTTTGGGTGAAAGCGGCCGCGACCGTTTGCACCGCGCTCGCCGGCGGTTCGTCGGCGATGAAGCGGCGGCAAAGTTTCGTGCTGAGATGCCGCGCAGTGGATGGATGGTTCGTGACGATTTGCAGGATGCGATCCAATTCTTTTTTGCCCAGCCGCGCACGATCTTCTTTGCTCAAGTGGGATTGAATCGCGGAAATTTTTTGCCCGAGAACTTCTTTGTCGCCGCAATCGTGGTGATCGAGTTGGAATTCGACTTTGCCGATCTCAAAGTACGGCTTCTGATCCTTGGAACGAACCGTCCAACCCGAGAGGCAGCGAGCCACTTCCATGACATCCTTTTGCGTGTAGCCGCCATGCACGCTCAGAGTGTGGAGTTCCAACAATTCGCGCGCGTAATTTTCGTTTGGCTTTTCCGCCATGTTCTCCCGACGATTGACGCGCCCGTCGAGATACCAAAGCATCGCCGGACTCAGAGCGGAAGCGCGGAGCATTTCGGGAAATTTACCGAGGGCGTGTTTGCGAATCACCTCGCGGTCGTCCGCCACCTTCAGCCATTTGCAGTCGCCTTTGGACGGATCAATGTTGAAGTGGTCCGACCAGAACTGGACCATCACTTCGTATAACTGCCGCTCGGAAAACACCGCGCGAGCCAGCGCGCCCCGCATCAGTTCGTTGTGCAGCAACTCGTCCTGGTACTCGAACAATTCACCCAACGGTTCATTGAGCGTTTCAAACCGGCGCACGGCGTATTCGCCCTCTGCATCGTCAATGCGTTCCGGGTTCAACTGTTGTTCGATATACGTAACGGCAGCCAACTCGGGTGTCGCGCCCAGTTTTTTCAAGCGGGCGTAATCGCCGGGACGCGGGCCGAAAGCTACACGATTTAACGCGTGAGTTAATGCGTCAATCGTCGTGGCTCCAGGCGGCTGAAACGGGCCGCCACCCTTCGCTTGACCTTGGAGAAAGCGCAATTCGCGCGGTAACTGGTCGCAGCCCGCCACGGCCAGCAACGCAGCGCTGCTGCCGCCAGCTTTCAAAAATGTGCGGCGGGAATGCTTCATCAGGTTGATCCTTGCGCGGGAGTCAACGTGAGGTCCGGCGGCGGTGCAGTCGCTGAGGCTTTGGGCGCTTTCACACTGAGGAGAAATGCGCCCAGCCCGCTGACCAACGCCCAGATCGGCAGAACAAACCAGCCCACAAACGGCAGCAGAAAAGTCAGCGCGAGCAGGATGCCTCCACGCAACACCCGACGCCACGGCTGTTGTTCATCCATTGGAGCAGGAAGCCCCGCGCCAATCTTCGAGACCAATCCCGCTGAACCGACGAGTCCCAGCATTGCAGGAATCACCATCAGTGTGACGCCAGCAAGCTTCAGCGCCGGATTGGGTAGTTTGGAAATGGCCACGCCGCCAATGACGGGCAGAGCCGCCACCGCCAGGCCGATCAGCGTGATCTTCACTGGCTTGCCGTAATGCTGTCGCGCTCGTTCCACCACGCTCGGAAACAAGGCCTGAGCCACCAGCCAGTAGCTGACGTAAACCGTCAGCACCCCGACGACAATCAGGAAAATTTTTAAAATATCAGCCATGATCATAAGTTAATCCTCAGACTGGTCTCGTTGAATCCGGTTCAGCGCAAGACGGCGTTCAGTTGCCAGTTTTTATTTTGGGTTTGATGGTTGTGAGTTAAACCGATTTACATCATTCAAGCAAACCAGGATTGTTGGTCTGCAACGTTCAGGCTTGGCCGATTCAGTTAGAAGGTTGCTCGCCCTCACCCTAACCCTCTCCCCCGAGGAGAGGGAACGGCTATCCACGCTAGTCAAATATTTCGGTGTTCCTTGTTTCATTGCCGCATGGTCGTTTGACGGGGTAGGCGCACAAATCATCCCGCGCATTCGTATCTTCAAGACGCTGGAAAGGATTCTCCCTCTCCTTTGGGGAGAGGGCCGGGGTGAGGGAGAGCGTTTCATTTCACAAAATAGTTTTAGCCGCGTTGTACTTCAAGAACACATGACGACTGGGTTTTGTTTCATCTTTCTGATTGGCATTGTCACCGCATTTCATGCTGCTAATTTCGTCGCATGAAAACCCGCTCCCTGTTCTCCATCGCGTTGTCCTTCCTTGCGTTGACTTCTATTGCGCAACAACGCGATTTTTCCAAAGTTGAAATCAAAGTCATTCCCGTCGCGAAGAATATTTACATGCTCGAAGGCTCGGGCGGGAATATCGGCGTGTCTGTCGGAACGGATGGCATCCTGATCGTGGACGATCAATTTGCGCCGCTGGCGGAAAAGATTGAGGCCGCGTTGCACAAGCTCGATCCCGGCAAACTTAAATTCGTGCTCAACACCCATCATCACGGCGATCACACCGGCGGCAACGCGAACTTTGGCGCGAAGGACGCGACGATCATCGCACAAAGCAACGTGCGCAAACGTCTCGCCGCGGATTCAAACTCAAAGAAGGAAGCGCTGCCGGTCATCACGTTTGACCAGTCCGCGTCGGTTCACTTCAACGGCGAGGAGATCAAGCTCCTGCATCACGGCCCGGGCCACACCGACGGCGACAGCATCATTCATTTCACCGGCGCAAATGTCGTTCACATGGGCGACCAATTTTTCAACGGCGGTTTCCCGTTCATTGATCTCAGCAGCGGCGGCAGTGTGGAGGGCTACATCAAGACCGTCGCCACTGTGCTGGAAAAAATTCCGGCCGACGCAAAAGTGATCCCCGGCCACGGCAAACTTGGAACGGTGGAAGACTTGAAAGCATTTCATACCATGCTCGTGGAAACCACCGGCCTGATGAAGAAAGCCATCACCGACGGCAAATCTCTCGCCGAACTCAAAGCCGCCGGTCTGCCGGACAAGTGGCAAAGTTTCGGCGCCGGTTTTATCAAGACCGACCGCTGGATCGAAACCATCTACAACAGCGCGACGAAGAAGTAGCAACTGCGCGACGCCAGTTCCACCCGGTTAAGGAATCCGACTGTGCGAGCCATCGCAGAACGGCATGGTCTTCGATTGTTTGCAGGCGCACCAAGCGACGGTTTTCTTCTCCGTGATTTCCGTCTTCAACGGCCCGAGGCCAGTTCCTTTATGCCAGCCGTCGCAAAACGGCTGGCTCTTGGATCGCCCGCAAGCGCACCACCAACAAGTCCCCGGCTCGACGGGTTGTACGATGGGCGCTTTTTGAAAAACAACCGGGTCTGACATAGCCAGGTGATAGTCCGAATTCTCTTGGCGTAAGTTCTTTTGCAACGTAAAACCGCGTCATGTCGGATGTCCCGCCGTTGATAAAGTCGAAAACCAAGAATGCAGGTTGGCGCAAGGTAGTTTTCAAAAGGATTATTCCTTCTGTATATTGGCGTTTATTGTCTTCAGTGTTTTTTCTGCATTTCAAGGAGCGCGGTCTCTCGCTGATCGATTGAATTGTAACAACAATCTGAAAAACCTTGCTCTGGCGATCAAAGTTTATGCAGGCGATAATTACGACAGATTTCCGACTGCACAATGGTGCGACATTGTTCTCACGAACAAACTAGTCTAGTGTCCCATAAATGACTATACTTATTTTCTTCGCTTTTTCCGCTTTTTCTTTTGCGACCAGCCCGGCTTGATCGTTTCCAAGGCGGCTCGCCCCCGCGCGACCTTGTCCATGATTTTTTGAACCGTCGCGG
>JBBQRQ010000076.1:0-25498 GCA_038214755.1 Verrucomicrobiota bacterium
TTCGGCTTTTGGTCCTGCTCGTTTCAGTTTTTCCAACTTTTGTTCAAGCGGACCAGCCGCTCCGCATCTTCATTCGCGCTGGAGTGAAAACTCACGGGCCGGGACAGCATGATCATCCGCGTTTTCTGGCCGAGTGGAAAAAACTTTTGCAGGAGCGCGGCGCGATGGCCGAGGGCGCGATGAACTTTCCCACTGACGAACAATTGCAAAATACCGATGTGCTCGTGATGTTCGCCGCCGAAGCAGGAACGATTTCTCCCGAGCAGCGTGCGAACCTCGAAAAGTTTTTGAAACGCGGCGGAGGAATCGTGGCGATTCACGACGCCGTTTGCGGGACGGACGCGCCGTGGTTCAAGACGATCATCGGCGGCGCGTGGGAGCACGGACACTCCAAATGGTTTGAAGGAAAAATCGCCCTCTACTTCCAAGATCATTCGCACCCAATCACCAAAGGTTTTTCCAATTTCGACTTGGACGACGAGATGTATTACGACCTGCACATGATGCCGGAGGCGCGGGTGCTCGCCGCGACCTACGCGCCGGACAAACGCAACACGCACGACGGAAAAATGTTTCCATCCGTCTATGACATCGTTCCGCAAATCTGGACTTACGAAAAAACGTTGGGGAGCGCATCCGTCCCGGATGCTCCGTCCGGCGTCGCGCCGGACGGAACAAAACCTTATCGCGCGTTCGTTTCCATACCGGGCCACAACTACAAAACATTTGAGCTGCCGCATTATCGCGCGTTGTTGTTACGCGGCATCGCCTGGGCCGGAAAACGCGACATCGATTCCCTCGCCAGCAAAGAAGAATTGGCCAGCTTGCGTTATCCCGAAGGGGGACCGATCGCGCCGGAAAAAGCCGCAGAGAAAATTATCGTTCATCCTGACTTTCACATAAATCTCGTCGCCGCCGAACCGCTGATTGAAAAACCAATTTCTCTCGACTGGGACGCTCGAGGCCGCATGTGGATTGCCGAAACTCCCGAATATCCGAATGGCCGAAAAAATCCCTCGAGCAAAGACGACGCGAAAGAAGACCGCCCCGCGCGCGACCGCATTTCCATTTTGGAGGATTCAAACGGCGACGGTGTCATGGATAAAAAAACGATTTTCTTCGAGGGACTCGAACTCGTCACCAGCCTCGTGTTTTACAAAGACGGCGTAATCGTTTCGCAAGCGCCGGATATTTATTGGCTGCGCGACACGGATGGCGACGGAAAAGCCGACATGAAAATCCCGCTCTTCACCGGCTTCGGCGTGCGCGACACGCACGCGGTCGTCAGCAATTTGCGCTGGGGCATGGACGGCTGGATTTACGCGACGGTCGGTTACAGTCGCGGCGATGTTTTTTCCGGCGATGGCAAAAAACATTTCGGCCCGATCAGCGACGGCGTCTTCCGTTTCAAAGCGGACGGCAGCGTCATCGAACAATTTTGTTCCAAAGGCAGCAACACCTGGGGCGTGGACATCGCGCCGGATGGAGAAGTTTTTTTCTCGCAAGCCAACGGAAATCACATCGACCACGTCGTGATGCCGGAGAGCGCGCTGGCTCGCGGAAAAGTTGAAGGCACGACCAGCTTCAAAGTGATCGAAGATCACAAGGACAGTTTCCCGATTGGCGATTATTCCAAGCAAGCCTACAAACAAATCGACTGGGTCGGGGGATTCACGGCGGCGAGTGGCGCGTGCATTTACAACGGCGGGGCGTGGCCGGAGAAATTCAACAACACCTTTTTCGTCACCGAACCGACGGTGAATCTGGTGCATCAGGATTTTATTAAACCCGACGGCGTGACTTACATCTCCAGCCGCGATCCCGAACGTCCCGACAAAGAATTTATCGCCAGCGCCGATTTATGGTTTCGTCCGATTCACACGCGCGTCGGCCCGGATGGAGCGCTCTACATTTTGGATTTCTACAATCAAGCTGTTGTCCACAACGACACGCGCGGTCCGGCCCACGGCGCGAACAACGCCGCGGTGCGTCCCGACCGCGACCATTATTTTGGCCGCATCTGGCGCGTGCAACACAAGGGCGCGAAGAAATTTGAAATCCCAAATCTTGCGAAAGCGTCGCCGCAGGAATTGGTCAAAGCGCTGGAACATCCGAACGGCTGGGTGAGAAATACAGCGCAGAGATTGTTGCTTGAATTGGATCATCAAGATCGCCAGGAATTCGGAAAGCCATTGGAAATTCTGGCGCAAAATTCCAACGCGCCGGAGAACGCCAGAATTCTCGCTTACTGGACTTTGAGCCTCGTGGACGAAGGACTTTCAGATCGGCTGATGAAAATTTTCGCAAAACAATTTGGCGATGACAAAAGTTCAGCGGTCAGAAAAAACATTGCGCGAATTTGCAATTCGTATCGCCCTATGTGGTCAGAGGGTGGGATTCGCGCGGGCGTGAAGTTTCCCGTGGAGAAAATTCGGAATGACTCGGATGCGCGCGTCCAACTGGAATTTATTTCCGCGCTGGCAAATATGAATTGGCTGCCCGACGGCGGCACCGTCTCTCAGATTCCACAACTGTATCTGCGCTTCAATGATCCGTGGCGCAAATCGGCGTTTATGGGGCTCGTGTCGAAACGACCTCAAATCTTTTTTTCAGCAATTCTTTTTTCCGAGAATCCAGAGTCCTTCAAAGACCTTTGCAGTTCTCTGACCCAACAAATTGCCGCGCAGCCAGCAGAATTCGCTCAGTTTCTCGCTCTACCGATCATCACTTTGTCACTCGCGCCAACCGCTGCGGATTCGCTGAAGCAGGTTGCGCTCGAAACATTCGCGAAAACATTGTCCGCGGAACAAGTTCCTGCATGGTCGCCGGATTTACAAAAAGCATTTCAGACGTTGCTGGCGTCGAAAAATTCTGGCGTCGCTGCTGCCGCGCTGCCGTTGATTGCGCGTTGGGACAAAAATGGCGCAATGACCGCGGAGGTGAATTCCTTTCTGCCCCAATTATTTTCCAGCTTGAACGACACAAGCCAGCCCGATGAGCAACGTGAGCAGGCGATGAAAAGTTTGCTCGGTTTGCGCGGCGTGAATTCGGAAATTCTTCCGGCCATCGCAAAAATTCTCGGCTCGCATAGTTCCGTTCCGCTGCAACAGCGCGTCATCGAATCATTCGGCGCGTTGAACGAAAACGGCGCGGGCAGGATTCTCGTCGAGGCGTATCCGCGCGTGCCGTCTGAATTGCAGGAAACGCTCTTCGCGCAAATCATTCGCCGCGCTGATTGGTCGCTCGCGCTGGCCAACGCGATTGACGGCGGCAAAATCAATTTCGGCGCGCTCTCTCCGGCGGCAGTGCATCGCTTGCGCACGCACGGTGATACGAAAGTGGCGCAGCGCGCGAACGAAGTTTTTGAAAAATTGCGCGGGCCGGAAGTGAAGGAGAAAAATGCGCTGATTGAAAAGTTTACGCCCGTCGTCACGCAAGCCGGCAACGTCGAAAACGGCCACAAACTCTTCACACAAAATTGCGCGGTCTGTCACAAATTTCAGGGCGAAGGAAAAGAGGTCGCGCCGGACTTGACCGGCATGGGCGCGCATGGCGCGGCGGAATTGCTCGTGCATATCCTTGACCCGAATCGCGTGGTGGAACCGAACTTTGTTTCCTACAGCATTGAGACGGCGGATGACCAATCACTCGACGGAATTCTCGCTTCCGAAAACAAAAAGGAAATCGTGCTGCGCAATGCGACCGGCGATTTCCCCGTCGAACGGAAAAATATCAAGTCGCAACGCTCGACGGGCCGCTCGCTCATGCCGGAAGGTTTCGAGGCGCTCGGCGGCGAAGGCTTGCGCGATTTGCTGAGTTACATTTGCGCGGGAGAGAATCGTTTTCGCCTGATTGATTTGAAGAAAGTTTTTACGGCCAACAGCACGCGCGGAATTTTCAGCAGCCCGGACGCGACGGATGAAACGTTGTCCTTCAAAAAATTCGGCATGATTAAAGTTGGCGACGTTCCGTTTGAAATCATCTCTCCGACGAGATCGACGAGCGGCAACAACTTGATCGCATTGAAAGGCGGAAGTGGTTTCGCCAAAACGCTCCCGCAAAAAGTGGAAATCGCGGATGTGAATTTGCGCGCAAGGAAACTGCATTTCCTAGGCGGCGTCGGCGGCTGGGCTTATCCGTGGGGCGGCGAGGAACAAAAAAATATTCCCGTGGCGAAGCTGACGATTTCTTTTGCGGACGGAGCGAGCGAAGAAATGGTGATGAAAAACGGCGAGGAATTTGCCGACTACATCGGACACCAGGACGTGCCCGGATCGAAAGAAGTTCCTGATCTGCTGAATCACGGACAAGTGCGCTGCTTCACCAAACCGCTCAAGCACAACGGCGTGATTCAAAAACTGACGCTGGAAAGTTTCGATAACACGGTCGCGCCGACGTTCGTCGCCATCACGGCGGAAGTAGGCGGCACGAACCAATCGTCAGCGACCCCGGCGGCGCAACAAACTTCGTCCGCGAAATTTGTTTGGGGAAAACATCCGCGCGTGTTGATCGTCGGCGGCGGCGCGTCGCACGATTTCAATCGCTGGTTCAATCAGGCCGACTCGGCGATTTTGTCGGAAGTCGGTTCAACGCAATACACGGAAGACCTTTCACGCATCGAACCAGTCATGCGCGACATCGATGTTCTTTATCTCGCCCACAACCAGCCGATGACGAATGCGGAATTGAACCAGGCGATTTTTAATTTTGCTGATTCAGGAAAGCCGCTGCTGCTGGTGCATCCGGCGCTGTGGTATAACTGGAAAAATTGGCCGGAATATAATCGCGTCCTTGTTGGCGGTGGCTCGCGCGGTCATGAAAAGTATGGCGAGTTTGAAGTGACGGTGGACGAGCCAAACCATCCCGTCATGGCGGGTGTTCCAAAAACTTTTCGCATCAGTGACGAACTGTATCGACATGAACCGGAACCGAACGGAACGCCGATTCAAGTTCTGGCGACGGGAAAAAGTTTAGTCACCGGGAAAATGTATCCAGTGGTTTGGATCACCAAACATCCGAAAGCAAAAATCGTTTGCATCACCCTCGGCCACGACGGCGCGGCGCATGACCTCCTTGCTTACAAAACGATTTTGAAAAATTCCGTCGAGTGGATGTCCGCGAATCGGAAGGAGTAATCCATTGGCCGAACAAAGTGTCGGCCAAACATCCGGGTAGCATCTGCCTCCGGCGGGTGCGTGGAAATTCGCCGGATCAATTGCTTCGGTGGACACGCACCCGCCGGAGGCAGAGGCTACCCGGATTGGTGAATTGAGCAGGCGAGAAAGTTTCCGTTTTCTCCTTCACTTTTCCTTCAACAAAGTTTCGGGCAAAGCGAGCAATTCATTTTCGCGCCCGTCGGGCAGCCAGAGAATTCTTCCGTCAGGCAAATTTTTTTTCACCACTCCGTGCAGAGAATTTTTCAACGTGCGGACGCGGTCGCCGGATTTGAAATCGGCCGATTCCACCAGCGAAGAAAGTCCGCTCAGAAGTGGTTCACGGTCCAAAACGCCTGCCACAAAGTGAGCGGCGAGCGAAGCGGATTCACGTCGTCGGGCGAGAGGAAATTCCGCGAAAAGAGCGTCGGTCAGAGTCCGGGCAATTTCGGCAAAGGTATTTCCGTTGAAGAAAAAGAAAGGTGCTTGGCGATGAAACGATCGCAGCCAGTCTAGCGTTTCAGGGAGGGACCTTTCCGCGTTGCAACCTCCGCTCCATTCTTTTTCGCAACCTGCGTGAGTTTCTGAATTCTTACCATGCTGCGCGCGACCTCCGCCGCAGAGTCGCTCGTTGATGCGGACAACAGACTGCCAACTCCAGTTTGCGAGAAAAGCGGCTCGGCCTTGTAACGGTGCTGGTTCGCCACGGCTTCTTCCAACACCATCTCCGGCGTGATTTCTTTCGCGAGATCGTAGCGGAGTGTCATCGGACATAAGATAAGCCTGCCATAAGTGTTTCGGCAAGTCCAAGTCTCGGCAACAGGACCCCCGATGAACCTGGAAACTTCGTAACCTGTAGGCTGGAAGCCTGCGCTACCTTTGCCGTTTTTGTTTCTTTGCCCTTGAGTGTTTGCCGACAACCCAATAATTCTCTCGCCACAAACTTATGCGCTTTAAAACATTGCTCCCTCTTCTCCTGGTCGTTCTTGGTTTCAACACTTTTTCACCCGCCGCGGAAAAGGTCTCGGACAACTCTTATTTTTCGGAATTCAAACCGCTGCCCGCGCCCAAACAAACCGGTTTGTATTTGAAAACGGGCGACCGGCTGGCGATCTGCGGCGACTCCATCACCGAACAAAAAATGTATTCGCGAATTATGGAAACCTACCTGACCGTCGCGCTGCCGGAATTTCAGATTTCCACCCGGCAATATGGCTGGAGCGGCGAGCGTGCGCCTGGATTTTTAGCGCGAATGACCAACGACGTGCTGCGCTTCCAGCCAACCATCGGCACCACTTGTTACGGGATGAACGATCACCAATATCGCGCTTACGAACCGAAGATTGGAAACACTTACCTGCAAAACATGTTGGCCATTGTCGAAGCGTTTAAAGATCACGGCGCGCGCGTGGTGGTGGGTTCGCCCGGGTGCATTGGCTCATTGGCGAAAACCAATTCGCACGAAATGAATTGGAGTCTTTGTCAGTTGCGAAACATCGATGTCGAAATCGCGAAAAAAGAGAACGTGCGTTTCGCCGACGTGTTCTGGCCGATGTTGGAGGCCGACTTTTCTGCGCGCGCAAAATTCGGAACCAATTACCACGTCGCTGGCAAAGATGGCGTTCATCCGGGCTGGGCGGGACATACGGTCATGGCTTACGCGTTTCTAAAAGCCCTCGGGGTCGATGGCGACGTCGGGACGTTCACCGTAAATTTAAAATCGAAAGAAGCTGACGCGAGCCAAGGGCACGAAGTGGTTTCATTCAAGGGCGGCGAATTGAAAATCAAAAGTTCGCGCTACCCATTTTGCGCGGCGGGCGACACGACGAAGGACGACAATATTCGTTCGGGAATGAATCTGGTTCCGTTCAACAAAGAGTTGAATCGGCTGATGCTCGTGGTGAAAAAGGGTAAGGCCACGCAATACAAAATTACTTGGGGCGACGAAACGAAAACTTTCTCCGCGGACCAACTCGGTCGCGGCGTAAATCTGGCCGACGAATTTCAAACAAATCCATTTTCAGAAGCGTTCGCCAAAGTGGATGAAGCCGTCGCGAAAAAACAGGCGTTTGAAACGAAACAAATCAAACAAACTTTCCGCAGTTCCGAAGCGAAAGCAGATATGGAAGCCGTCGCCGCGCAAACCGAAAGAGAACGGGAACCCTTGGTCGGTGCGATCAAGACCGCCTTTGTGCCGGTGACGCATACGATTAGAATTTCGACGGAATAATTTTCCGGCTAAAGCCGGCATTATTAAGAGAAAAGGTTGCTTGCTCTCACCCTGACCCTCTCGCCCGAGGAGAGGGAACGTTGTGGGGAAATCTACGGAAAGTTCGGAAGCTGTTTGCCTTTCCCGCCTCCTCCTCATTTGCGGAGAACGCTGCACGACGCTCCGGCACACCCTCATTCCCAAAGCGCGCTAAAAATTCTCCCTCTCCTCGGAGGAGAGGGCCGGGGTGAGGTAGAGCGTTTCTTCTTCACTGAAATAATTCCGATCTGGCGCGTCAGAAAAATTCACAGAATTCTTTTGCGCGCCGATTGTTGCGAAATGAGTTCAGCGCGATCCACCTCGACAGCCGTTTGCCGCCCCACAAATTCCAACAGGACTTTGACGCGTTGCTGACTCGGCATGACTTGCGAAATGATCGCGCTCCATCCTTGGAAAGCGCCGCTGGCGATTTTAACCGCGTCGCCCGCGGCCAATTCTGGATCGATGACGTGTAATTCCGCCGCGCCAAAGTTACGCCGTAGTTCCTCAATGTCGGCATCGGGAATAGTGGGCCACTTCTGGCCGAACCGCACCACGCCGGCCACGCCGTAAGTATGATTGACCTTGCTCAACGAAGTCAGCCAATCGAATCGCGCAAAAAGGTAGCAGGGAAAAAGCGCCTCCGTGACCCACGATGGACCTCGCCGCGTGGCGCGTTTGAATCGAATGCGCGGAGAAAATGCTTCGAAACCTTCCTCACGCAATCGCGCGGCGGCGATGTGCTCATGTTTAAGTTGAGACCGCAGGCAGAACCAGGAAAGTTGCGGAACAGTTTCGATCATCTTTAACGCGCAAATTTTTAGCGAGCGCGGAACTTACCCGGCTCGAATAAGGAAGTCCATAATTTGAATGGCACGCAGCCTCCTACAGGTGCGATTAAAGCGGGTGAGGCTATATTTGGTTTGCTTGGACTGCGGCGGCATGACGCCGCTTTTCCTGCACGTTACGAGATGGAGGAAGCGTTCAACATGAAGAACCTTTCCGGCTTTTCCACCGTGCAGCCACAGCGGGGACGTGTCACCGCAGTCCAAAAGCAGAGCGGTTCCAACCTGATCCACTTTTAAATCACTCCCACCTCCAACGTTTCACGATTAAACCATTCAACGATTTCCTCGCATAGTTTGGCATTGCCTGCGGAAAAAGTTCGTTGCTAGTTTTCGTTCGCATTTCCCAAAACATTTTATGAGCGCGACTGAATCTAAAAACAATTTTCCAAAACTGCACAACGCCATGTGGCCGGGACTCGTCGGCAAAGGGTCGCCCGGCGCGGAACCGTGCATCGACCTCGACACGATGCTCGATCTCACCGCCAAAGCCGAAGTCAACGGCGTGAAATTCGATGGCGTCGATTTGTTTCTTTACGACCCGCACATCTCCATCGACATCGACGACAACGGAATTAAAAAGCTCGCGGACAAGATTAAGAAAAAAGGTTTTGAAGTCGGCTCCGTTGTCGCGCCGGTCTGGTTTGATGGCTCGGCGATGGGCGACGAAACCAAAAAGAAAATTTGGCTGACCGCTGTGCGCAAAGCATGTGGCATCGCGCAAAAGTTGCGCAAACTCGGCGTGCGACCTTTTGGTGTGGTGCGAATCGATTCCGCTGCGGGCGTGAGCGATTGGGAAAAAGATCCGAAGGGCAACACCAAGAAAATAGCCGCGTCGTTCAAAGAAGCCGGGAAGATTGCCAAAGAGCACGGCGAAAAACTCGCGGCGGAAGGCGAAATCTGCTGGGGCGGCATGCACAGTTGGAAAGCGATGCTCGATTTGCTCGAAGAAGTCGGCCAGCCCAAAGTGGTCGGGTTCCAAGCCGACATGGCGCACACGCTTTTGTATTTGCTCGGCTACAACGAACCGAAACACCGTATCGTTTCGAAAAATTTCAGTTGGGAACCGGGCGCATTTCACGAAGCGATGAAGAAAATGACCAAAGCGCTTCGCCCGTGGACGCTTGATTTCCACGTCGCGCAAAACGACGCGACCGTTAAAGGCTCCGGCTCTCACGACAAAACCGGACGTCATTGTCTCGCGACCGATCCGAATGGAAAACTAAACATCGCGCGCGACGCCGGTTACTGGATGCGCGACGACGCCGGCAAAGTGACGAAGAAATTTAAACACATCTGCTGGGACGGCTGCATGTTCCCGAACGACGTGATGATGAAACAGGAAACGTGGAACAACATTTTGGCGTCGATGATCCAGGTGCGGGAGAATCACGGGTGGAGGGAATAAATTTCCCAATCATCATGGCTTTGTGTTCGAAGTCCGGCTCGCTATTGCCGATCTCAAAGATTAACTTCGTCGGGAAATGCCTGCGCTTTTAACTCTCGAAATCCTCCGAAGCGAAGCGATTTTCTTCGCCAAAGTGGAATCAAAATTTCCAGAGCCGTCTTTGTATGGAGTAACGGATGGAAAAGCCGTTGGGACTTATTTGGAGCATAAATTCCAAGCGTATCTTCAAGGGAAATATCAATTCGCCAGAGGAAGTTCAGCCAAAGGAATCGATTTTCCGGAATTGGGAGTGGACATAAAAGTCACGAGCATTCGCCAGCCACAATCTTCATGTCCATTTAAGAATGCCCGGCAAAAAATTTATGGGCTGGGTTATTCTTTGTTAGTTTTCGTTTACGATAAACGCGATGAGCCAGCAACCCAGACAAGCCGTCTCGAATTACCGCACGTCATTTTTGTAGAAAAAGAGCGCACCGCCGATCATCAAACCACAGTCGCTTTGCGCAAACTCATTGAGATTGGCGCGAATCGTGACGACATCCTCGCCTGTTTCGAGGAACGCTTTTTGCCGATTGATAATATCGAAGCCCAAACGCTCGCTGATGAAGTTCTGCGAATTCCACCGCAGGTTGGATATTTAACAATATCAAACGCCCTTCAGTGGCGGCTCCAGTATTCCAGAGTCATTGAACAAGCTGGAAAAGTAAAAGGAGTATTGCGATTGGAATGAACTCGAATTCCAAAATCGAGTTCGGAGATTTTCAAACACCTCAAGTGCTCGCCGATCAGGTTTGCGAATTACTTACGCAGCGCGGCATCGTCGCGGACATCGTGGTTGAGCCCACGTGTGGCGTTGGGTCTTTTCTCGTCGCCGCTGCTCGATCATTTCCCGAGGCGCAATTGTTTGGCTGGGACATTAACCCGGACTACGCCGAGAAAGCTCGCGCTGCACTTAAGCAAGTTGACGCGGTGGACAGATCGATTGTTGCAACACAGGATTTTTTCCAACATGACTGGGCTACTGAGCTTTCCGCTTTGAAGGGGAAATTGCTTATTCTCGGCAACCTTCCGTGGGTTACAAATGCGGCTGTATCCAGTCTCAACGGCTCAAACGTTCCGGTAAAACGCAACTTTCAGGGCTTTCGCGGTATTGAAGCGCGAACCGGCAAAGCCAATTTCGATATTTCCGAGTGGATGCTCATCCAATTAGTCAACTCTTTGAGGGGAAGATCCGCGACGCTTGCGATGCTCTGTAAAACTGCCACCGCTCGAAAACTGCTTCGCTTCGCATGGCAAAATGATGGGAGGGCTGAAACTGCATCGATGCATAAAATAGATGCCAAGAAATATTTTAGCGCCGCTGTAGACGCTTGTTTACTTCTGGTTCAAACCGGTTCGCCAGGCCCAACCGAAGCGCCGGTGTTTGAGAGTCTCGATGCACAAGCTCCGTCAAAACTATTAGGTTTGGCCGGACAAGACCTCGTTTCTAATTTGCGCGTTTATCAGGCGCTCAGGCATCTGGAAGGACTTTCTCCCTATCAATGGCGTTCCGGCGTCAAACACGATTGTTCTTCGGTAATGGAACTTTGGCGAAATGGGGGGACCACATTTCATAATAAACTCGATGAAGAAATAGACCTCGAACCAGATTTTTTGTTCCCGCTTCTCAAATGTTCCGACTTGGCGAATGGAAGAACCAAACCCGAACGCTTTGTTTTGGTGACGCAAACACGAGTGGGCGAAGATACCTCAGAGATTTTGAAGAAGGCACCGCGCACCTGGAACTATTTGGATTCTCACCGGGACCGTTTCAATGCGCGAAAAAGTTCCATTTATGCCAGCCGGGTTCCCTTCGCACTTTTTGGCATCGGCGATTATTCATTTGCACCGTGGAAGGTGGCTATATCGGGGCTTCATAAAACACCACGCTTCGTTTTGGTTGAACCTTTTCTAAACAAGCCGGTGTTTTTCGATGATGCGTGTTATTTCCTCCCATTTCAGAATCGAGCAGAAGCCAAGGCCGTCGAGAATATTCTCAATTCCGAACCGTGTCTCCGTTTTATCTCTTCACTGTTGTTTGAGGATTCCAAACGCCCGGTCACAGTTGAATTGCTTCAGCGCCTCAATCTTCATGCGATTGCGGATGCGGCGGGCTTACTTGACGAGTGGGCATCAGTTCGCAATCAGGGGATTTTTTCCCAGAAGCAGCTTGTAGAATTACAACACGAGTTCCTAATGGAACGACCGGCAAAATAAGGGTCTTCGGTTTTGCCATTCTCCGAATCGCAACCCGAATTAAAGTCGAATCAATTCTATGAGCGACAAATCTAAAATCGAGTGGACAGACGCGACGTGGAATCCCGTGCGCGGTTGCACGAAGATCAGTCCGGGTTGCGCTCACTGCTATGCTGAAACATTCGCAGAGCGCTTTCGTGGCGTGCCCGGCCATCCTTTTGAATTGGGTTTTGATCTAAAACTTGTTCCTAAAAAATTGGCAGAACCTTTTCGATGGGGAACGCCTCGCAAGATTTTCGTCAATTCGATGAGCGATTTGTTTCATCCAAACGTTCCGACCGATTACATCGTCAAAGTCGCCAAAGTAATGTGCGAAGCAAACTGGCACACCTATCAAGTTCTGACCAAACGCGCTGACCGACTCGAAAAATTGTTGAAAAGCGAACTTAGGTTCACCACCAAACAAAATCATATCTGGTGGGGCGTCAGCGTCGAAAATCGCCAGCATAGATTTCCACGAATTGATCATTTGCGCAATTCTCCGGCTCCTGTTCGCTTCCTTTCAGTCGAGCCATTGCTGGAAGATTTAGGAAAAGTAAATTTGCGCGGAATGGATTGGGTAATTGTTGGTGGTGAAAGCGGTCCCGGGGCGCGGCCAATGGAGTCAGAATGGGTTCGCACCATTCGTGATCAATGCGACAAAGCTGGAGTGGCGTTTTTCTTCAAACAATGGGGTGGCGTTCGCAAATCAACGACTGGCCGAACATTGGACGGCGAAACGTACGATGAATTCCCCAAATTGCAGAGAGTGTCAGTTTCAAATCTAGATTTTCGACTCGCTTCGCTTGATCGTTGGGAAGCGGCATTCAATCTCGCCGCGGCTTGATCGAATTATTTCCCGATAATTATTTCAAAGCTGTTTCCGCAACAAACCGGTGAACCATTCGAAGGCGCGTTTGGTCCACGGCGCTCGTTTCACATCGGCGAGCTGAATGGTTTTGCACTGCGCCTTGTCGCGCTCGAACCGGAGAATTACGGCTTAAACAATTGACCGAACGCTTTTTTTGCCAGATATATGGATGACCGTCTGAGTTCACAATTTCCTATGCCATTTTCGTTTTCCCATCGCAAAGCCACGCAAGCCCTGAATTTTCTGGCGAAGAGGGCGGGCGGCAGCATTCATAAATTGAAGGCGTTGAAGCTGGTGTATTTCGCGGATCGCTATCACTTGCGTCGTTTCGGGCGTCCGGTCGTCGGCGATGAATATCTGGCGATGCAATACGGCCCCGTCCCGTCGAACACGAAGGACATTGCGGAGATGGGCGATTTTCTTGGCAAAGAGGAACGTGATTATGCCAAGTCGTTCATCCGCCCGATCACGCGCTATACTTTTCGCTCGGAACGCGACGTGGAGGAAAAGGTTTTCTCGCAAAGCGACCGTGACGCGCTGGCTTGGTCGGGGGAGCAGTTTGGCAAATATGGCCGTTTTGAATTGGCTGAGTTGACGCACGCCTATCCAGAATGGAAACGGCACGAAGCGGCGTTGAAGGCCAAGCTGGTTTCTCGCGCGCCAATGAATTACCGGGATTTTCTGGAAGATCCTCCCAGGGGATACGAGCCCTGTCATGCGCTTAGCCCCGAGGAGCGGGAAGCCGTGGCGGATGGCATCGGAGACGTGGCGGACTTTGAGCGTTCGTGGCGTTAAACAGCCATGGCGAACGAAGGCGTTCCAATGGAATTGCGGGTCGGGTTGCGGGCAGGAAGCGTCTATTATTTTCAAAGTCGCGAGTTGAGTTCGGGCGAACCCCATTTCTTCGTCGTAGTGAATCGCGATCGTCCACGGCGCTCGTTTCACATCGTCTGGGGATTCGGCTCAAAAGAGCGTTGGTCGAGATTCCCCGCCCGCAAAAGGGAAATGGAAACACGATAATCCGCCATTTAGTGGTTGATTATCATGCCATGTCTGGTTGATTATCATGTCGTGATTGAACGATTCATACAGTCAGCCATCCGTGAGGCGCTCGCCGATACGCCCGTGATTCTCATCGTGGGCGCTCGCCAAACCGGCAAGAGCACGCTGGTTCAAACCGCTCGGTTGAACAAGCCCTTCCAATATTTCACCCTCGATGACGCCCCGGTGCTGGCTGCTGTCAGAAGCGATCCGTCCGGGTTTTTCGCTGGACTTGGCGACGGCCTCATCATTCTGGATGAAGTGCAGCGTGTCCCCGAACTGTTCCTCGCTTTGAAAGCGCAGGTGGATCGCAATCGCAAGCCCGGTCGATTCATCCTGACTGGTTCGGCGAACGTACTGTTGCTGCCGAAAATTGCGGATTCGCTGGCGGGACGAATGGAAGTGCTGACCCTCTGGCCTCTTTCCCAGGGAGAAATGAGCGGCGTTAGAGAAGGATTTCTTGACGCCGTATTCGCGACAAAACTTTCTTGGCAAATCAAAAGCAGGAAAGAAAATCGAACGCAACTCATCGAGCGCATTTGCCTCGGCGGTTATCCGGAAGTTGTCGCGCGACCGAATCCCGCGAGGCGCAAAGCGTGGTTTGAATCGTATGTGACCACCATTCTGCAACGCGACGTTCGCGACCTCGCCAACATTGATGATGTTTCCGCGCTGCCACGTTTGCTGGCGCTGCTGGCCGCGCGCGCCGGGACGCTCGTCAACTTTGCGGAGATTTCCCGCTCGGTCAGCCTGCCGCAATCGACGTTGAAGCGTTACCAATCGTTGTTGGAAAAAACTTTCCTCATCCGCCTGCTCCCTGCGTGGTCGGGAAACCTCGGCAAACGCTTGATCCAAACGCCCAAACTTTATCTAAACGACACCGGGCTGCTCGCATCATTGCTGGGCGCAACGTCCGCGTCATTGACCGGCGACGCTCCCTTGCTCGGCCCGTTGTTGGAAAATTTTGTGCTCGCTGAGTTGCAAAAACAAATCGGCTGGAGCGAAACGAAGCCGCGCATTTTTCATTGGCGCACGGCGAGCAATCAGGAAGTGGATTTCGTGCTCGAAGATGATCGCGGGCGGCTCGTGGGAATCGAAGTCAAAGCCACCGCGAGTCTCGGCGCAAATCATCTGCTCGGAATGCGCGCCCTGGCGGAAGCGGCGGGAAAACGATTCCTGCGCGGCGTGGTGTTTTACACCGGCGATCAAGTCGTTCCGTTCGCGGCGAACATTCACGCCATGCCGGTGCGCGCGTTGTGGGAAGTGGAGCTTTGATCAGGTCGCGTCTCATCTCTCTTTTCTTCCCATCGCGCGCCCCGCGTTTTCAAGCTGTTCTTGGCCGAAAATTTTTCCATAAAGATTGGGAAATTATTTTTCCAGTCGCACGATGGCTGCATAAACCTGGCCCATTTGATCGCGCCGAAATTGTTTTGAAATGGCCCGCATCACCGGCGCCTTGTCTCGCAAAATGGAGAAACCTTCCGCTTTTATTGATTCGTAAGCGACGCGCACCTTATCGCGAAATTCCTGCTCGGCATTCACCTGGCGAATGGCGTCGTCGATGTTCGCGCGGAATTTTTCGATGTCGTCGGGCTGATATTCTTCGAGGAGCAACGGCAACAACACGTCGTAGTTCAGCACGTCGGAAGTTTCGAGCGCGTTCCAGCATGTGGCGATCACAGCGATCTTCGTGATGCCCGTTGCCCAATGAATTTCTTCGACGCTCTCAGGTTTGCATTTCCACATCGTCACTCGTGTGGTGGGTTCGGCGACATACCAGACCGCGCCTTCTGTGCCGGATAATTTCTCATCCGCTGTCGGCGTGTTGCGCGAATTCATTTCCTCGCGCAGCGATTGGAATTTCGCCACGGGATCTTCGCCCGCGCGCAATTCGCCGAGGAGAGTTGGCATCGGAACGGAACCGCATTGCAACTGAAACGGAGCGACCACCGACGCATCTTCCGCCTTCACGCCAAAAAGCACCGCGACATCAAGGTCATTCTGGTAGGCAATGAGATGAGCGTTGCGCGCTCCATACATTTCAAAACTGATGTGGCAATTGTTGTTTTCAACGAGCCGCGGAATTTCCGGATGCCGGGCAATCAATTCCCGCCAATAATCAAGGAACGGTCCCCACTTGCTGTTCCGCAACGTTGGCGCAAGCCGCAGTTTGTAAGTGGTGCGCGCCACTCCGTCGGCATCGCGATATCGGTAAGCCAGCACATTTGTGCCATCCAGTTTTTCGTAAAGATGCACGGATTGAATCGGCGGAAAATGGAACCGACCATCTTTGCCGAATGGATAATGCAACTTGGGCGTGGCAAAAATCCGTTGCGGCATGGGCCGTCCATCCACTCGCAACAAGGCGAGCGCGCCGTACCGATGATCCGGTCGTTGCGAGAGAAAACCTTCGAGGCGAAGATCGTCATTGAACGGATCCATCGTGTCGAAGGGCTGAAGAAATTTGGGATCGACGCCGAGCAATGTGGCGGCTTGTTCGAGATCAGTCATAAATTCGAGAGTGCAACGGAGCGGAAAGTTTGCCTTGGTTTTTCCATCTCGGCAACAGCGGCACAAAATCCCCGATTGAAACGAGAAGTTGTGGCGCAGGATTGCATCCCGCTGTATCGCCGGTTTTAAACCGGCTGAACGTCGCAAGTAGAAAACTCTTTTGGTTATCGAAAGTCTCTCGTTTCTGGCCGCGTCTCGCAGGTTGAAAACCTGTGATACGGCAGGATGCAATCCTGCGCTACGTCCGTCAAACCGGCGGCCAGCCGCGCGGTTCATGACCATACACACTTTCGTAGGCGCGCACCGTTGTGGGCGGCGGACGATCCAGCGCCTCACGTCGCGCCTGTGCATTTCCCTCGGCCAATTCCCCGCGAAAACGTTCCAGTTCCGCCTGCTTCTCATCTTCTTCCTGTTGCGCGGCGAACGATTCTGACGGCGAATAATCTTCGGGCTTCTCCATCTCTTTGCGCAACGACGATAGATCAACGAGGCCAAGTTCGGGAAAATGATAAACCCAATCCGCGCCCATCGCTTTGAGCCGTTGAAAAATCATTTGGTAAACCAAGGTCAAATCCGCCCGCTGCGAAATCCAAATTGTGCCCATGTAAAATTGGCAATAGTCCATGTTCCAAATATTTTCGTTCGGACCGTTGAGATATTCCGCGAGGAACGCCGCCGCCCCGCGAAAAGAACCGATGTCCGCCGTGCGTCCGTCGGGCGCGATCACGTCGTTGTTATCCGAAAACACATCCCAAAGACAGAGCGCCACCAGTTGCGTCACCTCTTCGGTGAGGTTCAGCGGAGTTTCCTCCCAGGAAGCGCGCACCTCCTCGAGAGTCGGTTCGAGTGTCGGAGCGAGTTTTTGATTTTCCGGCTCGCGCTCGCGCCGCGTCCGCATCAGGCCCTCAATGTTCCGCTGCATCTGCAACCTTTCCCGATAAACCCGCTCCACCGATGGATGAAAGCAGGCGAGCAACGGAGATTTCTCCCAACCTTCCGGCGCGATTTCCGCCAGCACGTCCGAGCCCGCCAACCCATGCGGAAACAATCCGTCGAAAAATTTTTTCAATTCGACGTCCGTCAAACGCTTCTTCTGCCAATCATCCATTTCATCCATGCGGCGACAAACCTACACAGAAACCAGCAGCAATACAAAGTGGGAAACGTCCAGAGGTGTGATTCCAAATGGCGGTCACTACCGGTGCCGTTAAAAGCGGCGGAGGACCGCCGCACTCCAAGACGCTCGCGCGAATTTCGTTGGCGCAGGAATGGCGCGTTGCGTTTTGGAGTGCGCCAGCCCTCTGGCGCTCTTGTCCGGGAAAATTTTCGCCAGCGCTTTGACCAAAATTTTATCTCCGCAATTTTCTATCCAATTCATCGATCATCACTTTCAACAGCACCGCCAGAATGGGCTGGGATTCGAGTCGCGGACGAATTTTTTTCGGCATCTTCGGAATGGCTTCAAGAAATTGCGCGAGAATTATCTGGGTCAGCGCGGGCTGCCTGGATGCTTCGAATAACTCAAAAGTTTGTTTGGGTGCCGAACTTGTCATAGCTTCAACAAACTTTTCCATCTCGGTATCGAAGGCGTCGCACAAACGATCAAAGTTCAACGCGGGCGAATGAAAACCCGCCGGAACCAGAGCAAATCGGGCCTGCACCAGGAACGCAACCAGCACGTCGAACTCTTGATCTTCGACCATGTCCGCCACCACGCTCCAGGCATCGTCGATGAAAGTGGAACCGCTGGCCTCAAGTTCGCCCAACGCCTGCGCCGCACTGTCGAAGGCAACCATCACCTCAGCCAACCGGTCCATTGCTTCTGGCAAAGAAAAGGGTTCGTCGGGCAACGGCGGCGCAGGTGGAAAATCAAGCGTATCAGTTAAATCATCTTCCTCCTCCGCCAATTCCTGGTTGAACATTTTTTCTCTCGGCGGACGAATCGGAGGAGGATCAAAAATAAGTTCGTTCAACCCCAGTTCGCGCAGCATCCAATTGAGGTCGTTGCTCTGCCCCGTTTCCAGATTGCGTTCGTCCTGCATCCGCACGCGTTGTTTCATCAGTCGAATCAATTTGGGACGCACGGCTGGATCACGCGCGGCCTGGCGAGGTGTGCGCCCCTCCAGCGCCGGAATGGAATCATCGAGGAAGGCCCGGTCTTGCTCGAGGAACAATTCGTGTTCCAAATCTTTCAATGATTTTCCCCGAGGCGGCGCGTCCACCCGTGAGGAACTCAAAAGAATTTTTTGCGGTTGTTCGAGCAGTTTGGGCGGAACGAGCGACTCATTTATTTTTGGCTCTTTTTCCTTCATGCGAACGGCAAGGTCATCGCGCAGTTCGCCGGTGAACCGGACGCGCCCGCCCAGTTGCGTTTCAAATTGTTCGCGCAAACGGGCGAGGCGTTCCGCGCCCATGGCTTCGAGGCGGCAGTGCGATTGGCCCAGCAGAACTCGACCCAGCGCGGGCCGGACGCTGCCAAATTTCACGGCCTCTTCGTCGGAGAACCAGACGCGCGCCTCCGCAAATCCTTCGTCGCGCTCATTGGGAGCAAGGCGATCGGGTTCGATTTCCGGCACGTCATCGAGCATGTCGCGGCACTCGCCAAAAGACGCGCGCAATTCGTAAACCGCCTTTCCGAATTGCGCGTCCACTCCGGCGAACATTTGCAGGCGGCGCGCGTTGGCGGTGGCGTGCAAGGCTTCATCAAACCGGACAAAATTTTCCGCCAGCCAGAGGCGCAATTCATTTTCCGTGGCGGGTCCACCGAGGTGTCGCGCAATTTCACTCACTATTTCGGCGGCCTCGAATTGCGCCATCTCCGGCAGGACGATGGCCGTTCCGCTCAACCGCCGATAATGTGGCAGCGGATAAATCCAGACCAGCGCCGTGCCAAAGCGCACCGCCATCGCAGCCAGACTTCGGTCCTGCAACAAAAACGGTTTTGGTTCCGCGCATAACAAATCGACCGCTTCAATTCGTTGATCATCGAGCACCCGGTGGATTTCGAGCAGGGCGACGCGCGTTTGCATTTTGGCGCGCAAGAGCACGCGCTCATCATTTTTCAAACCGGCCGCGCGCTCCCATTTTTCCGTCAGCGTCAAGCCGGAGTCGTCGCGCCGGAAAAAAAATTGCCATTCATAAAAGGCGTGGATGGCGTGAATGGAATGATTGGCGTAGGCCTTTTGCATCGCCTTATCGAGCGACGGAAATCTTCTGGTCTCGTCCTTAATGAATGCCATGCACTTTTTGTCCAACGCGTCTTCGATCTCGAGAAGCTGGCTGTAATTCGCGGGCGCCATCGGCGAATAAATGCAATCGGCTGGACAGGCGTAATGACTGCCCCGATTCTCACCGCATTCCGCCGGGGTGATCTCATGCGTGACGGCCGGACAATACCGGCGCTTGGAAACTTTGCTCATAACCGAAATAAAAAATGGCAAAGATGCTTTGATGAAACCAGCAATGTTTCGCTAAACCTGAACCTGAACCTGAACCTGAAATCCGAAATCCGAAAGAAATCCGAAGCCCGAAAGCCGAAAGCCTCGCGGGAATTGTGCGCGTGGCAAAGCCGTTTTCTGCGCGCGGGTGAGAAGTCGCTTTCGCTCTTCTTTCGGATTTCACGGATTCGGATTTCCGGCCCTCTCACGCCGCCTCGACTAAAGCATGGGTGCGTTGCTCGATTTCGTCGTGCAGCCGCTGCATCTCGTCCAGCGGGCCTTCGGCCATCAGCGCGAACATTTTGCGATTCTTCGGAAGGATTTCGGTGCGCAAATGTTCGAGAATGCGATTCATCAATTCAAGTTGCTCAATGGTCTGCGCAAGAATGGCCTCATCTTTTTTCATAATTTGAATGATTTTGTTTTCGGCTTTGATACCCAAACTCATCTCGGTTCATTTCCGAAACGCCTCCATCAATCGCAAAATCTCTTCGCGGATGCCAAAAAGTTCCTGGCGCGTTTGCGTCAGCACATTTTCCGGCAGCAATTTTTTCGGCGCAACTTTTTCCAAACCCGCCTGCCCTTTGTGCAAATGGCCCAACGCGCGTTTGAGACAGGCCACGATGAAACCCCGCTCGTGCGTGTCGCGACCGTAGGCCAACCCGTTCAATGCGCCCGCCAGTTTTGCGCTGGTGGTTTGAAATTCGCCAATGAGTTGTTGCAGATCGTCGTCATTTTCCATCACACCCAGCTCATTAC
Source organism: Verrucomicrobiota bacterium (assembly GCA_038214755.1). Lineage (GTDB taxonomy): Bacteria > Verrucomicrobiota > Verrucomicrobiia > Limisphaerales > CANJXF01 > CANJXF01. The sequence continues at coordinate 20,548 of JBBQRQ010000076.1, forward strand.
ATTTGTCCCACAACGCCATCGCGCTTTCGTGACAACGATGTTGCAACGGATGCCGAACATCCGCCAAGCCGCCATCATCCACCCGAATCCAATCCACGCCTTCAGTGAGGGGATCGGGTTGCGGCGGATTTTCTTCAGCGTCCCGACAAATCTCATTCATCTCGTCCACATCGAACGATTGTCCGATTGGCGGCTCGGAATCATCGTCACGATGCCAGCCCATTTCTTTCGCAATCAATTCTTCGTTCTCCGGGCCGTGACCGTATTTGTCGAGCAACTCCATGTATTTGTCGGTGATGGCGTCGCTTTCGCGCAGGCCTTTCTCGAAATCAAATTCGTCCCAATCCTGAATCTCCTCCGGGCCAGCATGGCGTTTTGATTCAACCGCGTCGCTCAGTTTTTTTGTGAAATTATTCCAGCCACCTTCAGCATTTTTTGCGCGCTCAATCTCGTCGGCTTTGCTCAATTGCCATGCCGGCGGAGAAATGTGGATTTGATAATCCGCGCTCTCGATGACGACACGCCCGTCGCCTTCGCTGTACCACTCCACGTAAATGGAATTTGCTGTGTGCTCCGGTGGTTTTTCGCCACGGTCAATCATCGCGAAAGCTTCGTTGAGCGGAATGTCAAACACGCGGACTTTCCGCGACGCGGTGATGTCGCCGACAGTGCCGCGCTGGATCGGTTGAAAATTTTTTAAATCACCTCGCGCCTGTTTCTCACCTGGATTCTCAAACGTCAGCAAACAACCCGCGACGTCCCCGTGCGCGTTGCCTTTCAATTCGAGCGCGACCGACTCCGCGCGATCCGCCAGCCAGATGCGTCCGCGCACCATTCCTTTTTCGCGATTATCAATTTCGCCGCGCACCACGCTGTCATGAATTCTTAAAGCCATAGTCAGATTTGCGTTTCGAGTTTTGGCGATAGTGACCAAAATTGTTTGTCTGCAAAAGCAGGAAAAAAGGTCAACCGCAAAGGACGCTTTCCTCTGCGCCCTTTGCGCGAACCTCTGCGCCCTCTGCGTTAAAGCCCCGATTTTGCATTAGACCGTAGCGCAGGTTTTTAACCTGCCGTATCGCGGGTTTGCAACCCGCTGAACGTCGCGACGCCCTGCCGATTGCAAACCGGCGATACAGCAGCTTGCAAAGCTGCGCTACGGTTTACGCGAATCTCTTTTCTTGTAAATTTTTTGTTTCTTGCGCTTTTTGGTGGTCAATCAATTTATGAAACCACTTCGCATCGGACTCATCGGTTACGGCTTCATGGGCCGCACGCACTCGAACGCTTTTACGCAGGTCAAAAACTTTTTTGACCTGGAATATCAACCCGTGTTGAAAGCCATTTGCGCGCGCGACGAAAAAAATGCCAAGGCGTTCGCAAAAAAGTGGGGTTACGAATCCATCGAAACCGATTGGCGAAAATTGGTGGAACGCGACGACATCGATCTCATCGACATCGCCGCGCCCAACAATGTCCACGCAGAAATTGCCATCGCCGCCGCCAAAGCCGGCAAAATGATTCTCTGCGAAAAGCCGCTCGCGATGAATGGAGCGGAAGCAGAGAAAATTGTCGCCGCCGTCGCCAAGGCCAAAGTGCCGAACATGGTTTGGTATAATTATCGTCGCGTTCCCGCCGTCACACTCGCCAAGCAACTCATTGATGAAGGTCGCCTCGGAAAAATTTTTCATTATCGCGCGAAGTTTTTGCAGGACTGGACGATCAACGCCGATCTCCCGCAAGGCGGCGCGGGCCTCTGGCGTCTGGACGCGAAGGTCGCAGGCAGCGGCGTGACCGGCGATTTGCTCGCGCATTGCATCGACACCGCGCTGTGGCTCAACGGCAGCATCGACCGAGTGACCGCGACGACTGAAACCTTCGTCAAGCAACGCAAACACACGCTCACCGGCAAGATGGAAAAAGTTTCCATCGACGACGCGAGTTTGTTCCTCGCGCGATTCACGAATGGCTCGCTCGCCACGTTTGAATCCACCCGTTACGCACGCGGTCACAAAGCGCTTTACACCTTTGAAATCAATGGCGAAAACGGCTCGCTCTTTTGGGATCTCCACGATCTGCATCGCCTGCAAGTTTTCGATTACAAAGACGAAGGAAAGATTCGCGGCTGGAAATCCGTTCACATCACTGACGGCGACCATCCCTACATGAAAAACTGGTGGGTTCCTGGCCTGCAAATCGGTTACGCGGAAACCTTCGTCCATCAAGTGGCGGATTTCATCCAAGGCTTAAGCAGCGGCAAAATGGCCAGCCCCACTTTCAAAGACGGCCTCGCCACCGATTACGTGACCGACGCCGTTTTGAAATCCGCGAAGACCCTGCGTTGGGAAAAAGTGAAGAAGGTGAAATGATTGTTTGAACGAATGGTCGTTGATTACTGCCTCGGCTTTTCAAACCCGACGTAAGAAATATTCCCGTTAGCATCTCGCGAACTATAAATCACTAGTTTCCCTTCCGCGCCAACTTTCCGAAATGTTGCGCTGGATTGCATCGCGGCACTCGCGTGAGCTTCGGCAAGATTCGTTTTATCAAGCGAAGTGGTCGCAATGCCGATCAGGCCGGATTAGTTGCCAGATCCAGAGTTCGAAATGTAAGCGGAGAAGAAACGTCGAAGGACATCATCGGGAACCGGACCCGAGTTTTCAGCAACAACATTGGCCGTCATTTCGTCAAAGTTTTTACCCTGAATTGCTGACATGAAGGATTTGGCAGCACCATCTGCTGTGGTTCTGTCCGAGTACTGTGACTCGTTCTCGTCGGATTCAAAAGAGATCGCTGGTTTGATCTTATCCGATGGGGCTGATTTTGCGTTATCCGACCCATTCGCCTTTTGACGAAGCATCGCGACCAAAAGTTTCGCCCACGTGGCGCAGACTTTTGTTCTCGAAATAACGGAGGAGAATCGCGGCGCGATCCGGTTCGTCGAGCGTCTCCATCGCTTCATCGAGCCACGGTTCGATTTGCGTCCAGTCGGAGGAAGTTGCATTCATATCGGCGAGTTCAACCGCGATTTGTTCACGGGCTTGGCGACGCACTTCGGCCCGCGACACGTTGAGCGCGGTGCGGCGTGTGACTTGATAAAGCCACGCGGCAAAAACAGTGTCGGCATTCAATCGACAAGCGTTTCGGGCGAGGTCGGTGAATACCGATTGGGCAATGTCCTCGGCCAATTGCGATGACTTGACCTGGCGCAGCGCCGCCGAATAAACCAGATCGAGATGGCGAGTCACGAGCGCGGTAAAAGCTTGTTCCGATCCGCGCTCCGCATAGTCCCGTAATAAATCCAATTCAGTCGTCATCTCCATAAGTATATCCCCGCCCGAACTAGAAATCCGACAGGAAACCTGCTGCTGAAAATACCCTGAAATATTTTTCATGTCGGGGAGCGGAACAAAATGAGAGAGTATTGTTAGATCAAAACGAGAATAATTGTTGGATCAAAAGGAGAATTCTTGGGCGAGCGATGGATTGGACTGGAACCCGTCAAAGCGTTTGTGGTCTCTTGGAAATGTTCTGGCGCAGGATAGGGCTCTGCGGAAGCGCAACCTGAGCGGCGTCAGAGCCTCAGTTGAGCGATTCAGCTACGGCCTCGGTTTTTAATCGAGGCCGTTTTGTTGCCGCGCTGAATCCTTCTCAACGAGAGTCCAATGCGAAAAACTTTCCGGGCTTGGGGGGAAAACACTCTAGTCTCGCCTTCCATGAAAAAAAACAGCTCACCCATCGTGTTCCAACTCTCTACGTTCAGGAAATTCTGGCCGCCTTCAACGCGGGCCAACTCGACGCGCTCTCGGCCGCACAGCGTCTGTGCCTCAGTCCGGCCCAACTCTACCGACTGCGCCATCAATGGCTCTGTGACAAAGCTGGCTTCGCGCCCGCTGCCTCCGGCGGCAACCACAAAGTTCACTGGCCTCAAGCCACCCACGATTTTCTGGCTGCCTTTCTGCCGCACAGCCAGCCCCTCAACTTCTCTCTGCTGACCGATGAACTGGCCCGTCAATTTGACTTTCATCGCTCCCGCGCCGCCGTCGCCGCCTATGTCCGACAACACTTTCCCCATCTGGTTCCCACCCCCAAACGCGGCCCCAAGCCGCGCCGCCGCTGGCAATGCGCGGCCATCGGCGAACTCTGGCAACATGATAGTTCGCCTCATCCCTGGTGGCCCAGCGAACATTATCCCAGCCTCATTCTCACCCTCGACGATCACTCCCGCAAAATCCTCGGCGGCTCCTTCACCCCCAGCGACACCACTTGGGGGCACTTTGCTCACTTTCGCCCGATCATTGAAAAGCACGGCCCGCCGGCTTGCCTTTACACCGATGGGCTGACTCTCTTCGGCCACACCTCCACGGCCGACCGGCTCGACAACCACTCCCAATTCCAACGCGCCTTTACCGCGCTGGGCGTGGCTCATCGCGTCGCTCCCGATGCCCAGGCCAAAGGCAAAATCGAACGGCGCTTTGGCACCTTGCAAAATCGGCTGGTCACCCTGCTGGCCTATGAAAAAATCACCGACTACAAAAACGCCAACGCGCTGCTCAAAATCCAGATTGATTGGCACAACCAAAACCACGTCTGTCGCACCACGAACCTGACTCCCAACGCCGCCTGGGAACTGGCGCTCCAAGAAAAACGCAACCACTTGCGCCCCGTGCCAGCCGTGCCGTTATTGGATTTGCACTTGGCGCTCTACGTCCAACGCCGACTCAACACCGATTATACTTTGGACTTCCTGGGTCAAAACTGGCCGGTCACTCCCGTGGCCAACAAAACAGTGACCATTGTCCATCATCCCGAACAGTGCTTCTGGGTCATTGCCCAACGGCCCGATCCCAAAAATCCGGTCTGGCCAGATGTCCTGGCCCATCACCGCCTCTGATCCAAAAGCCGTTTCTCATTTTGATCTAACATCTTTTCTCATTTTGAACTGTCGCCGACA
>JBBQRQ010000077.1:0-25146 GCA_038214755.1 Verrucomicrobiota bacterium
CATCGGGTAGGTCTTGCGGATGCTCACGAAGACGAGGTTGTGGAAGACGCCTTCCGCCGGCAGCGCGATGTCCACGATCTCGGGGAAGTTCATCTTGAAGATGGGCAGGAAGAGTTTCACGGACGCGCCGCCGATGTAGAAATCTTCCATCGGCGGCATGCCGACGATGGTGGCGGGATAGACGGCGTCTTTGCGGTGCGTGATGGCGGTGATGTGGAAGACGGGATACGGCTCGGGCAAGGCGTAGTAGCCGGTGTGGTCGCCGAACGGGCCTTCGTCGCGGAGCGGTTCTGTAGGATCGATGTAACCCTCAATCACGAAATCGGAGTTCGCGGGAACCTCCAGGTCGCATGTGACGCATCGGACTAATTCGACCGATTTCTTTCGCAGATAGCCAGCCAACAAAAACTCGTCGAGGCCGTCGGGCAGCGGCGCGGTGGCGGCGAAGGTGAACACGGGATCGCCGCCGAGGAAAATGGCGACGGGCATGCGTGTGCCGGTTTCGTAGTAGCGACGTCCGTGTCGCGCGCCGACTTTCTGAAGTTGCCAGTGCATGCCGGTGGTGCGGTCGTCGTAAATCTGGATGCGATACATGCCGACGTTGCGCTCGCCGGTGTCGGGATCCTTGGTGACGACGCAGGGCAGGGTGATGAATCGCCCGCCGTCGAGCGGCCAGCATTTCTGGATGGGGAGGTTGAGGAGGGTTGAGAGTTGAGAGTTGAGAGTTCGCCCTCACCCCGGCCCTCTCCCCCAAGAGAGGGAGAAACGTTTGCCGTCGCGGGCGATTTTAAGGCGTTGATGTTGGGAGCGACGGGCCACGGTTCAGTTCGTGTGGGCGGGGCGTCGAACTTGTGGATCACCTCTTTGCACGGGCCATCCTTCACGATTTTTGGTTTCGCGTGGCGCAAATCCATCGCCGTTCCGAGCAGCTTGATTGTCTCGCGAAAACCCATTGGCGGTTTGGCTTTCATCAACGCGCCGAGTTCGGCGGCGACTTCATCCACAGAGTCTGCGTTCAAACTCATCGCCATGCGCTTATGCGAACCCATCGTATTAATGGCGAGAGGGAATGGGGAGACAACACCATTGACCGTGGGATTCTCGAACAGCAACGCTTTGCCGCCGCCGGGTTTTTTCATTTCGCGGTCGGCCATTTCGGTGATTTCCAATTCCGTTGCGACGGGCTTTGAAATGCGAATCAACTCACCGCCTTTTTCCAACACGCTTATCCAATCGCGAAATGAATCGAAGGCCATGACCGCGAAACTAACAGAAACCGAAATCGACGCAATGGAGTCGAGCGGTTGTAGGGCAGACATGTTGTCTGCCGGTGGGAGCGACTTTCCAGTCGCTCGCTGAAAAACCGGACTTGGAAGTCCGGAAACCAGCAGGCTCGAAAGCCTGCCCTACTTCTGTTCAACGGCGAAAAGGTGCGTCATCGTGGCGAAATAAATTGTTCCGTTTGCGGCGGTGACGGTGGAGTTGATCGGCGCGCCCAATGGAATTTTTCCAAGAATTTTTTTCTCTTTGCTCGCCGCGAAAATCCAGAAATCGCCGTTGCGCGCGCCCAAATAAACTTTGTCATCCGCGACCAGTGGCGACGCCCAAACCTCGCCCGCGATTTCATGGATCCAATAAGGCTTGCCCGTTTTCGCATCGACGCAGTGCATGGTCCGTCCGTTGTCGGCGAGGAAAACGCAATCGTCGAAAATCGCAGGGGTGCCAAGAACATGTTTCTCCAGCGGATACGACCAGATCAAACCGTTCGTTGTGATGTCACCTGTTTTGGTCGCGTCGATGCATTTGAGCCACGCTTCATTCTTACCCCAAAAAACATCGCCACCGCCCGCGACAAAGATTTTACCGTCGTGAAAAACCGGCATTCCATAAAAATTGCTCGGTCCCTCGCGACGATTGCGCAGGAATTCATGAATATTTTTCTTCGGCGCGGTCGGATCGAAATCGAATTGCCAAACTTTTTTTAAAGTGGCTGGTGAGGCATTGGATTTCTCCAGCGAGAAATTTTTTCGCAACGCTTTGAAGGCGTAAATAATTCCATTTCCTCCCGCGAGAAAAATCAGTTTCCGTCCGGCGATTTTTCCCATAGAAGGCGGCGACCAGGTGCAATGAAAAATATCCGGCGCGATTTGTTCGCGTTCGCGCGCCAGATATTTTCCAGTGCGTTTATCGAGCACAATGAGGCTTGGGGCATCTGGCGTGCGAATGACTTTATGGGTGTTGTCCACGCCTGTTCCGCTATTAAGATAAAGAAAATCGCCGTCGATGAGAATGGAACTGTGCGCGCCATCGTGCGACCAGATTCCCGCGCCGCTGGTGAGGTCAGAGAGCCACAAGATGTCACCGTCGGTCGCGCCGGTTTCGTCGCCGCCGACGCGAGGAGGCGAATTGGTATCAGCTTCGATCCGCTTCGTTACCTCGGCGGCTACGGGTTTTGGCATCATGTGCGCCGCTTCATCTTTGAACGGGCCGTCATTGCCATTCTCCATCCCGCGCGCATCGAGGCACAAAACTTCCCCGCGATTGCTGACCACGTAAACGCGATCACCTTCCACCGTCACCGGCGATGACCATCCTGTTTTCGGCCAGTCGCAATACGGATCGTCCTCGCGTTTGGGCACCACGAGTCGCCAAAGCAATTTTCCGTCTTGTTCATCGAAGCACATCAGCACACCGGAATCAGCTTTGTGTTTCGGATCGCGCGGCTCCTCGTTATTGGTGCCGATGTAAACGCGCCCGCCCGCGACGATTGGAGTGGAAAAAGTTTGCGTGCCGAGCTTCGCGGTCCATTTGATATTTTTTCCCGTCTTGGGACCGAATGAATCGGGCAAATTTTTTTCGGATGAAATCATGTTGCGCGACCACGCGGCGCCCCACTGCGCGCTGTCTGCCGCCAGCTCCAAGGCGAGGGAGGAAAAGAAAAAGACCAGGAATAGAAACCGGAAAAATTTTGCATTCTCGCGCGACATTCAGCAGACGGTAGCAAAGAGAAGTCTTCTGGCAAACAGGTAGATGTGCAGGCGAGAGGTTGCCGCCTTCAACAGCCCGCCAGGTTTTGGACTGCGCCAGGCCTCGGGCGCTTTCGATCAGCCGTCACCGTTCAAAAAGCGCCAGAGGACTGGCGCAGTCCAAGACGCTATCGCGCCACAGCCATCGAGGCGAAATTTTCTGAAGACGGCCAACCCATTGACAATGCTGAGAGGCAAATCTAGCATCGGAAAAATTTGATTCGGGTAGCGGGACGTTTCTTCAGCGGGGTTCTCCACCCCCACCTCCTTGGCGTCTGCTGCCCGAATCTTTTGAAAACCCCGTTGACTTGGAAAATCTCCTCCTCTAGCTTGCTCGGCACTTGCGGGGGCGTAGCTCAATTGGTTAGAGCGCTGCCCTGTCACGGCAGAGGTTACGGGTTCGAGCCCCGCCGCTCCCGCCATTTTTCCTCTGAGTTTTTCCGCTGTTTTTTTCAGGCGAAGAAGGCCATGTCCAGTTTGCTCCACCAATCCGAATCCCTCACCGGCCTGACCCGATAAACCGCATTTAAAAAAATCATTTCGGCCATCATCCGCGCGTCCGGCTGACCCTGTGAGAAAACTATTTTCGTCATTTGCAAAAATAAGTTGAAATCATTTGAACAAACGGGCAAAACATCGCATCGAAGTTAGCGAACAAATTGGCCATTCCTCCTCGCGCGTGAAATTCTTTCGCGACAGGCCGATTTGAGAGTCGGATTTTTTAATGAGCATTCCCGTGTACTTTTTGGCGGATTCACAGTTGCATTACGTCTGGTCGCGCGCGCCCATCGAGGGACGCTCCATCCTCGTCGTGCTCATGATCTTTTCCATTTTTGCCTGGTCGGTCATGGTGTCGAAAGCTCTGCAAATGCGGCGCGCGAAAAAACTCAACCAATTTTTCGACGCGGAATTTCGTTCGCAAAAAAATGTTCTGGGAATTTTTGATCGGCGAGTCCAGGTGGAGGGCTGTCCGCTTTTTTCCGTCTATCAAGCCGGCAGCCTCGAACTGGACGCGCGCTTGAAAGACCGGATGACCGACGGGCGAAAAAAATTTATCTCGCTCAAAGGAATGGAGCACGTCAAACGCACTCTGGAAAACGCGGTCGCGCGCGAGTCGTTGAAATTGGAATCAGGTTTAATTTTGCTGGCCATCGCGGTCAGCGGCGCGCCGTTTCTCGGACTGCTGGGAACGGTTTGGGGCGTGATGATCACTTTTGCGGACGTCGGTCAGACGCGGCAGGCGGATTTGGTAACGATGGCGCCCGGCGTCTCGACCGCGCTGGTCACGACGGTGGCCGGGCTGCTCGTCGCGATTCCGTCGATGTTTGGCTACAATTGGCTCGTGCACAACTTGCGCGTGCGCACGGTGGAGCTGGATAATTTCGCGCAGGAACTTGTTTCCAAAATGGAGACGGAATATTTGCAGGACGAATAATTATGCGCCGTTTTTCCCAACGCAATTCGCTGGTGACGTTGAATGAAATCAACATCACGCCGCTGCTGGATTTGGCGTTTGTGCTGTTGCTTATTTTCATCATCACGCGCCCGATGCTGGAGCAATCGATAGGTTTGAAATTGCCGGGGGGCGGAGAAAAGCCAGGAAAGGTCGAAGCGAAAAATCGGCTGTTGGTGGAAATTTCTCCGCAAGGAATTTATATGTTGAACAAAAAACAAATGACAATCGGTCCGCTGCTCGAACAATTGAGAAGTCTGGCACGCGCAAATCCAAATGCGTTTGTCTCCATTCGCACGGATGAAAAAGCGCCGAGTAAATATTTTTATGCGGTGATGGATGGTTGTCAGAAACGCGACATCACTCGTTTTGAATTGAAGACATCGCCGGAGTAAAATGAATCGTTATCAAAAAAAATGTCTGGTGGCTTCACTGCTGATGCATGGACTTTTACTCCTTGTGTTGGTGGTCGGCACTGCATTTTTTAATTCAGAAAAAAAACTGATTGAGTCGCCGAATCTCATCACCGTGTTGAATGGCGTCGTCACTGATGGAAAGTCGGGCGGAGCAAATCCAACTCCTGCCAGTGCGACGCCTGCTGTAGCGGCTCCCACGCCCAAACCAGAACCGATTAAACCCGCGCCGCCGCAACCTGAGCCTGAGAAGCAAAGAGTGGTTGAACCGCCGAAACCGAAACCAACTGAACGGAAAGAAACTGTATCTGAACTTCCCGTCCCAAAAAAACCGAAGAAGACTTTGCCGGAACCGATTTCTAAAACGGCGGCGACGGTTTCTCCCAAACCTCCGCGCCCAACTCGGAACATCGACATCAGCAAACCAACGGTTCGCGACAACAAGGAAAAATTAGCAGCGGCAGAGGTGGCCCGACTCGCTGCTGACCAACGTGTGCGCAATGAGCGGCTGGCCGCTTTCAATGGCATACGAAAAAATATTGAAAACAATTTGTCGCCGGGCACGACGATTGAAATGCCCTCCGGCGCAGGCGGGGGACAAGCGGAAATCAATTACGGCGATTTGGTTCTCAGCAAATACGACGCGGCGTGGTTCGCGCCGAGTGAAGTGGATGACAGCGAAGCAATCGTCAAAGCCCGCGTCGTCATTGCGCGGAATGGCAGGGTAATTTCCAGCGCCATTATCAAAGCTTCAGGAAATGTGACGCTGGATAGCTCCGTGCGGCGCGCGCTGGAATTGCGCGACATCGGACAACCTTTTCCGGCGGGCAGCACGGATTCTCAACGCACTTACATCATCAATTTTAATTTAAAAACCAAACGAGGACTTGGATGAAAAAAATATTTTCGATTGCAATCTTTTTAACCATTTGCGCGGCGACCTTTCTGCCAAGAACTTCGGCGCAAAACGGCGAATTAAATCTTAACCGTTGGCCCGACCCAAAAAAAGTGATTCCCATTTCGATGACCGGATTTTCAGGAACGGCCCAGGAAGTTTTGCGATTTGATTTGGAGGTTCACGGTTTCGAATTCGTCGGAGCCGATGCGGCGCAATTTATTTTGACGGGCAACAACAACGGACAAGTCGAGGGGCGTCTCACGGATAAAAATAAATCGTCGCTCCTCTCGCGCGCTTATACCGGCGGCAACACGCGCTCACAAGCGCACGCGCTGGCCAACGATGTTATTCTTGCCATCACGCAGCGCAAGGGAGTCACGCAAGGCAAAATCGCATTTCGGGTGGGCGAAGGGAAAACGAGCGAGATTTACGTGGCGGATTACGACGGCGCGAATGCGGTTGCCGTGACGCACGACCGCTCGTTGGTCAGCGCGCCCTGCTGGACGCCGGGCGAGCGCAGACTTTTTTACGTCTCCTACAAATCCGGTTTCCCGGACATTCTTTCCCACGACCTCTCAACCGGCGCGCGAAAAAAGTTCGCCAGTTACGGCGGGTCGAATTTCAGCCCGGCGGTTTCTCCCGATGGCCGGAGCGTCGCGATGATTTTGAGCAAATCAGGGAATGCCGAAGTTTACGTTGCCAACATCGACGGCTCGAATTTGAAACAGCTCACCAAATCGCGGGACAGCAAATCCTCACCGTGCTGGTCGCCGAGTGGTCGCGAAATTTGTTTCGTTTCGATGAGCGGTCGAGCCGGTTTGTATAAAATCAATTCCAATGGCGGCGAGCCGCGACGTCTTCAGACCGCGGGTGTTGGCGGAAACTTGACCGAGCCGGACTGGTCGCCAGACGGCAAAACAATTGTGTTCACTGCGCAGATGGGCAACTTCAACATTTGCACGGTTCCGGCCGAAGGAGGCAACGCAGTGGCACTGACGGACGGGGAAGATCCGGCTTGGGGGGCAAACTCCCGGACGGTCATTTTCACTCGTAGAAAAAGTGGTGGACGCGTCTTGTCTTTGCTTGACGCGCCTACCAGGCATGTCAAAGATGTTTCTCGAATTTCGGGGAGCAGTTCTCAGCCATGCTGGGCAAAATAACAACCTTCCTAAACAAAAATAAAATGAAACGCACGGCACTTTTTAATCTATTGATCGTCGGTCTGGTTTTCGTCTTCGGAGTCACGGCTTGCAAAAAGAGACCGGTGAACACCACGGATATTCCTCGTTTGAGACCTATAGTTGGAGACAATGGGAGGGGCGACCTTCCTGAAGGTGGGAAATTACCCGGAAATAATTCTGAAAATAATCCTGTGGTCAATCGTGACGGGACTGGGATTGAACAGGCAAATCGCGGATCAATCGGAGACCGCCCGCAAAATCGCTCAATGTTTGCAGCCGACACCGTCTATTTCGATCTCGACAGCGCCGCCGTCAAAGCGGGGGAAAAATCAAAACTCGAATCGGTCGCCAGCGGTTTCAAATCACAAGCCAACGGAGATTTGCTGATCGAAGGTCATTGCGATGAGCGCGGCACGGAAGGTTACAATCTCACGCTGGGCGACAAACGCGCCAACTCGCTCCGCGAATATCTGGTGAACCTCGGAGTCTCGGCTGAGCGCATTCACACGATCAGTTACGGCGAATCCCGCCCTGCGTCCGAAGGGCACGATGAATCCTCCTGGTCAAAAAATCGCCGCGGCGAATTCATCTTTGTCGAACCGGCCAAATAATAAATCGCTCGTTCTTGCAATGTTTGCTCCGAATCTCATTAGCACCCGCGCTTCAGCCGGGTGTTAAGGTCGCGAGGCCGGTTCAACCGCTTGAGCGGTTTGCCCCAAGTGGGAAACCGCTCAAGCGGTTGAGCGGTCGCACTCTGTTCCTGTCCACCCGGCTGAAGCGCGGGTGCTAATGAGAGGAGTCAATCGAGTTGCAAGAAACTGAGATGCGCTGGTTGTAAATTCATTCTCGGTTTGAGGCTTTACGGAACGTCCTGTCTGACTTATTTTCTTTGCACTTATGAATAATTTATTTGCGGCCATGCTCGGCGGAACGGAAATCCTCGTCATCGCCGGCGTCATCCTTCTTCTCTTCGGCGGCAGCAAACTTCCCGCTCTGGCGCGCGGCCTTGGCCAAAGTATCAAGGAGTTCAAAAAAGGCGCTCGCGAGGAAGATGAAGTCAAAACCGCGGAAACAAAGCCGGTCGGAGAACGCCACGATTAAGCCGAGTTAAATTTTCTGGAAATTTTCCATGAACGAAATGCTCGCATTTTTAGGACTGGGCGGAACCGAACTGATGGTGATTCTCGGCGCAGTCCTGTTACTTTTCGGCCCGAAGAAGCTTCCCGAACTGGCGCGCGGTTTGGGCAAAGGCATTCGTGAATTTAAAAAAGCATCCAGCGAAGTCACCGAAGAATTACAAAGAACGATGGACGAACCGCCCGCGCCGACGGCGAAATTTCCACCCGAAGGTTCTCCCGTGGAGCACTCCATTCCTCACATGCTTGAGGAACCCAGTTCACCGGTTTCCGAACATTCCAGCGCCGAACATTCTGTTCCGCAGCCCGCCGAGCCTTCGCAGCCGCCGAAATAATTCCGCTCAGTTTTTTTCCCATGCCCCCGACTGAGCCTGAGGATTTTTCCCACCAAGAAGAAGGCGGCCCGACGAAAAGTTTTCTCGAACATTTGGAAGACCTCCGCTGGGTCTTGATGAAGTGCGCCGCGACCGTCGCCGTTACTTTCATGGCTTGTCTTATTGCTTCGCCCACCCTCGTCAAGGTTCTGACTCATCCACTGAAAAAGGCCAACATCCACAACTCGGCAAAGAGTGACTCAATCTCGTTGCTCGTGGGCACAAACCGTGTCGGCACCTTTCTGCTCGATACCAACAAACCAAATCTTTTCGGCACAAATCACGCCTTGCAAATCGTGCCAGTGCAAATCGGGACGAACTTTCTTTTGTCATTGCAGCCGGCGGAAAATCAAACACTTCCCCCGACCGTTGGCAATGGAGTCAACCTCGTGAATCTCGGTCCGGCATCGGCTTTCATGCTCGCATTTCAAATGGCGATTTATGGGGGCATCGCGCTGGCCTCGCCGTTTTTATTTTATTTCATCGGCCAATTTGTTTTTCCCGCTTTAAAGATGAAGGAAAAAAAATATTCCTATCTCGGCTTGGGCATCGGCATTTTGCTTTTTTTCACCGGCGTTTCGTTTTGTTATTTCGTATTGATGCCCATTGCCCTCAACGCGGCCGTTCAATATTCCGAGTGGATGGGTTTTCAGGCGGAAACCTGGCGCGCGGAAGAATATGTCAACTTCGTTTCTAAATTTTTGCTCGGCATGGGACTCGGTTTTGAAATGCCGGTCGTGCTGCTCGTGCTCGTTAAAATTGGAATTCTCGATTACGAAAAACTGGCGGGCTTCCGCCGTTACATGATTATCGTCTGCTTGATCCTCGGCGCGATTTTGACGACGCCGGAAGTCATCACGCAAATTCTCATGGCCGTGCCGCTTTATTTTCTTTACGAAGTCAGCGTTTGGATCGCGTGGTATTGGGAGCGCGAAGAGCGGAAAAAACGAAGGCGAAATGAGACAATCTCGATTTAACGCCAATCAGCTTTTGCTCGAAATCCGAAATCCGAATCTCCGAAATCCGAAAGAAAGCCGAAATCCGAATACCGAAAACGCCTCCACCGCGCGCGCCCAAAAAAGTGTTTTACCACCCGCACAGTTCCCACAAATTTATCGGATTTAGGATTTCGGATTTCTTTCGGATCTCGGATTTCGGAATTCGGATTTCCAAGTCTCCGTTTAAAAATTCCTGGCCAACAATCCAACAATCCAATCGAACCCGGTTATTCAGTTGACCCTCTTTTAACCGCCAACCTACTTTTTCGCTCGTGGAACCCGCCTACGCTCCGACTCCCTGGATGATTTTGCCCTTCGGATTTTTGCTCGCTACCATCGCGCTCGCCCCCCTGCTCTTCCCGAATTGGTGGGCAAAGAATTATCCGAAAGTCGCGATCCTGTTTGGCGGAATAACTCTGGCCTATTATTTATTTGGATTCCAAAACGCCGCACGCTCGGCCGCTCATCACAAAATTTTTGAAACCGCCCACGAGTATTTCAGTTTCATCGCATTGATCGGTTCGCTTTACGTCGTCTCGGGCGGGATCCACATCAATGTCAAAGGCGAAGCCACCCCTTGGGCTAATGTCGTTTTCCTTTTCATCGGCGCGGTGCTTGCCAACGTTCTTGGAACGACCGGCGCCTCGATGTTGCTCATCCGTCCCTGGCTGCGCATGAACAAATATCGCGTCACCACCCATCACATCGTTTTTTTTATTTTTATCGTTTCAAACGTCGGCGGCTGTCTCACTCCGATTGGCGACCCGCCGCTCTTTCTCGGTTATCTCAAAGGCATTCCGTTCTGGTGGGTCGCTGAACATTGCTGGCCGATGTGGGCTACGGGTTTGGCTATTCTACTTTTGTTTTTTTATTTCGTGGATTTCAGAAATTATCTGCGCGCGCCAAAACCGGTTCGCGAGCACTTCGAATCGCACGAGAAATGGCGCTTCGATGGCTTGGCCAATATTTTTTTCCTACTCGTAATTCTAGGAGCGGTGTTCATCAGCCAACCACCATTTCTTCGCGAAGGTTTGATGCTCGCCGCCGCGGCCGGTTCTTATTTCACGACCAAAAAATCCGTCCATCAATCCAATCACTTCAATTTTCATCCCATCCAGGAAGTCGCGATTTTGTTCCTCGGAATTTTTGCGACGATGATGCCCGCGCTCGATTGGCTGCAAAACAACGCCCAAACCATCCTCGGAAAATCTCCCTCGCCCGCGCTTTTTTTCTGGGGGTCCGGTGTGCTCTCCAGCGTCCTCGATAACGCGCCGACTTACCTGAGTTTTCTCACCGCCATTTTTGGTTCGCTCATCGATCACGACGCGATTTCGCAAGTGCAACATCTCATTCAAAACGGCGGCGCTGATCTGGCCGGCGCACCAGAGCCCGTGCGGCAGACGGTCGCCGCCTTGCAAAAATATTTTGCCGCGCCTCTCGCCAGCAAAAGCGTGGCGCTGGAAAATATTGAGATCGCCTATCTCCTCGGCAACGTCAGCCTGAACAACTACCTTATCGCCATCAGCGTCGGCTCCGTGTTTTTCGGAGCGAACACCTACATCGGCAACGGCCCCAACTTCATGGTCAAGTCCATTGCCGACCAGCAGAAAGTTCACTCGCCGCATTTTCTCGAATACATTTTCAAATGGACTCTGCCCTTCATGGTTCCCATGCTCGTCATCGTCTGGTGGATTTTCTTCCGGCACTGATCGCCCATGCGCTGGCTCTATAATTTTCTCTTCCCCATTTGTTTCGGGCTGAGCGCGCCATTTTATTTTTTGAAAATGTGGCGACGCGGAAATTGGCAGGCCGGTTTCGGCCAGCGCTTCGGCTATTACAGCGGGCGGCTTAAGCAAGGCCTGACCAACCGTAGCGTTCTTTGGCTCCATGCCGTCAGCGTCGGCGAAGTCAATATTTGCACGCAATTGATTCACGCCCTCGAGCCGCGCGCGCCCAATTTAAAAATCGTCGTCTCCACCACCACTTCGACCGGCATGGGCGAGTTGCAAAAAAAATTGCCGCAACACGTCGAGAAAATTTATTACCCCATCGACGGGCGCAAAGTTGTCCGCCGCGCCATTTCTTCAATTCATCCCGACGCCATCGTCCTGATCGAAGCCGAAATCTGGCCCAACTTTTTGTGGAACGCAGGCGACCGCGGCATCCCGCTTTTTCTGGTCAATGCGCGGCTCTCGGAAAAATCCTTTCGCGGCTACAAACGTTTTGGTTTTTTGTTTCGTCCCATTTTCAAATCGTTTGCCGGCGTCGGTTGCCAGAATGAAACGGACGCCGGGCGGCTGGTCGAACTCGGTTTCCCGCCGGAAAAAGTTTATCCGTTCGGCAATTTGAAATTTGATGCGGCACTGCTCGAAGATCGCATTCCGTTGAATGTTTTGCCTTTGCTGGCGCAGCTTGGCGTAAAAAAAGGCGCGCCCCTTTTTGTCGCGGGCAGCACTCACGCCGGGGAAGAAGCGATTCTCGCGGAAATTTTTCTTCGCCTCCGCGAAAAATTTCCCGATCTGTTTTTTGTTTTGGTGCCGCGCCATTTCGAGCGCGGGAAGGAAGTCGGGCGCGAACTGGAAAAGCGCGGAGTGAAATTTATTTATCGCAGCGCCATCACCGATCAAACGAGCCACGCGCCCGGCGAAGTGAATTGTTTGTTGGTCAACACCACTGGCGAACTCAAATTTTTTTATCAGCACGCCACCGTGATTTTCGTTGGAAAAAGTTTAACGGCGGAAGGCGGACAAAGTCCGATCGAGCCGGGCGCGCTCGGCAAGGCCATGGTCTTCGGGCCGAACATGCAAAACTTCGCGGCGATTGCCGAAGCCTTTGTAAAGCACGATGGCGCGGCTCAAGTGCGCAACTCTGCTGAATTGGAAGAGACCCTTTTCTCTTTGCTCGCCGACGAGAATCGCCGCGCTGCACTGGGAAAAAATGCGTTAGCCGTCGTCCGCGAAAATCTCGGCGCTATTTCCCGCACGGTCGATATGATTTTAAAAGCGTTTTAAGTTTTTTCCATCCATTCCAAAGCCTTCGGGGATTGCGGTTTCGTCACTCAGTTAACATTAGCGGCGCGGGTGGACGACCATTTTTTGTTCGGATAAAACTTTGATTTTGCTCGCAGCGCGTTGGGCCGACACACGTGCGGTGGTTATATGGGCGAAAGAAAGACTTGGCAAAAAATTTTGAAATTTTTTTTATTAGCGTGAGTCAACTGCTGGAAAAGAAATTTTTAAACTGATTGAATCCAAATTTCGCATTAGAACGTAGCGCGGGTTTTTAACCTGCCGTATCGCGGGTTTGCAACCCGCTGGATGTCGCGACGGCCGGCCGGTTGCAAACCGGCGATACAGCAGCTTGCAAAGCTGCGCTACGATCTTGGTGTTAGAACGGTCGGCCATTGGCAAGAAATCTTTTCCAAATTCTTTTCACGCGGAAAATTTCGCGAAGCACGCAAAGCAAAATCTCCCTGCCCAACCAATCCTGATGCCGCAAATGCAAATACTGCCTCTGCAAACGCCGCCATTCTTCCACCCGCCGTTGATCCAGAACTTTGCTGGTGTTGCTTCCGTGCCAGCGAAATGCGGCCAGCGCTTCCGGCAAATAAGCAAAGCGGCGACCCGCCTGGCCAAGGCGGAGATAATATTCCAGGTCCATGCAAACCCGATAATTGAGATCGAGTAAATTTCCCGCCGAAATAATTTCCCGGCGCAGAAACGTGGACGTGGACGGAATGTAACAGCCGTAAAATAACAAAATCGAAAAATCAAAATCGTGCTCGCGTTTGCGTCGGATCACTTTTTTCGATTCCTTGACGAAGATGCAATCGCCGTAAATCACGTCGGCGTCGCGATGATCTTCGGCGAACGCGGCCACTTTCGCCAGCGCGCCCGGCAGCAAATAATCATCCGCATTCAACCACATCACCCACTCGCCCGTCGCCTGGAGAAAGCCTTTGTTGATGCCATCGCTCATGCCCTGGTCCGGCTGGGAAGTCCATTTGAGGTGCGGAAATTTTTGCAAAACCGAAATGGTTCCGTCCTTTGAACCGGCGTCGATGAGGATGTGTTCCACCTCGACGCCGGTCTGGGAAGAAACGCTCTCGATGCAATCGCGAATGAAACGGCCCTGGTTCAAGCTGGGCGTAATGATCGAAAATTTCATTCGATGCTGTGTATGAACGCGGAGAGATTTTCCAAATGGCGCTCAATGGTAAAATTTTCCAGAAAATGTTTTCGCAAGCCGATATCGAAATCCATTGCCATCATGCGCAGTAAGGCGTCTGCGATCTGGCGGTGATTCCTCGGCTCGACCAGGCCGGGATAATTTTTCGGCATCACTTCAGGAATGGAACGCCAGCGGCTGGCCACGATGGACAGTCCGAACGCCATTGCTTCCACCAGCACCACCCCGAAACTTTCGGCGTAATAATAAGTCGGGAAACAGAAACAATCGCTCTCGGCAAACACGCGGTCCTTTTCCGCGCCGCTGACAAATCCCTGGTAAGCGACGCACGATTTACTCGCAGGATCGCCGTTGCGGCGCAGGTCGGGGCGGGCGATGCGTTGCTCATAGTCCGCCTGCTCGTGCGGGCTGAGAAACGCACCCGCCACACTTAACTGGATCCGGATCGGAGAACCAACGGAGGTCAACTGCTGGTTGGCCAGCGCCACTCCGTCCAACGTATCGAACAAACCCTTCTCCCGCGTGCAGTGGGCGAGATACAAAATTCGGAAACAGTGCGGATCGCCGTCCGTGTTTTCAAAATCCACTGCGGCCAGCGTCTCGCCCCTCAAAAGTTTTTTTCGCGTGGCGGCGCGGGCGGTCCGGCGCGGAAGCAGACTCTGTTCAAAATCCGGGCAGGGATCGGGAATCGCATTCGGCACGAGAACAATTTTTTTTGGCAAAAGTTTTTCGGCATCGCCTCGATTGGATTCTGAGAGCACGACGCTGAGGTCGGCCTGTTTCATAAATTTGTAAGTCAGAGATCGGAAGGAAGCCGGGGCCTGCGTCTCCAGCCATTTCGCCAGACCGGCCGCCTGCCATTGGAAAATAACTTTTGGAAAAAAAGGGCGGCAGAAAAACATCACAAGCCAGTCGCGAAACAAGGCCGAACCTTTTCCCGGAGCCGGAATGTAATAGAAAATTTTTGCTCCGTAACGAAACCGGCACCAGATGGCCGCGACGCAGTGGCCGAGCAGAAGAAAGATTTTTGTCAGACGAAGCTCCCCGATGTCTTGCAGGTTGCGAGAAAGGCGGACGTTGATGTGATAACAATCTATTCCGAATTTTTTTTCACGGTCGGTTTTGGCTCGTCTCTTTTTTCTGAAGTCGCCGCCGAATCCATCCAACAATTGCTGCACCATGTAACTTTGCCCGTGATGGGGCGGAGGTGTGTGGGCGAAGATGACGACTTTCATTCTCAGCTTGCTCCGGCAATTTTAGCGGGTGGCAAGCGAGCAGAAACTAAAGGCATCGTTCAACGCGTGACAAGAGTCATTTGCTGGAGCGGGAGTTTGAGGGCGCATCTTTAGGGCGTGTTGCCCAAATGGAAAGGAGCACGGACAGCTTTGTCCGCGCGAATCCGAAGGGGTGAAAACGTTGGGGACTTTGTCTATTTCGAAACGCGCGGACAAGGCTGTCCGCGCTCCACTTGGTTTGGGCAACACGCCCTCACGATGCGCCCGCAGTGTGAGGCGCATCTCGCCACAGCCACTGGTAGCGCACGTTTCCAACTTGCTGTATCGCCGGTTTCTAACCGGCAGCGTTTGAAATATTCCGGCGCCTGCGGATTGGAAATCCGCGATACAGCAGTTGGGAAATCTGTGCCACCCAGTCGATTCAAAAATTCCGCCGTCTAACGCCCCTCGCGGCCATGGAAAAGATTTCGCCGCCAATTAAATTATTTGTTCACTCCCGCAATTCCGTTTTAATGGAGCCGATGAAAGTTCTGGTAACAGGGTCGAGCGGGCTGATCGGTTCCGAGGCGGTGATCTTATTCAACCCGAATTCCGAAGTAGAACGCGAAAACTGGAACGGAGCGCGGCCTTCAGGCTGCTTCATCGTCGGACGCCGGTGGGTGTTGCGAGCGTACAAAACCATTCGCACGTTGAAGCGGCGTGAACGCCGCGCTCCGGCACAACTTTACCCACACGCTACTTCGGAGTTCGGGTTCAAATGTCATTTTCCCATCTGGCGAATCTCGTTTTCGCTGGCCCGGGTCATGGAGAGAATGGCGGCGCAGGAATGAATTTGAATCAGCTAAAACAAGGCTACTGCATTCTAGGCACTCCATTTCAGACCACGACCTATAGCGATTTCATTGCCCAATGTCAGCGCCTCCGTTCCGCAGCCAAATCTTATGCCGTGGAGTTTTGCAACACCCAAATCGTTACCATGCGCCGACACGACCCCCGCTTTCGCGAAATGACCGACTGCTTCGATTATTTTATTCCCGACGGAATGCCGCTGATCTGGTGCTTGAACATGCAAGGCGCAAAAATGAGTGACCGCGTTTACGGCCCGACTTTTATGCGACGATGCATCGCGGCCTGTCCGGCCCCGTTGACGCACTATCTACTGGGAGGCTCCACTGAATGCGGTGGGAAATTACGGCAGGCGATTCAAGATTGGAATCCGCTCGTGAAAATTGTAGGATCATTTCATGGCAAATGCGAACCAAACGGCCAGCTCGAACAGGCTTTTGAAGAAAGTGTGATTCAAGAAATCAATGATCTGTCGCCCGATTTTATTTGGATAGGTTTTGGCACCCCTAAACAACAAGCTTGGATTCACAAACATAAAGCGTTGATTCGCCGAGGAATTTTATTGTCGGCTGGTTTTGCCTTCGATGTGAATGCCGGGACGAAAAAAGATGCGCCGCTTTGGATGCAACGCTTTGGCCTGACCTGGCTTTATCGAATGGCGAGCGAGCCGCGCCGACTGACGGGCCGATATATTCGCTACAACAGTTTGTTTCTTTTTTATCTTTTGCATGATTGGATTGCGGGCGCGAAGTCTTGCACGACGAAAAATAATCAGTAGCATCGCGCACAAATATTTATGAACTCACTTCGATTCCTGGCCCGGATTGCGGCGATGGCCGCGATGTTCTTTGCCAACTCCTTTGCTTACGCCGCCTTCCACACGTGGAAAGTGAACGAGATTTACTCGAATGCGGACGGCTCCGTGCAGTTTATTGAAATGAAGGAAAGTGCCGGCGCTAATGGTCAAAATGCTCTACCGGGACATGCCATCACCTGCACTGGTCCTTTGGGAACAACGACATTTAACTTCCCCTCTAACCTGCCGTCTACGTCCACCTCCAATAGAGTTTTTATTATTGGCACTTCCAATCTGACTTCGATTCCGGGCGGTTTAACACCGGATTATGTGTTCACCAACTCAGGCCCGTTTCTCTCTTTGGTTGGGGGTGGCTTCATTAACTTCGCCGGCGGGTTTGACACCGTGACCTACACGAATTTACCCACGGATGGTTCTGGCGCCATGATTCGCTCCGGCGCAAATTTGATTGTTGTAACCACAAATTCGCCGGTGAATTTTCGCGGAGGTTCCAATTCAATTGTGCCGCTGCGCTTCCTCTCCACTGCGCGAAATGGAAATAATTTTGTCGTCACCTTTGCCACTGCGACTGGAACCAATGGTACCGCAGGCCCGAACTACGCGCTTCAAACCACCAATGCGCTCGGCGGCACCAATTGGAGCACATTGACAAACCTGACCGGCGATGGCGCGGTGCGGACCATCACCAATTCCATCAACACAACTTCCAACCAATTCTTTCGTCTCCGTTCGCCTTAGCGCAAACTTCCACTCGCCGGGCAGATTAAGTATTTTTTCTTCGCCCACTCTTATGCGCTTAAACCAATTACTGATGGTCACAACCTTGTTGCTCATCTCTCCCGCCGTTTTGCGCAGCGCCGAGCGCGCATCGCTCGCGGAGCGGCTGGGTTACAAACCGACCGACAAACTTCTCATCGTCAATGGTGACGATGCGGGTATGTGTCATTCTGCCAATCTTGCGACGATTGAATCTTTGGAAAAAGGGCAGATGCGCAGTGCGACCATCATGGTGCCTTGTCCGTGGTTTCCTGAAATCGCCGCTTACGCCGAGAAGCATCCGGAAAAAGATTTCGGAATTCACCTCTGCCATACTTCAGAGTGGGGCAAGTATCGGTGGGGACCCGTCGCCGCGAAGGAACAGGTTCCGGGGTTGGTGGATCAAAACGGCTATCTCTGGAAGAGCGTGGAAGAGGTTTATCTTCACGCAACGCCGGAGCAAGCGCTGATCGAAGGACGCGCCCAGATCAAACGCGCCTTGGCTGCGGGAGTGGACGTTACCCACTTCGATTCGCACATGGGCACGATGCAATATCATCCCGATTACATGAAGTCGTATTTGCAACTGGCCGTGGAATTCGATCTGCCGGTTCGGATGGCATCGCAGGAAACGCTGACACGGCTCGGCCATCCTGAAATTCGCGGCCAGTTCGCCGCCAAAGGAATTCTTTCTCCCGACCATTTTGTTTTCGATGAATTGAAGAATGAAAAAAAAGATGTGAAAAATTTCTGGCTCGAAGTGGTGAAAAATATCAAGCCGGGCGTGACGGAGCTTTACATCCATGCGGGATTGCCGAATGACGAATTGAAAGCCATTACCGCCTCATGGTCCACGCGCTCAAAACAATTCGAGGTCTTCACTCACGACGACGAGATGAAACAACTGATCGCCGACCAGAAAATTATCCTGATTGGCTATCGGCCCTTGCGCGACCTTCAACATAAAGAACGGCAGGAGAGCAAAGGCCGTTGAGGTCAACGCCAGAAAGTTCCTCTAGTCATTTTTTGGGATTTGCCTATCTTCCCGTCTCTGATTTTCAATGGAGCTTCGTCGCGCGAAGCTCTGTCGAGTTGCGACTTCTATGATGACCTGTTCTCAAATTCGCCAGTCGTTCCTGGACTTCTTCAAATCGAAGCAACACACCATCGTGCCGTCTTCGAGCCTCATGCCGGATTCGCCGAATCTGCTGTTTACGAACGCGGGCATGAATCAGTTCGTCCCGATTTTTCTGGGGCAAACGAAATGTCCTTACCACCCGCCGCGCGCCGCTGACACGCAGAAATGCATTCGCGCCGGTGGCAAACACAACGACCTCGACGACGTCGGTCTCGACACGTATCACCACACGTTTTTCGAGATGCTCGGCAACTGGAGTTTTGGCGATTATTTCAAAAAAGAAGCGATTGAATGGGCTTGGCAATTGGTGATCGACGTTTGGCGATTCCCTCCTAACCGACTTTACGCCACCGTTTATTCGCCTGATAAAACGAAGTGCGATCCCAGCGAATTCGATCAGGAAGCCTACAATTTTTGGGCGGAGAAATTTATTGCCGCCGGCCTCGATCCGAAAACCCACATCGTCAACGGCAACAAGAAAGATAATTTCTGGATGATGGGCGAAACCGGCCCGTGCGGTCCCTGCTCGGAACTGCACGTCGATCTCACGCCGAACGGTGACACCAAAGGCTCGCTCGTCAATAAAGGCGACGCGCGTTGCATCGAGATTTGGAATCTGGTTTTCATCCAGTTCAACGCGAATCCGGACGGAACCTTTTCCCCATTGCCTGCGAAGCATGTCGATACCGGAATGGGTTTCGAGCGCGTGACGAGCATCATTCAAGGAACGAAAAATTTTTCTGATTTCGCCAACGCCAAGATTTCAAATTACGAGACCGACATCTTCCGCCCGATTTTCGACAAGCTCGAAAAAATGAGCGGCAAGAAATATGGTCGCACGCTGCCTAGTGGGGCAGGCTTCCAGCCTGCCTCTGCGGGCATCTTGCCCGCGTTGGAAACTGGGGCTGGAAGCCCCATTGGCAGGCAGGATGCCTGCCCCACTAGTTCGGAACAAATCCAACTCGATATCGCATTCCGCGTCATCGCTGACCACATCCGCACGTTGAGTTTTGCGATTGCCGACGGCATTCAACCCGGCAACACCGACCGCAATTACGTCCTGCGCCGCATTCTGCGCCGCGCCGTTCGCTACGGACGCACGCTCGGTTTTCACGAACCCTTTTTCTACAAACTCGTTGACGTTCTAGCCGACACAATGGGCGATGTGTTTCCAGAAATCCGCGCACGACGAAATCAGGTTGAAGAAGTGATTCAGCGTGAGGAAGAGGCGTTTAACAAGACGTTGGATGCTGGCATCAAAATGTTTAACGGTTTTTTGAATGCTCGGCAAAAAGCCTTGGAAAAAGTTCGACCCGTCGAATCTCTCGTTTCTGACACTCGGCTCAAAATTGATGAATATCTGTCATCTATTCACAAGGCCAAATTTCCTGTGACAAAAAAAACACTGGATCAACTTAACAAAGCTCTCATGGAATTTGGCTTGGCTGTCACTGGCGATTTAGTAAGAGCTCTAGGCATCAGCAACCTGCAAGATGCTCAACGTGTTCAAATCAGACAGTTGCCAGAACTTCAGGCTCACTATTCCGTCAACGAGGTTTGCGCCGCGATAAATGATCTGCTCGAAAGCGGGAGGGCCGACCAAGACGCACTTCAAATGTTGAACGCCATCTCTTCGAGAGCCGCAGATTCTTTGAGCGCGATCCAAGTCATTCGCAAAGGACAAAATGTGTTTCCAGGAAGTGCGGCGTTCCTGCTCTATGACACCTACGGTTTCCCGCTGGACCTCACCGAATTGATGGCGCGCGAACGCGGTTTGACCGTGGACAAAGAAGGTTTTGAAAAATTGATGGAGGAACAGCGCGCCCGTGCTCGCGCCGCGCAGAAGAAAGAAGTCATTTCGCTTTCGGAAATTGAAAGCACCACGCCGACGAAATTTGTCGGCTTCGATAATCTCGCGGTTGCCGCCAAAGTTTTGGAAGTGGTCAAGGTGAAGGACAAGACCGCCGTCATTCTCGATACTTCGAGCGCTTACGCCGAAATGGGCGGGCAACTCGGCGACACCGGCGAGTTGAGTCACGGTGGCCAGATGTGGCGCGTCGTCAACACGCAAAAGAGCGGCAACACCTGGCTGCATTTTGTCGCGGAAGATGCTTCGACGTTGTTGCCCGGAACCGAAGTGCAATTCGCGGTGGATGCGCCGCGCCGCAATGCGATTCAACGTCATCACACCGTCACGCATTTGTTGCATTGGGCGTTGCACGAGGTGGCCAGCCGCGACGCTTCGCAAAAAGGTTCTTACGTCGGGCCGGAAAAGTTGACGTTCGATTTCAACAGCGCGCCGCTCACGCCCGAACAACTCAGCGACATCGAAAAACTCGTCAACGAACGCATCCTCGAAAACGCGGGCGTGTCGTGGACGGAAGTTCCCCATGCCGACGTGAAATCGCGCAAGGATGTGATGCAATTTTTCGGCGACAAATACGGCGACACCGTGCGCGTCGTGCAAATCGGCGGACGGGCAGGGGAGTTGAACGGTTATTCGATGGAACTCTGCGGCGGCACGCACACGCGCGCGACCGGCGAAATCGGTTTGTTCCGCATCGTCGGCGAAAGCGCGATTGCCGCAGGCGTTCGCAGAATTGAAGCTGTTGCCGGACTCGAAGCGTATCGCAAAGCGACGGACGAAGTGGCGCTCATCAAATCGCTTGCCGGTAAAGTGAATTCGCCGATTCACGAGTTGGACAAAAAAATCGAAGCGGTGCTCGCGCATCAGAAGGAGTTGGAGAAGACGCTCAAGCAGTCCATTGCGCGCAGCGCGTCGCAGACCGCGAGCTGGTTGCTGGGCCGGGTGCAGACCGTCAACGGCGTCCCGCTCATCACGCAAAATTTCCCCGACGCCGACGCGGAGTTCCTTCAGGCCGTGGTGGACGCACTCAAGAGCCGTTTCAAAGGCGTCATTGTTCTCGGTGGTGCAGCAAACGGCGCAGTCGCATTAGTCGCATCCGTCTCAGCCGATTTCACCGCGAAAGTTCAAGCCGGAAAAATCATCCAAACCATCGCGCCCATCGTCGGCGGCAAAGGCGGCGGCAAACCGGACCACGCGCGCGGCGGCGGACGAGAGGCAAGCAAGTTGGACGAGGCATTGGCGAAGGCGAAAAGCTTGCTCGGTTAAGTTTTTCAGCGGAGAATTTATTCATGCTGCGGGACGAACAAGCCAGTCCAGAACAGATTGAGGTATTGCGAAGAATGACACCTCAGCAGCGATGGCGCGCGGCCCACCGGCTTTACTGGACGTGTCGCCGACATAAAACTGCGTTTCTGCAAAGCCAGCATCCCGACTGGCCCGAAGAGCAAATTCAAAACGAAGTGAAGCGCATTTTCTCCCATGCCCGAACCTGACCTGATCGAATTATTTGTTGGGCCGCTGGATAGATTGCAGCTACGTTATTTAGTCAGCGGCAGTGTGGCGGCCATGCTTTATGGAGAGCCACGCGTCACCCATGATGTTGACGTAGTGGTTTTTCTTCGGTCGGAAGACGTCGCCCGGCTTCCAGAAAGTTATCCTCCTCCGGAATTTTATCTTCCACCGCCGGAAATAATTTTGCAGGAAATTTCCAGCGATCGCGGCCAATTCAACATTATCCACGCTGACAGCGGTCTAAAAGCTGATCTCTACCTGGCCAAACACGATGAGTTTCACGCGTGGGCCTTCCGAAATGTCAGACGGTATTCAATCGGTGAGACGACGATTCGGCTGGCTCCACCCGAATACGTCATCGTCCGCAAGCTCGAATACTTTCGCGAAGGCGGTTCGGAAAAACATTTGCGCGACATTCGTTCCATGCTGGCAATTTCTGGAGAACAAATTGATCGCGCCGTTTTGCGGGAATGGGTGGATCGACAAGACGTAGTGGAGCAGTGGAAATTGCTCAACGTCTCATGATTTCTTTCCTGGACTGCGGCGGCATGACGACGCTTTTCCTGCACGTTGCCCGATGGAGAAAGTGCAGAAATGAAGAACCTTCCCGGTTTTCCAGAGCGCAGCCCAAGCGGAGAGGAATGTCCCCGCCGTCCAAAATAAGATCAGTTCCAACTCACCCACTTTCAATCACGCCCGTCCCGTGGTGGGAAAAAACGGTTGCTAAATACGAAAAGTAATGTTCAATCCACGTATCACATGAGAAAAATAATTGTTTGTTTCGCGTTGGCCGCTGTCGCCGCTCTGCCGGTGTTCGCGGGTGAGAAATCAGATAAAAACAAAACCGCTTGCGCTGACAAGGCCAAGGCAGAATGCCAGGGCAAAACCGCCTGTTGTGCGGCAAAAAGTGCGTGCAGCAAGACGCCCTCGAAGCAGGCATTGCTCAGCCCGAAGGCCGCTGAGACCGTCAAGAATTAACTCCCCGATTTTCCACCAAGTCCCTCGAGTTCCGGCTCCGGGGATTTTTTATGCCGCGGTGCGATCAAAACTTGGATCTCGCCGCGACAGTTTTTTTCGGATGCTTGACCGTTTCCTCGTCGTTCGGCACAAATGAGCCGTGGAAAGAGTCAGATCCAAAACGGATTGGAGAAATCAAACCGCCGCCCTTCTGATCGCCGTCGCTGCCGGTGTTTTGCTCTATTTTTTTCCGCCGGGCGATTATCCTTTTTATCCGCGCTGCCTTTTTCATTCGCTCACCGGCCTGGATTGTCCCGGCTGCGGTTCGTTGCGGGCGCTGCACCAATTGCTTCACGGAAATGTCAAAGCCGCTTTTGCATTAAATCCTTTGTTGGTTTTTCTGTTGCCTGCCCTGCTAATTTTTTCCATGCGTCCGGTTCGAGGCCAACGGAATTTTCGCGAAAACAAAATATGGCTTTGGGTCGGATGCTGCGGTTTGATTCTTTTCGCAGTTGCCAGAAATTTGCCCGCGTTGTTTTAGCGAAAAAAAAATAAAAATTATGTTTAAAATTATTGGAACAGACGGGAAACAATACGGGCCAATTTCCGCCGAGCAGCTCCGGCAATGGCTCGCCGAAGGACGCGCCAACGCCAACACGCTCGTGCTCGCCGAAGGAAGCGCTGACTGGAAACCGCTCGCGACGTTTCCGGAGTTCATGCGCCCGAGTCCGTTTCATGCGCCGCCGATTCTGGCGGGAGTCGAGGAGCGCAAATCCAAACTCGCCGCTGGTTTACTCGGGATTTTTTTGGGCGGCTTCGGCGTGCATCGATTTTATCTCGGCTATACCACGATTGGCGTTGTCCAAATTCTGGTGACGTTTTTGACCTGCGGCGTCGGGCACCTCTGGGGTTTCATCGAAGGAATTTTAATCATCGCCGGGACAACCATTACCACCGACGCAGAGGGCCGGCCGTTGAAAGAGTAGCGTCCCATGGCCCGCTTCATCCATCCGCCGCGAAATCGTTCCGAAGCGTGGCGATGCGCCCTGGTCAACCAACTCGCCTTTCCCGGTCTTGGCACAATTTTCGCCGCGCAAAAAATTGGTTATGCGCAAGCGGCGTTGATGCTGGCCGGTTTTTTCGTTTGGACCGGTTACATGTGTTGGGTGATTTACCACCAGATAAAAGTGTTGTTCGACATGGGCGCCAGCACGCAGGAGGTCAACGATGCGAAATTCGCGCACGGCTGGGTTGGCGTTGTGGGGTTAGGGCTTTGTCTGGTGGCTTGGAGTTGGTCGTTGTTTTCCAGTATTCAAATCGTGAAAGCTGCTCCGGAAAATGCGCTGCCTCCCAGTGTGCCCCCAAAAATTTCTTGACTCAGAATTCGGAGAAATCTTCCGGATGAACCAGCGCCCAACGTTGGCAAATAAACCGGAGTCTCCAGGGTTGATCGAGAATAACTGTGTCTCCCAAAACAGCACGCTCCGCAGCGTCAGGACGCTTGACCTTTGGCGCGAACAAGGCACATTGCGCGGCTCGCTTTAAAGTCTTCAGTGATCAATTTTAAATTTTGAGTTTTGAATTGAAAGGCATCGAGCGAGACCACTCAGAACTGAAAACTCAAAATTCGGAACTAAACATAATGGAACACATTCGGAACATCGCAATTATCGCCCACGTCGATCACGGCAAGACCACCCTCGTCGATTGTCTTTTGAAACAGTCCGGCACCTATCGCGCCAACCAGCACGAATCGCAGGAGGAACGCCTGATGGATTCGATGGATTTGGAAAAAGAAAAGGGCATCACCATTCGCGCCAAGAACGCCGCGTTCAAATATAAAGATTTTCATATCAATATCGTCGATACTCCAGGCCACGCGGATTTCGGCGGCGAAGTGGAACGCATTTTGAACATGATTGACGGCGTGTTGCTCGTCGTGGATTCCGTCGATGGTCCGCAGGCGCAAACCCGTTTCGTTCTGCGCAAAGCGCTCGAAGCTGGCGCGAAACCCATCGTCGTCATCAACAAGATTGATCGCGAGAATGCACGGCCGCACAAAGTTTTGGATGAAGTTTTCGAATTGTTCATGGCGCTGCATGCGACCGATGAGCAGCTTGATTTTCCCGTGGTTTATTGCAGCGCCAAAGGCGGCTACGCCAAGCTCGATATCAAAGAAGAGACCACGACGATGGAGCCGCTTTTTAAATCGATCATTAAAAATATACCCCCGCCGCGCGCCCACGCCGGCACCGATTTGAAGGTGCTCGTCGCCAATCTGGATTACTCGGATTACCTCGGGCGAGTTGCCTTTGGGAAAATTCTTTGCGGAAAAATCAAAGTGGGGGATT
>JBBQRQ010000078.1:0-25132 GCA_038214755.1 Verrucomicrobiota bacterium
GAAAGTTTTTCCCATCGGCTTCACCCTCCCGCCGCCCGTCGATGGCAAAACCCCCAGTGGGAAGAATGCGATCCAGGAATTGGCCGAAGTCGGAGCGACTTTTCTGCGGGCCGGACCGCTCAACGATGCCTGGGATGCCAACCGATTCGCCCAGGAAAAAAAAGTTCAGGATGCCGCCGCCAAATATGGGATGCATTGCTGGCTGGCTTTGCGCGAGGCCGCGAGCATTAACAGCAACGACGTGAAACACGAAGAGTTGCTTCGGAAAATTATCACGACCTTCAAGGACCATCCGGGGATGGGCGTTTACAAAGGCGTCGATGAACCGGAATGGGGAAAAAGTCCTGTGCCGCCGATGCAACGCGCCTACGAAATTCTCAAACAACTCGATCCCAATCATCCGCTGGTGTTGATCCAAGCGCCGCGCGGTGAGATTGAAAGTTTGAAAAAATATAAGCCCGTTTGCGACATCCTCGGCTTCGACGTTTATCCCATCGGCTATCCGCCCGGACAACATTCGCAATTCGCGAAAACGAATTCGGAAATCAGCATGATCGGTGATTACACAAAACGCGCCGTGGAAATCAGCGAAGGGAAAAAATCAATCTGGATGACTCTGCAAATTTCCTGGAGTGGAATGTCGAAGCCGGGAAAAACGTTGCGCTTTCCGACCTTTCCCGAAGAGCGATTCATGGTTTACCAGGCGATCATCAATGGGGCGCGCGGCTTGATGTTTTTTGGAGGCGGCGGAGAAAAAGGATTGAGCGCACAGGATAGAAAACTGGCTTGGAACTGGAGATTTTGGAATCGCGTTCTGCGTCCGGTGCTCGAGGAAATTGGATCGAAGAGTCCGCTCTATCCGGCGCTGGTTGCACCGAATTCTAAATTGCCGGTGAAGGTCAAAGGCGATGGGATGGAGTTTTGCGTTCGCGAAGTGGGCCCTGAGATTTTTGTGCTGGCTTGCAAGCGAAATAATACGACGGATGAAATCGAATTCACTGGTTTGCCCTCGACCGCCACCGGCGGGGAAATGCTTTTCGAAGATCCGCGCAAAGTGGAAATTAAAAACGGCGCGTTCAAGGATTGGTTCGCGCCCTTTGAAGTTCACGTCTATCGCTTTCGCCGAAATTAAAGCAGTTGCAAAAATAAATTTTCCAATCGGAACGCTGATTTCCTGATCGGCTCGGCAACCCAACCTCGACGGCGGCGAGCCGAACCGGCGTTCGGCGTTCGGCGGGGAGCCGCCTTTTCCAAAAATTTATTTTGGCAACTCGTTTAAAAGCAGTTGCGCCGCGCGGCTTCGATGGCAACCTAAAAGAAAAGGAGAAAAGCAAAATTATGAAATCCAGCACGAAAGATGAAATCAAAGGCAAAGCTAAAGAACTCAAAGGAGAGGTCAAAAGAAGTGTCGGCAGGGCAATGAACCGCCCCGATATTGAAGATGCAGGGATCGACGAAAAAGTGCAGGGCAAAGTGCAAAAGAAAGTTGGCCAGATTAAAAAAGTTTTTGGCAGTTGACCGCTGCGGCGCGTGACGTGGAATTTACCCGGAAGATCTCGCCTCTAAAATATTCGTCACTGGCGATGAGAGGACGTCAAAAAGCCAACTCGTCTTTTGGTTCACGGTGGAGGATGGAGTTTTGGCAAAAGGTTGTCGCTCCATGAAACCAAAGTTGCTGGTCCTCGAGTTCTGGGGCATTGGCGATCTGGCGATTGCCACTCCGTTTCTTCAAGAAGCTTCTAAAAAATACGAGGTCACGCTGCTCGCCAAACCATTTGCTCACGATTTACAAAAACGATTTTGGCCCGAGGTAAAAGTCGTTTCGTTCACGGCGCCGTGGACCGCGTTCAAAGGCAAATATAATTTTTATCTCTGGCCGTGGATTTCGATGTTCCGTTTGTGGCGGCAGTTGCAGGCCGCGCGTTTCGACCTCGCCATTTCCGCCCGACGCGATCCGCGCGACCATTTTTTGTTGTGGTTGTTTGGCGCAAGAAACCGGCTGGGATTTCCCCGGCTTCAGGGGCAAAAGTTTTTGACCCAATCGGTTGGCCTCCCCAATCCAGAGGCGCATCGCTACGAATCATGGCGGCAATTGGCTTCGGCGCTGGACATCGAACTGCCGAAAAAAGAACAGCTTCATTTCGACAAAAATAATTTCAACGAGCGGATTTTAGTCCACACCGGCGCGGCCCGCTCCGTGCGAGTCTGGCCATTGGTCCGCTTTCGAAACCTGGTCAACCATCTTCGCCGGATGAATTATGAAGTGCAGGTCGTGTGTGATCCGGGCCAAAGGAGTTGGTGGCTGGACGCCGATGAGGAAAATGTAGCCACGCCGACAACACTCAAGGCGTTGTTAAAAATTATCGAAATGTCCGGGCTTTTTATTGGCAACGATTCGGGCCCCGGACATCTCGCGGCGATTTCCGGTTGCCCGACTTTTACCATTTTTGGTCCGCAATTGCCGGAGTGGTTTACTCCCTTGCACCCAGAAGCCGAGTGCATCGAAGGCAAAGCGTGCCCCTACAAACCCTGTTTTGATTATTGCCAATTTCCCGCGCCACATTGTTTGCTGAACGTCAGTGAAGAAGAAGTTTTGCGAAAGGTTGAAAACTTTGTGGCGAACCATTTTCAAAAAATGTCGGGTGTAGCGCAGCTCTAATCCAGAATGATTCAGTGAAAGAGAAACGCTCGACCTCACCCCGGCCCTCTCCTCCGAGGAGAGGGAGAATCGTTCGCCGCGCTTTGGTCCCTGGCGAACGGCTGGGTTGTAATGCGCTTGCTTCTGGCGAATGGCCAGAAAGCGGAAATGACACAACGCGCTTTCGAACTTTCGAGAAATCTCCATCGCGATTCCCTCTCCTCGGGGGAGAGGGTCAGGGTGAGGGCGAGCGACCAACTGACTGAAATCTTTCAGTGTTGCCGCCATGAGTTCCGATGGAGCAGGGACTTCGCGCCACCATTGTAAAATGAAACGTTTCACAAAACTTTTTTGCGAAATCGATCAGACGACGCGCACCAACGAAAAGGTCGCCGCGCTCGAAAATTATTTTCGCGATGCGCCACCCGCCGATGCCGCGTGGGCTTTGCAATTTCTTTGTGGCCGGACTTTGCCGCGCGCTGTGCCCACGAAAATTCTTTGGGAATTGACTCTGGCAGAAACCCATCTCCCCGATTGGTTGCTCGGAGAATGTCACGATGCCGTCGGTGATCTCGCGGAAACGCTGGCGCTTGTGCTCCGCGATTCGGGCGCAGGGACTTCTCTTGGGTTACGCGAACTGATCGAGCAACGTTTGCTTCCCTTGCGCCAACTTCCAGACGGCGCGCGCCGCGATTTGCTCCGGCAAACCTGGCGTGAATTGAATGCGAACGAGCGTCTCATCTGGAACAAATTGATCACCGGAAATTTTCGAGTCGGCGTGGCGAGAACCCTGGTCATTCGCGCATTGGCCGGCGTCGCGGGAATTGAACCTGCGATCATGGCGCATCGCGTGATGGGTTCGTGGAAACCGACGGCGGACGATTTCCAAAGCGTGATGAGCGGTGAAATCGGAATAGTTGAAATCGCCAAACCGTATCCGTTTTTTTTGGCGTCACCGATTGAAATGAAAATCAAAAAAGGCGAAAGTTTCGACGCGCTCGGCGATGTGCGCGAATGGCTGGCCGAATGGAAGTGGGACGGCATTCGCGCGCAACTGATTCGCCGGAGTGGTGACACGCTGATCTGGTCGCGCGGCGATGAGATGGTTACGGAAACGTTTCCCGAAATTGTGGAGGCTGGGAAATTTTTGCCGGAAGGAACGGTGCTCGACGGAGAAATTCTCGCCTGGCAAGAAGAGCGACCCCAGTCTTTCGCCAAGTTGCAACGGCGTCTGGGGCGCAAACAAGTCTCCGCGAAAACGCGTTCGGAATTTCCCGTCGCTTTTCTCGCCTATGATCTTTTGGAACTCGATGGAAATGATTTTCGCGCGCGGCCGTTGCAGGAACGGCGAGAAAAACTGGAAGAAATTATTTTCGCGGCCACGACTCGGGCAAAAGAAAATGTCGCCGACAAAACAAACAACAATTTTGAGACGCCGTTGCTCTGCGGATTTGAACCCGCTGGCGCAGAAGATAAATCGCCCGCAAATTTTCCTTTGCGTCCGTCGCCCGTTCTGCGCGCTGATTCTTGGGAGGATCTCGCTCGGTTGCAACGCGAAGCCCGGTCGCGCGGCGTGGAAGGGTTGATGTTGAAACGCCTTTCTTCACCGTATGGCGTCGGCCGTCAGCGCGGCGATTGGTGGAAATGGAAAATCGATCCATTCGTGATCGACGCGGTTTTGATTTACGCCCAGCGCGGGAATGGACGCCGCGCCAGTCTTTACACCGATTACACTTTTGGACTTTGGGACGGGGGGCAACTTGTTCCGGTGGCCAAAGCGTATTCAGGTTTGACCGACGCAGAAATTCTCGAAGTGGACTCGTTCGTTCGGCGCAATTCAGAGGAAAAATTTGGCCCCGTGCGCGTTGTCAAACCGGAGTTGGTTTTCGAACTCGCCTTTGAAGGAATTCAAAAATCAACTCGACACCGGGCCGGGATCGCCGTCCGCTTTCCGCGAATGAACCGCTGGCGGCGCGACAAGAAACCAGAAGAAGCGGATACGGTGGAAACATTACGCGCTCTGGCGAATTTCGAAACGCGATGAAACCTCGTCTGCTGATCACGGCGGCAATTGTGATTTGTATTTTTCTGGCGATGACAGGTATTGCCACGAATGACCGCGGCACTTGGATGATGGAAGTGACGCCAGTCGTTATTGCGTTGCCCATCTTATGGATTAGTTATCGCCGCTTTCCACTCACGCCGCTGCTTTACTTCCTGATTTTTATTCATGCCGTGGTTTTGATTATGGGCGGTTACTACACTTACGCCAAAGTGCCTTTCGGTTTTTGGCTCGAACATATTTTTTCACTGAGTCGAAATCCCTACGACAAGATCGGCCATTTCTTGCAGGGATTTGTGCCGGCGCTGCTGGCGCGAGAAATTTTTATTCGGGGAAGTTTCGTCCGAGGAAAAAAGATGACACAATTTCTTTCCGTCTGCCTGGCGATGACGATCAGCGCGTGTTACGAACTGATCGAATGGGCGGCCGCGGTCGGGCTGGGGCAGGGAGCCGAACAATTTCTCGGCACGCAAGGAGATTCGTGGGATACGCAGTCGGATATGTTAATGGCGTTAATCGGAGCAGTCGTGGCGTTAATAACTTGTTCGCGGTGGCAAAATCGTCAGATGGAAAAGCTAAACGGGAACCAACTTGTTCCAAGGCCGATCAGGAGATCGGCGTTCCGTTGCCATCTCTTTCCGCCTCACCCTGAAAAATAAATTTTCCCGACCGCCATTCTTTTCCGACGCGACTCGACTGTAATTTCATTCCCATTTTTTCGTAAGTCTTCTGCACTTGAGCGAATTGAGTTTTCAAAATTCCGGCCAAAATCAGCGAACCGCCCGGCGCCAGGCGATTGACGATTCGCTCCCGCCCGCTCAACAACACGTCGTAAATTAAATTCGCGCAAATTACGTCGAACTTTATTTTGCTCTGCGCGGGAAGTTGGGCAAGGTCGCAACAAATGGGATGGACTTGCCCGGCAACATCATTTCGTTTCGCGTTAGCGTGGCTGACGCGAATCGCGTCGCGATCAAAATCAAAAGCGTTCACCGGAGAATAGCCGAGCTTCGCCGCGGAAATGGCGAGAATTCCCGAACCCGTTCCGATATCCAAAAAAGATTGGGGCTGCCCAATGCGGCGGCAGCGGACGAGTTGTTCCAGGCAAAATAAAGTCGTCGCGTGCTGGCCGGTGCCGAAGCTCAAGCCCGGATCAAGAACGACGCAGGCCTGATTTTTTCGCGAAAGTTTTTTGCTCCAACTCGGTTTAATCAGCAGCGCATCGCCAATCTCAATCGGCTGGAAATGTTTCTTCCATGACTCGGCCCAATCCTGCGCGGGCAATTTCTGCGCGCTGATTCTGGCAGGGTCAATTTTTCTTCCCGGTTCTCGCAGCCGCCGCAAAGCGTTTTGAAGTTCCCGTTTGTTTTTTGAATTCCACTCGGAAATCCGCGTTAAATAAATTGATGCGGAAGTTTTTCCCGTCTTCGCGTCGGTGTAAATGGCAGGCGTTTGTCCAAAAATATTTTCGAGCAACGCTGAAATTATTTTCTCGGCGTCCTCTGAAATCGTGACCGAAATTTTCCAGAGAGCGCCCTTCATGCGAGATCGCGCCACGGAGTGAAGTTGAGCAATTGCACTTCGACTTTGTTCGGCGTGCAGTGAATTTGAGTGACGCTCGCATATTCAATTTCAAAGGCGGCCAGCTTGGGCAACGGCAACTCCAACAAAATGGAAAGGATCATGCGAATGACTCCCCCGTGACAAACGATCGCCACCGTTTTTCCCGCGTTTTCCTCCAGAATTTTTCCCAGGCACGGCTCGATCCGACCGCGAAAGGTGCGGGCGCATTCACCGTTCGGCACCGCCGCTTGCTCCAGCATTTCGAGCCATTGAAACGCGCTGACCTGAAATTTATCGTGGACTTCCTGCCAACTCAAACCTGTCCAATCACCAAAGTGCACCTCGGACAAATCGGTAATTGTCTCGGGCAAAATTTTTTGATGCGTGAGCAACGGCGCGAGAGTTTGCTGCGCGCGTTTCATCGGGCTGCAATAAATCGCGTCGTACGATTTACCTTTCAAATATTTTGCCAGCGCCTCGGCTTGAAGATGGCCCTGCGGAGAAAGCTCCATGTCGATGCGTCCGCCGAAAACGCGTTGGTAACGGGATTCCACTTCGGCATGGCGCAAAAGAAAAAGCTGGGTCGGGCGCATGGAGGACTAAAACTTCGAGGAACTTCTACGCAGCGGAAATAACGTCGCGCTGCAATTCGAGTAATTGTTGGATCCCACTTTTTCCGAGCGCCAGCATCAAGGCGAGTTGCGTTTCGCTGAAAGTGCTTTCTTCGCCGGTGCCTTGGAGTTCAATAAAATCACCGGCCGCATTCATCACCAGGTTCAGGTCAACTTGCGCGGCCACATCTTCGACGTAACACAAATCGAGCAGCGCTTCGCCATTGACGATCCCGACGCTGACCGCCGCCACCGGATGGATCGTTGGATCCGTTTTCAATTTTCCCTCGTGCAACAATTTGCGAATGGCCAATTGCAAGGCGACATACGCACCAGTAATGGCAGCGGTTCGGGTTCCGCCATCAGCTTGCAAAACATCGCAGTCCACCCAAACTGTGCGCGAGCCGAGTTTTTCCAAATCGATGCTGGCGCGCATGGCCCGGCCGATGAGGCGCTGAATTTCCTGGGAGCGTCCGTCAATTTTTCCTTTCGTGATGTCGCGGGGTTTTCGAGTGAGCGTGGAGTAGGGGAGCATCGAATATTCCGAGGTGAGCCAGCCGCCGGTCACGCCTTGTTCCTTCATCCAGCGCGGGACAATTTCTTCCACGGTCACTCCGCAAATCACGCGAGTCAGCCCCCACTCAATCAAAGTTGAACCGGTCGCGTATGGGGCGATGTCATTTTGAAAATGAATTTTTCGCAGTTCATTCGCATCGCGGCCATCGTTGCGCGCGAAAATAATTTTGGTGGGCATGGGTTCAATCGCAACCATGACGCGATGCTAACGACCGGCAATTGCGGCGGCAACGGAGAATTTACGAGGGACGTATCCGCCCACCTGAGGACGCGTTCCGCCTTCCACCCTGAAACAGGGTGGACAACCTTTTGTTGCATATGCAACAAAAGGTTGTCCTCAACTTCCTCGGTCGGTTCATCGGAGAGGGAATTTTATCCAGGCAGGTGAGGGCGAGCGACCTGTCACTGTTGAATTGCTACAGATCTGGTGGCGGCGAGAGAATTCCTTCGCCGACTGATTTTATCCGCTCTATATTTTGCGCCGCGATGGTAAGCGTTTTCTCCAACGAGCGGGTGACAAGTCTGTATGTGCATGTGCCTTTCTGCGCGCAGAAGTGCGAGTATTGCGCTTTTTTTTCCGAGGCGGCGCGCGGAGATACCGTCAACCGCTACGTCAAGGCGTTGGTGCGCGAGATGGAATTGGTCGCCGCTGATTTAAAACCGAAAACAATTTTCTTTGGAGGAGGAACTCCTTCGCTCCTCAACCTGGCGCAGTGGAAAATAATTTTATTGGCGATGGAACGATTGGATTTGTCCAGCGCTGCGGAATGGACGGTGGAATGCAATCCCGCAACGGTCTCCCTTGAGAAAGCAAAATTGCTCCGCGATCACGGAGTCAATCGCATTTCAATGGGCGTGCAATCGCTGGACGCCACTTTGCTGGAACGACTCGGCCGCGTTCACAGTCGCGAAATGGTTTTCAAATCGTTCGACACATTGCGCGCCGCCGGATTTGACAACATCAACATCGATTTGATGTTCGCCATTCCAGGCCAGACGATGCGCATCTGGAAAGAAACTTTGGCCGAGGCGTTGGCGCTGGGCAGTGAACATCTTTCCAGTTACGAGGTGATTTACGAGGAGGACACGCCGCTTTACGAAAAATTGCAGGCGGGCCAGTTCGCCGTCGATGAAGAATTGGCCTGCGCCATGTATGATGAACTTTTGCGCGCGACAGCCGAAAATAATTTTCAACAATACGAAATTGCCAACTTCGCGCGATCCGCAAACGGAGCGACAGAACTCCATCCATCCACCACTCCAGCCATCCACCAATCCATTCCCACCTTCGCTTGCCGGCACAATGTGAATTATTGGCGAGGCGGTTCGTTTTATGGTGTGGGGCCGAGCGCGGCGGGTTACGTTCGTGGAGTGCGCGCGAAAAATTGGGCCAACACGATTTTGTATTGCGAGCAACTCGAAAAAGGACAACGCGCCATCGAGTCGCGCGAAGAATTAAGTCCGCTGTCGCGCGCAGGAGAGATTGCGGCGTTCGGTTTGCGGATGAATTCCGGCTGGCCATTGGTGGAATTCAAGCAGCGAACCGGATTTGACCTTGAACAAGAATGGAAAACGGAAATCGCGCGGTTGATTGACCTGGACTACGCGCATCTCGATGGGAAAAAATTTCAGCTTACCTCGCGAGGCTTGCGCTATGCCGATTGGGCAGCGGAACAATTTCTCAGAATTTAACTCCAGACCCGAAAACTGAATCGAACAGAAGAAAACAAAGACAACAAAGGATTTTCGACGATTTCGATTGGGCTGAATTTATGCAATGCCGGATTGGCGCAAGGACTTCTATCTTCGTTTTCTTCGCTGGCTTGTGTGAACTGACTTCGGGAATTGAGGATTTAATTATTCGGCAACGGAGGCAGTGGGGGTAATTGCGTGCCGGTCTGCCTGGAATGTTCCTGTTGAGCTTCCATCATAAATCGCTGGGTGACGGGATCGACGGGCGGTTCCGCCGGAGGAGCGATTTGCGGATTCACTCCCATCGAAGGCAACCGAACGGTTCGGCTCGGAATATTTCGCAAACCACTTTCCATTGGTTGACCAAAACCTTGGGCCCCGGAAGGCGTTCCTCCCGCCACGGTGACGGGTCTACCGGTATAAGACGGATTCGCATACGAATTGGCGGTTGGTGTCTGCGGGGCACCCGCGATGACAGGGGGCGGAACAAAAGACGCCGCGCCTGGTGCCGCACCCGCCGCCGGGGCCGCGCCTGCCACGGCTTTGGGTGAATTATTTTTTAAGGAAAGAGTCATGGGATTTCCCGAATTCAAAATTTTCACCTCGCCCTCTTGTTCCGAAATGCTGACGACTTCTAAAAAGTCCTGTCGAACGTTTTCCTCCAGGCTCACATATAGCGGCAAATCTTTTCCCCCAGCTTTCGGTTGAATGACGAACCACGCTTTTTTCCGGCCATCAATGTTCGAGATCCCTGAGAGGAGGATGCTTCGGTCCAGCGCGGGATCAGGTGCCGGCGGGACAACAACAGGAGGCGGCGAGGTCAGGCGAAAAATATTTCGCTCCACAATCGTGTTGTAACGAGTGTCGGGAACGACGGCTTGGATACTAAATTCCAACCCAAGAGCACCCAGCAACAGCACTGTTTTTCCAATCTGTTTCATAGCGTGAATATATCCGATAGGCTGATGAACACCAATGGCAATTCAAAGTTGCGCCAAACTGCCAAATCCGAAATCCGAATCCCCGAAATCCGAAAGAAATCCGAAATCCGAATACCGAAATCCGAAAACGACTTCCTGCCTGCGCCAGGAAAAGCGCTTTGCCATCCCCAGAGTTCCGCAACACTTTCGGCCTTCGGGCTTCGGATTTCTTTCGGATTTCGGCTTTCGGCCTTCGGATTTAATACGCCGCCTGCGCCCCTTTGGTCGAACGCTTTTGCATCCACGGCATCATGCTGCGCAACCGCGCGCCGACTTTTTCGATCGAATGGTTCTCACCTTTTTTCAGGAGCGCGTTGTATTTTTTGTAACCGCCTTCGTATTCTTTGATCCAACCTTTGGCGAACTTTCCCTCTTGAATATCTTTCAATGCGGCCTTCATTCTTTTCTTCACACTGGCGTCGATAATTTTTGGCCCCATCAAAACGTCGCCCCATTTCGCCGTCTCAGAAATCGAGAAACGCATTCCGCTGATGCCCGCTTCGTTGATCAAATCGACGATCAATTTCAACTCATGCAAACACTCGAAGTAAGCCATCTCCGGCTGATAACCCGCTTCAACCAAAACTTCGTAGCCCGCCTGGATCAACGCCGTCGCGCCGCCGCACAGCACCGTTTGTTCGCCGAACAAATCTGTTTCGGTTTCCTCCTCGAAGGTCGTTTCGATCACGCCTGCGCGAGTACCGCCGATTCCCTTCGCCCAGGCCAAGGCGATTTTTTTGGCCTGCTTGCTCGGATTTTGATAAACCGCGATCAACGAAGGAACTCCTTTACCTTCGAGATATTGACGGCGAACGATGTGTCCCGGCCCTTTCGGCGCGACCAGAATCACATCGACCTCTTTCGGGGGAACGATCGTTTTGAAATGAATGGAAAAGCCGTGCGAGAACAAAAGTGTTTTCCCTTTTTCCAAATTGGGCGCGATGTCTTTTTGATAGGCTTTCGGCTGTTTCGTGTCGGGAATGGCGACGAAAATAACATCGGCGCGCCGCACCGCTTCAGCCGTGGTCACGACTTCAAACCCGCGCTCTTTCGCGACCGGAATCGATTTGCTCCCCTCGTAAAGTCCGACGATGACGTTACAGCCGCTCTCCTTGAGGTTGAGCGCGTGGGCGTGGCCTTGCGAGCCGAAGCCGAGCACCGCCAGAGTTTTTCCCTGGAGAACATTGAGGTCCGCGTCTTTGTCCGAATATACTTTGGCAGGCATGTGATTTATTTTTTGTTGTTAGAATTGAGTGAGAATTTTTAACTTTGAACTTTAAACCTTAAACTTTGAACTCTATTTCCGTGGCAGCGCAACTTTTCCCGTGCGGGTCAATTCCTTCACACCAAACGTCGTCATCAAGGCGAGAAATTTTTCCACTTTGCTTTCATTGCCGGTGATTTCGATCGTCAAACTTTTCGGCTGCACATCGACAATTTTCGCGCGAAAAATATCGGCGATCTGCATGATTTCCGCGCGCGTTTTCGCATCGACGCCAACTTTGACCAGCAATAATTCGCGATCTACATATTCGCCTTCCCGGAAATCGCGCACCTCCAGAACGTTCACCAGCTTGTTGAGTTGCTTGACGATTTGATCGAGCGTCGCGTCATCGCCGCGGGTGACAATCGTCATGCGCGAAGTGTCTGCCTCTTGCGTGGGCGCGACATTCAGCGTGTCGATATTGTAACCGCGCCCACTGAAAAGTCCGGCCACGCGCGTGAGCACGCCGAATTTATTTTCCACCAGAACTGAAATGGTGTGTCGCATGATTTTCCGAAACGGGGCGAAAAACTAGCAATGCACTTAGGCGGGGTCAATTTGCAATTTTGCCTATGAAAATTCGGCTTCCTCTATTGCGCTTTACGGCCAGATTTCTAACACATGCGCGAGAGGGTCTGAACTGAAACTTTCAATATCGCTGTAATTCAGTCGCAGCAATCGCCCAACTTCCGCCACCATTGAATTACCGCAACGCAGCCAGATTACTTTGGGCGGCGAACCGCGTAGGGAAGAAATATCCGAAAAATCTTTGTCCAGTGACGTGATAATGAATCCATTGGATTTGGCATATTCCCAAATGACTGGATCGGTAGCGGTGCTGAAGTTCAGAAGGCGCGTTTGCGTGGAATCAGGAAATAGGTCTGCCAGACGCCGAACCAGTTTGTGACTCAAATTATGATCGAACAGCAACTTCATGCGGCGTTAGCGCAATCGTCGTGTGCTGCTCTCGTGCGGCGGCGTAAGTCAGGCAGGCGCGAATATCCTGATCAGTCAGATCAGGAAAATCATCGATGATCTCCTGATGCGTCATTCCCGCTGCGATCCAGCCAAGCACATCCCCCACCGTGATCCGCAAACCGCGCACACAAGGTTTGCCGCCACGTTTG
Organism: Verrucomicrobiota bacterium; assembly: GCA_038214755.1. GTDB lineage: Bacteria > Verrucomicrobiota > Verrucomicrobiia > Limisphaerales > CANJXF01 > CANJXF01. Next base: position 12,514 of record JBBQRQ010000078.1, read on the forward strand.
CCAGGTTCAATGGTGATGAAGTTTCGGTAATCCATAACTGATTTTGAAATTAACATGCCAGGCGTGTGTTGCAAAGCGATGAAGTGGAAGGCACACAAACAACATGCACCGGTCTATTTTCCTAAATTCAATGTCCTTGTTCCATGGCCTTCAACTTCGATTAACACTGTTCGGTCATCAATTTTCAGACAACGAATTTTTAAAACATCCTCATCAATTTTCACCGTCGCCACTTCTCCTTTTTTGAGGCTCTTTCCATTAATCATCGCCAGTCGATTTTCACCTGAACCCATAACACCCTGTAATTTAAACTCAGGTTCTACCCGCGCCGATTTTGTCGGCCTAAATTGTTCTGCGCGCTTTCTTGCTTCTTCCACTTGGTTTGTCGTCATCTTTAGCGCGAGCCTGTCCGGGTAAACTCTCCAAATTGGGGATTGATTAAGCACGAGCGTGTACCATTTAAAAGCTTCCACGTAATCCCGTTTTAAATCTTTTCCTTCCTCGTAGAGTTGTCCCAAGAGAATTTGGGACATTGAATGATTTTGATTAGCCGCAAGTTTGGTCCACTTTACGCCTTCTTCGATGTCCTTTGTGGCACGGGAAGAACCGCCGATGGGCATTTTCCCCAAACTATATTGAGCCTCCGCATTTCCTTGCTTGGCGGCTCGTCTAAACCAAACCACTGAGTTCGACCACTCAAAATGTGAATAAAATGCTTGGGCCAGTTTGTATTGTGCTTCGGCGTCGCCTTTTTCAGCCGCAGCTTTTATATCCGCCGTTGCTGGACTTAGAATTGGCTGAAAGATATTTGCGCTTTGGGAATACAAATGACAAAGAGACAGACTCCATATCACCAAAATAAAACGGGAACTCATAAAAGAATGGTTCATTTTTTCTTCCGCAACCGTTGTCATCGGCCTATGCCCAGGACAAATCAAAGTTCTCTCGCCAGATCGCGCGGCAGAATGATTTTCACGCCGCCGATGACTCGTCCGTAATAGCGGTCAAAATGTTTTTCGTCGCCCGTAACCAAAAGTTGCGCGCCACACGCCGCCGCGCTGGATAAAATCGGAATGTCCTTGCCGGGCAAAGTGACTCCGGCTGGCGGTGGCCCAAAAGCATCCGGCACCATTTTGATTTTGGCCATCAGCCGGTTCAAATCAACTACATCCTCGGCGGGAATGTTTCGTCTAGCTTCCACCAACGCGTAATGCGAAGTGACAAAATTTGCTTTACCGCCCCAGATTAACCTCCACGGCATCCCGGTCGGATCGCCTGCGGCGCTCCAAAGCACGTTGGCGTCGAGAAAAACGGTTTTTACTTCCACGGATGATGTTTGATTTTGTCGGGGCTGAGTCCCATTTTCCGCACGGAATCACGAGCCTGCTTATATTCATCGCGGCTACAGGCGTTGTTGAGGAGAAACATTGCCTTATCCTCATCGCTATAAACCCGCACTGGCACCGTAGCGGCGGGGCGGATTAAGACCCCATCTGGCGTAGGTTCTTGCACCACGTCTGCGCCGTCTTCAAAACCATAAGCCTTGCGAAAACTGGAGGCGATAACCAGGGTTCCTCGTTTGCCGATACTGCTTCTGACTTTTTCCAGCGTTTTCATTTAATCAGAATATCAGACATTCTGGCAAAGACAAGATGGCCGCGCCACTGCAATCAAAAGAACGGATTATGCGCCTTTTCCTCCGCCACCGTCGTCACCGGCCCGTGCCCTGGGCCAATCAAAGTTTCTGCTGGCAACGAAAAAATATTCTCGCGCACTTTTTCTTTCGCCAAATCCCAAGATTGATTTCCTCGCCCAATCGATCCAGCGAAAATCGCGTCGCCTACGATGGCTACAAACGGCGCGTCTTCCGGCCAGTTGCCGACGATGTAAGTCACGCCATCTTCGGCGTGGCCGGGCGTTTCGCGATTGGTGATGCGCAAATTGTTGAGATGCACAAAATCGTTGGCGCGATTGCGGCTTTGCGGCGGAGCGGTTTTGGAATTCGAGTGCAAATGCATCTTTGGAAATTTTTCGCGGATCGCGCCCATCGCCGCGATGTGATCGTCATGCATGTGCGTGATGAAAAGATGTTTTAGTTGAAGCTCGTTCTCCTCGACGATTTTGAAGATCGGTTGTGCCTCCCAGCCGGTGTCGAACAACGCGGCCTCCCGCGAAATTTCGTCCCAGACCAAATAGCAATTCACGGCGTAATCGCGTGTGGTGGTGATTTGACGAAGTTCCCGCCAGAGACTCAAATCCACTTCAACGGGTTGCCAGCCTTTGGCAATTTTTTCGAGCTTGGCGGCGTTTAAACCAATCAATGGAGCGAGCGCGGAAAAATTCAGCGGCTTGGAAATTTTTCCCAATTCTTCAAGTGCGGAGAGTTCCGCTTCAGTTAAAGCCGCTGCTTTCGCGGCGTCGTCGAGCGAAACGTTTTTCATCGCGCGCGCCTTGCGAATGATGTCACCCAAATGATCTTCCAAATTCATGCGGCGGAAAATGGCGGTGTCGGCGAAGAGTCGCAAGCGCATTAGCGGGTAGCATCTGCCTCCGGCGGGTGCGAAAACCTATTCGATGTTCAACGTTCGATCCTCGCAATTAAACAACATCGAACGCGGAACCTCGAACCTCCAACGTCGAAATAAGAAGGGTTTTCGCACCCGCCGGAGGCAGATGCTACCCAGCGGCGATTTGCGATGTTAATTTTTCCAAAAATTCAGCGGGCCGCGCTTTGGCGTTTGCGAAACTGGTAATTTTTGTCAACGCGTAAGTTGCAGTGAAAAGTTTTCTTGCCTGGTCGGGTTCGAAAACTATTCCGGCGATTCCGATGCAGGGGATTTTATTTTTTTTGCAGAGCAACGCGATTTGCCCCACGCCTTTTCCCATCAAAGTTTGTTGATCAATCGCACCTTCTCCGGTGAGAACTAAATCAGTTTTGCGCAATCGTTTTTCCAGATCGGCGGAGCGCGAGAAAATTTCAAAACCCGATTCCGGTTCCGCATTCAGAAAAGCCATCAGACCAAAACCGAGTCCGCCTGCTGCGCCCGCTCCGGGAGTTTTTGCAAAATCCTTTTTCAAATAGGCTTTGGAAATTTGCGCAAGTTTCGCGAGAGCAACGTCGGCCCTCGGCAAATCTTTTTCGCGCAGACCTTTTTGCGGGCCGTAAATGTGAGTCGCCCCGCGCACTCCCAGCAGCGCGTTTCGCACATCGACTGCGACGGTAATTTCCATTGGCAAATTTTTCGGCGCGCGGATTTGCGTCAATGAATTCAGTTCGATCCAACTTTCGATTTTCGCGCCATTTCGATTTAGAAATTTCCAGCCGAGCGCGCGCGCCAATCCGAACCCGCCATCATTCGTCGCGCTGCCGCCGATGCCGATGAGGCAATGGCGGCAACCCAGTTTTTGCGCGGCGCGAAAAATTTTTCCGAGGCCAAACGTGTCGAGTTGAAACGGATGAAATTTTTTCAGGGGCAACATGGCCAATCCGATAACTTTCGCCGATTCGATCACTGCCGTTTTTGTTTTTGGCGCCCACCACCAAATCGTTTCCATCGGTTGATGCACGGCATCGACGGTTTTTATTTTTTGCGATTTCGCGCCGAGCAATTGGCCGATGATTTCGCCGAAGCCATCGCCGCCATCGCACATGGGAAGAAGTTCGAGCGCGTCGTCCGGGCGCGATTTTTTCCAGCCACGCGCCATGGCTTGCGCCGCATTCTGAGCGGACAAAGTTCCTTTGAATTTGTCAGGAATGATGAGAACGCGAAGTGGCATGACAAAATAATTTCAGGCGGCGGCCCGCGCGACGGCAATCAAACTTTGGCCAATGGGAATTGGGACGCCGCTCGATTCCGCAGCATAGACAACTGGGAAAAGAATCCGGTCATAAAATTTCACTGCGGTCGAATTAAATTGCCGCCGCCGCAAGAGCACAAAATTTAGCCACCAGGCAAAGTAGCCAGGAAAATTAAAATAACGCATCCGCACGATTTCAAAACCCGCCTGCTCCAGTTTGCGTTGCAGTTCCGGTTTTGAGTAACGGCGATGGTGGCCGAAATCCTGATCGAGCGGCGCGTAAATTTCCTGCCGCGCGGGCACGAACAAATTGAGCGCGCCTTTTTTCTCGCGCAAAAGTCGTTGGTAATTTTGCAATTCCAATCCGTCGTCCCGGATATGTTCGAGGACATTGATGCTGAGAATCGCGTCCCAATTTTTCTGTTCGGTCAAGGAATCAATGGTCCCTTCCAATAACGGTTGATCGGGAAATTTTTTTCTAAACTCCCCGCAGAAATCCGGATCGGGTTCGACCGCTTGCAGTTGAGTGATCGCAGGATTGGCGCGCAAGAGGCAGGTCACTTGTCCGATGCCGGAACCAACTTCGATGACGCGACCGCGCAGGAACGGAGAAAATTCCCGAAGGAGCGCACGGCGGTAATTCTTCGCTTCCTCGAGCGCGGAGAACTCAAAACTTTTGTTCAGCGCCTTCTCGTTCGGCCGCTCTTTCATGCTCGGCGAAAAAAATTGTATTTGAGGATGCAACGAAACGCGCTGACCCCATCGCGCCAGCCAATTTTTTTTCCTTCGGCGTAGGTGCGGCCGTAATAAGAGATCGCCACCTCGTAGATGCGAACGTTCATCTTGCTGACTTTGGCGACGATTTCCGGCTCGAACCCAAAACGATTTTCTTCGATGGAAATTTTCTGAATGATTTCGCGTTTGAAAACTTTGTAACCCGCTTCCATGTCCGTGAGATTTAAATTGGTCGCCATGTTGGACAGCGTGGTGAGAAATTTATTGCCGACGGAATGCCAGTAATAAAGCACGCGATGCGAACCGCCTCCCAGAAAGCGCGAGCCGAATACCACATCCGCCTGCCCGGCGAAAATGGGGCGCACGAGATTTGGATATTCGCTGGGGTCGTACTCAAGGTCGGCATCCTGCACCATGACAATGGGCGCGCTGGCTTGAGCGAAACCGGTGCGAAGCGCCGCGCCTTTCCCTTGGTTGGCGTCGTGGCGGAAAAGTTTTACGCGTGAATTTTCCCCGGCAATCGGTTGGAGCGCTTGCCAGGTTCCATCGGTGGAAGCGTCGTCCACGACGATCACCTCCTGCACCAGCGATTGAGCGAGCACCGTCTTGATGATGTTGGCGATAGTGACGGCTTCGTTATAAACCGGAACCACCACTGAGAGACATGGAACAATAATCGAGTCAGGAACAGACCACGGTTGTGTAGGAAGAAAATTCATTCCAGCCGATCAGAATGCGACGGGCGAAAACATTGGGCAGATTCTTTTGAAATGAGAGGGACAGGTCAATGCCACATTTTGTTGGATCTCGGGGGTAGCATCTGCCTCTGGCGGGTGCGAAATCTCCCAGTCGATGTTGGAAGTTCAATTTTCAAAGTGCGACGTTTTAGAAATCAGAGCAACTTCCAACATCGAACGTTAAACATCGAGGAGAGATTTCCCCGAAAAGTTTTTCGCGCATTGAACGCTTGAACCGTAGCCGCCGACGTGAGGAGGCGGACTGGGGCCAGGCACGCGAGTTTCCGCCTCCTCACGTTGGCGGCTACAGGCGGGTTCATGAGGAGGAGTGAACTCGCACCCGCCGGAGGCAGATGCTACCCGGTGCATTTTTAAAATTACTAGGCAGCGCGCTGGCTTGTGTGGTTAATTTCGCGCTCATGAAAATCGCAATTATCGGTCTGGGTTACGTCGGCTTGCCCTTGTGCCTGCAATTCGCCCGCAACAACGTGGATGTCATTGGTCTGGACATTGACCGCGCCAAAGTCGATTCCATCAATCGCGGAGAAAGTTACATTCAACACATCGAGAGCGCCGACGTTCGGCAGCTTGTCTCGGCCAAAAGTTTTTCGGCGTCCACGGATTTTACTGAAATTCGAAAAGTTGAAGCTGCCATTATTTGCGTTCCAACTCCGCTCAATAAAAATCGCGAGCCGGACATTTCCTACATCATCAAAACGGGCGAAGCGATTGCGCCGCATTTGCAAAAAGGAACTTTGGTGGTGTTGGAATCAACGACCTATCCCGGGACGACCGATGAAGATTTGCGCGCCGTTTTGGAAAAAGGTTCGGGTCTGAAAGCGGGCGCAGATTTTCATCTGGCCTTTTCGCCCGAGCGCGAAGACCCGGGAAATCCCGACAGCAAAGTGGCGATCATTCCAAAAGTCGTTGGTGGTTTCACCCCGGCTTGTCTCGAAAAAGCCAAAGCGCTTTACGGCAAAGCCATTAAAACCATCGTGCCGGTTTCTTCGTGCCGCGCGGCTGAAGCGACGAAACTTTTGGAAAATATTTTTCGCGGAGTCAACATCGCGCTCGTCAACGAATTGAAGCTCGTTTATGCCGCGATGGACATTGACGTTTGGGAAGTGATCAACGCCGCCAAAACAAAACCCTTCGGCTTTATGGCATTTTATCCTGGCCCCGGATTGGGCGGGCATTGCATTCCGATCGATCCATTTTACCTGACGTGGAAAGCGCGGGAGTTCGGACAAAACACGCGCTTCATCGAGTTGGCTGGAGAAATAAATACCGCCATGCCGCTCCATGTGGTCAATCGCGTCTCCGAAGCGCTCAACGCAAAACGCAAACCAGTCAACGGAAGTCGTATCCTCCTGCTCGGCCTGGCTTACAAACCGAATGTGGACGACATGCGCGAGTCGCCCACTTATGTTCTGCTGGATTTGTTGAAAGCGCGCGGGGCGCATGTTGCCTATTTCGATCCGCACATTCCCGAAATTCTTCCCACGCGCGAACATGAACATTGGAGGGGGTTGAAATCGGTGTCGTGGAATCAAGAAACCATTTCCGGGTTCGATGCGGTGATCATTTCCACCGCGCACAAAGCGGTGAATTACGACGAACTTGCGCAATGGGCCAACTGCATCATCGACACTCGCAACGCCATGGCTTCCGTAAAAATTTCCGCTGAGAAAATTTGGAAAGCGTGAGGAATTTTCGATTGAGGATTTACGATTGACGAGCCGGTCCTTCCAATCGCGCGTCAATCGTCAATCGTAAATCGTAGATAAAAAAATTGTCAGCCTACGAAAATCTAAAAATTAAGTTGCGCTCCCAGCCCCGCAAGTGGCTGGTCACGGGCGTCGGCGGATTCATCGGGTCAAACCTTTTGGAAACGTTGCTGAACCTGAATCAGCGTGTCGTCGGCCTCGACAATTTTTCCACTGGGCACCAAAAAAATCTCACGCAAGTCCAGGAACTCGTTGGCGCAATTCGTTGGAAGAATTTTCAATTCATCGAGGGCGACATTTGCAAACTCGCCGATTGCAAATGCGCGTGTCACGAGGTCGATTTTGTTTTGCATCAAGCCGCGCTTGGCTCGGTGCCGCGCTCGATTCTCGATCCGCTCGCCACTCACGCCAGCAATGTCACTGGTTTTTTAGACATGCTCATGGCCGCCCGCGATGCCAAAGTGCGGCGATTCGTTTATGCGTCGAGCAGCGCGATTTACGGCGACCATCCCGGCTTGCCGAAAATGGAAGAAAAAATCGGCCAGCCACTTTCGCCCTACGCCGTGACAAAAAAAATGAACGAAATGTATGCGGACGTTTTTGCGCTCGCCTACCGTTTTCCATCCATCGGCCTGCGCTATTTTAATGTGTTCGGCCCGCGACAGGATCCCGAAGGCGCGTATGCCGCCGTCATTCCAAAATGGATTGCTGCGCTCTTGAAACGCGAGCCTGTCTTCATCAACGGCGATGGCGAAACGAGCCGCGATTTTTGTTTTGTGGAAAATGTCGTCCAGGCAAATCTGCTCGCCGCGACCACGATAAACCCTGACGCGATCAATCAGGCGTACAACATTGCCGTCGGCGAACGCACGACGTTGAACGAACTTTTTTCTTTCTTGCAATCCGGCTTGCGAAAACGCGATGCGTCATTGCCGAAGCAAAAACCGGTGTATCAGGATTTTCGCGCGGGAGATGTGCGCCACTCGCTCGCCGACATTGCAAAGGCGAAAAATTTGCTCGGCTACGAAGCGACACACCAGATTGGCGAAGGCCTGGATGTCTCGTTGGATTGGTACAAACAGAACGTGACTTGAGCATGTAGAAAAGATTGCTCGCCCTCACCCTAACCCTCTCCCCCAAGGAGAGGGAATAAGATATTGCATCGCTCGAACGTTCCCAAGTTTGTGGTGCGATTCCGCCTTCAGGTTATTCAAAAGAAAGCGCATAATAACCTCGATTGTCCCCATGTCCAAAACGCGGCGAATGAGTCTCCCTCTCCTCAGGGGAGAGGGCCGGGGTGAGGTCGAGCGTTTCTCTTCACTGAAATAGTTCCGGTCTCGACCGCATAAACGGACGCGGCAATTTTCGACACGAAGACGGAGGCAGATTTCAAAGAACAAAGCCTTGCGCGCTCGTTTTCTACAGGTAAAATTGTGGCCGTGCTCCCCAATCTCGTTCAGAAAAAAAAACGCCTGTTGAGCGACTGTTTTATCCTCGCGATTTTTTTCGACGGCGCCTTTTCTTGGGCCGCAAATCCGGTGCCTGCACCGCCGGCGAAATTGTCCACCCCCATCATTCGCGCGCTGCGCCTGGAGCCAGCGTCGCTTACCTTTTTTAACGGTCGAGATCAGCGTCGCGTTTTGGTCAGTGGCGAAACGGCGACGGGAGAAAAATTTGATTTAACCAGCGAAGCAAAATTTACCGCCGACTCGCCCATCGTGGAAATTGGGGAGAACGGTTTGTTGAAACCAAAGTCGAAAGGAGAATCACGAATCACCGTTTCGGCGGCGGGAGCGAGCGCGAAATTGCCGGTGAAAGTGGAAAGCGCGGAGCTGCCGCCCGTCGGTTTTGTGCGCGACGTCGAGCCGTTGATGGCGAAAATCGGCTGCAATGCCGGGACGTGTCACGGATCGGCCAAAGGAAAAAACGGGTTCAAACTTTCGTTGCGCGGTTACGATCCCGAATTTGATTATCAGGCGCTGATCAATGATTTGTCGGGACGCCGCTTCAATCGCGTGAAGGTTGACGAAAGTTTGATGTTGCTGAAACCGACCGCTGAAGTCCCGCACGAAGGCCGCCAGGTTTTGAAACTCGATTCGCCCGAATATAATTTGTTGAAGCAATGGATTTCCGAAGGAACGAAGTTCGAACCACCCGACCATCGCGCGAATAAAATTGAAGTTCTTCCCGCTGAAATCCAACTCGATTTGCCCGGACGCTCGCAGCGAATTCTTGTTCTTGCTTCCTACGCGGACGGCTCGACGCGCGATGTCACGAGCGAAGCCATTATTTCCAGCAACAACGGCGAAGTTCTGGGCGTGACGAATAATGTCGCGACGGGAATCCGTCGCGGAGAAGCCGCCGTGTTGGTGCGTTACGAAGGGAATTACACGACGCGCCTCGTCACCGTGATGGGAGATCGGAGCGGATATAGATGGGTTGAAAATCCCGAATACAATTTTATCGACCGGCACGTCAACGCGAAGCTCAGGAAAGTCAAAGCATTGCCATCGGAACTTTGCACCGATGCTGAATTTCTTCGCCGGGTGTTTCTCGACTTGACCGGCCTCCCTCCGACTTCCGAAAAAGTCCGTGGGTTTCTCGACGACAAATCTGCGCCGAAAACCAAGCGCGCCAAACTCGTCAACGAACTGCTCGACTCCCCTGACTTCGCCAAATATTGGGCGAACAAGTGGGCCGACCTTTTGCAGTGCAACAGCGAAATCCTCGGCGAAAAAGGCGTTTGGGTTTTCCGCAATTGGATTCAACAGGCCATCGCGCAAAACATGCCTTACGATAAATTTGTCCGCACCCTTTTGCTCGCGCGCGGCAGTTCGTATCAAAATCCTGAGGTGAATTATTTGCGCGCTCTCCGCGACACCAAAAAAATGACCGAGGACATCAGCCAGACTTTTCTCGGCGTGCGTTTTAATTGCAATCAGTGCCACGACCATCCGTTCGAGAAATGGACGCAAAATCAATATTACGAATTTGGCGCTTACTTCGCGCGCGTCGGCACGAAGGCGGGCGAGATGCCGGGCGAACAAATTATTTTCACGAAATACGATGGCGGCGAAGTGAAGCATCCGAAAACCGATATGGACGTCGCGCCGAAGGTTCCGTACGGCCACGCGAAAGAGCCGCCGAAAGATGGCGAACGCCGTGACGCATTCGTCGAGTGGATGACCTCGACCGAGAATCCTTTTTTCGCGAAATCCATGGCGAATCGGACGTGGAGTTATTTTTTCGGTCGTGGAATTATTGAGCCGGTCGATGACATTCGCGGCAGCAATCCGGCGAGCAATCCCGAACTTCTCGACGCGCTCACCGAAGATTTTGTGAAAGCCAAGTTGGATGTGAAACAGTTGATGCGCACGATTTGCAATTCGCGCACTTACCAACTTTCTGTCGTGGCGAACAAATGGAACGAGGATGATAAAATTAATTTCTCGCACGCCAGCCCGCGCCGTCTGAGCGCGGAACAATTGCTCGATGCGGTGGCCGTCGCCACCGGCAGCCAATCGAAACTCAAAGGCATGCCGAAAGAAATGCGCTCCGTCGAAATTCCCGACGGCATGGTGAAAGAAAATGATTTCCTGACTTTGTTTGGCCGCCCGAAGCGCCAGTCCGCCTGCGAATGCGAACGCACCGGCAACGTCACGCTTTCCCACGCGCTAAATCTGATCAACGGCAACATGATTGGTGAAGCGGTGAGCGCGAAAGACAATCGCTTCGCGAAACTCGTCGAGAAAGAAAAGGACAACAAGAAAGTGGTGGAAGAAATTTATCTGAGCGTTTTGAATCGCACGCCCAACAACGAAGAGATCAAAGAAGTCGATTTAGGCGAAGGCACAAACCGGCTGGATGTCGCGCAAGATTTGGCCTGGGCGCTTTTGAATAGTCCGGCATTTTTGTTTAATAGATAAAGCGGATATGAAAAATGTGGAATTTCAATTTAAAGACTGCCGATTGGGAAAATTCCTAATGCCGGTTCTGCTTACTCAAATTTTAATCGCGATTACAATTGTACATACGAAATTTCAGGAACTGCGCCCATTTCATTTTTTTAGCTTTTACTGTTCATGGGTAATCACTTCAGCCGTGGTTGCAGGAGTCAACTTGGGATTTCTCTTTTTGTTTTAATTAGCGTGAAAAAATTTGAGAAAGATTAAGTTTATGACCATTGAAACCGAACGCGAAGAAGGTCGCCGCTGGATGGCCGAAGTGATGGAAATTCCCGGCGCGTTGGCCTATGGCAAAACACGAGAAGCAGCGATCAAGCGTGTGAAAGCTTTGGCAGAAGATTTTTCCGATCTCGCGGTGATCGCGGAACGGCGCAACGAACCCACGATTCCGCACGCAGAATTTCTGAGAGAATTAAAGAAGGATGGAATTTTGTTATGAGTGATAAACAAACGGTAATGGATCTTCTGCAACGCTTGCCCGACGAATCGAAGCGGCTACTCAACCATCGTAATGTTGGGGACAGCAATAAATTTCACATGACCGCCGGATTCATTGTAAATCAGTGTTTTTCCGTCTTCTGTGAGGAGGCAGTGTTCCGGTTTTTCGATCTGAACTACATCGCCACTGTCGAGTCGCAACGAATACGGCTGGAAGGGGCGACGGTTTTCAATGTCCAAAAGAATTTCTCTCGTCATGTCGCAATCGTGCGCGACATGCGACAGAACGTCAAGTTTCGTCAGATTGAACTGCAATTTTTCACAAATAAAAACCTGATCCAAAACTAATCTCAAAAAAAATTATGTTATCCATCCCCGGTCAATCTGGTTCGACGTGCGACGGATTTAGTCGCCGTGAGTTTTTGCGTGTCGGTGGCGCGGGGCTGCTTGGCCTGAGTCTCGGCGACCTGCTCGCATTGCAGGCGCACGCCAAGGAAAAAGAAAATTCCGCCGACACCAAATCCAAGAACGGTTGGGGCAAAGCGAAAAATGTTATTTTCATTTTTCTGCAAGGCGGGCCGAGCCACATCGATATTTGGGACCCGAAGCCCGACGCGCCGTCGAATGTGCGCGGCGAATTCAAATCGATTAAATCCAACGTGCCCGGCATCTGGCTCAGCGAAGTCATGCCCAAGCTCGCGAAGCAGATGGACAAGGCCACACTGATTCGTTCGGTCAGTTACACGCCCGCCGGTTTGTTCAATCACACCGCTGCGATTTACCAGATGATGACCGGTTACACGCCCGACCGCGTCTCTCCCTCCGGCCAACTCGAGCCTCCCGCGCCGAATGATTTCCCGCACATGGGTTCGCAAGTGGTGAAGCTGCGCCCGTCGGACATTCCGATGTTGCCGTTCGAGATGCTGCCGCGCCCGTTGCAGGAGAGCGGCGTGGTTGGAAAAGGCGGCACGGCGGGATTTCTCGGAGCGGCGTATGACCCGTATTATTTTTATCAGGACCCAAACACCGAAACGAAACTGGATGACTTAAGTTTGCGCAGCGGAATCTCCAAGGACCGGATGGAGCGCCGTCAATCGCTTTTGAAAAAAGTGGAGTCGCAAATGCCCGAGATGCAAAAAGCGGTCGAGAAATATGCGCTCAATAGTTATTACCAAAAAGCGTTTGATCTGATTCTTTCCGGTCAGGCGCGCAACGCGTT
>JBBQRQ010000079.1:0-24239 GCA_038214755.1 Verrucomicrobiota bacterium
TATTTGTTCGCTGCTATTACTTGGTGACGCGGGCAAAAGCGGTGGAGGGGCACCGCACGCCAAGACGCTATCGCGCTGTTTAGGCCTCCTCGAAATTCGCGTGAGCGTCTTGGAGTGCGGTGGCCCTCCACCGCTTTCAGGGGGGACAACCGACTCCTATTCCACTGAAAATGTCGAAGAGCCACTAAAAAGCATCCAACATCCAACATCGAAAGGGTTTCGCATGTCCCGGAGGGCAGATGTTACCCAATCCAAACCAATGTTCCCACCGGCAGTCGGTCATAGAGCGGAATCAAATCATTCGCGGCGAGATGAATGCAGCCGTGCGAAGCGGGGCGACCAATTTTTGGTTCGTCCCCCGTGCCGTGGATGTAAATGTAGCGGTCGTGTGAATCGAGATTGCCGCCGCGATTGAATCCCGGCTCCAAACCTTCCAGCCAAAAAATACGATTCGTAATTGGCGCGAACGGTTGTCCATCCCAAGTGTAGCCGATAAAATTCCGGCTTTTGAACACCGCGCCGGTTGGCCAGCCGCCGCCAATTTTTTCGGCGATGCGATGGAGTCCGCGCGGCGTCATGTTGGAACCGGCAGTTTCGCCAATGCCGAATCGCGAAGTGGAGCAGCGATATTTTTTCAGCAATTTGTATTCTGGAAATCGCGCTTCGGAAAATTGGCAAAGGCTTCGTTCAAAAAAAGAAAATGTTTGCTGCGCCAGATTGACGACGACAAGGAAGCGCGTTGGAAGAATTCCCAATCGCTGACAGGTGAAACCCAATTCTCGCGGCGAAGAAAATTGTTTTCCGAAAATCATTTCTTTTATGGTGGGGCGTTCTTTTTCAAATAAGCGCGGCAAAGCGATTTAACTTTGCCGTGAAAATTTACGAAGCTCAGATTAGGAAACTTCGGGGCGACTCGCTCGTCGAACAGTTTACGCAGAGCGTCATCGAAGTCCGATTCAGCTTCCTTCGCTGAAAGCGAGCGTGGATCGAAAGCAAATTCAAAGCGGTCAAACAGGCCGGCCAGTTCTGCTATGTCATTTCTGGAAACAAGCCCGGCGGAAAATCCATCTTCTGACATGCCGATTCCTCCAAAACGCCTTTGTCTCTTTTATCGCAGGCGAGTTTGTAATCCAAAATCAAATCGTATAATTCCGACGTGCCGCAGGATGGATATTTAATTTTCAAGCCCGATAAAATTTGCAGTGCGGATTGACAGAAGAAACTCATGCGGCTCCAGATTTCGGCGATTTCGTTCAAATCATCAGACTTGCGCGTCAGCGAAGCCGCCACGCCGTAAGTTTGCACCACAACTCCTTCGATGATTCTCACCTGCCGCGAAAAAATCGCGCAGGCTTCCGGCATTTCCGCATTGGGCAATGTCTCTCCCAAACGTTGTATTTCCAAAAGTTGGGGTTGTCCTACTTGAAGAATGTCTTCGAAATTTAAGCACGCTTTCATAGTGGCAACTCCAAGATAGGGGGAAAGATTCCAATGGCAAGGCGCAAGAGGGTCCCGCTCAATTAGCCTTCGCCAATTTCTTCACCAGCACTTTGGAATTTCTCCCGCTCTGATCATATTTCTCGCGGCGCGACGGCGGTAAATCATCGGGCGTGCCTTCGCTGAAACCGGCTTTGCTTTGAAAATAGGTGAACGCCTGAGTTGAAAGTGTAATCAATTCGCCCAAGCCCGACTCGCGCGCTTTATTCTCAATGAACTGAATTAATTTTTGTCCGATGCCTTGATTTTCGTGCGAAGCATTGACGTAGAGAAAAGCCAACTCGCCTTTTTTCTGTTCGGGATAAACATGCAGCGCGACGCACGCCACCGGATTTTTATCGATTTCAAAAATAAAATAATCGCCGAGTTGTTTCTCGAGCGTGCTCCGCGTGCGTTTGGCCAATTCGTCATTCTCCATCGAAGGTTTGGTCAGTTTCAAAATCGCGCGCACATCTTTTTTCAACGCCTTGCGAATCTGTTCGTATTCGTTGGCGTAAATCAAAGTGCCGATGCCTTCATTGGAAAAAACTTCCGCGAGCAATCCTTCATCGACTCGACCGTTGATGATGTGAACCCGTTGCACGCCCGCTCGGCACGCCGCCGAAGCGTGTTGCGCTTTGGACAACGTTGCGGGATCGAATTCGCTTTTTTGTTTGGCCAGGAGCAAATCGAGTTGCGCGACAATCATCTGCCGGATGACTTCGCCTTGATGAACAATTCCTTCCTGCGCGGTGATAAAAATTAATTTGATCGCCTTCAACGCTTCGGCCACCGCGAGCGCGACTGAATCGGAATTGACGCGATAGGTTTTTCCATCGCCGTCAAAACCGAGCGGCGGCACGACCGGAATGATTCCCTGCGCGAGCAAAGTTTGGAGAAGTTCGATGTCCACGCGCTCGACTTTTCCGGTATGCAAATGATCCACGCCCTGGATGATGCCGAGAGGATGCGCGATGATGGCGTTGGTGCAGGCGGCGCGCAAATCGTGCGCGGAAAGTCCTTCCAGAATTTCGTGCGTGAGCCGGTTCGCCGCCGTCAGCGCGAGTTTCAAAGTTTGCGCATCGGTGATCCCGCTCCCGCCCAAATCGGTCGGTTGAACTTTCTGTTCTTCCGCGAGCAATTTGATTTGCGCCGCTGCGCCGTGAACGAGGACGACACGAATGTTCAGCGAGCGCAGCACCGCGACATCGAGGAGGATGTTGGCAAAATTTTCCTCAGTCACAATCGCGCCGTCGATGGCGATGATGAAAGTCTTTTCGCGAAAGCTGGGAATGTATTGGAGAATGCCGCGGAGGTCGGTTGGTTTCATGCGAAATTAATGTTGTTGGCGATGCCGGATTCACCGGCGCGCCTTAGAAAATGGAGAACAGCCGCGCACTCCATCAGACGAGTTTGGCGGCGAATCAAAATGATTATTCCGACATGCTTTTCCGTTTGGCCCAGCCGAAGAAAATCCCGGCGGTTGCAAGTGATGACCACTTGATTTCGTTCTACGGCGTAACGCAAGGCGACTAAATCGTCGGTGCGAATCGGCAGAACATCCTTGAGAATTTCGACGCGATGACCTTTCCGACGAAGAATTCCCCCTAACTCTGCAGGCACGTCGTGATCCAAAAAGAAATTCACTCGTTCGGATCGCTCATTTGTTCGGCGACCAACAAATTAATCTCATCTCGATGATCTTCATAATACGCCAGACACTCATAGACCTGCGCCTTCGTTATGTCGGGAAAACACGTGACGGTAATTGTGTCCACGGTTTCGCCATTTTGCAGCAGGCCAATGACATCGTGAACTCCGATGCGCGTGTTTTCGATGCGGGCGTTGCCTCCGCGAATTCCGGGTGTGCGGGTGATGTATCGGTAAGTTTCGTTGACCATGAAAAAACAATACGCCGCGAGCTTGTGGAATCAATTTTAATTCCCGGTCAAAGAATTTTTTTGAGCGCGTCCACGCCTCTCTCATTTTCTTCGGGTGTCCCGATGGAAATTCGAATCCATTCCGGCAATTGATAAACGCCCATCGGACGCACGATCACTCCGAGTTTTTGCATCTCATCGAAAACTTTTTGCCCGTCGCCGACGCGAACCAAAATAAAATTCGCGGACGTTGGAACAAATTTCAGTTTCATCTTCCGAAATTCCGTTTCCAGAAAATGCGCTCCGTTAAAATTATTTTCCCGCGTTTTTTGCAAATGCTCGGTATCATCGAGCGCGGCGAGCGCGGCGGCCTGGGCGATGGAATTGAGATTGAACGGCTGCCGGATTTTTTCCAACGCGGCAACGAGTTCAGGCGCGGCGATCCCGTAACCGACGCGCAGGCCAGCCAAACCAAAAATTTTTGAGAAGGTGCGCAGCAAAAGGAGATTCGGGTTCTGGCCATGACGAATCAGCGGGAGCAAATCAACTGCGTCGTCGAGGAAATCGACGTAGGCCTCGTCCATCACGAGCAAAACATTTTTCGGAACGTGGTTGACGAGTTGCACGACTTCTTCGCGCGGCGCGAGAGTTCCGGTGGGGTTGTTTGGATTGGCGACGAAAATTACTTTTGTTTTCGGCGTGATGGCTTTGACCATGGCGGGTAAATCGTGGCCATAATTTTTCGCGGGAACTGTGATGACAGTGGCTCCAAAAAGTTTTGCGACGATGAGGTAAACCACGAAGCAATATTCTGAAACGACAACCTCCACACCAGGAGCCATCAGCGCGTGCCCGACGAACTCGATGATTTCATTCGAGCCATTTCCGAGAATGAGATTCGCCGGTTCAACGCCCAGTTTGTCCGCGAGTTTTTGTTTCAAATAAAATGCATTGCCATCGGGATAGAGATGCAAATTTTTTAAAACGCGTTCCATCGCCGCCAACGCTTTGGGCGAGGGGCCGAGCGGATTTTCGTTGGAGGCGACTTTGATGAAACTGCTTGGCGGCAAATCGAGTTCGCGCGCGACTTCTTCAATGGGACGGCCTGGGGTGTAAACGGGAATGTTTTCTAAATTTGGATTTAAGGAAATGGCCGGCGAAGTTTTCAATTTTTAATTAGTTGCCGTTGTCGTTTTCGTTTTCGAACCCGAATTTTGCACGAGAACCGTAGCGCAGGTTTTCAACCTGCCGTATCGCGGGTTTGTAACCCGCCGGATGTCGCCAGCGCCAGCCGGTTGCAAACCGGCGATACAGCAGCTTGCAAAGCTGCGCTGCGTCCAATGCGAAATCCGTTTTGAAACGCGAACTCGAAATCATGTTTTACAATTTATTCAGGATTTTTTTTACATCGACGTGCTTTCCGATCAAGTCGCGGATGACAGAGATTTTTTCCAGATCATCCGGACGGGTCTTGACGATCAGGTCGTGGACATGGGAAGCGACCTCGTAGCTGTCAGCTTTGGCCAGCAGAACGGGGCAATCGAGATTATGAATGACTTTCAAAACTTCTTCGCACGGTCGCAAATTTCCGGTGAGCACAATTCCCGCGAGATTGTGAACGGTCTTTTCGCAAAGCGTGGCCGCAGCGGCGAGGACCAAATCTTCGCGATCACCCGGTGTGATGATGAGCACGCCGGATTTAAAAAATTGAATGGCGTTGCTCGCGCTCATCGCTCCGACGACGACCTCCTCCACCAGATTGTTGAGTTGTCGGGATTGATTGAGCGGCTCGGCTTCGAGGTCTTCGAGAATTGAACGGAGAGTCGGGTGAGAAAGAATTTTGTGGTGAGGAATGATGCCGACCAAATCCAGCCCTCTTCGCTTCAAGCCACGGCGGGCAAAGTCAGCGATGTAATCAATTTTTTCTGGAGTTACTTTGTTGATGATGACCCCGATGATCTCCACGCCCGCCTTTTCAAAAAGCGCCTGGTTCAGCGCCACTTCATCGATGGGTTTTCCGATCCCGCCGCGGGTGACGATGACAACTTTGGCTCCGAGAATTTTCGCAACCTGCGCGTTGGACAAATCAAACACCGAACCGACTCCGGCGTGCCCGGAGCCTTCGCACAAAACGAAATCTTTTTCCCAGGCGACGCGGTCGAACGCCGCCTGGATTTTTTTGGCGAGCGCATCGTAGTTCGCCGTCACCAAATATTTTCGCGTGAAATCCGGCTCGATGGCAATCGGGCTCATGTCCACCAGCGGACAATTTAATTTGTAAACGCTGTCCATCAGCACGGTGTCTTCATCGATTTTATGTTCAGCAATTTCGACGAAGCGTTGCCCCACGGGTTTGATGTAACCGACGCGCGGATGAAATTTTTGGAGCGCGGCGAGCAGGCCGAGAGACACGGTGGTTTTGCCATCGTTTTGTCGAGTGGCAGCGATGAAAACGCGGGGGGTGACGGTGTTCATGAAATTAAAAATGCAAAATTACAAATTAAAAAACAGGGAATACTCTTTCGTTTCCTTTGTTTGCGAACTCCGAAATCCGAATCCCCGAAATCCGAAAGAAATCCGAATACCGAAAACGATTCCGGACACGAAGCTGGAAGCTTCCGTAACTTGCAGGCAAGGATGCCTGCGCTGCGAGAGGTAGCGCACGCTTCCAGCGTGCAGGTTGCGGCGGCTTCCAGCCGCCAGTCAAAAACAAAGCAGCACTTGGAAAAGTGCTTTGCCACCCGCACAGTTCCGCCCCACCTTCGTCCTTCGGGCTTCGGATTTCTTTCGGATTTCGGATTTCGGATTTAATTGTCTGATTCTGCCTCAACTAAAAATTTAAAACTCTATTCGCCCGAAACTTTTTTTACGGCGTCAGGATAAAGTTCGCTGTAGGCAATGGATTGAAGTCCGACGATGGCGGCGACGCCTAAAATATCATGCGCGTTCGAGCCGCGCGAAACGTCCGCCGCCGGACGATCCAATCCCAGCAAAATCTGGCCGTAAGCATTGGCGCGCGAGATGTGGCGAATGAGTTTGCTCCCGATATTTCCAGAATTGAGATCGGGAAAAATCAAAACATTCGCGCGACCAGCGACCGGGCTGTCGGGCAATTTGCGTTGGGCGATTTCGGGAACGAGCGCCGCATCGACTTGCAATTCGCCATCGAAATCCGCGTCGAGCGAAATCGTTTTTGCTTTTTGTTGAGCCAGCGCCGTCGCAGCCTGAACTCTGCCGATGGATGGATGAGTCGCGCTGCCTTTGGTGGAAAAAGAGAGCAACGCGACGCGCGGTTTGGTTCCGAGTAATTGCCGGGCAAGTTGGGCGGTCGAGATAGCGATGTTGGCGAGTTGATCCACCGTGGGTTCGGGGATCACTCCGCAATCGGCCATGAACATGACGCCCTTTTCGCCGAAGCGCGTGTCCTCGACTTCCATGATCATGCAACTGGACGCGGTGGTCGCTTGCGGCGCGACTTTGATGATTTGAAACAGCGGGCGCAATACGCTGCCGGTGCTTTCGTTCGCACCGGAAATAAACCCGTCGGCTTGATGCATCGCCACCATCATTGCTCCAAAATAATCGGGCTTGAGCATCGCCTGCCGCGCCTCTTTTTCTTTGATGCCTTTGATGCGACGGATGAATTCAAAACGTTTGGCAAAAGGCTCGAGGTCCTCGCTCTCCGCCGGATTGATAATGCGAACGCCTTCCAGCGAAACATTTATTTTCTCAGCGGCTTCTTTAACTTTCGTGCGGTCGCCCAGGAGAATCGGCGCACCCAGTCGCAACGAATAAAACTGCCGTGCCGCCTGCAAAACGCGCGGCTCAGTCCCTTCGGCAAAAACCACGCGTTTAGGATGGCGCTGAAGTTTTTCGATAACGCCGCCAATAAATCTCATGGCCGTTTATTAACGGAGCACTCAACAAACCGCAACTCTGTGGAAAGGCGGAATCTTAAATCGGAACGATCAAAATTACTCATCGCGCGAACTCGCATCGGTGGACTTCACAACTTTGCGTGACGCAATCGCAGCGCGTTGCTGATGACGGAAACGGAACTCAGACTCATCGCCGCCCCAGCAATGATCGGACTCAGCAGCACGCCGAAAAATGGATACAGCAAACCCGCGGCAATCGGAATGCCGAGCGCATTGTAAAAAAATGCGAAGAACAAATTCTGCCGAATGTTGTGCATTGTGGCGCGACTGAGATGAATGGCTTTGGCAATGGCGCGCAGGTCGCCTTTCACCAAAGTGACTCCAGCGCTTTGCATCGCCACGTCGGTGCCCGTACCCATCGCAATTCCGACATCCGCCGCCGCCAGCGCGGGCGCGTCGTTGATGCCGTCGCCGGCCATCGCCACAATTTTTCCTTCCTGCCGAAGTTTCTGGACGCGCGCGCTCTTGGCCTGCGGTTCGACTTCGGCTTCCACGGAATCAATGCCGAGCGTTTTTGCCACGGCATCGGCGGTGCGGCGATTGTCGCCAGTGACCATGACGATTTCCAACCCGAGCGCGTGCAAATCACGAATCGCGTCTGCGGTGGTGGATTTTATCGGGTCTGCCACCGCGAGCAAACCGGCAGCCTTTTTGTCCACCGCAACGAAGACAACGGTTTGTCCGGTTTGCTGAAGTTGTTCGGCTTGGGATTCCAGATTGCCCAGGTCAGTGACTCCTTCCGCGCGAAGAAAATTGGGCTTGCCGACGAGCACAGTTTTATTTGCCACACGGCCAACCACACCGCCGCCCGTGACGGAACGAAAGTCGGCAACCGTTTCAAGATTGAGAGATCCAGTGGGGCAGGCTTCCAGCCTGCCACTCCCGGGCATCTTGCCCGAGTTTCCAATTCGCGGGCTGGAAGCCCGCAAGGCAGGCAGGATGCCTGCCCCACTTTTCAAAGAGTCTCCGAGGATCTTCGTTTTCGCGCCGTTCACGATGGCAGCGGCCAATGGATGTTCACTGCTTTGTTCCAGCGAAGCGGCCAGGCGAAGAAGTTCGTTTTGCTCGAAACCTTCGACCGTGATCGTCTCCATCAAACGCGGTTTGCCTTCGGTAAGCGTCCCAGTTTTGTCCACGATCAGCGTGGTGATTTTTTCCAAACGTTCGAGTGCTTCCGCGCTTTTCATAAGCACACCTTCCTGTGCGCCGCGACCGATGCCGACCATGATGGACATCGGCGTGGCCAAACCGAGCGCGCACGGACATGCGATGATCAACACGGCGACCGCGTTCACGATGGCGTAAGCGAGGCGCGGTTCCGGGCCAAACCCCATCCAAAGAGCAAAGGTCAAAATCGCCACGGCTACGACAGTCGGAACAAAAATGGTCGCGACTTTGTCGGCCATGCCTTGGATCGGCGCGCGACTGCGTTGCGCTTCGGCCACCATGTTCACGATTTGCGCGAGCATCGTGTCGCGCCCGATTTTTTCCGTGCGCATGATGAAACCGCCCGTGCCGTTGACGGTGCCGCCCGTTACTTTGTCGCCGACGTTTTTCTCCACGGGCAATGATTCGCCGGTGATCATCGATTCCTCAACGCTGGAGCGGCCTTCGGTGACAACGCCATCGACCGGAACTTTGTCGCCCGGTCGCACGCGCAGCAAATCACCGACATGAACTTGTTCGAGCGGAATTTCTTCATCGCCATTTTTGCCAAGGCGTCGAGCGATAGGTGGAGCGAGATTGAGCAAAGCTTTGATCGCGCTGCCGGTGCGACTGCGCGCGCGCAATTCGAGAACTTGTCCGAGAAGAACAAGAACGACAATCACCGCCGCCGCTTCAAAATAAATTCCCACTCCGCCGTGCGATGACATCGCCGAAGGAAAAATTCCTGGCGCCAACATGGCCGCTGCGCTGTAGATAAACGCCGTGCCGACGCCAATGGCAATGAGCGTGAACATATTCAAATGCCGCGTCACGAGTGAGCGCCATCCTCGCCGAAAGAACGGCCAACCCGCCCATAAAATCACCGGCGTGGAGAGCGCGAATTGCGTCCAGCGTGAAACCGGCCCACTCAACCACGAGTTATGTGCCAGCGAAGGAATCATATGCGCCATCGCCAGTACGAAGACCGGCAACGTGAGCGCTGCGCCAATCCAAAATCGTCGCGTCATGTCGCGGAGTTCTGCGTCGTCTTCGGCATCGTCAGACGCCTTCACATTTTTTGGTTCAAGCGCCATCCCGCATTTTGGGCAATCTCCCGGATGATCCTGTTGGATTTCCGGGTGCATCGGACAAGTGTAAATGGTTTTGTCCGCCGCGACCCACGAAGGATTGCGTTCCAAAGCCATGCCGCATTTTGGACAATCCCTCGGCTTGTCGGATTCCACGCCCGGACACATCGGACAAAAATATTTCGCCGCAGCGGACGGTGTCACTTCGTCCGAGGAAGAATGTCCGCCGCAACACGACTTGGGTTCAGGCGTTTCTGATTTCGCTTTTGGAGCACCGCAGCAGGAATGTTCCACTGCGGCGGGTAGCACAGGCCACTGGCCTGTGCCGAGCGGCGACGCGCCGCTCGGAACGGGGAAAACGTGCGAACTTTTCCCTGCATCTGTTTCCTGAGCCAACGTCCTTCCCATTCCGTCCGGCCAGTGGCTGGACGACACAGGCGGGCCGCCTGTGCTACCCATTCCAGTTTCGGGGTTCGGAGTTGACGGAATTGTTTTCGATTGGCCGCTGAATTTCTGGCGGCAATGTTCGCTGCAAAAGTAAAACGTTTCATCGCCGCGCTTGGTCGAGAGAGCGGAAGATTCATCCACCGTCATGCCGCAGATTGGATCTGTTTTCATATCAAGAATGGGTTTCGCAGTAGCAGTCGAGACAACCGTGCGTCGCGCAAAGTCGGCAGGTTTCAATCAATCGCTCCTTGAGTTGTTGTCGCGCACGATGCAAGCGCACTTTCAAATTTCCCGCCATGATGTCCAGACTCGCAGCGACTTCCTCGGTGGATTGCTCGTCGAAATCAACGCGACGAATTACCTCCGCATACTCCGGTTTCAACGTCGGCAGCAGGCGCGTCACGCATTCGCAAATGACACCATGCGATTCCGCGTCCGGCGACTTTTCCATCTCAATGGCAAATCGCTCCAACGCTTTTGTCTGCGTGGCTTTCTTGCGATGAAGATCGGGGATCGCATTGCGGAGGACGCGATAAAACCACGCGACCAGATTTTCGTCGTGCCGTAATTCTTCCTCGGCGCGCAGGGCCTTGAGCAAGGCGTCCTGCACCACATCCGCCGCCAACTCCGGGTCGCCCAGCCGACGTTGAGCAAAGCGGCGAAAGGCCGCCAGATTTTCGGTCAACAATT
Organism: Verrucomicrobiota bacterium; assembly: GCA_038214755.1. Lineage (GTDB taxonomy): Bacteria > Verrucomicrobiota > Verrucomicrobiia > Limisphaerales > CANJXF01 > CANJXF01. The sequence continues at coordinate 10,666 of JBBQRQ010000079.1, forward strand.
GGCGAAGCTGTTCCGCCATTTCAGGGGGTGCCATTGCCGTGTTATTTTTCATTTCTACTGATGCTAACGTTTGCGCGATGCATAAGTTACACCACGCGCAGTGACGGTGATTGCCAAAACTCCTTGCCATGAGGTCCCCGGATAGACATTCGGGACAAACTGTTTGTCTTTGCCGCGAACGACGAGTAATTTCCAGCGCATGATCACGGACAACATTAAAGAATTGATGGACGCCGATCCGTTTCAACCGGTGCGGATTGTTCTCGGTGACCAGCAATCGTTCATCGTCGAACACACTGATTATTTGATGATCAGCCCTGATCGACAGACCGTCGTTTTTTATGATCGAGAAGGGAAATTCAAATTCCTCAATGCGCAGCAAATCAGGCTGGTGGAACCGGTGAATAGTTCAGCGTCAAAATGAATTAACCCGTTGCCGAGAATCGGTAAAAAATTCCGGGTTCAACGCGCCTTCACTCCAATTTTGCTTTCTCCCTCCGAATTTTTTTCCTCAGCCGTCAGGCTTAGAAAACTTTGTTCGAGCGCGCCGTTTTCTCCGCTTTGTTGGCGAAGCTCTTCGCGTGTTCCGACCGCGATCATCCTGCCTTGATGAATGATGCCGATGCGGTCGGCCATTTCTTCCGCGACGCTGAGTTGATGCGTGGAAAGAAAAACCGTCATGCCCTTGAGCGAACGTTCTTTCAAAATATCTTTGACGACGCGGACGTGCTGCGGATCAAGGCCGACCATCGGTTCGTCAATCACAAAAACTTCCGGGTCGTGCATCAGCGCGGAAAGAATCGCCACTCGCTGGCGTGTGCCGTGGGAAAGTCCTTCAATGGGTTTGTTGATGGACTCTTCGAGATTGAAACGCGGGACAAGTTCGCGACAGGAAGCTTGAATCTGTGCTTCGGTCATCCGAAAAAGCTGGCCGGTGAAACGAAAAAATTCCCACGGCGTGAGCTTGTCGTAGAGAAATGGAAAATCGGGAATGTAAGCAATGCGGCGTCGCGCTTCCAGTGATTGCGTTTGAACATCGAACCCGGCCACGCGCACCGATCCAGAAGTGGGTTTGAGCAATCCCGCGATGATGCGAATGGTGGTGGTCTTCCCGGCCGCGTTCGGTCCGAGCACCGCGAAAAATTCTCCGCGCGGAACGGTCAGGGAAATATTATTGACCGCGACGAGGTCGCCGAATTTTTTTGAAAGGTTGATTAGCTCGATCATTTGGATCGTGAGTTGTTAAATTGTTAAATTGTTGAATCGTTGAATCGTTTCGAGACGACGTCATTTTCGTTACGCGACGGTTTAACGGTTTAACGATTTAACGGTGCAACGTTTTCATTTAAAAATGGGTGAACGCGTCGTTGCTCAAGACAATTTTATCCGGCAACTCGACCCAGAGAATTTCTCCCACGCGACTGACAAAGAGAAAAATTTCAAAACGATCCAACAATTTTGTGCGCAAGCGATAGACGCGGACTTTCGAATGGCCAAAGCGCATCGAGTCGTTGTTCGCCTCCCACTTTAAAGAAAAAAGAGGATTGGCCGAATTGGTTTTCCCCTGATTACCCAAACCCAAATTTCCGAGGCTGCCAAACAACGTCAGCGCCAGCGGGCCGCCGAACTCGCGCAGTAGCACTTGCGGATTTCGCAGTTGCTCGAAGGTAAAAGTTTGTTCCCAGCGCTCGATTCCGTCATCGACGACGAGTCGAACTTTTTGTTCCGCCGCGCTGGTGTGAAGTTCCCACGAATCGGGGCGGCGATTGGCGCGCAAGGAAAATTCCTGCCACGTTTTATTCGTGGAAATCTTCAAATTAAGATCGAAGCGTAAACGATTGGTCGTGCCTTCGAGGGTCACGTTTCCTTCCAGGTCGAGACTGTAGCCGGTGGGATCCTTGACCATTCCTTCCGGTTGAAAATCTTCAGATAGATTTTTGGCGGCCTGCGTGCCGACGCTGGCGGACAACCGGCAAAAACCGATTTTCTTTCCGTGATGATAAACCTCCAGCGAAGAAACATCGGGCGCGGTCAAAATTTTATTCACCACTCCGCCCACTGGAATATTGTTGCCAATTGGTTTGTGCCCGGAAAATTCCGCACGCCACAGCAGGAAGTTCATCGTCAGCCAGAACAGCGTGATGAGCAGAAAAAAAATACGCGAGCGCATGGCGGATTATTGCGAGGACGATGGAACGGTCAGCACCTGCCCGACTTTCAAACGGCGCGGATCGACTTTCGGGTTGGCTGCTAAAAATACATTCAGCTTCACGTTATATTTCGCGGCGACGGAAGTGATGGTTTCGCCCGATTTGACCACGTGCGTTTTCGGACGCGCGGAAGTTCTCAACGAAACGCGCGGGTCAGAATTTCGCGAAACAGAATTTCGGGAATCAGAATTTGTGACGCGCGGTGAAGAAACCACGCCGATTGCATCGGCTACATTTGCGGCGGCGACGGAGTTCGAGCGGGCGGCGAGTTGGAGTTGCAGTGCTTCCAATTGCCGCTTCAGCAAAAGATTTTCCGCCGCGAGCCGGTCGAGATCGCGTTGCATTCCCTGGTTCACCGGCGCCAGGACTTCGTTTTTGACCAGGTCCATTTTGCAGGCGCGAATATGGTCTTTGGCGCGGTCGGCGTAATCGGAATTCGGACGCAAACGGAGATGCTGTTGGTAATGATAAATCGCGGCGGCATAATCTTTGAGCTGCTCCTCGTTGAGGCAAGCCAGTTCAAAATGGGCGGAAGCGGAACGAGGATTGGCTTCGAGCGCCTTTTCAAATTCTTCCACGGCGCCTTTGTAATCCTGACTGCTGACACGGCTGCGGCCATTTAAATAGTGAGGGTCTTTTTGTTCGTCCGCGGCGGATTCCGAATTTGAATCGCAGCCGGCAATGGCGAGGAGCAAAATTAAAAAAAGGCAACGCATTGCCTGAAAAATCATGGCGGAAAACGTAAGTGAAGGAGTCAGGTTCAGCAAGGAAGGTGATTGGGGGGACCGCGGGAATTGCGGGTAGCATCTCCCTCCGACGGATGCGAATTCCCCATCCGATGTTCAGTGTTCGATCTTCAGTGTTTGATGTTCGTGTTTGATGTTCAGTGTTAGAAACTAAAATGGAGCAGCCGCTACCGGCATTTCCGATCCTACCCAACTTCCCCCTTTTCACTTTTGCCTTTTGACTTAACTTCTCTTCGTGAATTTGACCGAACAGATGACGCACTTGGCCCGCCAGGCCAAAGCGGCGTCGCGCGAGTTGGCCAAGCTCACCTCCGCGGAAAAAAATAATTGTCTTTTCGCCATGGCCGATGCGCTCGAAAAAAATTCCAACGCCATCAAATCCGCCAACACCCGCGACATGGAAACCGCGGCTCAGATGGGAATTTCTTCCGCGATGCTCGACCGACTGAAACTCGATGACAAACGGATTTCCGCGATGGCAAAAGGCCTGCGCGAAGTTGCCGCGTTGCCCGATCCCGTCGGGAAAATTCTCGAGGAACGCGTTCGCCCCAATGGATTGAAGCTGCAAAAAATTTCCACGCCGATTGGCGTCGTCGTCATCATTTACGAGTCGCGTCCCAACGTGACGGCGGAGGCGGCGAGCCTTTGTTTCAAATCTGGCAACGCGACGATTTTGCGCGGCGGCAAGGAGGCGATTCATTCCAATCAAGTCATCGGGGACATCATGGTCAACGCGGCGAAAAAACATCTCGCCAAATTTCCAGAGCAGGCGATCCAGGTTGTCGCGACGACCGACCGCGACGCCATCAAAGAGCTTTTGTCGCTCACGCAGTTTGTCGATTTGTGCATGCCACGCGGCGGAGAAAGTTTGATTCGCGCCGTCGCTGAGTGCAGCAAAGTTCCGGTGATCAAACATTACAAAGGCGTTTGCCATGTCTATGTCGATGCCTACGCCGATTTAAAAATGGCGGAAGAAATTGCGTTGAACGCGAAAATTCAACGGCCGGCAGTTTGTAACGCGATGGAAACATTGCTCGTGGACAGATCCGTGGCCGAAAATTTTCTTCCGCAAATCGCGGCAAAGCTGGCGGAGAAGAATGTTGAATTGCGCTGCGACGAAACCGCGCTGGCACTTTTTCAATCGTCAATCGTCAATCGTCAATCAAAGCGGCGACCGAGCAGGATTGGTCCACTGAATACAACGATTACATCCTCAACGTCCGCGTCGTGGACGGAGTGAAATCTGCCATCGATCACATCAATCATTATGGCTCAGCCCACTCCGACAGCATCGTGACCAAGAAGGAATCGCGCGCAAAACAATTCCTCGCGGAAGTAGATTCGGCGACCGTTTACTGGAATGCCTCGACTCGTTTCACCGATGGCGGCGAGTTCGGAATGGGCGCGGAAATCGGCATCAGCACCGACAAAATCGGCGCGCGCGGCCCGATGGGTTTGCAGGAATTGACGAGTTACAAATGGCTTGGTTTCGGCGATGGGCAAATCCGAAGTTAAACCAACGCGGTCGCACTTGTCAGCCAACCCAATCTCGGCAACATTCTCCTTATGCAAACGGCCCTTCAAAACGATTTTGTCAGTGTCGAAGATTATCTCGCCAGCGAGGAATCGAGCGATATTCGCCACGAATATCTTGGTGGTCTCGTATACGCGATGGCTGGAGAGACGCGCGATCATAATCGAATAGTTGGAAATCTTTATCGCAACATTTTCGAGGGGCTGAAGGGAAAGTCTTGTGAAATTTACATGGGCAACATCCGCGTGAATTTCAAAGTGCGCGAGGATGAATATTATTATTATCCCGACATTATCGTCACTTGCGATCCGCGCGACACGGATAAGCGTTTTATCCGTTACCCCCAATTGATTATTGAAGTTTCGTCCCCGGGCACGGAACGCATTGATCGCCGTGAAAAATTTCTCACCTACACCAACATCGAATCGCTTGAGGAATATGTTTTGATTCCGCAAAGTAATTCGGAAATCACCGCTTTTCGCCGCGCCAATCATTGGCGAGTTGAGAAAATCGTTGGTGGAAGCAGCCATCTTAGCTTGGACTCTCTGCAAATCACGTTGCCGCGCGCGACGATTTACGAGGGGTTAATTGAACGGGACTAAATTTGCGAACGCGCAGTGATTGAACCTACCATCGCCGAAAAATCACTCTTCATTCGACGCGAAGCCGCACCGAGCACTTGTCATTGAATTGTTTTTCGACAAGATTTTTTCCATATAAGCAGCGACCCCAAAACGATTTTGTCACGGTCGAGGACTATCTCGCGAACGAGGAATTAAGCGATATTCGCCACGAATATCTGGGCGGGCTGGTGTATGCGATGGCGGGAACGACCCGCGACCACAATCAAATCAGCCAAAACATCGCGTTCGGTTTGCGAGAAAAATTAAAAGGTGGCCCGTGTAAACTTTATATCAGCGACATTCGCGTAAATTTCAAACTGCGTGAGGACGAATATTATTATTATCCCGACATCATCGTCACGTGCGATCCGCGCGACACGGATAAGCGTTTTATTCGTTACCCCAAATTGATCGTCGAAGTCTCGTCCCCAGGCACCGAACGCATCGATCGCCGTGAAAAATTCCTGACCTACACGAACATCGAATCACTTGAGGAATATATTTTAATTCCCCAAACCAATGCGGAGATCACTGCTTTTCGCCGCGCGAATAATTGGCGGGTGGAGAAATTTTCTGAAGAAAATATTCGCGTGGAGTCTTTGCAAGTCACGATGGATCGGACAGTCATTTACGAGGGAATTTGAATACGGCGTGCTTCGAGAACGCGTTCTCCGCTGCGATTTCAAAACCGCGCTTGTCAGTCTATTGTACGAACGTTAATTTTCCAACATGAGTGCGGTTGAAATTCTTGCCGAACTACCCAAGCTGACGGACCACGAGCGGTCTGCCGTCCGCCGTCGCCTGCGCGAACTGGACGAGCGGGTCGAACTGCAATTCCTCCACGAGTCCGCTGACGCAATGTTCCGGGACATGGACAAACAGGAATCCGAACATGCCCGCCGCAAAACCCGGTGACATCTGGATCGTGGACTTGGGCATGGCGGCGAAAATTCGTCCGTGCCTCATTCTCACCCCCCAGCCGCGCGGTGATGATCTGGAAGTTTTCCCCGTGGTCTCTCACACGACGGCCTGCCGCGGCAATCGGTGGGAAGCTCCGAGTCCAAAATCATTTCTCGACGCTGAAGGCGCGTTTGACGTGCAACGGGTCGCCACGGTTGCCAGCGTGAAATTGGAACGCAAACTCGGTGGACTCACCGACGCAGAAATGGATTTGATTCTCGACCGGCTGGCGGAACGGTTGGGCTTGTGATTTCTCCCATGTCATCTCAACAAGCAGCGACCGCTATCCGCGGTTCGCTTCCGCCCGGCGGCTTGTTCGCCGACCAGGACTGGCGGATTTCTCCCGCGCCCTTTCTGCTCGGCGAAAATCTGGCCAAAGAATTGGAAACGCTTGGTCGCGTTCTTTTGCAATTCAATCGCGCCGTCAATTTGCTCTACCGCAAAAGTGTCGAGGGGAAACAGCCGGAATGGATTGCTCGCTGGCTTGATCAAGGCAAGCCGCGCGAACTCATCGAGCTTCAACGCCAGCCCGCGTTCAAAAATGAAATCCCTCGCGTGATTCGTCCCGATATTTTGCTGACAGAGAATGGATTTAGCATCACCGAACTCGACAGCGTTCCCGGTGGAATCGGGCTGACAGCGTGGTTGAATCAAACGTACGGGGAACTTGGAACGCGGAACTCGGAACACGGAAATGAAAATTTAATCGGCGGCGTGGATGGGATGTTGCGCGGATTCGAAAGTATTTTCGGCGACGCGAAACAAGTTCATGTCATCGTTTCCGCAGAAGCCGCGACCTATCGGCCGGAAATGGAATGGCTCGCCAGACAGATCAACAGTTCAAAGTTCAAAGTTCAAAGTTCAAAGTTTTCCGAGTTTAAAATGGGCGAGGCGGTTTATCGTTTTTTTGAATTATTCGATTTAGCGAATGTTTCCAACGCCCAACAAATTTTTGACTTGGCCCTCGACAAGAAAATTCGTCTCACGCCTCCGCCCAAGCCAATCTTCGAGGAGAAACTCTTGTTCGCACTGCTTTGGAATCGCAACCTGCGCGATTTTTGGCGGCAGGAACTGGGCGAAAGTTTTTTGGTCCGACTGCAAAAAATTATCCCCTATACGTGGATTGTCGATCCCACGCCGCTTCCACCGCACGCCGCAATTCCCGAACTCAATCTGACCGATTGGCAGCAACTCAAAACGCTTTCTCAACGCGACCGCGATTTGATTTTGAAAATCTCCGGCTATTCCGAAAAGGCCTGGGGCGCGCGCGGCGTTTATCTCGGCAGCGATTTATCTCAGGCGGATTGGAGCGCCGCGGTCGATCTCGCGCTCAAGTCTTTTGATCGCTCGCCGTTTGTTTTGCAGCGTTATCAAAAACCAAAAATCGTTGGGGCGCACTGGTTTGATTTTGAAAAAAACGAACTCGTTCCAATGCAAGGCCGCGTCCGTCTTTGTCCGTACTATTTTGTCGGCGGGGAAAATGATTCCGCTCGGGCAAATCTTGGCGGAGTCCTCGCCACGATTTGTCCGGCGGATAAAAAAATTATCCACGGAATGCGCGACGCGATTTTAGCGCCGTGTTCAATTTAATATTGCGTAGGGAACAGGTTGTAGCGGCGCGTCTGTGACCGCCGCATTTCAAAGTTAGAAAAAATGGCGGCGGTCGCTTTTTTGGGCTTGGCTGGAAGTCATTTTCGCTATTTCGGATTTCGGTCTTCTTTCGGATTTCGGGGATTCGGATTCCGGATTTAACGGCGGCCATCGTACCACGGGCCGCACGCGTCGCGATTCTTCATCGTCGCGTTCGGACGGAAAAAAGATTTCAGAAAAAAGCGTCCCAACTCGCCTCGCCGATAAAGATGAATTTTCCGGCCAGAAGTCAGCAGCGGATATTTCGACACAATCACAATTTGTTTTTTCTGACGTCGCGCAAAACGTTTTAATCTTTTGCTCAAATCCAATTCTTCGCCCGTAAAAAATTCGCTGCTGAATCCGCCAATCGCTTTGAACGCGGCGGCTTCACAAAAAATAAATGAACCCGCCACCCAATGAAGAGTTCGACTGATCCCGTTCCACAAATGGGTGAGCGAACGCGCCGGAACATCCGCTGAATCCAAACGAATCGTGCTGCCGCCCGCGATGGCTTTTCCCGATTCGATTACTTTTGCGACTTCGTTAAAAAGTTCCTCGCTCGGGGAGGAATCTGCGTCGATGAACACAAACCAGTCGCCCGTCGCTGCCGCCGCCCCGCAATTTCGCGCGCGCCCAATTTGATTGATCGGCTCGAAGACAACTTTCGCTGCCGCGCTCCTCGCCATTTCCGCGGTCTGGTCGGACGAATTATTATCGCAGACAATTATTTCTGTTGCCCAATCTCTCCGATGAAAAGCGGGCAGGGCGGCCTGGATGCTTTGCAAAGTTTTCCCAATCAACTTTTCCTCGTTGAACGCCGGAATGATGATCGAAATTTTCATTGGCCGGTCAACCTAGTTCAACGAAGTTTCTTTGCACAGTTTTCCCTCGCTGTCTGTCACACTCAATGGCGGCATCGCGAAAATGCCTTAAACTATTTGCGCCCTGAGAGCCGTAGCGCAGCTTTGTAAGCTGTTGTACCGCCGGTTTGCAACCGGCAAGCGTCGCGATGTTCGGCGGGTTGCAAACCCGCGATACGGCAGGTTAAAAACCTGCGCTACGGTTCTCAATGCAAAATCCGGGTTTAAAAAAAATTATGACAAATTCATCATCACCAGCAGTTCGCGGAAAAGGACGGAGGATTGGAAAAACCGTTCTGTTCCTTTTCATTGGATTTTTAGTGCTCGTCACCATTGGATTTTTTGTCGCGACCAGTTCCGCATTTTTTAAAGGAGTCATTTTGCCCGCGACCGGTCGCGCCATGAACTCTGACATTCGTGTCGCCGATGCATCCGTCCATGCATTTTCGGGAATCGTTTTGACGAAACTTGAGATTCAGCCGCACGGAAAAGAAATGTTGCTCAAGGCGAACGAAGCGCGCGTGCGTTATAACTTGCGCGACATTCTGGGAGGAAAAATCACGGTGGACGAAGTGGCGATCGTTTCTCCGATGGTGACGATTGTGCAAGCGGCCGACGGCTCCAGCAATTTGGACCCGATCAAAAACAGCAGCGGAAAAAAATCGGGCAACGATAATTCCAAATCGAAGTCGCGGTCGTCACCCAATCTCAACATCAAAAACATTTCTCTGAAAAATGCGCTCCTGCGACAAACCAAAAAACTGCCGGATGGCGGTCAGGAAACAACCGAGTTGGCCAACGTAAACGTGTCGCTCGACCAGTTAAAAAATGGCGAGCCAGGAAAACTAACATTGTTCGCCGAGATGCGAGTGGATCGTGCTCCAGCCATCAGCGTAAAAAATTCCCCGCCGTCGTCCTTCACTGCGATATTGGCTGGGGAATTCAAATACAAGCTCACGGCCAGGGCGCTGCCCGAGTCCGCACAAGGTAATCTAAGTCTCAATGTGTTTAAGCCGGCGTTGAAAGCGCAGTTGCAATTTGACGGCTCAATGCAGAAAGAAGTTTTCACTTTCAGACAACTTCAGGTGACCCTTTCGCCGACCGCCCGGGCGAAGAATCAATTGAACGTCACCGGCCAGATTGATCTTTCCGACCCGAACGCGATGAAAGGAAATCTGGCGCTGCAATCCGATTCATTTGACGTCACGCCTTTTTACGATCTTTACCATGGAGCGCCCGAAAAAATCGCCGCAGGAAAAAATCAGCCAGTGGCCACTGCGCCGACGTCCCACAAAATCGACGGAGAACCGGAGGCGATGCATCTGCCCATCGGGAAACTTTTGGCGGAGATAAATATCGGGCAATTTTATTTGCGCGACATCGAAATCAAAGACTGGCGCGGCTCGGCGAAATTTGAGGGCAGCCGTGTTTCGCTTTCGCCCTTTCAACTTTCTCTCAACGGCGCGCCAGTGATCCTTCAGAGCGATCTAAATCTCGGGGTCAAAGGATACGCTTACAATTTCGTCGCCTCGCTCAATGGTGTTGCGCTTGGACCGCTGGCCGATTTTTTCATGCCGGAAAAAAAGGGGGCTTATCAGGGAACGATCATTGCCGACGCCAACTTGAAAGGCGCGGGAACGACGGGGATCAATCTGAAAAAAAGTTTGGGGGGCACGCTCAATTTCACTTTTACCAATGCGAACATTCAAATCGTTGATCCAAAATATAAAAATATTCTCACTCCCATCGCGCTTCTCCTCCAGATTCCAGAAATATCCGAGTCGCCCATCAATGTTGTGGAAGCGCACGTCAATATTGCCGATGGAATTATCAACCTGACGAATTTCGTGGCGGTCAGCCAATCGTATCGCGGCAGCGTGCGGGGGACAGTTCCCATCGCAGACGTGCTGACCAATTCGCCGCTCAATAAAATTCCTGTGGATTTCGAACTTAGAAAATCGCTGGCGACCAAAGCGCCGCGCGAGTTGGGTTTAGCCAGCGGCGGCACTTCCGAGGACGGCCAATACGTCAAACTTCCATCACTGATCAGATTGGCTGGCACTCTTGGTAATCCGCATTCCGAATTTGATAAAAAAGGTCTGGGCGCTCTGGCCATTCAAGCTGGCGCGGGCATCATTGGCGGAGACGTGGGGAAAGCTTTGCAAGGAGTCCGCGGGGCGTTGCGGGGTCCAAACACTTCAACCGACGGAAATACAAATTCGACAACCAACCTCAACAGTGCGCCCGCAACTAACCAGCCCACGAAGATTGACAACGTTCTGGACTTGTTCAAAAAGAAGAAGAAAAAATAAACCGAAGCAAAACCAAACCCTTTGGGAAATATGAAATCAAAACCCCTTCTGATTGCGGGACTGGCGGCCGCGATTTTCGGCGGCTGTGTGGAACGCCGCGTAATCGTGCGCGAGCACGGTGCCGTATCCGAAGAAATTTTTTTCACCGAGAAACCGCCTGTCCCGCAAATGGAGGTGGCGGGCGAAGCTCCCACCCGGCGACATGTGTGGATCGGCGGCTTTTGGGCGCGCGAAGGATCTCGATGGGTGTGGCGGAAAGGGCATTGGGAAACGCCGCCGCATCGATTGGCGACTTATGTCCCTGGTCGCTGGGAACAGCAGCGGGGTGGCTGGGCTTATTACAAAGGCCACTGGAAATGAGAACTTTCCTTTTGTTTCAAATTATTTTTCATCTTCGCTAATTCAATGCGCGCCGTCTTTTCGTATCTCCAGGACAATCGCGAGAGATTTATCGAGGAACTTTGCGAGTACGTTCGCTTCCCCAGTGTTTCTGCTCAGCCCGAACATCGGAGGGACTTGGCCGCGTGCGCCGAGTGGCTGGTCAATCATTGCCGTCAAATCGGATTGGACGCCGCCTTGAATCCTACTGCGGGAAATCCAATTCTCGTGGCAAAAACTCCGCGCAAAAAAAATTCTCGCAAGCCGCACTTTGTCGTTTACGGACACTACGATGTGCAACCCGCCGAGCCGTTTGAGCTTTGGAAAACTCCGCCGTTCCAGGCGCGCATCGAGGGAAAATCCTTATTCGGTCGCGGCGCGAGCGACAACAAGGGACAAAACCTGGCGCACCTCAAAGCCGTCGAAGCTTATTTGAAAACGCAGACCGAATTGCCGTGCGATTTGACTTTTGTAATCGAAGGCGAGGAGGAAGTCGGCAGCAAAAATCTGGCGGCGTTTTTGCGCAGCCATCGGGGGAAACTGAAATGCCAGGGAGTCGTCGTGTCTGACACGGGAATGCCTGGTAAAAATTTTCCAGCGCTGACTTATGCTTTGCGTGGAATTATCGCGGTGGAAATTACTTTGCGCGGACCATCGCGCGATTTGCATTCCGGAATTTATGGCGGAACAGTGGACAATCCCGCGATGGCACTCTGCCAGTTACTGGCGAAGTTGCGTGACAAAGACGGCAGGATTTCCATCCCCGGTTTTTATAAAGATGTTGCGCCACTTTCAGCTTACGAACGAAAACAGCTCGCTCGAATCCCGCTGAGTGTCCCGGCCTATCAAAAATTTTTAGGCGTCCCGAAACTTTTTGGCGAGCGCGGCTTCACCCCCTTCGAGCAACGTTCGGCGCGTCCGACGATTGAAATAAATGGGTTGACCAGCGGTTATCAGGGAGAGGGCAGCAAGACGATTGTGCCATCGTGGGCCAAAGCAAAATTAACTTTCCGACTCGTGCCCAATCAAAAGCCGAAACACATTCGCGACGTGGTCGTAAGACATTTGAAAAAAATTTGCCCGACCACTGTGCGAATGGAAGTGGCGGCGGGCCACGGCGGAGAGCCGTATCTGGTTTCGCCAAAAAGTCCGCAGGCGCAGGCGGGATTGCGCGCGCTGAAAGCGGCGTTTGGCTGCGAACCGATATTGATGCGCGAAGGCGGTTCGATTCCAATCGTGACCGATTTCAAAAAAATATTGGGCGCCGACACTTTGTTGCTGGGGCTGGCCTTGCCCGACGACAACGCGCATTCGCCCAACGAAAAATTCGACCTGGATTGTTTCACCAAAGGAATGGAGATGAGCGCGCGCCTGTGGCAGGAACTGGCCAAAGTAAAACCAGGCGGATGGGAGCGCCAGCCTGTGGCACGGCGCGGAAAATAAAGAGCTCCCGCCGTGCCGGAGGCCGGCGCTCCTTGGAGGAAACCACTTTGGATTCCATTGCCTAAACTTTATTGGTCTTGGAATCTTCTCCTCATGGCTTTGGAAAAATCAAATCACGCGCTAAAAGCGACCTGGATATTATTTTTAGCGACGGTTTTTTGGGGTTTCAGTTTTCTCGGGATGAAAGCGCTGGGCCTCACCCAGAAAAAAATCCTACCCGAGGGAAGCTCCTGGTTTTTCGCCGCACTTTCCCTCGCGGTTCGCTTCGGATTCTCCGCGCTGATTTTGGCTTTCTGGTCGCTCCGAACTCTGCGCGATGTCAAGCGCAGCGAGCTTCAACAAGGAGCCGGACTCGGTCTCGTTGGAGGAATCGGACTTCTTCTGCAAATGGACGGAGTCAATTACACTTCGGCATCCACCGCCGCATTTTTGACGCAATGTTACTGTTTGTTCATCCCGGTCGTTGTCGCCTTTCGGAAGAAAGCCTGGCCCGGCAAAACACTTTTACTCAGTTGCGCCATGGTCATCACGGGGGCGGCGATTCTCTCCAATGTGGATTGGGCACAACTGCATCTGGGTCGAGGCGAAGTGGAAGTTGTTGCCGCGTCGATTTTTTTCACGGCGCAAATTCTTTGGTTGGAAGATCCGAAATATTCCGGCAACAACGCCACGCACGTCACCCTCATCATGTTCGCAGTAAACTTCCTTTCCATCCTGCCGGTGTTTTTTCTCGTGATGCCTTCGTGGTCAGCAGTGGCAGCGGTGTGCAATTCCATCCCCGTGCTGGCGCTCTACGCCGTCCTCACATTTTTTTGCACCCTGGCCGCTTACACCATGATGAATTACTGGCAGCCACATATCGATGCGACCCGCGCT
>JBBQRQ010000080.1:0-23545 GCA_038214755.1 Verrucomicrobiota bacterium
CGTCGTCGACCTCCAGGCCGCCATCAACCGCTATCTCGACGAGGCCAACCGTGACCCAAAGCCCTTCATCTGGACCGCTGACCCGGACAAAATCATCGCCGCCGTCAACCGCGGGCGCCAAGTGTTAGATTCGATCCACTAGAAAAGAGGTTCGACCTCCGCCGCCGATAAAGATGAAGCCTTGCGGAACTTTGGCTGCCGGTGCGCGTTGATTGTTCTGCCCTGATAGCGGGTTCGCTAGTCGCAATATTGGTTGTCACGGCCAGAAGGACTATAGTGGCCGTCATACTGATTGTCGAAGATGAGGTATTTACCCGCGAAGTAGCGAAGATGATGCTTCAAGACTTCGGTTACGATACATTTTCAGCCAGCGATGTAGACGAGGCGCTTTTGCTCTTGCGCTCTCCTCAACACATCGACGCGCTCTTCACAGATATCTATCTCAAGACAGCGGTCCTTGGCGGGTGTGAGCTTGCACATCAGGCCCTCAAGCTTCGGCCGAATTTGCGTGTGCTTTACACGACGGGCAATTCTATAACCGACAGAATAAAAGCTATGTTTGTTGAAGGCGCACCCTTCCTTTGCAAGCCGTACACGCCAGATCAGCTCAAAAACTCGGTTGAAGCCCTGCTCGCAGTGTAATCTTTTCAGTCGCTCACTCTTGGGGGAACAACGGCCATGTTCGATGAGGGCACCGACAACACCGCGGGCAAGCGGGCGGACGAGGCGCTGCTCAAGGCGGGGGCCCTGCAGAGCGCGATTTTCAACAGCGCCAACTTCTCGAGCATCGCCACCGACGCGAAGGGCGTCATTCAGATCTTCAATGTCGGCGCCGAGCGGATGCTGGGCTACACCGCCGCCGAAGTGATGAACAAGCTCACGCCGGCCGACATTTCCGATCCAGAGGAAGTGGTCGCGCGCGCCAAAGCGCTCAGCGTCGAACTCGGAACCCCGATTACGCCAGGCTTTGACGCATTGGTTTTCAAGGCCAAGCGCGGGATCGAGGACATCTACGAATTGACCTACATCCGCAAAGACTGCAGCCGCTTTCCGGCGGTGGTGTCGGTCACGGCGTTACGCGACGATCGAGGCGCGATCATCGGCTATTTGTTGATCGGCACCGATAACACCGCGCGCAAGGAGGTTGAAGCAGACAAGAACAAACTCGATCAGCGCCTGCGCGACCAGCAGTTCTACACGCGCTCTCTCATCGAATCCAATATTGACGCGCTGATGACCACCGACCCGTCCGGCATCATCACCGACGTCAACAAGCAGATGGAGGCGCTCACCGGTTGCACCCGCGACGAGTTGATCGGTGCGCCGTTCAAGGACTGCTTCACCGATCCGGACCGTGCCGAGGCAGGCATTAAGCTGGTGCTCAACGAAAAAAAGGTTGTCAACTACGAGCTTACCGCCCGCGCCCGGGACGGAAAAGAAACCGTGGTGTCCTACAACGCCGCCACCTTCTACGATCGGGACAGGAAATTGCAGGGCGTGTTCGCCGCCGCCCGCGACGTCACCGAGATCAAACGCTTCGAGCAGACACTCCAGCAAAAGAACGTCGAGCTCCAGAGCACCAAGTCTGCGGCCGAGAAAGCCAATCTCGCGAAATCGGATTTCCTCTCGAGCATGAGTCATGAGCTCCGCAGCCCCCTCAACGCCATCCTCGGCTTCGCCCAACTGATGGAGACCGCCTCCCCGTTGCCGACTCCCTCCCAGCAGGAAAGCATTGACCAAATTCTGAAAGCGGGATGGCATCTGCTCACGCTCATCAACGAAATCCTCGATCTCGCCCGCATTGAGTCCGGCAAGTTGTCCCTGTCGCTGGAACCGATCGCCCTGGCCGAAGTCCTGCGCGAATGCCAGGCCATGATCGAACCCCAAGCCCAAAAACAGGGCATCAGCATGACCTTTCCCCAATCCGGCATCCCTTACTGGGTCATGGCCGATCGGACCCGCTTGAAGCAGGTCCTCATCAACCTTCTTTCAAACGCCATCAAATACAACCAGGCGGCGGGAACCGTCGTCGTGGACTGCACCGCCATCCCGCCGGACCGCATTCGCGTCAGCGTCAAAGACAACGGCGCGGGATTGCCTCCGGAAGAACTGGCGCAGCTATTTCAACCGTTCAATCGTCTCGGACAAGAGGGCGGCGGCCAGGAAGGCACAGGCATCGGCCTCGTCGTCGCCAAGCAACTGATCGAATTGATGATGGGCGGCGTGATCGGCGTGGAAAGCACCGTTGGGACGGGAAGCGTTTTCTGGTTCGAACTGATGACGGCCGTTGAGCCAGTGCTTGCCCTTGAAAGCGTTGAATCCACACCCCTTATCACATCGCAAGTCCAGAGCGGCGCGCCGCTGCACACCCTGCTCTATGTCGAGGATAACCCGGCTAACCTCAAGCTCGTCGAGCAACTCATCGCGCGCCGACCCGACCTGCGCCTGCTCAGCGCGGGCGACGGCCTCACCGGCATCAAGCTCGCCCGCGCCCATCTGCCGGAGGTGATCCTCATGGATATCAATCTGCCCGGCATCAGCGGCATTGAAACCCTCAAACTCCTGCGTGCAGACCCCGCAACGGCGCACATCACCGTCGTTGCCCTCAGTGCGAATGCCATGCCACACGACATCGAGAAAGGCATGGAGGCAGGATTCTTCCGGTATCTCACCAAGCCGATAAAGGTCATCGAGTTTATGGATACGCTGAACGTTGCGCTGAAATTCGCTGAAAAAAACGTTGCTCAAATCGCATAACGCACAGCAAATATTAGCCAGGCAATTCAAGCGCATCAAACTTGTCTGCGTCTCCAGCATCCAGTGGAATCAACGGCAGCCAGGCGCGTTTGAAGCCTTTGGCCGGCAATTTTTTCGTCGCGTCAATGCCGGGAGTTGGTTGAGGGTTCATGGTTGAGAGTTTGCGTGAATTTCCGAATCACTGATTCGGGAATCAGGTTTTTCCTCCGAACAGCGCGGTGATCTTTTTCTGAACCTGCTTGTCCATCTTGATGAGTGGCGGCCACGGCCGTCTGAATCCTTCGCCGAGGAGTTTCTTCGTCGCGTCAATGCCGAGTTTGCTGCCGCTGGCGATTTCGCTGGTGGCGTGGTCGCGCACGTCGGATGGGCCTTTGGTGAAGATGCTGTCGCGTTGCGGGTCGGTGTTGGCGCAGAGGCGGAAGAGGACTTCGCTGGTGTTGGGAACGTCCACGTCGTCGTCCACCACGATAATGTATTTGGTGAACATCATCTGGCCCATGCCCCAGAGGCCGTGCTGGGTAGCGCGGGCGACCCGCCTGTCGTGTCTGGCGACTCGCCGGACACAGTCGAGAGGCACAGATGATTTCGGCGCGACGCCGAAACCGACACGCGAGACGCGTATGCTCCCCACGAAGACGAGGTTGTGGAAGACGCCTTCGGCCGGCAGCGCGATGTCCACGATCTCGGGGAAGTTCATCTTGAAGATGGGCAGACTATACGCACACCTGCCCTTTATCAAAAAATCTCAGCGAAGAATTGCTTCATTGCTTCCCACGAACGCTTGTCTGCCTTCTCATTGTAAGCCGCGCCTCTGGAATTATCGCTGCCCGCATTCCAATCGGTGAAGCTATGCACGGCGTTTCCATACGCGACAAATTCCCAATCGACTTTGGCTTTGCGCATCTCCTCTTGAAAGCCGGGGACCTCTGGATTCACATTGGGATCGTCCGCTCCGTGCAGAACTAAAATTTTGCATTTGATATTTTTTGCGTCGGTAGGATTCGGAGAACTTAGTCCGCCGTGAAAACTGACCACGCCGGAAATGTCCGCGCCACCCCGCGCCAATTCCAGAACAGTAGTCCCGCCAAAACAATAACCGATGGCGGCGATTTTTTTTGCGTCGGTCATTTCATTTTTCTCGAGCACGTCCAAGCCGGCTTTCACTCGCGCGCGCAGCAAAGCCCGGTCTGATTTAAACTTTCCCGCCAGCGCGCCCGCCTCTTTCGGACTGCTTGGACGAATTCCTTTTCCGTAAATATCGGCGGCAAAAACGTTGTAACCAAGCTTGGCCAACATTTCGGCGCGCTTCTTTTCGTAATCACCCAAACCTTTCCATTGATGCACGATCAAAATGCCGGGGCGTTTTCCAGAAGCAGAATCATCATAAGCGTGAAAACCTTCCAACGTCACGTCGCCGCTTTTGTACTCGATGTTTTCAGTTTTGATTTCGGCGCGAACCGAGCCGGTCAGCGCGAGACTCAATAAAAATAAGCCAAATGATTTCATAATTTTTCTTGTTTGAATTTTGATTTAACGGCCCTTTCCGGGGAGTGATTAAAAGTGGGGGAGGTTGGAACCGATCTTATTTTGGACTGCGGGGACACGTCCCCGCTTTGACTGCACGGTGGAGAAGCCGGGAAGGTTCTTCATTTTGCGCACTTTCTCCATTGCGTAACGTGCAGGAAAAAGCGGCGTCATGCCGCCGCAGTCCAAGGAAACCAAATCCAGCCTCACCCGCTTTTAATCACATCCGTTTCCGGAAGATCGCCTTTTGCATTTAAATGTTTTGCTCCAGTTGTATCTTCAGACGCAACCAAATTGATCAACCACAATTCCAATCTTACGCTCCCGGAAAAAATCGGTCAGATGCTACTCGTCGGCTTTCGCGGCTACGAAGTCAAGTCGAGCGATCCCATCGCGCACGATGCCGCCGAACGCAATCTCGGCGGCGTGGTTTTGTTCGATCAGGAAATGGCCGATGCGCAACTCCACGGGCGAAATATTCAGTCTCCAACGCAGGTAAAAGCGCTGGTGCAATCGCTGCAAAGTTTTGCCAAAACGCCGCTGTTTATTTCCATCGACCAAGAGGGAGGTCGCGTGAATCGGCTCAAGGCGAGTTACGGATTTCCTGAAACGCTTTCGCACGAAGAACTGGGCCAGAGAAATGATCTCGCATT
The DNA here is from genome assembly GCA_038214755.1 of Verrucomicrobiota bacterium. Lineage (GTDB taxonomy): Bacteria > Verrucomicrobiota > Verrucomicrobiia > Limisphaerales > CANJXF01 > CANJXF01. The sequence continues at coordinate 4,935 of JBBQRQ010000080.1, forward strand.
CACTTTTCGCCACGCGGAACTGATTGCGAAAACTTTGGCTCAACTCGGAATCAATTTGAATTTAGCGCCGGTGGTCGATCTCGACGCGACTCCCGATAACCCGATCATCAAAGGAAAAAAACGGAGTTTTCATTCTGACCCGGAAATTGTCGCGGCACACGCGATGGAGTTTGCGAAGGCGCATCGCCAACAAGGCGTTTTAATTTGTCCGAAACATTTTCCCGGCCACGGCAGCGCGACGGGCGACACGCATTTGGGTTTGGTGGATGTCACGAAAAACTGGAGCGCGCGCGAGTTGATTCCGTTTCAACGCCTGATCGATTCCGGCCTTTGCGAAATCATCATGACCGCGCACGTGTTCAACGCGAACCTCGATCCCGAGCGTCCGGCCACGCTGTCCAAAAAAATTCTCCAGGGAATTTTGCGCGACCAACTCGGCTACGTCGGTCTGATCATCAGCGATGACATGGAGATGAAAGCCATCTCCGCGCACTACGGTTTGGAAAACGCGATCCAGTTCGGCGTCGAAGCGGGTCTGGATATTTTATGCTTCGGCAACAATATGAATTACGACGCGGACATCGGCGAGAAAGCGGCGGGAATTATTTTGCGTCTGGTTGAGTCAGGAAAAATTTCCGAGTCGCGCATCGACGAATCGTTTCAGCGCATCAGAAAATTAAAGGAGAAATTTTTCGCTGCGATTTAGCAAACGCCGCAGCAGATGAGCGCGCAAACTAAGCCTCCCGTGACGGAGCGCCGGTTTGCAACTGGCTTGGCCTTGGTGTGATTTTAACTGGCGGTCAGTTGTAGCGCAGGATTGCATCCTGCCGTAGCGCAGGTTTTCAACCTGCGAGATGCCGCCAGAACGGGATACTTTCGAAACCTAAAGACTCTCTCTATTTGCGACGGTCAGCCGGTTTCAAACCGGCGATACAGATGCAATCCTGCGCTACGTTTGACCGCCAGTTTGAATCACACCGGCTTGGCCTTGGCGCGTTGACTCAAAGCCGGTTGCAAACCGGCGCTCCGGTGGTTTGCCGACGACTTCTCCGATAAATTGAAGGTGCGACCGAGACCGAGAGTTTATCACTCCGTTTTTGCTCTGTGCCTCTGTGCCTCTGTGGTTCAACCATTTCGTTCATTCGCAATTTTAGGATTCCCAGAAATGGTTGCGCTTGCTTTGACCGGCGGGGTAGAGGAATAAACCGCGCGTCTCAATCCCTGGAAATAAAAATGGAAAAACCCGCCATGACACCCGAACCCGGTGGGCGGGTCTTGCGTTTCGTCGGCGACTCACTCCGTTTCACTTTGCAGGGAGAGCCGCTGCCCGAGAGCCGCGCGCTCCTCCGCACCAACCTCGGCCAGGGCGCGGCCACCCGATCTGAAATCATTTCTTCGCACGCGGGCCAGCGCCCGATGTCCATCGCGTTTTGGCGCGACCTGCCCATGCGAAAAAACGCCGGGGCGGAGTGGAGCATCGAGTTGCCTTTGACCGAGCCGGGCTATTTTCGCGCGAAAGCTTATTTCATTGATCCCCACGGCAAACAAATTTGGCCGGACGGTTCGGATGTTGGAATTTCAATTCACCCGAATTGTTATCGGACGGCCAATATCATTTATTGCGCATTCACCCGGATGTTCGGCGCGACAAAAAATCTGCGAACCACGCGTGATGAAAAATTTGAAAAACACCTCAACCAACTCGACCAGCGCGGCTACGTCGTTATTCCGCCCTCGGGGAAATTTCGCGATTTAATTCCACAGCTTCCCCACATCATCGAAACGCTCGGCTGCAAAATCCTTCACCTGTTGCCCGTCAATCCAACCCCCACCACTTTCGCGCGGATGGGACGTTTCGGCAGTCCGTATGCCTGTTTGGATTTGACCGCGATTGATCCGGCACTCGTTGAATTTGATCAACGCACCACCGGCGTCGAACAGTTTTGCGAGCTGGCTTATGAAACGCATCGGCGCGGCGGAAAACTTTTTCTCGACGTGGTCATCAATCACACCGGCTGGGGTTCCACACTTTTCGAAAATCATCCCGAATGGTTTTTGCGCGACGAGAAAGGAAGATTTGCCAGCCCCGGCGCCTGGGGAAATATTTGGGCCGACCTCGTCGAACTGGATCCCAATTTCACCAGACTCTGGGAACATTTCGCCGAGGCATTTTTGACCTGGTGTCGTCGTGGCGTGGATGGATTTCGCTGCGATGCCGGCTACAAAGTTCCGTTGCCCGTCTGGCAATACATCGAGGCGCGCGTGCGCCAGGAATTTCCCGACACGCTTTTTCTCCTCGAAGGTTTGGGCGGGCCGTGGGCGGCGACGGAGACTTTGTTGACCGAGGGCGGAATGCAGTGGGCTTACTCAGAACTTTTTCAATTTTATTCCGGCCACGATGTCGCTTGGTATTTGGATTACGCGCTGCGGCAAAGTCAACGCGTCGGCGTTTACGTTCATTACAGCGAAACGCACGACAATGATCGTCTCGCAAAAAAAGGCCGCGCCTGGTCGCTGGTGCGAAATCGGTTGTGCGGCTTGACCAGCGTTTGCGGCGGCTTCGGGTTCACCTGCGGCGTCGAATGGCTGGCTGACGAAAAAATTGAAGTGCATCAAAGTCGGGGAATGAATTGGGGCGCGAAGGAAAATATCGTCCCGGAACTGGCGCAACTAAATCAATTGCTGGCCGACCACCCCTGTTTTTTTGACGGAGCGAAACTGACTCGGCTCAGTGACCTTGATTCCCCAGTCTTCGCGTTGCGCCGCGACTCCGCCAAAGTAGGGCAGCGCGTCTCCCCTGCCCAGGAACAAGAGAAAAATTTTATCGAAGGAACAGATTCCGTTCTGGTCCTCGTCAATAACGATGTTGAAAACGCGCAGGCTTTTTCCCTCGACGAAAAAATTTACAAAGAACTGGGCGAACCTCTGGTTGATTTGCTTGACCTCGCGCCGTTGCAACCCACGCGCGCCGATGGGAAAATTTCTTTCATGTTAAAACCCGCCGCCGCGCACTGTCTCGCCGCGACGCCGACCCCAATTGGTTTGAGCGGAGAAAATTATCGCCGCGCCAAAGCGCAGGCCGCGTGGGCGTTTGACGCGTTGAGTAAAGTGTTACCGCCGGAAAAAATCGGCGCGCACCATTGGCAGGAACTCGCCGATCAAGTCCACGCATCACCCGAACGATTTCTCATCAGCATAGGAGCGCGGACAGCTATGTCCGCGAGTGTTGCAGACGAGAGCCAGACCGAAAAATCTTCCGAAACAAAAAATAAACCAAACGCGGACAAGGCTGTCCGCGCTCCTGGTTTTCCCCAAGTCATCCAGTGGACTTTGTTGGATCGTCGCCGCGTCACGCCGGTTCCTCCCGATCATTGGCTTTTGTTGCACGACACCGTTCCTTTTCGCGCGACGTTGAAATTGGAAACGGCAAAAGAATTTCAACACGCCACCTCGATCGAAGTTCGCGATGGGCACGTCGCGTTTTTTGCGCCGAAAAATTTTCCATATGCCATCGACGCCGAACTGGAAATCGAGCGATACGCGCCGGACCATCGAGCCATTGAATCACGCCTTCGTTTTCTCGCGCCCAGCCCGTCCTTTTCCGAATCACCCATCCAGAATCCGCCCGCTGACTCGCTCGTTCTTCTCACCAACGGCATCGGCGGCATGGCGCGGCTCTGTGTCGATCTTGGCCGAATCAATTCAAAATATGATTGCGCGCTCGGCGCAAATCTTCATTCCGAAGCTCCGGTGGATCGCCATGTCTTCGTCAAGCGCATTCGCGTCTGGCTCAATGCCGATGGATTTATTACGCCGCTCAACTTACAAAATCTTATTTCGTTTCAGCCCGGACCACCGGCCGTCTGGCATTTTTCCGCCAGAGTCGGTGATCAACGCACGGTGGAAATCCAACTCACCGCTGACATGCTCAATGGAAAAAACACGACGGTGTTTCGTTTTGAATTGTCGTCGCGCGCGGCTGGAAGCCTGCGCCCCGTAGCGCCGCCATCCTGCCTGCAGGTTGCTGCGGCTTCCAGCCGCGAGTCGAACCTTAGCCTGACGGTTCGCGTCGATATCGAAGACCGAAATTTTCACACCGAAACGCATCGTTGTCCCGAAGCGGAAAATCATTTTCAAAATAATTCAAAACCACTTTCCGACAAATCGGGCTTTGCCTTCACCCCGAATTCCGAGCGTCAACTTCGCGTTTACAGCGACAGCGGTTTTTATCACCACGAAGCCGAATGGTTGGACAACATCTCGCATCCAGTGGAAAAAAGTCGCGGGCAAATCGGCGCGGGCGACGCCCATAGTCCCGGCTGGTTTGAACTGCCGCTCAAAAAAGATAAGCCCGTTTCGCTCGTGCTCTGCGCCGACACCGTCGATCCCACGAATGAAATGGTTCAGGAAATTTCCGCCAATCGTCTCGTCGAAAATAAAATCGCGTTGAACCGCGCAAAATTTCCCGACGACGATTCCTTCGGTCGGCAACTCACCTTGGCCGCGCGACAATTCGTCGTCCGGCGCGGGTCGGGAAAAACCGTCATCGCGGGCTACCCGTGGTTTCTCGATTGGGGGCGCGATTCGCTCATCGCCGCGCGCGGATTGCTCGCGGCAGGTTTGGTGGGCGACGTCACGGAACTGCTGATGACGTTCGGCCGCTTCGTCGAGAACGGCACGATGCCCAATACGATTCACGGAGAGGACGCGACGAATCGCGAAACGAGCGACGCCCCACTTTGGTTCGGAGTCGTCTGCGAAGAAACGGCCGAGTTGCTCACCGAAAATTTATACGAACTGATTGTTGATAAACGTGGACGCACCATCGCGGATGTCCTGCGCGAAATCGCCGTGGGATATTTGCGCGGCACGCCTAACGGAATTCGCATGGACACCGCGTCCGCTTTGATCTGGAGTCCGAGCCATTTCACCTGGATGGACACGAATCATCCCGCCGGGACGCCGCGCGAAGGTTATCCGATTGAGATTCAAATTTTATGGATTCGCCTTTTGCGACAACTCGCCCGGCTGAAGATAAAATCCGAAACGGAAACGTGGAGCGCCTTGAGCAAGCGCGCTGAAGCTTCGTTGAAAAAATATTTTTGGCTGGAGGAAAAGGGATATTTTTCCGATTTGCTCATCGCGAAAAAAAATCAACCCGCCGCTGACGCCATCGTGGACGACGCGTTGCGGAGCAATTTTCTTCTCGCCATTTCCTTCGGTTTTGTCACTGGCGAAAAAGCCCAGCGCAGTGTCGAAGCGGCGTTGCGTTATCTCGTGGCGCCGGGAGCGTTGCGGACGCTCGCGCCTTTGCCCGTCACGCCGCCCCTCCCGATTTTTGCGAACGGAAATTTAATCAACGATCCGCCCAATCCGTATTGGGGCCGCTACGAAGGCGACGAAGATACCCGCCGCAAACCCGCCTATCACAACGGCACGGCGTGGACGTGGACGTTCCCGATTTTTTGCGAAGCGTTGGCGCGCGCCTGGGATTTTTCACCGGAAGCGGTCGCCGCCGCCAAAGCGTATCTCGGCAGCATGGAAAAACTTTTGGGCGAAGGTTGCCTCGGCCAAATCCCGGAAATCCTCGACGGCGACGCGCCTCATCAAGAACGCGGTTGCGACGCGCAAGCATGGGGCGTGACGGAGGCATTGCGAGTTTGGAAATTGTTGAACTCTGGAGAGGAACGCCGATTTCCCAATCGGTGCGAGCCAGTGGCTTAATTAATTTCGACGAGCCGAACTGGAGTTCGGCGCTCCTTTCGTCGGTTCTACTTAACCGAAGATTTATTTTGGGCAAGGGGTTTAATTGTCCGATTGCAATTGGATTTTCGGACAGTAAAATTGAGCCATGAAAGAAACGACTGCTGAGGTCTCGACGCGCGACGACGCGAAATACCTGACGTTAATCGATGAACGTCTTTGCGAAATCAACGCCATCCATCGGGACGTCGCTCGCAAGAGGGCAGAAGGAAAAAAGATCGGCGCACGCATCGATCGCAATTTGCGACAAATCCAAACCATCATCAGTCGTGTTGAAGCAACTCTTTGACTACGTCCAAAGCCTTTTCTTTCTCGCCAAAGACGTTCAACAGAATCGTGACGATATCGAACGGCTCCAAAGTCGGGTCGAAGATTTAACGGAAAAAATTTGTCTCCTGGCGAACGAAGTCCAACTCATCAGCGAACGTGAGCAGCACGAGCGCGAAAAATTTATTCTTCGGGTGGAAAACGCTTTGCTTCGCTCCGAGCGAGCCTTCCCACTTTCCCGCGAAACAAAGAAGCCAAAATGATTGGGCGCGGCCCGGCCAAATCCCGGAAATCCTCGACGGCGACGCGCCTCACCAAGAACGCGGTTGCGACGCGCAAGCATGGGGAGTGACAGAGGGATTGCGAGTTTGGAAATTATTGAACTTGTCGCCATGAATTTACTTTGGCTGGGATTTTCAGGCATTCGTAAGCCGGAACCATTCAGTGAAGAAATGCTCGCCCTCACCCCGGCCCTCTCCCCCGAGGAGAGGGAGAACCTTTGCCGCGTTTTGGCCATGAGGACGCGCGAGATTCTGATCCGCTTTCTTCTGCGAATGGCCGGAAGGCGGAGATGGCATCAGAAACTCGCGAACGTTTCGAGAGACGCCAATAGAAATTCCCTCCCCATGAACCTGCCTGTAGCCGCCGACGTGAGGAGGCGGAAACTTGCGTGGCGGCCCAATCCGCCTCCTCACGTCGGGCGGCTACGGTTCATCGGTTCAATGCGCGAAAAAATTTTCGGGGAAATCTCTCCTCGGGGGAGAGGGTTAGGGTGAGGGCGAGCAACCTTTCTCCAAGGAATGGTCACAACCAACCCGCCCAGGAATCAGGCGCAGCGACTACCGGATTTCCTCCGAACTTTTTTGGACAATAAAATTGAACCATGAAAACGTTCGGCAGAATTCAGAACGGCTCCGGGACTCATTTCTTTTCTCCAAAACAATAGACATAACCATCGCTGCTGCCGATGACGATTTTTCCAGCGGCGACGGCGGGCGAGCTATCAATGGGCGCGCCGATTTCGTAAGACCAAAGTTCTTTGCCCGTTTTCAATGCAACCAAATAAATCCGGCCATCGTCGGAACCGACCACCACTTTGTCGCCGGCAACCACGGGCGAGCTGTCCACTTTTCCCTGCGTGGCGAAGGTCCAAATTTTTTGGCCGTTCTCGCGATTGAGGCAATGGAGAAGTTTGTCGCGGCCGCCCACTAAAACGCGGTCAGCCGTGACGGCAGCGGACGACATGTAAGGAAAATCGCGATTTTTGTAGCGCCACAACGTTTTGCCGCTGTTCAACTCAATGCAGAGAAATTCGTTTTCGTAGTGGCCGAAATAGGCGCGATTGTCGGCGAGCGCGACGGACGCCGCGACGTAGGCGCCCGCTTCGATTTCTTTGATTTGTTTTCCATCCGCGACCGAAATGACGTGGAGCAATCCATCGCATCCGCCGAACACGGTTTTGCCAGCGGCGACGGCGGGCGAGCCGTTGATGTAATTGCCGGTTTCGTAAACCCAATTGGACTTCCCCGTCGCCGCATCGACGCAATGAAGTTTAAAATCGTAACTGCCGATCAGAATGCGGGGGGCGTTGAGAGTGGAGGGTTGAGGGTTGAGAGGCGGAGGCGTTTTGCTCTCAACCCTCGTCGCTCGACTCTCAACCAGGTTGGGCGCGCCGAGAATTTTTCCATCGGTCTGATATTTCCACAAAAGTTTTCCAGAACTCCCATCGAGCGCATAAAGAAAACCGTCGGTGGAGCCGATGAACAATTTACCGCCGGCGAAAAGGGCGGGCGCTTCCACACTACCGCCCGTCGGAAAAGCCCAAAGTTTTTTTCCGGTTTGAAATTCCAGCGCATAAACATTTGTGTCGCTTGAGCCGACGAAGGCTTTTCCCTCGGCGATGACCGGGGAAGATCTGACGGGCGCGCTGGTTTTGAATTTCCAAAGCAGCGCCGGTTTTTCCGGCAACGAGGAATTGGCGACGCCTTGCAAAGAGGAATTCCCGCGAAACGTCGGCCAGCCCGCTGACGAATCCGCCGCGTTAAGCGCCACCGAAAAAAACAAGAGAGAAAAAGCGTTGATAAAAAAACGTCGCATAATCCGGCGGCTGGTTCCGAGTATCGCCTGCTGGAAAAGCTTTGGCAACCGATTGCCACTTCCACGTCTGATTTAGCCTGCATTTCTCACCACTCCTTGAAAACCTTTTCACCGTGTAGGAGACGACGTGAGGAGTCTCTGACTAAAATTGGCCAATCCTGCGCCTGATAAAAGTCAGAGACTCCTCACGTCGTCTCCTACGGTCGCTTTTAATCACACCCTTCCAAATGGCTCAAAAGAAATCTTCTTGTGCAGTTTGTTTGGGCAGCGTAGGAAAACACCATGCCTAAAATAAATTCTCCAAAAGAAATCTCCCTCGCCCTGAATCGTCGCCGCTTTATTTATTATTCGTCCATCGCCGCGGCCGCCGCTGCGATCTCCGGTTGCGCGGCCCATGCCAAAACGCGGGTCACATCCGCCAATGAAAAATTAAACATCGGCAGCATCGGCGTCGGCGGAAAAGGTTCGAGCGATCTTGACGGAGCGGCGGAGGGAAACAATGTCGTCGCGCTTTGTGACGTGGATGAAAATACGTTGAAGAAAGCCGCGCAAAAATATCCCGGCGCAAAACTTTATCGCGATTATCGAAAAATGTTGGATGAGCAAAAAGATTTGGACGCCGTCACGGTCAGCGTTCCCGACCATCAGCATTATCCACCGGCGATGATGGCCATTCAGCGCGGCAAACATGTTTATTGTCAGAAGCCGCTGACCCATTCGATTTGGGAAGCGCGTCAACTCAACCTGGCTTCGCGCAAATATGGAGTGGCCACGCAAATGGGAAATCAGGGCCACTCGCACGAAGGCAATCGCAAGTTGTGCGAGATGATTTGGAGCGGAGCCATCGGCGAAATTCGCGAAGTGCATTCGTGGACGAACCGCCCGATCTGGCCGCAAGGAATGAATCGCCCTGCTGGAAGTGATCCGGTTCCGGCAAATCTCGATTGGGATTTGTGGATCGGGCCGGCGGCGATGCGCCCATTCAAGGCGAGCTGGCCTGATAGCGAAAAGCCCACTAATAAACGCGGCGGAGTTTATCATCCGTTCGCCTGGCGTGGCTGGTGGGATTTCGGTTGCGGCGCGTTGGGTGACATGGGTTGCCACGTGCTCGACGGTCCGAATTGGGCGCTGAAGTTGAACAACCCAACTTCGGTGGAAATTGTTGAGTCGTCTGAATTATTTTCCGAAAGCGCGCCGCAATGGTCGATTCTCAAATACGAATTTCCCGCGCGCGGGGCGATGCCACCCGTGACGTTGAAATGGTATGACGGCGGAAAATTGCCGGAACGCCCATCCGAAATGGAAGCGAAGAAATTGCCGGAGAGCGGCTCGCTTTTCTTTGGGAGCAAAGGGAAAATTATTTCCGACACTTACGGCGAGAATCTGAGTTTGCTGCCGGAATCTAAAATGAAAGATTACGTCAAGCCGCCGCAATCCATTCCGCGCATTCCGAATAACAATTCATATTTCGATTGGATTCGCGCGGCCAAAGGCGGCGTCCCGGCGTGCTCGCGTTTTGAAGTTTCCGGACCCTTCACCGAAATGGTTTTGCTGGGCAATCTGACTTTGCGCGCTGGAAAAAAAATCGAGTGGGACGCAAAAAATATGCGGGCGAAAAACGCCCCGGAGACTGCCGCGTTTATCCGACCGAAATATCGCCAGGGATGGGAGGCTTAGGAGCGTGCCAGCGGAAAAAATATTTTCTGTTTTTTTGCGCTCCATTTGGAAAAGGTGACGAACGCCCAGCCGCTGCTAAGGAAACGGCAATGACCTTGAAACGGGTTGCGATGCGATTTAATGGGCAAATGGCCCCTGTCTCCAATCTTTGGAGCTTCTCAGACCCAGCGATGAGAAACAACTTGTGCTGGAAGAGTGTCAAGAGTGAGGACTGAACCCTTTCATTCAGTTTACAGTCGCATTGAGATCGAGGCTGCTGACAAAGGCATTAATGAAACACCCCACTGACTCCGACGCCATAATCCTGAAGGGGTTCGGGAAGAAGGGGCTTTTGTCGGTGGGCAAACCAGAGACATGATGCATGCTTGTAGAAAATCATCGGCACAGTTAAAATTTTTCGCACAGACTCACGTCAGGTAAGCGGTTAAGAGTTACCGCCCATCCGCGCTCCACGGACTCCACCATATCAATCCCTTGCTGGTATTCGTTTGCTCAACCCGAAACTCTCTGTACTTGAGAAGACGGACCTGCCCATCTACGGATTGAACGATGCCGCCTGCGCCATGACGATAGCCCGGCCCCGGACGGTCAGGGTGCCAAGAGTCTGGCCAGCCTGCCCCGTCTATGTATGCTAGTGCGCCTGGAGGCGGATTTCCGAAGTTTTCATCTTCCTCCCACATGAGCCAACACATCGGGCTCCAGATGGCGGACACCTTACAGCTACGATATTGAATCGTGTACGGGCCGCCCGCAACAGCATCATTCATTTTGTAACTCGACATTTTATTTTGCCGACGCGCGAAATATTTGCTCCTGGCATCCAATGGACACATGTATGTTTTGGGATTGCCAACGTAGGGGTAGCAAAGCCCCGTCTTGTAAGCCAGAACAGGATTGGTCAAATAGGGTTCCGCCCATAAGTTTGGCCCCCAGAGCAGAGGCGAGTAAAGCCAGCCGGCTCCGGCTCCACCAGCGACTGGATAAATGAAGTTTGAATACGGCAAAAACTCCCTGTTGTCTGGAACGTACATGTTCATTGCCAGCACCAACTGCCGGTTGTTGTTGATGCAGACTGTCTGGATGGCTTTATCTTTGGCTTTGGAAAGAGCGGGCAACAACAGAGCAGCGAGAATTGCAATGATGGCAGTCACCACCAACAATTCGATTAGTGTGAATGCGCGACGGTATGAGGCTGCAACTACTCGGTTGCGGACGTTTTCCGTTTCGAGTTTTGAGCGACCGGCAAAGGGCGGTGTGATCACACGTGCATCCCTCCCTCCTTGTGTCTCCCTCGAAGACCTAGCACGGCGAACGCAGCAGTTGATAGGAACATACCCCAAAGCACCGCGTGACGTTCGATCTTGGTTCGTCGTTTATCCTTCCGCATTGCCACGACACCTGTCTTCTCATGATACGCTGCAAGTTTCTCATACGGCATCAGGTTCCATTCGCCATTCGTGACAATGTATCGTGGCTGGCGTCCCCAGTACTTTTGCTCGAGCCTACAGTCGGTGACAAGGGCAACACCCGTAAGTCCGGGACGGAAAGAATGCAGGTCGCATCGTGGACTTATCCGATAAGCGACCGCTTCATCTTTTGCCGCCAACACGCGACCTCCGGCTTCGGAACGCTGCGCGGAGAAGTTGAAGCGGGTGAGGGTAAAATCTATCGGAAGCGCCAGCCCGTCCACATTCGTGAATCTCGCAGTATAGACGACATTCGGAAAGGGAGCGTAAAGCACCCGTGCCTCGCTGCCATCTAACGGATGAGTCTTGCCATCATCCAAACATGTCACTTCCTCCGGAACATAGGGAGGAGTTTTACTTACTTTCCAACTCGCGGGAACCTTGAATCCTGTATTCCAAAGTCCCATTTCGTTTAGCATGCAGAGAGGCCTTAATTTGCCGCTTTCCGCCTTCGATAAATGCCTGCCGGATGCATAGGCAAGCCAGATCGGAGTGCTGCTAAACACCAGTTGCGGCGCCGGCATATCCGACGCTTGTATGCTTCCTTGAATGAAGATGGGAACTGGTTTTCCCTGTGGCGGCTCTTCATACGGGAACGTGGCAACTTGGAACGTATTGGTTCCATCAAATCCGAGTTCCTTCTGTAACAATTTCCCATGGTCCTCGCGCGTCTCCCGAATGACCCACTTACTGCCCGATACCATGATCTTGAACTGTTCTTCGAATCTCGATGCCAATGTGCCGTTGCCAAGGTAGTCAGTGTGCACCAAGCTACCCTCCACGGTATAGTCTTGTGCCGAGACGTTACTTGTTTCTCGAAAGACCACCAACATCAAGGCAAGCAAGCGTTGGACTTGGCCCAGTGCGTGCGCAGGCTTTCGCAGCAACTCGCGCCAGCATGCCCCGTGAGCACGTGGTTTACTTTGGCAGTTGTGACTCATCGCTCTTTACCGGGAAATCGACTAGTGACCCGCCCGCAATCTCCATCCGACTTGAAAGCCGCATCAACGGCAGATAGCTGGCAGCAACAGCCATGCTAGCGCTCCCTTCATAATCAAGTCGAGGGTCTTAGGATCAATATGCACCCATGCGCTCGCATTTCCGAGACACGGGCAAGGACGCGGCACGTCAAGCAACCAGAGACCGCAGCGGTAGAGTAGGAAGTTGGTGCTTACGGCTGCTATCAGTAGCAGCTTACCCCGAAGACTGCTGATAATCGCAAGCGCAACGACAACGCAGATCTCCAATGCGCCTACGGCGACGAGCAGGTGCTGGTTGTTTATGCCGAAGATTGCGTCGGACTCCGACAGTATGCGGGCCGAGCCACTGGCACTAATCAGCTTGGACAGACCGGACACCGCCAAAATAAGGCATGATACGCACACACAGAACTTCGCACGTTTGTTGAATGAGACATGCTCGAACATGGAGACTCCACATTTTCCGTAAGTAGGCCTCTTTGGTTAAGCGGTGCGGTTCAATGTTCCGTTTTAATTTGGGCGACTCGGAGCACAGGGACCGTCCTCGCGAGTAACGACGTCATGGATGAGTAGCGGTCCTGCATATGTGTACTGCCGAACGCAAGGAGGGCACGGACCGCCTGCGGAAACGTATGTATACGTGCTAACATTGTACGTAATATCGCGACAGTCGGTGCCGTTCTGCCCCTGATTCTGAGTGCCGCAGTGTTTGTTAATCAAAGTGCAACTCAGATTGCCAACTCCTGAGTAGTCGTAAACAGTTCCGCTACAGACCCCACAGGCGTCGTTGCAAGTGTTAGATGACTGAGCAACAACGTCGGAACAAAAAAGCCAATTCTCTGCCGATGCCGTCAAAATGCCGAGAACCAAAGTGATTGCGAAAAGCCGGACAAGTCTCGTCCGGACCGGAGCGGGAGAAGTAAAATATTTCATAAGTTTTGATGGAGTTGTCGTGTCATTAGCTTACGCTGCGCCAAATATGAGCCAAAAAAACGGAGTGTCAATAACTAATCTTTTCCTTTTAAGGCACTTTTCGAAAGCCCCTCACTAACGAGACATATCCGTTCGCGACATTTCAAAGTGAAGCCGTTATCAGGACGACATTCCTAGTAAATCACGCCGCGATGAGAGTTTCCGGATCGGTGATTTGTATTGCACACCGGCGGCTTGGGCGGCTTCTCCTCCCGCAGCTTTGTGAAGGCCACAGACGGCAACCAATAGCATGGCAAATGGCCGCGCCATTCGAAAAAGACTGCTAATATTCTTTGCTAGCATCCCGCTTCAGGGTTAAATCGTCGCGCCCGTGCAACGACTGCATTTAATTTCTATTGCCGCGCTAAGTTCTTTTTTTGAAATAAACCTTCCCGCCGCACAAGCTGCCTTATCGGCGAAACCAAATATTATTCTACTGCTCACTGACGACATGGGTTATGGCGACGTCGGTTGTTACGGCGGAAAATTCGTGCCGACACCGAACATCGACCGGCTCGCCAAAGAAGGAACTCGCTTCACGCAATATTACGCTGCCTCGCCGGTTTGTTCTCCGTCGCGCACGGGAATCCTCACGGGCATGTATCCCGCCCGCTGGCGCATCACGAGCTACCTGCAAACGCGCGCGGGCAATCGCGCTTGCGAGCAAGTTGATTTTCTCGACCCGAAAGCGCCTTCCATTGCGCGCACTTTGAAAGAGGCCGGTTATGTCACGGGACATTTTGGAAAATGGCATCTGGGCGGCGGACGCGATGTGACGAATGCGCCGCCGTTTTCCGCGTATGGTTTCGACGAACACGCCAGCACCTGGGAAAGCCCGCAGCCTGACCCGAATCTCACCGCGACGAATTGGATTTGGTCGGCGCAGGACAAAGTGAAGCGATGGGATCGCACCGGTTATTTTGTGGACAAAACTTTGGACTTCATGCGCCGTCACAAAGGCGAGCCGTGCTACGTGAATCTTTGGCCGGATGATGTGCATACTCCGTGGGTTCCGTCGGGCGCTCCACTCAAACGCGGGACCGGCGATGCGGACACGGAACCAAAATTCAAAGCGGTGCTGGAAGAATATGATCGGCAAGTCGGACGTTTGCTCGACGGCTTGAAAAAAATGGGTTGCGATGAAAATACCATTCTCATTTTCACGAGTGACAACGGGCCGCTCCCTGCTTTCGGTGGCGAACGGACAGGCGGTTTGCGCGGCAGCAAAATCAGTCTTTACGAAGGCGGAACGCGCATGCCGTTCATCGTGCGCTGGCCCGCGCACACTCCAGCGGGACGGGTCGATGAAAAAACCATCATCAGTGCCATCGATTTGTTTCCGTCTTTTTGCGTGGTGGCGAAAGTTCCGCTGTCGAAAAACGAAAAGTTTGATGGCGAAGATTTGAGTAAAATATTTTTTGGAAAAGTAGCGGCGAGGAAGAAGCCGCTGTTTTGGGAATATGGCCGCAACAATATTTCTTTCGGTTATCCGAAAGGCAGAGATCGCAGCCCGAACGTTTCCATGCGCGACGGCAGATGGAAATTTTTGATCAATGCCGATGGCACGGGTGCCGAGCTTTACGATTTGGTAAGCGACCGAAATGAAACCACGAATGTCGCGGCAAAGAATTCTGCCGTGACAATGCGCCTGGAAAAACAAACTCTGGCGTGGCGAAAATCCCTTCCATCAAATCCAGAACTCAATTAACCACAGTGCGGCGAAACTGCCCCCACATCGGAGCGTGACCAGCTTACCCGCGGCGCAATAACTCAAAGCTGAAACTGAATCCAACAGAAGAAAACAAAGAGAACAAAGAAAAGGATTTCAGACGATTCCGATGCCATCGATTTTGTGCATCATAAGTTTATTCCAAGTTGCTTTCAAGATGAGACTAATCCTGGAGACTCTCACCCCGCCTCGCGTGGAGAGACTGCCAGTTTGGAATTTTTTTGCTGACACTTCCGAGCGCGCCCGCCCACGCTACGGAGGCGGGGACTGGTGCACACTTTGCAAAGTGTGCATCGGTGTCCGTCGCTCCTGCGAGAATGTCCCAACTCCATGGTCGCGGAGTAACCATTGAGGATAGCCCTGAACTTCAGTCGCATGGCGCACCGTTACCTCCGGCTTTCAGTCTGCGGACCAGCCGCCCATCCGAAACCAGGCAGGAATGACTGGGGGGCTTGACGGAAAAAGTGCACACTTTGCAAAGTGTGCACCATGATGACTTACTCTCCCCTTGCGCCTACGCTCTGGCGCACCTGCCGTGTGCTGGCCAATCGGACGCGCCGGCGGATGCTTCGCCTGCTCTACCAAGACCGCCCTGACCACGGGAAAAATTTTGTCGAAAACGCAGGGTCTTTCGGCATAATCCACCAGTTAAATAAATATGAATCTCCAAAAACTTTTCCCATTCTTCTCGCTGCTCTTGTTCTGTCTTGCCGCCCGCGCCGTCGAGAAACCGGACATCGTTTTTATTCTGGCCGACGATTTGGGTTCCTACGACGTGGGTTGGCGCGGCAGCGAAATCAAAACGCCCAACCTCGACAAGCTCGCGATGGCTGGCGCGCGCTTGGAAAATTTTTACGTGCAACCCGTTTGTTCTCCGACGCGCGCATCGCTGATGACCGGGCGTTATCCGATGCGTTACGGATTGCAAGTCGGCGTCATTCGTCCGTGGGCCAAATATGGTTTGCCGCTCGAAGAACGCACCTTGCCCCAAGCCTTGCGCGAAGTTGGTTACACGACGGCGATCTGTGGCAAATGGCATCTCGGCAGTTTCGATAAAGCGTATTGGCCGAACGCGCGCGGATTCGATCATTGGTATGGGCATCTTTTTGGCGCGCTTGATTATTTCACTCACGATCGTGACGGAAAGTTGGACTGGTATCGCGATGGCGAACCGAATCATGACGAAGGCTACACGACGTTTCTCGTTGGGAATGAAGCGGCCAAAATCATTCGCGCGCAGCGAAAAAATAAACCGCTTTTTCTCTACGTTCCATTCAACGCCGTTCACGGTCCGCTGCAAGTTCCCGAAAAATACAAGGAGCCATATTCGCACTTCAAAGGCCAACGCCAGACCTACGCCGGAATGGTCGCCGCCCTCGACGAAATGGTTGGAAAAATTGTCGCTGCGGTTGATGAAACCGGCCGTCGCAAAAATACCTTGTTCATTTTTTCCAGTGACAACGGCGGACCCAAACCCGGCGTGGTCACGAGCAACGGGCCGTTGCGCGCGGGCAAGGGAACGCTCTATGAAGGCGGCGTTCACACTTGCGCTTTTGCGACATGGGAAAACCACATCAAGCCCGGCAAGATCGATGCGCTCTCGCACATGGTGGATTGGTATCCGACCCTGTTGAAATTGGCCGGCGCGCCACTCGAACAAAAGCTGCCATTGGATGGCAAAGATATTTGGCCCTGTCTTACGAAAAACGGACCGTCGCCGCACGAAGCGATTTTGTTGAATGCCGCGCCCAACACCGGAGCCATTCGCGTTGGAAATTGGAAACTCATCTTAAACGGCAACGCCCGTGAGTCTGATGAAGAAAAATCAACAGAGAAAACCAAGGGCAAGAAAAAGAAAAAAGAAATGGAAGAAGCGAATCTCGAATTGTTCGACCTCGCTAATGATCCGTCGGAAAAGAAAAATCTCGCCACCGAGCGGCCTGAAAAAGCGAAGGAACTTCGGGCGCGTTATGAATCGTTGGCGAGGCACGCTTTGGTCCCGAAGAACGAACTGGAATGAGATGTTTCGATCCGCTTCACGGTCAGGAATACCTGCGCCCTTCGTGAGCAACAAATTCTTTTCGGCAATTCCCGGCTATGCCAAACTCACGGCGCTAAATTTTTTCTCTCATGAAAAATATTGTTTATTTCGATCTCGAAACGCAGAAGTCCGCCGACGACGTGGGGGGTTGGCACAAAATTCGCGAGATGCGCATGAGCATCGGCGTGACTTACAGCACGGCGCGCGGCACTTACAAAATTTACGCAGAACCGCACGTCAATGATTTGATTGAAGAATTGCGCCGCGCCGATTTGGTCGTCGGTTTTAACAACCAACGGTTCGACTACGAGGTTCTTCTGGGGCACAACGATTTTTTTGATCACTCGCAAATTCCAACACTCGATATGCTGGTGGAATTGCAAAATATTTTGCAGCATCGCCTTTCACTCGACTCGATTGCGCACGCGACTTTTGGCGTGGAAAAAACCAGCGAGGGGATGCAGGCCATCCGCTGGTTTCAGGAAGGCAAGCTCCACGAAATCGCCGAGTATTGTTGTTATGACGTGAAGATTACCCGGCTGGTTCACGAATACGGCTGCCAACAAAAACAACTTCACTACACCAACCGATTTGGAAAAAAAATGACGGTGCCGGTTTGTTGGTGATCGGATTTTTTAGTCGGAAAGATTCATCGGCTTGCGCCCAAAAATGACTTGTTCATTCGCCCCATCGCGGGCGTTCTGGACACGCTTCAGCGGGAAAAAGTTGACCCGCATTACAAACAAATTTAAAATCACGCCATGCTGAATTTGAATCCTCTCCGTGACCGGCTCTTCGGCCCGTTCTCGCCTTTCGTGATTCATCTTTCGGATGGGCGCAAATTTTCAGTGCCGCACCGCGATTTCATTGCCGTGGGCAAAGGAGTCGTTTCCATTGTGGACGAACGCGATTCCACGCATACGGTGGACCCATTGCACATCGTGAGCATTTCTGACCCGCCGCCCATGCGCGCTAAATCTGCGAAGTAGGATTTTTCCCAACGCAGCTGCTCTTCCAAACTTCCTTGCGCGCGGCGAGATTTTCCTGCGCCTGTTCTGGCGTGTGGAGATGACCGGACCTGGCTTGTTGCCAACCGAGATCAATTTTTTGCCGCGCTTCAGCGTTCCACGATTCCTTTTGTTGAAGCAATCGCAATCCTTCGCAAACCACCTCGTCCACAGAGTGGAAATCGCCTGCGGCCACCTTGCGGCGAATAAATTCTTCCAGCGGTGTTGGCAGGCATACGGTCATGGCGCAATTGTCAGTTTCGCGGCGGCGGTTGTCAAACGGGATGCGTCCCTGCTCCGCCCGATTGCCGCGAGAGGTTCTACGGGATCTCGCACCCGTCGGGCGCTTGACCGGGAAGCAGAAACGTCTTGACGAACTCGCCTTCGCCGCACACGACAAAGCCGGGAAATTTCCTGAACCACTTGCTTTCAGGAACGTCCGGCCCGGTATCGAGCCAGCGCGCCAGCAGAAGGATTTGTTCGTGCGAGATGTTGCGCTGGCGCATTCGCGTCAGAAGATGAACGAGCAGTGATTGAGGCAGTTTGTGGCGGCGGATTTTAGGCATGAGACTGGTCGCCGTAGAAACCGCGCACGATCTCTTCTTGCAGCCG
>JBBQRQ010000081.1:0-23065 GCA_038214755.1 Verrucomicrobiota bacterium
AGAAGAAGGAGCGCAGCGCAGCATCAACCTCCAGATCGAATCCGCGAGCTATGGCGTGCCGCGCGGTCCGACGGGCCGCCGCGTCCTGATCGAAGGCGCGCGGCGAGCCGCGATGGAGATTGCGGGAGAACTGGTCGAGGAGCAGCAACAGGGCGAGCGCTCCCTCCGGCGCTTCCACCCAGGCGTCGAGCCGCCCCGCCGCGGCATCGGCGTGCAGCGCCGCGAAGCGCGCCTGGATGTCGCGATCGAAATCGGCGTCCTTGGAGAACTATTTCGCCGGCCCGGCGGCGCCCCAGAAGCCGAGCACTTCGGCGGGATCGGCGGGCGCCGTCACAGCTTGACCTTTCCCTCACAGATTCTGCCGTAGAGGTCATCGTCGAGCGGCGCGTAGCATTGCCGGGCAGGATCGAGGAAGTAGCAAACTGGGAATTCCAGCGCGTGGAGAAAAGGAATCGAGTTGGTAGCCAGCCGAAAAATTACGGATAAATTATCCACGTCGATCCAACTGGACTACGGTCACGAAGATGCCAACGCGGCTTTGCCTCGAAGTGGAGATGCGAAATGGTATGCGGGCGGTTTCTGGCTGGCCTACGACTTTTGTGAAAAAGCGGGAATTGCGTTCCGCGCCGATTACCTCAAGGACAAAGATGGCGCGCGCACCTCAGGCTCTCCGTTCACCGCGCCCTTTCCCGCGAACACGGGACAGGATTTGTCGAGCTTGACGCTAACGCTAAATTTAAAACCGATCAAAGATTTGCAAGTGCGACCGGAGATTCGATGGGATCATTCGAGCGGTGCGTTGTTCGGTGGACGTTCCAGCCAGGTGACAGCGGGAATTGGCGTTGCCTATTTATTTTAACCGTTTGGTACGTAAAAAACCCCTTCCGATTTTCTCGGAAGGGGTTTGAGGGTTCTAATTAAATTAGAATTTGTAGATCAAGTTGGCGGCGATCATGAATTCGTTCTTGACGATGGGAGCGAACGTCGGAGCAACACCGCGAAACAGATTGCCTCCGTTGGCCGCGTGATCCCAACGCACTTCCAACCGACTAATGACGTTCTGCCATAAGTCGTATTGGACCGTTCCAGTCAACGCGAAGATCTTGGGATCACTCGTTCCCGCTGGAAGGAAGGCGTTTGGCACCTGAGCTTTGGCATATTCAGCGCGAACATGAAGGCTCAATTTTTCCGTCGCTTGGAATGAAGTATAGAGCGCAAACGCGGCGGCGTAGCCGACACCGGCTCCGGCAGGACCGAAGTTGGATTGGTGATCATACGCCGCACCGAACTTCAAACCAGCCACCGGTGTCGCAATGGTCGCGCCCAAGTAATAACTGGTTTGGTCATCCTTAGCATTGGCGCCGAAGCCATCGACGATTCCGGCATACAGAGCGGAACCAGCCAACGCGCCCATACTTTCAGGAGCCGTAATGGTAATGGAACCCATGTAGGTCTTGGCGGATTCTGCTCGAGGGGAGCGAGCATTGATGCCATTCCCTACTCCACTTGTATTCGCCACGCCAGCGGAAACGCCAATCATATCAGTGATCTGATACGAAGCGAGAACACCGGTGTGCTCTCTCGGAGTGATGGTGTAGCCGTAGGATCGGGTATAGTTCGGATTACGATATCCAACGAACGATTCATATCCGACCACGCTGTCGAACACGCCGACCTTGAGGTCGAGGCCATTGCCGACTGGAGCGCGCAAGGCGATGTAGGCTTGTTTAATACTGAAGTCGCTTGTGCCAGCGCTCTTGGTTGAGGGGTAATAGCCAGTGGCATCCGGTCCAAACAGCAATTCAGCTTTGTAACCGGCCGACCAAGTTCCTTCATCCAGCGGTTTTTCCAACGTCAGGTTAACGACATTGAGATTAAATCCGTCCTGTTTTCCAGCGCCCAGTCCATAGAATGCAACGGGCGGGGCATTATTTGCATTCCCCGTTCCCGGGTTCCAAACTGCCGATACATCAACGTAACCGCTGATGATGGTTGACGAGAGCGCAGTCATTAATGGGACTGCTTTCTCTTCCGCTGCCTGTGCGACCGATGCGAGACTTACCAGTCCGACGGCCGACAATCCTAACGTCCATTTATTGATCTTCATTTATTTTAGTTCCTCCGATTTTGTTTTTCGTTTTTATGCGTTTTATTTGGATGAAAACAGTTCATCCGCGCACCAAAACGGTGCATTGCGGCGGACAATAGGACAAAGGCGACTTCTTTGACAACAAGTTTTTTCACAGTTTTTCCCTCAATAGATATAAGCAACAGTCTGGAAGTGGACGGAGTTGGAAAATTTCTAGCCTTACGATCAAGGTAGCCGCCGACGTGAGGCGGAGGATTGGGGACATCTTCGTCGGGAACGGGCGCATCTCAGTTTCTGGCAAATCGAGTCCCCCCTCTCATTAGCACCCGGCTTCAGCCGGGTGAACCGGAACAGATTGCACCCTCAACCGCTTCAGCGGTTTCCCGCCTGGGGCAAACCGCTGAAGCGGTTGAACTCCCCTCGCGACCTTAACACCCGGCTGAAGCCGGGTGCTAATGAGATTAGGAACGAGCATTGCAAGAAACTGAGAGGCATCCGTCCGGAAAATCCGCCTCCTCACGTCGGCGGCTACGAGCAGTCGCGTTTCCCAACAGCGCTAAAAAGTTTCCGGAACGCCTTCGCGAAGAATTCTCAAATGATGGGTCATTTCCTGGGCGTGACAAAGCTCGGCCAGCCAGCGAGGCGGCTCGTCCATATCTTCAAACGAAAGCCGAAACGCGCCATAATGCATCGGCACCAGCCATTTTGCTTTCAAGTCGCGAAATGCTTTGATCGCCTGATCCGGCCCCATATGGACATGCCGAAACGAATCGGGGTAATAAGCGCCAATCGGCAACAGCGCGATGTCCGGCGGACATTTCCGGCCAATTTCTTTGAACCCATGAAAATAGGCGCTGTCGCCGGCGTGATAAATCCGCCGGCCCTGGTGCTCCAAAATAAATCCACCATACCCGCGATGCGCATCGTGCAGTGTCCGCGCGCCCCAAT
The DNA here is from genome assembly GCA_038214755.1 of Verrucomicrobiota bacterium. GTDB lineage: Bacteria > Verrucomicrobiota > Verrucomicrobiia > Limisphaerales > CANJXF01 > CANJXF01. Next base: position 3,038 of record JBBQRQ010000081.1, read on the forward strand.
GCTTGCTCGGCGTCAGAGTCACTTTCCAATCTTCGTGCGTGAAACTTTCCCACCATTGCAATTCAATGATCCGGCCGAATCCGAGATTTTTAGCCAGACTGCCGACGCCCCACGGCATGATGGCGATTTTCGGCGAAGGCATTCTGCGCAACGTCGGTTTGTGAAAATGATCGAAGTGCGCGTGGCTCAACAAAAGCAAATCAATCGGCGGCAAACTTTCGATTTTTAAACCGGCGCGCTTGACCCGCTTCAAAAGAAAAAGCCAGTTGGCGAAATTCGGGTCCACCAAAACATTGAGGTCGGTAAATTGCGCGAGAAAAGAAGCGTGGCCGATCCAAGTCAGCGCGATCTCGCCTTTGCTCAACTTGGGAAACTTCGGCACGCTGTGTTCACCGGAGCGCGGAGTGAGCAACGCTTTCCAAACCATTTCGTAAAAAAAAGTTCCCGGATTGAAATGTTTGCTCGGAGTTAATTCTTTGAAGGAGGTGGGTATTTTTTTTCGCGAACGGATGGACGGTTTTCTCACCTGCGCTGGTTTCATTGAAATTAGGAATACAACCTTGAGAGCAAAAATACAAACCCACGACTTATCGCTGCAAAAAGAAAAACTTCCTAAACGACAAATTCGACAAAAGACGGAAAGCGTTTGGCAAACGGTTCGTCCAGCGTTGCGATTTTAATCCGATGATTTTTAGCCAGCATTGCGAGGTAAGCATCAGTCGTTTGCCGATGACCCTGAGACAAATTGGAAATTTCCGTCGCAGAAATATCGCATGGGATTAACCGCGAACGGAATTTTGAAACAAAATCTTGCAGCGCCTTGTCGGCCTCTGCGCCGCTCGCGCCCAATTGCATCCAGACCCGCACGAGATTCAATTCGGTCAGCGGACAAGTGACAACTTTCTCGTAACTCCGGAAAAACTTGTCCGCCACGGAGGACTGACCATGACCTTCCCAGGTAAAAGCAATCAGAAGATTTCCATCCGGCAAAATCATAGATCGTCTTCAATCATGCATCGCACATCATCATTGGTAATTTTTGCGCCGCCAACGAAAACAAGCCGGCCGTCTTGTCGCACCAGTCGCGGTTTTGGCGTAGCCGACGTCTTTACCCGCCGCAACAAGACGGTGTCTTCGCTCTGCGGTTCAATCTTCAACACATCGCCCGGGTGGAAGGATTTAATCACCGCGCGATATTGATCATCTAAGGTCGTTGTCATAGTGCGACACTCCCACGCCAGTCTGGTTTTCGCAAGGACTCCCGCGCTTTGAGAAATTCACCACAGATGTACAGAGAAAATCCTTGAGGTCTGATCTCTGTGCCTCCGTGCCTCTGTGGTTTTAATTTGGAAATTATCCCAGATTTCTTTTAACTCGCCTCGTGTCCAAATTGATTCAACAACTGGAAACTTTCCTGCGCAAAAAACCTTCGCTCGGAAAAAATGTTTACATCGCGCGCGGCGCGATCGTTCTCGGCGACGTGACATTGGGCGACAATTCCAGCGTTTGGTACAACGCCGTTTTGCGCGGTGACATCAATCGAATCGTCGTCGGCGAAGGCAGCAACATTCAAGACAATGCCGTCCTGCATTTGGCGGATGATTTTCCGTGCGTCCTCGGAAAATTTGTGACAGTCGGCCACTCCGCCATTGTCCACGCCTGCGTCATCGGCGACGAATGTTTGATCGGAATGGGCGCGACGATTTTGGACGGCGCGGAAATTGGCGAACAATGCTTGATCGGCGCAAAAGCGTTGGTCACGCAAGGAACGAAAATTCCGCCCGGCTCGCTCGTCCTCGGTGCGCCCGCGAAAATTGTTCGAGCCTTGTCCCTCGAAGAACGTGCTGGTTTAAAATATTGGGCGACAAAATATGTCGAGAACGCGGCGTATTGTTTAGAGCACAAAATCAACGTTTCCGAAGCACTTTCCGCAGATGGACAAATTGCCAAGAGTTTTAAACTATTGACGAATGAAACTTGGCGCGGCTACAAAACCAGCAGTTAATAAAAAGAGAATTTCTCCCGTGAAAAAATCACCGCCTGAACCCGAATCAACGGGCACTCGCATCGGGGAAAAAGTTCGCGCCAAAGCTAACGGTTATTCAGAGGCCAGGCGGCAAGAACTTTTGCATCGCGGCAGGGAATTGGCGGGAACGCCGATCTCCTGATCGGCTCAGGACAACAGAAATCAAGAATCCCATTTCGAGCCGATCGGGAGATCGGCGTTCCTGTCCGCCGCGAAGAATTGTCACCGAGTTTTTTCAGAAGAAAGATCAGCGCCTATCTTAAATGCAAAATCCCATCATCGTTGCTTTGGATGTTCCAAATGTTGAAACCGCGTTGTCACTCGCGGAACAACTGGCGCCCGTCGTGGGCGCATTTAAAATCGGCAGCGAACTTTTCACCAGTGCTGGCCCGGACATCGTGAAAAAAATTCGCGCAATCGGCGCGGCGGTTTTCCTCGATTTAAAATTTCACGACATTCCGAACACCGTCGCCAAAGCCATCGCCGCTGCCGTTCGCCTCGACGTGCAGATGCTCACCATTCACAGCAGCGGCGGAACGGAAATGATGCGCGCCGCCGAAAAATCCTCCCACGAAACAGCGCGCGAACTCGGACAGCCTCCGCCGCTCATTTTGGGCGTCACCGTCTTGACCAGCTTCGACAGCAATGACCTGAGCGAAGTGGGCGTGAAAACAAATGTCGGCCAACAGGTCGAACGCCTGGCGAACCTGGCGGTCTCCGCCGGATTGCGCGGCCTGGTTTGTTCGCCACTTGAAATCGCCAGCCTCCGACAATTTTTATCTCCCGACATTCAACTCGTTACTCCCGGCATTCGCACGACCGGGGAACGATCTGACGATCAGAAGCGGACACTTTCTCCGAAGGAAGCGATCGCTGCCGGAGCGAACTGGCTGGTGATTGGCCGACCGATTTGTGGCGCAGAAAATCCCCGCGCTGCCGCCGAAAAAATTTTAGCCTCGTTGAGTTGAAAAGTGGGATTCGTCGCGGCGATCGACAGAAGCCAGGCAGGGCGCGTCACGGGCGCATCTCAGTTTCTTGCAACTCTCATTAGCACCCGGCTTCAGCCGGGTGAACAGAAACAGATTGCGACCCTCAACCGCTTCAGCGGTTTCCCGCATGAGGCAAACCGCTGAAGCGGTTGAACTCGCCTCACGACCTCAACACCCGGCTGAAGCCGGGTGCTAATGAGATTCGGAACGAACATTGCAAGAAACTGAGATGCGCCCGCGCGTCACCCCGTGCGCGCCGATTGGTTGACAAGATTTTTCTGCCGGTTAATTCTCCTGCCATGAAAACAATTGTTCTGCTGGCCGTCGTATTTTTTTCCATGTCTCTTTTTGCCGAATCGATTAACGAAATCCCGGTCAAAGACATCAACGGAAAAAAAACTTCATTGGATGCTTACAAAGGAAAAGTCCTGCTGGTTGTCAACGTCGCCTCCAAGTGCGGCCTGACTCCGCAATACAAAGCGCTCGAACAAACTCATCAGAAATACCAGGCGCAAGGATTCACCGTGCTCGGTTTTCCCTGCAACCAATTTGGCGGACAGGAGCCGGGAACCAACGAAGAGATCAAACAATTTTGTTCGGGCAAATACAATGTGACTTTTCCGCTCTTCGACAAAATTGACGTGAACGGGAAAAATCGCGCGCCGCTCTACGTCGCGCTGGCTGGAAAAGAATCGCCCTACCCCGGAGACATCAAATGGAATTTCGGAAAATTTTTAATCGGTCGGGACGGAAAAATTCTCAAACGTTTCGAGCCAAAAACTCCGCCTGATGCGCCTGAAGTAATTGCCGCGATTGAGAGCGCGCTCGCTGCAAAATAGGTTTAAATTTCTCCCTCGGACGCAAAAAGAGAAGGCGCACTTCCAATGCAGAAAGGTAGTTCCTTGGATTCTTCCGCGACCTGGTTGTGGCTGACCCATGAAAAAAAGACCTTTGCCCACCGACTTCCACGTCTTGATCGGAATGGTCGCCGTGTTGGTAATTCCATTTGCCCTGACCCTGATGACGATCACCAAACCGCGCGTGCTGATTACCGACCTCGCGGCCAATCCCAGTCGGTACGGCTACACTTGGAGCCTCTCACTCTTTATCGTGCCCGTCGTTGTGCTGGCGAGTTGGGTGTCATTGCGCAAGCCAAACCCAATTCAGAAAAAAGCTTTTTGGATTACCGCCGCGTTGATCAGCGGAGCGGGAATCTTCCTGGACGTTTTTTTCGGATTGAGTTTTTTCACCTTCATTAATCACGAGGCGACCCTTGGCATCAACTTTTGGGGCTACGATTTTAGTCAAGGCTGGCAAAAAATAATTCCAATCGAAGAGGTCGGGTTTTATGTTTTCGGCGCGCTCGCCGTTTTGCTCGCCTATATCTGGGGCGACGAATTTTGGTTCGGCGCTTACAATCTCGATGACGCCCCGCGCAAAAACAATCGCGTGCGAGATTTGTTTTGCTTTCATCCGGGCTCGGCCATTTTTGGAGTTGTCATTTTCGCGCTGGGATGGTTCTACAAAAAGTTTGGCGCGCACCAATGGCACGAAGGTTTTCCGGGCTACTTTTTATTTCTCACCGCCGTGGCCATCACGCCGAGCATTTTATTTTTCCCCGTCGCCAATCGCTACATCAACTGGCGCGCCTTCAGCTTGGCATTTATTTTCATCCTGTTGGTCAGCCTTTTTTGGGAGACGGTGATTGCCGTGCCGTATCAATGGTGGGGCTTTCAACCGCGACACATGCTCGGGTTATTGATCAATGGTTTTTCCAGCCTGCCCGTGGAGGAGCCTCTCCTCTGGATGGCGGTTACCTGGGCCACCATCATTGTTTACGAAACCATTTACACATTGCTCTTCCTGGAAAAAGCGCCAGTCCACTGACGAACTATGAAAACCAACAAACTTGCTCCCATTCATCCCGGCGAAATTCTCCGCGAAGAATTTATGAAGCCGCGCGACCTCTCGCAAAATGCGCTGGCCCGCGCGTTGAACGTCCCGCCGCGCCGCATCAATGAAATCGTCCTGGAAAAACGCGGCATTACGGCGGATACGGCCTTGCGGCTGGCACGCTTCTTTGGCGTGAGCGCAGAAATCTGGACAGGTTTGCAGGCGGACTACGATTTGCGGCTGGCCCGCCATGAAATGCAAAAGTAGATTGAGCGCGACGTTGAACCGCTGGCCGCGTTGCAATCGGCAATGGCGTGACGCGGTTTGACGCTCTTGCTGAAGAAGCCAAAAGTCACGCGCGCCAAACACGCGGATGAAATGATTTAAATGTCCGCCGCAAAAGAACGCAGAGAACGCAAAAACCGTAGCGGCAGGCATCCTGCCTGCCGTAGAGCCGTGGCTTCCAGCCCGGCGGAAAAAAGGCTCACATAAACTCGAACCGCTTCAAACTTCCGCACGCAACCAATGACACACTTTTGCTTTTGCTTTTCGTAATCGATCACTAACAATTCAATCGGCTCGTGCGCTGTTCAACTACTACCCCAGACGCGTCGGTCGCGCCCCCTTAGCTCAAATGGATAGAGCAGCGGTTTCCTAAACCGTTGATCCCGGTTCAATTCCGGGAGGGGGTACCATCTTCGGAAAAAGCTGTTCGGTAGCCTTATTTTTTTGACGCTATCATGAATCTTCAGGCTGGCGGAACGACTTTGAGTAACACGTCATTCCAGCGATTCACCATCGGTACCACCGGCACGAATCAGTTCTATCGCGCGCGCGGAAATTAAAATCGGCGCAGGAACGCCGATCTCCAGTTCGGCTCGTCGCAGTCCAGGAACGTCACGAGCCGATTGGGAAATCGGCGTTCCTGTTCGTAAATCCGTTTTGACCATCCAGAGAAAGATATTTGTGTCCCGCAAAATTTTTTGCCAATCTCGGCTCATGCCCAATTCTCTTTCACGCCGCGACGCCATCAAAGGTGGGGTTGCCGCCGCCGCGCTCGCGTTTTCGCACTTTCCAGTTTCTGCTTTCGGTTTCGAGGAAACTGACCGTGGCGAAACGCTCATTCCATTTCTGGATCGTCTGCCCGCCAATCCCAATCGCGCGATGATTGATTGGGAAAAGCTCACGCACTGGTTGACGCCAAACGAAGATTTATTTTCCGTCAGTCATTACGGCGCGGCGAAAGTGGATTTGAACGATTGGCGTCTCGAAATTTCCGGGCTGGTAAAAAAACCAAAAACTTTTTCACTCGACGAAATTAAATCGCGACGCCGAAAAGAAATCATCGCAACGCTGGAATGTTCCGGCAACGGTTCATCGCCCACTTTCATGGGAGCGGTCGGCAATGCGCGCTGGACCGGCACACCGCTCGGGCCGCTCTTGCGTGAATGCGGTCTGCGCAAAGAAGCGATGGAGGTCGTGTTCTTCGGCGGGGACGAGAAGACCGAGAAAATCAAAGAGCAGGATTACCTGCAAAATTTTGCGCGCAGCCTCTCCGTGCCCGATGCGTTGCAGGACAAAATTCTTTTGGCTTACGAAATGAACGGGCAGCCGCTGGCTCCCGGGCACGGCTTTCCGTTGCGGCTGATTGTGCCGGGATGGTACGGCGTGGCCTGGGTCAAATGGTTGAAACGAATCGAACTGCACGACCGTCGTTTCATGGGGCGATTCATGGCGCGCGATTACGTGACGATTCGCGGTGAAGCCAGACCCGATTGCACCGTCTGGCGCGAAACGAGTGTGACGCGACTGAATGTCAAATCCCTCGTCGCGCGCGTCGTGCGAAAAACGGACGGGTCGTTGCGCATCAGCGGAGCGGCGTGGACGGATGGAACGCCGCTACGCAAAGTGGAATTGAAAATCGACGACGGCGCGTGGCTCGCCACAAAACTGGATCGAAAGCATCAGGCGAAATTTGGTTGGACGTTCTGGAGTTACGATTGGAAAAATCCGGCCACAGGCGAGCACGCTCTGGTTTCGCGCGCCGTCGATGAAAATGGAACCACCCAACCTGCGGCCGACGATCCGTTGATCGCGTTGAAAAAAACTTACTACGAAGCCAACCAGCAATTCCCGCGAAGAATTCGGGTGTGAGGCGCTTCGCGGTTGACATCAATCTCTCTGCGAATAATTTGCTCCACTTCGATTGAAGGAAAGTTGGCGCACAGTTGACCGTCATGACGAAAGCACTCGAAAAAGCATTTGAACAAGCCGCAAAACTTCCGACCCAGGATCAGAATGTCTTTGCCAATTTTCTCCTCGAAGAACTGACCTTTCGGGCTGCCGTTCAGGAAGGAATCGAAGCCGCTGATCGAGGTGACGTGGTGCCTTTGGAAGAAGTGAAAAAGATGATTCCCAAATGGGCTTCAAAATAGATTTCACGAAGCCCGCCATTGTCGATCTCGGCGAACTCGTTGAATTCATTAGCCGAGACAACCCCTCTGCCGCCGAACAAACCGGTTACGCCATCATCGAGAAAGCCGAAAAGTTAAACAACTTTCCGTTTCTGGGCCGCGTCGTGCCAGAGTTTAAAATCGAAACCATTCGCGAAATTATTTATCGACCGTATCGAATTGTTTATCGAGTGCGGGAAGAACAGAAGATGATCGAAATTTTGAGGGTCTGGCACGCGGCGCGAGGGACACCGAGAATTTTTGAATGACCTCAACGATTCTCGGCTTTTCCAATCGAGGATAACCACAGCGAACTTTCTGCTGGCGGCATCTCAGCAAACGTGATCTGCACATTATAAGTCTGACCTCGGACGAGCAACTCACTTAATCTTTCATTTCGGTTGGTGCGGTTCCACGTCAAGATGTAGCCGGTCAATCCTTCGTGAGTCAGCCAATTGCATGGTGTAACATCACGCGAATCAATCGGAATACGTGCAACAGCATTCGTGCTTTGCCGCACGATTATTTCCCCACGAAACTCTGGAAGTTTGTCGGTCGATGGCATTCCGAGAACAATTTGATATGGCGGCCAATTCGAACACGTCATCTGAAATCGCAACTCGTTTGTGGTGCAGTCAGCCAACTTTTGTTGTTTAGAAACGTCGGTGCAGAAGCAACCAACGGACAGAATAACTCCGACGAATGCTGCCAAAGAAACTGTGAAGGAACATATTTGCTTCATCTAGTTTTCCACCCGTTCAATGCGCAAAACTTGCGGGCCTTCCCAGCGCGCTTTGCGACATTCCAAAGCGAACTTGTTCCAGTCGTATTTCCAATCGCCGGGGATGCGCGCGAACAAACTGCAGTGGGTCGGCACGCCTTCGTGCGCGCGCAACGTCACGCCGCGTCCGTAAACCAAAACAAGTTCCGCGACTGGTTTTTTCGCGCCGGCCGCGCCGGTGCCCGGGTCGTAGAAATAAAGCAGTTCGCCGGGCAGTGGCAGTTGCACGCGATTTTCTTCCCGGAGCGGCTGCGGATTTTCCAGCATCGCAAAAACTTCAAAGCCGGAATACATGCCGTGAATGACTCTGGTTTCGATGGGGAGAATTTTCCAAACATGTTCGCAAACGGCGGGCGCTTCGTCGTCGAGCATCTCGGCGAGAACGGATTCTCCGCTGGCAACAAAGGTCAAACGAATCTGGCGGCGTTTTGGATTCATAAGGATTTGAAAACGGGGTAAAGCAGCAGGGTCAGCGCGACAATGTCGAGGCCGATGAACATTTCGTAAATGACAAACTGCCAGAGCGCAATCGTTCCATCGGCGCGAACGGATTTTTGCACCCAGGCCTCCAAATCTTTTTTGATTTCAGCGACGACTTCGGGCGCGAGCCGCCACGGGAAGGCAAAATCGATTTCTGTGCCGGAAAATTTCGTGGCGTAAAACCCAAGCTCATCTTCGATCAACGACTTTTTGGCGAGCATTTGTAGATAATAAATTCGATTTCGTTTTAGGATGTGACGCGCCACGACGGCAACGGACAGCGCCGCCAAAAGAAAAATCAACGAAAAAACTTTCGTGTAACGCGATGAACCAATTGCCGACAAAAAGAGAACCAGATTCAACCAGAGATAAAATTGAAAACGCTTTGCCACCTCATCGCTGAGATGGCGCAAGTGGGCCAGGGACTCGCGCCAAATCTCCAGTTTTGTCGGATCGGTTTTTGCCAAATCGGGTTCTTGCATAATCACATCGCTGTCCAGCCGCCATCGACCGCGAGAACGGCGCCGGTGATGTAGGAGGATTCATCAGAGGCGAGAAAAAGTGCGGCGCTCGCAACCTCACGCGGTTCACCAACGCGGCCCAAAAAAGTTTTGCTGATTTGTCGCGTGTGAAGTTCCGAGCCGGGTTCAGGCGAGATGCGCGTGCGGATTGCGCCGGGACAAATGGCGTTGGCGCGAATATTTTGCGCACCGTAATCGTAAGCGACGCTGCGAGTGAATCCTATCAAACCATGTTTGACGGTGGTGTAAGCAGCGGAGTTGCGACCGCCAACTAATCCTTGAACGGAACTGATATTAATGATGCTTCCACTTTTTTGCGGAGCCATGAATTTCAAAACTTCGCGAGTGAAAAATTGCGTTCCCATCAACGACACGCGAAAACATTTTTCCCATTCCTCATCGGGCGCGTCGCTGGAATTATTCCATTTGGCGATGTAAGCGGCGTTATTGCACAAAATGTCGATGCGCCCGTTTTTCTCTGAAGCGCGTTTGACGGCGGCAGCAACTTCTTCGGCGGATGAAACATCGCAACGAACAAAAGTCGCGTCGCCACCTTTTTTGCGAATGGCCAACGCAGTGTTTTCTCCGGCGGTTTCGTCGAGGTCGGCGATGAAAACGCTCGCGCCTTCTTCGGCAAAAATTTTTGCGATGCTTTGTCCAATGCCATGCGCGGCTCCGGTGACGATGCCGATTTTATTTTTCAGTCGTGGCATTCTCAGTCCAAAAGGAGTGCTTTGAAACCCGCTTCTTTGAAATGTTTATCTTTTGACAAAGCCTCACTTAAGCCAAGTTCACGCATCACAACAAAACTCACACAATCAGTGAATGAATAGGGGTGGCCAGCATGGCGGAAAAAGAATTCTGTCGTTTTTGCAAAACGGTTTTTATCAGTCCATTCAATTTGAATTGCCTCGGATACGTTCAATTTATCGAAAAAAACTTTTAACAAATGTCCGTGTCCTTTCGCTTTAATCAACGTTGCCGTTTCATCGAGAACATAATCGGTGGTGACCAGCAATGCATAGAAGCCGCTGGTATCAACAAAAGTCTCACGCGCCATAGACGAGCTTGTCCATCTCTTCGTTCGTCAAAGAATTTCCACCCTTGGCCGCGAGGTCGGTCAAAGAATAAAATGGATCTGCGGAAGTTTTTTTGTTCTGCGTTTGAGAAATCGGCTCAAGTCGCACCGCGGGTTTGCCGCGATATTTGATCACAACCGCTTCACCTTGCGCCACGCTTCGAATAATAAATTCTGTATGTTGTTTTAAGTCGAGCAAGGTGATGGATTTCATGGCTTTAGTTTAACTTCCACGGATAACGCCGCAACTGGTTTTCTTTCCGTTTTGGGCACCGCCGTGCGCGCCACCGGTGAGATTTTCCTGAATAGACAAAAGATCCGCCTCCTCACGTCGGCGGCTACAACTTATCAAATCCTTCCTAGCGAATTTTTTTGGCTTCCTGATCCACTCCATTTTGATGCAGGACAAGCGCACGCGTTTCGGTTTTGTTGGTGAGAAATGTCAGTTGCGCATCGACTACCTTGTAAAAAAATTCCGTTTCTGACTCGGGAAAAACTTCCAAGCTTTGTTGTCCCGTCAATTGGGCGAACAGGCGCTTTTCGTCGCGGGCGATGGTGAAAAAAATCTCCGGCGCCAATTCATATTTGCCGACGTATTTGTCGTAAATATCAAAATTAATTTTGGCCAGAGCGTGGGACGCGTCGTTTTTGGGCCCAGGCAATTTGAAATTGGAATTGAGTAAATGCCGGCCAATGAAATCGATGTCGTTCGCCGAATTTGCCAAGACGACTACGCCACGATGTTTTTCTTTATCGAGTCCGACAAACGAGTGATAGCCCCCGGTCGCGCCATTGTGAAACAGAAATTCCGAGCCGAAAATTTTATGCACGTGCCAGCCCAGGCCAATCTCCATTTTTGGATTTCCAGCAGGCCGTTGCGCAATGTGGGTTTTCGCCATCGTTTTTGAAAGCGGTGAATCGTTCAGCCCCAAATTGGCGGCGAGATATTTCAGCATATCGTTGGCGGTGGAACGTAACGCGCCGGCGCCAGCGAAGGTTGGCAGGTCCCAGTTATGCACCGAATTTCCCTTTTTGTCGTGGCCGACGGCGAGACGTTTTTTCATTCCGGACGTGAGAATAATCCGCGTGCTGTTCATTTTGAGCGGATCGCAAATTTCTTTAACGACAAGCGCCTCGTAGTTGGTGCCTGCTTTCAAAGAGAGAATGTGACCGAGCAAACCAACGCCGAGATTGGAATATTCATATTTGGAGCCGATCTCGCGCCGCAACTTATGCTCGGAAATAAAATCATACATCTGTTGAACCGAGTAATCGGCGTAAGGATTCGTCCTGTCGCTCGGCGCAAAATTATCCGGCATTCGCGGTAATCCGGAAGTGTGGGTCGCGAGATCGCGCAACGTGATTTGTTTTCCGTTTCGCGAAGAGAGAGTGACGGATTTCGGCAGAAACTTTTGCGCTGGATCATCGAGACTTAACTCGCCGCGCCCAACCATTTTTTCGAGCAAGCAGGCGGTGAAGGTTTTCGTCACCGAACCGATTTCAAACACGGTCTCGCCATTCACGTCGCGGGTGGAATCGTGCTCGGGTTTTCCGTAGCTGATAACTTTGCGGCCGCTTTCGTCAATGACTCCGACCACAATGCCCGGCGCGAGTTTCTGCTTCTCCACGGCGTTCTGGAGAATTTTTTGGATTTCAGATTCGGCCGGAATTGCTTCCGCGAAAATGCGTCCGGTTTGCCAAAGGAACAGAAGCAAACTGATCGCGATTCTTTTTCTCATGATAATTTCAAAGTGGTGTTGGGCGGGGCTTTAATATTTTTTTTGATTGCTGATTGGCGAGGGGCTGGCCTTTGATTCCGACGCGGGCGCGAGTGATCGTGGTTCGCGCCAGGTTCGCAAAAAAAAGTTCGTCAAAATCTTTTCCGCCAAAAGCCATATTGGTCGGGCTGCCGAGGAGAATGGCGTTGCGATCCCAGGCGAACAAAGTTTTTTCGCGCGAGGGGGTGATGCGCCAGATTTCGTCGGAGGCATAACAACAGACATAAAGGTTTCCTTCAGCGTCCATCGTGAGGCCATCGGGAAAGCGTCCGCATTCGGTAGCGTAAATTTCAGGATGGCTGACGGAACCATCACTGCGAATTTCAAAGCGGAAAACGGAATCAGTGTTGCTCTCCACCATGAACAAGTTTTTTTCATTCGCGCTCAACGCAAGTCCATTGGCGTAACCCAGTGGGCCAACGAGAATTTCGCCTTTACCATCGGGTGTGAAACGGAGCAGAAAGCCGTTGTTCTTTTTCCAGTTGCCGGAATCGGTGATGTAATAATTCCCAGCGGAATCAAACACGCCATAGTTCGGGCAAATGATTTTCTGTTCGCCAATGTGGGTTGCGAAGATTTCAAATTCTCCACTCGGTTGGACGCGGACAATTCCGAGCGCGGGATTGCCGACAAACAATTCGTCGTTCGGCGAAAAGGCGAGGCCGGCGCAGAAACCGCCGAGCGTGGTGACGAGTTGAACTTTTCCATGTGGCGGGATGCGATAAATTTGTCCCGCTTCGCCGCCCGCCCAAAGATCGCCATGTCGATCAAAGGCGAGGCATTCGGGATGATCGAGGCCATTGGCAAAAATGGCGAATCGTTCGATGGGAATTTCCGGGATCATGGATGGCAACTCTACGACACATCTATGGAGTAAATTTCCGGCCCTTCAAGCCTGAGTTTTGCGCGCGAAAAATTAGAGAAATCACCAGCGAAATCAACAGGGTTGACGCAACTGATTTTACGGTTCTCATTAAACACTGCGGCCTTGGCGCTAGACCCGCGGTGTTAATGAGAGAATGCGCCTGACAGAATTAGAGGCGTCGCCCGGAGCGGGAACATTGCTGGGATAGGAATTCGATTTAATAAACGAGACTTAGACGGTTTTTGTCCAGGACGGAGCCGCACAGTTGCGCTTAATCAGTTTTCTGTGCGGGGGCCAATTTATATAATGGATCGGTGTAGAAATATCGTCAGGTGAGCCATGTCGTTGAACCCAAAAATTATCGAATTGCGCCAGCTTTTGTCTGAGCGATTCCCCGGCGCGCGCTTCTCGGCGGACGCTGCGGCAAGACTCCACGCAGTTTGGCCGACGGGCATCGCGCAAATCGACGAGTTGCTGCAAGGTGGTCTGCCCAAAAGCGGAATCATCGAGGTGGTCAATGGCAGAAAAAATTCAGGGAGCGCGCTGTTTATTTCGGCCTTACTAAAAAAAGGCGCGTCGGAAAATCAAATCATCACGCTGATCGACGGGCAGGATTCGTTCGATCCGGGCGCATTTGAAAAAGAAACGTTGTCACGCTTGCTCTGGGTGCGTTGCAAAAATGCCGAGCAAGCGATGAAAGCCGTGGATTTGATTTTGCGCGACCGAAACTTGCCCTTGGTTTTGCTCGATCTGGCGCTGAATCCCCTGAAGCAACTTCGTAAAATCCCGTCATCCACGTGGTATCGACTGCAGCGAATTGCTGAATCGAGTTCCACCATTTTTGTCGCGGTCACACCGCAGGCGATGGTGGGTTGCGCGCAGGTGCGTCTTAATTTGCACAGTCGTTTTACTTTGGAAGATTCGGACACGAGGCAAGATGAACTCCTCGATAAATTAAGAATTGAGCTGGCGCAATATCGCTTGCACCTCGGCGATGTTCTTGAAGAAAAAGCGGAGGCGGGCTGATGTTTGCTGTCGTTTATATTCCAAATTTTTTTCTGCAAGCGGCGCTGCGGCACGAACCGGAATGGCTTTTGCGACCCGTCGCTCTGCTCAACGAAGAAACGAAATTAATTTGTCAGGTAACTTGCATGGCACGAGAAGCCGGCGTTGGCGAAGGACAGACTTCCACGCAAGCGTTGGCGCGATGTTCGAACGTTTTTATTCGCCCGCGTTCCGTCGCGCAGGAAATTTCCGCCACGGAAGTTTTGCTGGAATGCGCTTATTCATTTTCCCCAAACATCGAAGCCACCGCGCCCGGGATTTGCACGCTGGACTTAAAAGGATTGGCTATCGTGCTGCCGACATTCTGTCGGCGGAATGGGACGCACGATCGTCTTCGCGATGCAGTTGAATGCGTCGTTCTTTCTGCCGACAGAATGTCGGCAGCACTTTGGGCTGAAAAAATTATCACGCAACTCGCCGCCCTCAATTTGCGCGCACAAGTCGGCCTCGCGGAAAATCCTGACCTCGCGTTGCACGCCGCTAAAGTGGCGCAGCCATTTTTCCTGGTCGAAAATTCCAGCGAATTTATTTCGTCGCTGCCAATTGAAAGCATTGAGCCACCGTCCGAAATTCTCGACATCCTTCGCCGCTGGGGCATTCGCACTCTGGGCGAATTCACCGCGTTGCAAAAAGAAAAACTGGTGGAACGTCTCGGCGCGGAATCGCTTGATTTATTTGATCGCGCCATGGCCACCACCATTCGTCCGCTCAATCTGGTTCGTCCCAGGGAAATTTTTGAAGAATCCATCGAGTTTGAAAATGAAATCGAAACGCTCCAGCCGCTCCTTTTTATTTTGCGGCGTTTCATCGAACAACTGTCGCGGCGCCTTGAATTTTTTTATTTCGTCGCGCAGGAAATCCAACTGCGGCTGACGCTCAGTTCCGGCGAAAATCTGGAACGCAGTTTTCGCGTTCCGTCTCCGACGCGCAATATCGAGACGCTCTTCCGCATGTTGCAAACGCATCTTGAAACGGTCCAAACCGATTCGTCGATTGTGGCGCTGCATCTCGCCGCCCGGCCAGCGAAGCCCGAACATTTTCAATTCGGTTTGTTTGAAACCGCGTTGCGCGATCCGAATCAATTTTACGAAACACTCGCGCAACTCGCCTCGCTGCTCGGCTCGGAGCGCGTCGGCACGCCCGTGTTGGAAGATACTTTTCGGCCGGACGCCTTTCGCATGGAGCCGGTCAATTTTGAGTCCGAGGGGAAATTTACAATAGGTAATTTGAACGCGGAAAATTCAGCGGGCTTGTCATTGCGAAGATTCCGTCCTTCGTTGCCAGCCGTGGTGGAGTTGCGTGAAAATCAGCCGGCGCTTTTGCGCAGCGAAATTTTTTCCGGGCCCATTGCCAAAGCACGCGGGCCGTTCCGTTGCTCTGGAAATTGGTGGGAGCAAAATAAACTTTGGAATCGTGACGAGTGGGACATTGAAACGAGCAACGGCGATCTGTTTCGCGTCTTTACGCAAAACGGAGAATGGTTTGTGGAAGGAGCCTATGATTAAACACCAACATCCAAGCTCCAAGCTCCAGAGAAATTCCAATAACCAAACTTCAAATGTGAGGTCACGCGGTGTTTTGAAGTTTGAAATTTGGAGCTTCTCTGGTGTTTGGATGTTGGTGTTTGGAATTTTTTTCCTATGAGCTACGTCGAACTCCATGCCCGAAGCGCGTTTAGTTTTCTGCGCGGCTCGTCTCATCCCGAACAACTCGCTGAAGTCGCCGCGCAATTAAATTTGCCAGCGATGGCCATTTGCGACCGCAATGGTGTTTACGGCGCGCCAAGATTTTTCAACAAGGCGAAGGAAATTGGTTTGCGCCCCATTGTCGGCGCGGAGTTGACGATGGAAGACGATTCCGTTTTGCCGGTGCTGGTTGAAAACCGCGCGGGCTATCAGAATCTTTGCCGGCTTCTCACCCACGCTCACCTGCGGAGCGAAAAAGGAAAAAGCAAAGTGGGCTGGGATGAATTGCCGGAGTTTGTTCAAGGGTTAGTCGCGCTAACGGGTGATGAAGAAGGGCCGCTCGTGAAAGCGATTTGTAGGAGACGAGGTGACGAGTCTCATTTCAAAAATAATCAGAATCTCCTCACGTCGATTCCTACAATTTTGGAGCGCCTCGTTCAAACGTTCGGGAACAAAAACGTTTTTGTCGAAATCCAACGACACCACATTCGCGGCGAGGAACGCATCAATAAATCTCTCGTGGAACTTGCGGCGCAATTTCGTCTTCCGTTGCTGGCAACGAACGGCGTTCTTCATGCCACCCCCGCTGGAAGACAGGCGCTCGACGTTTTCACCTGCGCTCGAAATCACACCCACCTCGATGCCGCTGGCAGATTACTCGCGCAAAACAGCGAGCGCTTTTTAAAAAACGAAAAGCAGATGCGCGAACTGTTCCGCGATTTGCCGGAAGCGATTGAAAATACTTCGCCCCTCGCCGAGCGTCTTCAATTCTCTCTCGATAATCTTGGCTATGAATTTCCGAAATACTCCGTCCCGCCCGGACACGATGCGAATTCCTTTTTACGCGAACGAACTTTGGCGGGGGCGAGAAAGCGATATGCCGGCGAAATCCCCGCGAAAGTTTTTCAGCAGGTGAACCACGAACTCGCGCTCATTCAAAAACTGGGCGTTGCCGGATATTTTTTAATCGTCTGGGACATGGTCGAGTTTTGCGCGCAGGAAAACATCATGGCGCAAGGTCGCGGCAGCGCGGCGAATAGCTCAGTCTGTTTTTGCCTCGGCATCACGAACGTTGATCCGCTGAAGTTTCACACACTGTTCGAACGGTTTCTCAGCGAAGGAAGAAAAAATAATTGGCCGGACATCGACATCGATTTGCCGAGCGGCGACCGGCGCGAGCGCGTCATTCAGGAAGTTTACAAACGTTACGGCAAAAATAGTGGGGCAGGCTGCCAGCCTGCCAGTGATAAAAACAACACCGCAGGCTGGCTAGCAGCCTGCCCCACTATTTGTGGTGCGGCCATGACCGCCAATGTCATTTGTTATCGCGGACGCAGCGCCGCTCGTGAAATTGGCAAAGCTCTAAATATTTCCACCGACGTGCTCGACCGTTTCTCAAATCTTTTTGCCAATGGAGATTTTCCGCACACGCTGGATTTCGTCGCGCAAATGGAAAAGGCTGGTTTGCCTTCACAACATCCACGCGCTCTCGCCTTCGCCACTCTCTACCAACAAATTGCCGGAGAATATTTGCCGCGACATCTCGGCCAGCACTCCGGCGGAATGATTATTTGCCAGGACCAACTCAGCTCAATTGTTCCACTTGAGAATGCTTCGATGCCTGGCCGCGTCGTCGCGCAATGGGATAAAGATGACTGCGAAGAACTCGGCATTATCAAAGTGGATTTTCTCGGACTCGGCATGATGTCCGTCATTCAAGACAGCGTTGAACTCACGCGAGAGTTGGGACGACCGCTCGATCTGGCTAATCTTCCGCCGGACGATCCGAAAACTTTTGAGATGATTCGCGCCGCGGACACCATTGGCGTTTTTCAAATCGAAAGCCGCGCGCAAATGGCGACGTTGCCGCGGATGAAACCGAAAACTTTTTATGATCTGTGTATTGAAGTCGCGATCATTCGCCCCGGACCGATCCAGGGAAACTTGATGCATCCGTATCTGGCGCGCCGCGCGGGAAAAGAGCCGATCACTTATTACGATAAAAATTTAGAGCCGATTCTTAAGCCGGTTTTGGAGCGGACGTTGGGCGTGCCGCTCTTCCAGGAACAAATGCTGGAAATCGCCATGGTGCTGACCGATTTCACCGGCTCGGAAGCGGAAGAATTACGACGCGCGTTGAGCTTTCATCGTTCGCACGAAAAAATGCAACGCGTGGAAAAAAAACTTCGCGCGGCCATGCAGCGCAAAGGTCATTCCGAAGAAATCATCGAGCAAATTGTGGGCGCGATCAGTTCGTTTGCGCTCTACGGTTTTCCCGAATCGCACGCCATCAGCTTCGCGCATCTGGCCTACGCGACGGCCTATTTGAAAGCGCACCGCGCACCGGAATTTTACGCCAGTCTGCTGAACAATCAGCCGATGGGATTTTATTCGTCAGCAACGATTGTCAAAGATGGCAAGCGTCATGGGTTAAAATTTCGTCCCGTCTGCGCCGGCGAATCTGAATGGCTCTGCACAATTGCAAAAGACGATTCCATTCGCCTCGGCTTTTGCGTGGTGCAAGGACTTCGGCAGGATCGCGCCAATCAAATGTTGGAGGAGCGGGCCAAACAAAATTTTGATTCGATTCGAGATTTCAAATTGCGAAATCAATTCAACAAAGAGGAATTACGAACCCTCGCGGAAATCGGCGCGTTGAATGGTCTGGGCGCGCATCGTCGCGAGGCGCTGTGGGAAGTAGAACGCGAAATTCCGCAGGATGATTTGTTTTCGTGGCGTGGCAGAGACGCGTTCCACCGCGTTTCTGATCAAAACGAAAAATGGGACACGGTGGAACGTGTCCCTACCGAGTCAGACGAAAACTGTCCGCTGCTCCCGATGAATCCGGCCGAGCGACTTCGCGCGGATTACAATGGAACAAATTTAACTACCGGCGCGCATCCCATGGCTTTGCTCCGCAAAAATTTGGAATCACAAAACATCTGGCGCGCCTGCGATCTGCCCAAAGCGACACCGGGCCAAACCGTTCGCATCGCCGGAAATGTGATTTGCCGGCAGCGACCCGGCACGGCCAAGGGTTTTGTTTTCATCACGCTCGAAGACGAAACCGGCATGAGCAACGCGATTGTTGCTCCAAAACTTTTTGAAAAGCTACGACTGGTGATTACGCAGGAGTCTTTTCTCTTGATCGAGGGGCGACTACAGAATTCCGAGAACGTGATTTTGATTCAGGCGCGACACATCGAACGGTTATCTCACGAACATTTAGCGGGAAGTTCCTCTTACGATTTTCATTAATCTTCAACTATCTGGAAATCGGGATGCTTCGGTTTGAAGACTTTGTTGATATATTCCCCAACAGAATCAGCGGCTAACAATTCCTTGTATTCGGCGGATTCAACTTTCGCGTATCGGTAAATCTCCCGGGCAAAGTCGATATCCAAGAATTCTCTTCCCGGATGATAACGAACTCTCTTAACCGCGGTGGATTCAACCCGAACCCATTTCGGTTGTTTTGGTCGGTCCCCAATCACCTTCGCGACTTTTTTCAGGTCGGCGATAAAGCGTTTCATTTCGAGACGCCGCGATTTGTCATCGGGCGCGCGTAAGATGGATGAAGGGTGCACAGTGGCAGTCACGTGTTGAGCGAGCGGCGAATTAAGAAATTCTCCACGTTGCTGGCTCACGCGAAAATTTTTTCCCAACAACGCCTGCGCCGCAGTTGCACCGAGGCAAACCACCACTTTCGGTTTCAACAAATCCAGTTCTGCATCCAGCCACGGACGGCACGCCGCGATCTCGCGCGCGTTTGGTTTCTTGTGAATGCGCCGTTTTCCTTTCGGTTCCCATTTGAAATGTTTGACCGCGTTCGTCACGTAAACTTCGTCGCGATTGATGCCCGCTTCCCCCAGCGCCTTGTCCAAAAGTTTTCCCGCTGGACCGACGAACGGTTTTCCCGCGAGATCTTCGTCGTTGCCCGGTTGTTCGCCGACAAAAACAACTTTCGCGTGCTTTGATCCTTCGCCAAAAACAGTCTGCGTTCCCGATTTCCAGAGCGGACAAGCGGTGCAACCTTTCGCGGCCTTCTGAAGTTTTTCCAGGGTCGGCGAAGGTGGAATGAAGGCGGCGGCAGTTTGAAAATTTCCCGGGCATTGGCGGACACTTGGTTTTTCCTCCCGCAGTTCCATGGCCGCAAAATAACACCGAGCCGGAATGCTAAAATGGGGTTCTCCCTGAATTTGGCGCGCAACTGTGCCGCCCCTGGTTAGGCCGGAACTATTCAGTGGAAAACATTGCTCGCCCCTCACCCCGGCCCTCTCCCCCGAGGAGCAACGGTGTTCAAAAGCAAAGGAAATTAAGCGGGTTGGATTTTGGTTTTTTGGCAATGGAGGGCGTGTTCTTTGAGGAGGCGATTCATTTGGAGGAGGAGTTTGCGCATGACCGCAGTGAGGGC